>DAHVLZ010000018.1:0-160213 GCA_027320085.1 Pseudomonadota bacterium
GACCAGATCCTGCGGTTGGGAACGGGGCGGGCGCTGGGTCATGAAAGTCTCCCGATCCGGGACATGATACAAAAGCCGCGGTTGGCATGACGGTACCCGTGTGATCGTGACGCATGTCCAGAAGAGGGGCTCTCGTATCGCATCTTCGGGGGGGTTCAAAAAGAATCGCCGGCAATGCCAGAGGCATTGCCGGCGATGACGGGGCCGATAACCGTCAGTAGGACATTACGCAGCCACCGCTGCCGCTGTTGAACGCGTTGCTCCACAGGGACTGCATCGGGAAGGTGGTGCCATCCGGAAACGTCACGTCGGCCGACGCACCCTGGCCCGAGGAGATCCAGGCACATTTGTCACCGATCTCGGAACCGCTGGAGTCGAGCCAACCGCCACTCGGGAACTGATCCGTGACGGTTTCCGCCGCTTCGTGTCCGCCCACAATGGTGATGCCGGCATCGGGGCCCAAGCCATTGAAGTTGGCACCGCAGCTCGCGCCCGCATTTGTAATATAGGGCAGGTTGGTGTAGGCCACGTCGCCATAAGCCGAACTGGTTGAGCTGTGGTAGGCGCAGTATTGCTTGCCGAAACCAGTCGAGTTGTTGCCGGTCGCAGTTGCAATCACATACTGGGTGGTGACGTTGCTTCCAGCCGCTGTGTTCCCGAAATACTGGGCTGCCCGGACCGCTTCGGCCGCGATCGCAGACTGCGTCGGATGTCGGGGGGCTGCCTTGGCGCTGTCGTACCAGTAGGACACGAGCATGTTCGGCTGGTTGCCCGCCGGGGTGCCTGCACCGTTACAGAAGACGGTGCCGCTGGCCACGCCCTGACAATACTGGGTTACGGTATTCAGCCAGGAGCTGCCACCGATGCTGCCCATCAAGGATTCGAGAATGGCGGCTTCCCCGCTGGGGTCATTGTTGATCCACTGGGATCCCCAAAAGACAATGTAAATGTGTGGTGCAGTTTCAACCCCGATGCCCCCGGTTCCACCGTGGTAGTACAGGTTGCCGCCGCTCGTGCCACTCTTTTTCTGCGCTGCTCGCGCCCGCTCTGCGTTTCCGACCAGCGGGTAAATGACGACCGGCGGTTGGCCCGCCTCGAGGAACCGGACCCCACCGGCTGCATTCGCGTGCACCGCGGAGGGCGGTGCGGCGATGGCGGATCCGGTGAACATCATCAAGGCAAGTCCCGCCATGAGCGGATAGATCTGTTTCGTATGGATTTTCACATGACCTCCAGAACGATTACTTGTTAATGGTCAAGGCGCATTGCGTCGCCTTGGTGTGACTGATTTCTACTTCCGTATCTATCGCCTTTTTTATTGCACGGTATCCATAACAGTATTTGGCCATGCCTGTCAAGTCCCCCGGGAGGCAGGAAGGGGCCATGACCGGATGAGGTTTCCGTGTTCGGGCATCGGGTGGAGCGCACCCGATGCACCCGATTGTGGCCTACCGGTTCAGCAGTCCGAAGACGGCCACCCCGTCCCGGGTGCCGATGTAAACCCGTCCGTGGGCGATCAGGGGCGTGATGAACTTGTTGCCCGGACCGAACGCGTCGCGTCCACCGGCCTGCCGGCTGCTGTAGAGAAGGTCATGGAGATCATCCGCCCGATAGGCATAAAGGACCGCCGGGTGGGTGTTTTCGACCGCCCAGACGATGCCGTGCCGACGGCCATCGGCCGAGATGCTCGGCGTGGTCCCGGGGTAGACGAAACGGTTACGGCTCCGGGAGACCGCCTGCTCGGAGAGATGGGCGTCATGGATGCGGAAGGCGCGAAGCGGCTGACCTACCGCGCCAAAATAGACCCAATGGTCGAAATAGGCCGGCATGCCGAACTCGGGGCCATGAAGCGCATGGGGAATTTCCTGGAAGATCCGGTTGGCCCGTGGACTGAAATGACCCATGTGCCTGCGGTTCACGACGTAGAGGATGCCGTCCTTGCCGGCTCCCAGAGCGAGCTCGACCGGTTGGCCGCGGCGGTCCCGGAGGACCGGCAGGACGAGCGCCCCACCGGATCCGAGATCCTGGTCGGCTCGGGATTCGGCACGGGTGTTGTCCATGTTGAAGTAGTCACTCACGACGAGCTGTCCGTTCCGGGCCGTGAGCCGGATGAAGGCGTTGCCGAAATCATGGTCCCGGGGAAATCCCCGGCGATCGAGACGCGGATCGAAGCTGCCGTTGCCGTCGAGAAAATAGATGTGGCCGCCCGGTCCGGCCGCCGGTCCCGCGCCCGAGGACCAGATCCCGCCGTCATTGCCGTTCGGGGTGACATCGATCACCCCGTCCTGCCCGAGGGTCCGCGCCCGGTAGCCGATCACCCAGCCGGTGTAGGGAGGATGGTCACAGTGGGAGGCCCAGCTGGTGTAGACCACGCCCTGGAGGAGCAGGAGTCCGGCTCGCTCCTTGTACTGGGCCGGATTGAAGATCACCCGGCCGTCCACGCTGCCTGCGCCGTTCCCCGGAAAGCTCGCCCGGATCGTGACGGGTCCGCCTGCGCGTTCGGCCCCGGTGGCCAGATCCAGGGCATACAAGCGCTGCTCGTGTCTCCCCTCCCGGTTTTTCGACATGGCAACCGCGAAGAGGGTACCGTGAGGGCCCACGCGCGGGTCGATCACGGGAGTCGAGGTGATGCCGATCACCGGAGTCACCTGGTTGCAGTCGCGTGGTCCGCTCGGGGTCTCGCCCGGCTTGAGCAGGATGTCCCTCCAGAGGATCTGGCCGTTCACCGCGTTAAAAGCGTAGAGACGGTCCTCCTCGGTCGCCACATAAAGGACCGGTTGACTCCGGCCGTTGATCCAAACCGAGGGATCGTAGAGGGGTTCTGCATCAACCTTGCCATCGGTTGGGAAAAAACCGACCTTCCCGAAACTCCGGACGTTGACGTCTTCTGGGGTGAGCCGGGTTTCCTGCAGGTCGGCTCCCGTTCTCGGGTTGTTGTCGTGATAGGTGAAAACATGGAAGGGGAGGGGGACGGGTCGGGAGGGCCGCGTGGGGTGATGGGGGGCGGCGATGGCAGAGACGCCCAAGGCGGCGGCCATGAAAGCTGAAGTCGGAAGAGAATGGAGATTCTGGGGCATGGCCTCTCTCCTCCTCGGGGGATTCAAGCGATGGAGTATAGGTCAGATCTCCGCCGGGCCGCATCCAAGAAGGTTTACCGGGAGGCCACGGATTCGGGTTGCGGGATCCTGGGGGGCAAAGGGCCCGGGTCCGCCCGGACCCCCGGACAAGTTGCCCGGCTTTCGGTATCCTAACCCCCGAGATTTTCCCACCCCCAGCCCCCAGAGGTGCCCGCCCATGTCCTCCTCCCTCTACGATCTTTCGGTTCCGGTTTTTTCGCACAAGCTCAACAACCTGAGACAGATCCTGAAGAAAGCCCTGGCACAGGCCGAGGCCCGGAAAATCGATCCGGCGGTCCTGGTCCAGGCCCGGCTCGCTCCCGATATGTTTCCGCTTGTCCGCCAGGTGCAGATCGCAACCGATCAGGCAAAGGGGTGTGCAGCCCGGCTGGCGGGCGGGGAGCCGCCGCGATATGAGGACAAGGAGACCACCTTCGCCGAGATCGACGAGCGGATCGGACGCACGGTGGCCTTCCTGGGGACGCTCAAGAAGCAGGATTTCGAGGGGGCGGAGGACCGACGGATACACCTGCCGGTCCGTGATCATACGGCCGAGCTTGTGGGCCTGCCCTATCTCCTCCATTTTGCCTATCCCAACTTCTACTTTCATCTGACCACCGCCTACGCCATCCTCCGTCACCATGGGATCGAGATCGGCAAGGGCGATTTCCTCGGTGCATCGAAGCCCGAGGATCTTGCGGGACCGGGGGCGCACATCGGCCACTAGGGACCGCTTCAGTCGAGGGCGCGGAGCAGGCCGAGCAGCGCCCTCGCGAACCGCCGGGAAGTGGATCCCATGTGACGTTCCCGCCAGCGGGTGGCCATCCGGCGGTTCATCTCCGCATAGGTCGGGTAGGGCTGGATCAGGCTGAGCAGCCGCGAGAGCGAGAAGCGTTCGCGCATGGCAAGCGCCACGAGCCCGATGTTTTCACCCGCATGCGGCATGCAGAGGGAGGCCGAGACCAGGCGTCCCCGTCGGTCGATCCCGACATGTGCGACGCCGTGAGCGACCCCGTCGGTCACGGCACGGTTGATCTCGGCCAGGGGAATTTCGAGGCTCTCCACGACCTCTCCATTCGTTTCCGTCCCCACGGAGGCAACCTCCGGGTCCGTGTAGGTGACGCGGGGGATGGGACTCGTGGCCCAGCGCAGGCGGAGGAGGGGGCGGAACAGTGCGTTCAGGGCGGCATAGGCGCCCTGTTGACCGGCGACGTGGGTGAACTCGAGCGGGCTGGTCACATCTCCGGCAGCATAGCAACCCGTCCGGGAGGTGCGCAGGAAGGCATCGGCTTTAATGCGCCCGGAGGGTTCCTGGGCAAGTTCGAGCGCCTCGAGGCCGCCGGTTCGTGCGCGCCGTCCCACGGCGATGAGCAGGGCATCGAAGGGAAGCCATTCCGGATTGCCGTTCTCATGTTCCAAGAGGAGCTCGAATCGTCCGCCCGCCTGCTCGATCCCGAGGGCACGGCGATCCGTGAGGATCTTGAGGCCTTCCTCGCGGAGGGCGGTGGTGAGTGACTTTGAAATTGCTTCGGGTTCGTTGCCGAGGAGACGGGATGCCGATTCCACGATCGTGACCCGGCTGCCGAGACGACGGTAGGCCTGACCGATCTCGCAGCCGAGCGGGCCGCCACCGAGAATGACCAGATCACAAGGCAGCTTCCTCAAATCCCATAGCGTTTCACTTGTGAACCAGGGAGTGCCGGTGAGTCCGGTGAGATCGGGCAGGCGGGGTGAGGCACCGGTCGCTATGACGAGGCTGCGTCCGGTGAGACGGGTCCCGTCCACCCGGAGGCTCAAATCGGCCTCGACCCGGGCTTCTCCCCGCACGATCGTGACCCCGAGTGACCGGTATCTCGTTTCCGAGTCTTCGGGCTCGATCCTCTGGATCACCCGGTTGAGATGCTCCCTCAAGGCAGTGAAATCGACGACCGGTTCGTGGGGGGCGATGCCATAAGCCCCCCCCTGTCTTTGGGCGTGTGCCAGGGCGGCGGCGCGAAGGAGTGTTTTGCTGGGAATGCATCCCGTGTACAGGCAATCGCCCCCCAGCCGGTGACGCTCGATCAGAATGACCCGGGACCCGGCGCGTGCGGCGATGGAGGCCGCCGAAAGTCCGGCTGCGCCTCCGCCCACAACCAGGAGGTCAGCGCGTTTTGGCAGAGAGGCGGTCATGGACCGGGTGTTCTCGCACCCGCAGCACCGGGCACGTTTGATGGCAGCTTGACGGACATCCCGCCTGCGATACGGGTGAGTGGCGGTCGATCATAGCAAAAGCTCGGTGGGAGGTTCCCTCGGCGTCTTTCTGTTATGCTGGACCCGGTGGGATAGATGATGAAGACACTTCGCTTCCTGATTCCAGTCATGGTAGTCACGGCCTTCCTTGCGGGATGTACCATGACTGCACCCTACGGAACGTCCATGGGCGTCTATCCTTCGGGCTACTACGAAACTTACGGCAGCTACGGCTATCCCTCAACTTATCAGGGCTATGGCTACTACGGGGGGTATGGCGGGTTTTACCCGCCCTACTACTATACCGGGCCTGAACCGGAGTCACCGCAATCGCCACCCCCGCCGGGGCCTCCGCCCGGGGGGCCTCCGCCCGGGGGGCCTCCGCCCGGGGGGCCTCCGCCGGGAGGGCCTCCGCCGGGAGGGTCTCCCCCGGGAGGGCCTCCCCCGGGAGGGCCTCCGCCGGGGTTTCCACACGGGCCTCCGCCGGGACTCCCACACGCACCTCCGCCTCTGCCCCCGCGTCTGGCTCCACCGCCGTCCTCACCCCGGATTCCGCATCTCTCGATGCGGGCCAGAGGTCGTGTGTTGACCCCTCTGGGCGAGAGGATCTTCTCCCGCTGAGCGTGCCGGATCCGTCCCTGAAGGATGGCTTCGTTGTGATCACGGAGCCGGTCCGGGTGGTGCGTTATGGCGACCCGGATGGTTTCCCGGTTCTTTACCTTCACGGATATCCCGGTTCCCACCACGAGGCCCGTCTGGCCGAAGCGGTGGGCCGGCGGGGCGGGTTTTCACTCTATGCACTCGACCGGCCCGGATACGGGGCTTCTCCGGGTCGTCCGGAACTCGCGCTTGCGGACTGGCCGGCCTTTCAGAGAAATCTCATCGAGACCCTGGGCTTTTTGCGCTATGGGGTGCTCGCGGTCTCAGGAGGCGCCCCCTACGCTTATGCCCAGCACCATGAGGCCAGTTCCCATCTGGCCTTCACACTCATCCTGTGCGGATTCCCGCCCGTGACAGGGCCCCTGGATTATCGTCGGCTGCCATTCCTCATGCGGGCCCACGCCATTCTGCTCCGGAGTTTCCCCCGCCTGGTGGCGCGTGAAGCGGACTGGATCGCAAAGCGCATCCGGGCCGAACCCGCCTGGCTGTGGCGTCGAGTTTACCGCCAGGTCGACGATTGTGACCGGAAGGTTCTCGCGGATCCCCAAATCCGTTCCCTGCTTGAACAGTCCTGGCACACTGCCTTGAGTGGCGGGGGGCAGGGACTGGTCCAGGACCTCGCGCGCTATCTTTCACCCTGGCCTTATTCCGGCCCGCCACAAAAAAAGAGCCCCCTCTGGGTCTTCCATGGTTGCATGGACCGGATCGTGCCTTCGGACCGAGTTTTGGATTTTGCGTCTGGCATACAGGAGGCGGAGGTGAGACTCATTGAGAATCAAGGACATTTTTCCCTGCCGTTGCGTTGTCAAGACGAACTGTGGGGCACCTTGTCCTCTCTCCTCCACCGGGGGGGCGCCCCGAGGTGATTGAAACTTGAGGGTAAAACGGCCTCGAGTCGCGGTGGAAATCCTTGCTGGCTCTGAACGACGCGCGTATGATAAAAATACGGGCCGATCAGTTTCCGGCTCATATTATAACTGTGGAGGTGTGTTTCTCATGTTGCAGAAATCTTTCGTACTGGGTGCTGTGCTGGGTGTGATGATCCTGGCTCCTGCGGCGCTGGCATCCGGCAGCCCGTCGAAGCCGATGTCACCCAAACCCGTGACGCAGCCGATGATGCATCACAAAATGACGATCGTTGATAGTTACCAGGCCAAGCATCGTGCCTGGCTCATGAAGGTCCAGCAGGCACTCAATCATTCGGGTGCCCATCTCAAGGCGGACGGCATGTGGGGTCCCAAGACCATGACGGCCATCCGCTCGTTCCAGATGAGCCATGGACTCAAGGCGACCGGCCACCTCAACAAGGCGACCTTGAGCAAGCTGGGGGTGTTGTCGTGGTCGTGGGGTGTTTCCAAGAAAAAAGCCTGGCATAAGAAATAATCGCGCTCTTCCAATCAAAAACGAGACCGGCGGGGCAACCCGCCGGTTTTTTTATAGGCTTTCACCGTGGCCTGATTTGAGCTTCGTTTGCTGCGGGTAACGAAGGACAGGCCCAGTGCTCTGTTCCATCTTTGCCCTCTCGCCTCATCAAGCGGTCCGATGGTTTGGGGGTCGGATTTGAGGGCCTGAAAAACGCCCTATACCGTCCGTCTCTTCTAGGGTTTAACGGGCAGGTTCAGTGGCGGTGGCGTGCCACCTGTGATTTGACTTTATTGGAAAAACTGTCCGCTCGCCGTTCTGATTTGGAAATGGTCTGCAAAATAAATTGCATTTTTACGTAGATTATGCATAATATCGATATATTTTAGTTTTTATGGGTGAATCATATGTTGGTCGAATTCCGCGTCAAGAACTACCGCAGCCTGCGTGATGAGCAGGTGCTCAGTCTTGTTGCGTCCAAGGACAAAACCCTGCGGGACACGAACGTCGTGGTGACCGACATCAGCGCTGTTCCCTTCCTTCTGCGCAGCGCCGTGATCTATGGGGCCAACGCGAGCGGCAAATCCAATCTCATCAAGGCGCTGCAGGACATGCGACACATGGTGGTCGAATCGGCAAGATCGATCCAGCCCGGTCAGGCCCTTGCCGTACAACCTTTTCGCCTCGATGCCAAATCTTCCAACCAGCCCTGCGAGTGCGAAGTCACTTTTCTTCTGGACGGGGTGCGTTACCAGTACGGCTTTGCCGTGACGGCGGAGCGCATCGTGGGTGAGCACCTGTTGGTCTACAAGACCTTCAAGCCGCAACGCTGGTTCACTCGTCACTACGATGTTGAGACCGCAAAGGATGTTTATGAATTCGGCCCCGGGCTCAAGGGGCCAAAGAATCTGTGGGAGGGTGCCACTCGCCCAAATTCGCTGTTTCTGTCGATGGCCGTGCAGCTCTCCAGCGAGGCTTTACGTCCGGTGTTCGACTGGTTCGTCAATCGCCTTGTCATCTTCAACGAGCGAGCAACGCTCAATCCGCAAGCGTCCATTCAAAGGCTCAAACAAGCTGCTGAGCGAAAAGAAATCTCTAACTTTCTGTCCGCTGCTGACATCAGCATTACTGATATAGAGCTGGAAAGCCGAAAAGTGCCTTTTAAAAGGCTGCACTTCGATCTAGTCGCGGATAAAACCGAGATGGGCATGGAGGAAATAGAAGAGCAACGGCTCCGTTTCCACCACGTCACCGAGCAGGGCAAGGCCGTCTTTGAGATGGAAGACGAGTCCAATGGTACGCGCATTTTGTTGTTCCTCGCCTCGCCCATGCTGGACATCCTGAGGCAGGGGTTCACGTTGGTCATCGACGAGCTCGACACCAGTCTGCACACCTTGGTAGTGCGTGAGCTGGTTGGTCTGTTTCATAGTCCAGACATCAACACTGGCGGTGCGCAGCTGGTTTTTACCACACACGACACCTCGCTGTTGGATGCACCGAATCTGCTGAGGCGCGATCAGATCTGGATCGTCGAGAAAGACCGCGATCAGGCCTCCCGCCTGGTGGCCCTGTCTGAATTCAGCCCGCGCAAGAACGAAGCGCTGGAGCGTGGCTACCTGCTGGGGCGCTACGGGGGTGTGCCTTTTCTCAACGCCACCCTGTGGCAGAAATCCTGATGGCTCAGGACAATGCTCCTTCGGTACGCCAGAAAAAGCAGTTGGAGCGCAAGTGTGGACGGCGTGCGAGCTACGATCGCATCTTGATTGTCTCTGAAGGCAGTAAAACGGAACCGAACTACTTTAAAGAGATCCGCAGTACCTACCGCCTGCACACAGCCCATGTAGTAGTCAGGCCCAGTGAATTGGGCACTGAGCCGATTCAGGTGGTGCAGTACGCCCAGCATTTGTTCGAGAAGGGTGATCCGCACAAGAAAATCCAGCCGCGGGCGTTCGAACAGGTCTATGCAGTGTTTGATCGAGATGATCACCGGAGATATTCCAATGCCCTGGACAAGGCTAAATCGCTGGATCGCAAGCTCAGGAATGACGCACGGCAGAGTGTCATTTTCCAGGCCATTGCCTCGGTGCCATGTTTTGAGCTGTGGCTGCTGCTCCACTTTGAGGACATACACAGTTCACAGAGCCGCCGTGACGTGATTCAACGTCTGAAGCGGCACATCCCAAGCTATGAGAAGGGGATCAACAACGCGTTCGAAATCACTAGAAAGCATTTGCCCGAATGCCATTGGGCGTGCCGAAAGACTGGCGAGAATCCATACGGCCTACTCTGACGGGCCCTTTACCGCTGTTGTGGATCTGGTGAAATTATTGAAAGCTTTGCACAACTGATAATCTGCGGCCACGGATCGTGCCCGTGATCCTCCAACAGCGTTGATTTGGATAAATTCCCTGACGATGATCAAACGTTCTGTCTGCTGTGGTAGCCCATTGAACTATGCCCATACGACCTCAATCAGGTCTTCGAAGCGTGGTTACCCGGGCTCGTTTTCAGTGCTGGCAGGAGGGACAGAAGAAGCTTGAGCGTTGCCCGATCCGGATGCGGCGGACCGTCTGTCCGCAGTCCGGACAGGGTTCACCCTCGCGACCGTAGACTCGCCAGCGGACCCGGAAGCCGCCGGGATCGCCGTTGGGATGGCGGTAATCCCGGAGTGTGCTGCCGCCGGCCTCGAGTGCCTCTTCGAGGACCGATCGGATGGCCGTGACGAGCGCCTGTGCACGGGCGGTCCCGATCCGGCTCCCGGAACGCCGGGGATCGATGCCGGCCCGGAAGAGGGCTTCGCTGGCATAAATGTTGCCGACTCCGGCGACCAGGCGACCGTCGAGGAGGAGTGACTTGACCGCGGACTTCCGGGCCTTGAGCGCACGGATCCATTCCGGCCCCCCAAAGCCGGGTGACAAGGGTTCCGGGCCCAGCGCGGAAAGCAGCGGGTGGAGATCCGGGTGGCCTTGGCCTTTGAGTAAAAGGCTGAACCGGCGGGGATCATGGAGGCGGAGGGTCCGGTCACCGGTGAGGCGGATTTCCCAATGGTCATGCGGACCACGGGCCTCACCCGGCTCGATGAGACGGAGTCTTCCGGACATGCCGAGATGGACGAGAAGCCAGTTCTGGTCCTCCAAGTGGAAGATCAGGTACTTGGCCCGGCGGGTCAGTTCCGTGATGCGTTGACCGGAAACCTCTCGTGCCAGATTCCCGGGAACCGGATAGCGCAGGCGGGGTTGCCAGACCTCGAGGGAACGGATGCGGCATCCCTGGATCGCAGGCCCGAGGAATCGCCGAATCGTTTCAACTTCGGGGAGCTCGGGCATGGGGTGGCCTTCGGTTGGCCGAGAGGTGGAGCATTTTTCTCGCGATGAGGTGGGGAAAGACCCAGCGGAGCGGCGGGTTGTGGCCGACCAGGGCCACGCCGAATGAATCGGATGCGAGGACATAGGACAGGGCTTCCGGCACCCCGGCCAGGCGGAGACTCACCCGGCCCAGCGATTTGATCCGGCCGGGCGGGCCTACGCTCAAGGCGCTGGCATAGGTCCAATGCCGGATGAGGCGGGCGATCATGCCGGAACTTACCTGGGATCTCGGCGGAGTGAGGATCCAGCCGCCTTTGGCATTCCGCCGGAAGGTGACCTGGGGCAGCTTCAGTTCCGTGAGATGGGAGCCTCCGGGCAGGAGGCGGGTCGAGAGGAGTGTGTAGAAGTTGCCGGCCAGCCGGTAGTAGAGCACGTCACGGACGAGGTCGATCCAGGGGCCGGCTTCGATGTAGCGCCGGTCGCCCACGGGATCGGTCCGGCCAAAGGCGAGCCGGTCGTGATTGACCCAGAGCGTGAGCCGGGGAGGGGCGAGCCCCACCCGGGCGGGCGGGATCCGCGAGACGGGATAGCGATGCCGGATGGGCTCGTCGAGTTCATCGATCAAAGAAACGAGTTCCAGGTTTTGTGCCCGCGCCCGGAAGGGATGAATGAGCCACCATTGTTTTCCGATCTTGCGGAAGACCACAACGGGATGGTGGGGGCGCCCGTAGGCAAATCGCCGGACGGCTTCCGGAGAGATCGCGAGGAGCGTGGGGAAAGCCGGCTTCCGGTGGCGCGTGACTCCGAAGATCACGGCCAGGGTGAGCCCCAGGACGACCAGGGCCAGTAGCATATTGAGCCAGAATCTTTTCTGCACGGATCAACGCCGCCGTCGGCGGACCCAGTAGGCGATCCCCGCGGCAAAGAGGAGGAGGGGAAGACCGATCAGGAAACCCGCCCCGAGCAGGCCTTCTTCGAAGGGAGTCAGGACGAGTGTGCGGTCGGGGGATTCCGGTTCGTGGAGCTGGAGCGCGGCATTCTGACTGGTGAGCCAGTTGAAGAGGTTGAGGCTGAAGGTCAGGTTTCCGCCCTCGTTGAGAAAGGCATTGGCCAGAAACTCGTTCGTTGCCAGGACGGCCGCTCGCTGGGTCGCGGTCTTCCCGGACGGAGCCGGGTTCAGGAGAAAGCCGATGGGCAAGGGTCCGGGCCGGTCTTTCTGTTTGGGGTCATACATGAGGGTTCCGGTGAGCGGACCCTGGGCGAGCCAGCTCACGGGCAGTGGACGGCTTTCAAGAAGGGCTTCCTGCGACCAGGGGGTATCGGGACGGCGGGCAAGTGCCCCGGTGTCCGGGAACAGGGTCTCGACGCGGAGGCTCTCGGTCACCGGATTGATCGGATAGTGCGTAAGGACGAGCCAGGTGGGATTCGAGATCCCAAAGAGGCGGGATTCGGCATCCACGATCGTTCCCGGCAGGAAACGGATGCCCAGGGTACGGGCGAGGGGGGCGAGTCCGTGGAGGCGCCCGGGCGGGTTGAGCCAGAGGAGGGTCTGGCCGGCTTTGACCGCACGGACCAGGGTCGCAACCTCGGGGGCCAACAGGCGCGCGGTGGGGTCATCCAGGACGAGGAGCGCGGTTTTTTTCGGGATGACCGTGGTCGCGAGATTGAGGGTCCGGGTCTTGAAGCCCTCGCGTCCCAGCGCCTGATTCAGGGCCCGGAGATCCGCAGGACCGCCCCCGTTCAAGGATGGCTCGCCGTTGCCGGTCACGAATTCGACGTCCAGGTTCTGGCTGCGCGTGAGCCGGAACAAGGCATCCGTGAAGGACTGCTGGCCGAGCGTCGTCAGGGTTTGCCTGCGACCCTGATAACGGATGACGAGTTCGCCGTCCGCCGTGATGCCATAGCGCCGGACCTGGTTCAGGTGGATATCCGGATTGATGAAGTCGAGCTGGATCCGGGGGTTGACCCGGCGGTAGCGGTTGACGAGGTGGCTGATCGCGGCCCTCACCGGATCTTCGGTGCGCACGAAGGCATCCACTCGGACGGGATGGTCGAGTGTCCGGGTGATCCGGCGGCTGGCCCGGGTCAGGCTGTTGCGCCCCATTGCCGTCCAGTCCCAGGAGAGCGAGATCCGGTCGGTCAGCCAAAAGGCCAGGCCCGCGGCCGCGAGCAGGAGGATCACGAAGGCGATTCCCTGGATCCTGAGCCAGCGGCGGGAGCGACGGTTGATCTCGAAGGGAGGCATCTCAGTGCTCCAGGTGGTCGGCGTCGAACCGCCGGCCGGTCATGACCAGAAAAACGAGCGTGAAGATGAGGTAATAGGCGATATCGCTCACCCGGATCTCGCCGCGGCCGAAGGCCGAGAAGTGGTCGAGGAGAGAGGCATAACGCAGGATGTGGCTGCCCGGGCCGTGACCCTTCGCGGCCCAGGCGATGATCCAGAGGAAAAGGAGCAGGCCAAAGGTCGAGATGGCGGCCACGATCGGCTGTTCGGTCAGGCTCGACAGGTACAGTCCGGCGGCGGCAAAGGCGGCCATGACAAGGAAGAGTCCGAGGAGTCCTGCGGCCACGAGTCCCCAGTCGAGATGGGTGCCGAGCTCCAAAGACAGCGGCATGAGGAAGATCAGGAAGAGGAGGGTGCCCAGGAAGGCCAGGATGCCCAGGTATTTGCCGCAGACGAGATCAAGGGTGCTCAGCGGGGCTGCATAGAGCAGTTCGAGGGTCTTCTGCCGGCGCTCCTCGCTCACGAGCCGCATCGTGAGGAGGGGGATCACGAGCAGAAGGATCACGATGGCGCTGTGGAAGAGCGGCATCACGACGAGCGCCGTCACCCCCGCGCCATGACGGTAGAGGGCGAGCCGGGGCATGATTCTCAGGAACAAATCCACCTGGAGGAGGAAGATCCAGCCGAGGATGAGCGTCACGACCGCCAGGACCACCCATGCCAGGGGCGAGGCGAAGAGTGAGCGAAGTTCGCGTTTGGCGAGCGCACGGATCATGGGGTGGACTCCATCGCGTTCGGGGTTACCCCGCGGGTGAGTTCGAGAAAAATCGTCTCGAGGCTGGTCTCCTCCGCGACGAGTCCGAAGGGCGCCCATCCCTCACGAACCGCCTGCTCGAGAAAGCGCTCGGGGAAGTCCCCCGCTGCGTCTTGGGGCGGTGCGATCCGGAACCATCCGCCCTCGAGCGGCGTGATTTCCCGGGCACCCGTTTGCGCGACCATCCGCTCGGGGGAGGGTGCCTTGCGGAGACCTGTCCGGTAGGATGCGGCCGGACGGTCGGAGGGAAGGGCGGTGAGGGGCCGTGACCAGGCCAGCTGTCCCTCGTGGATGATGATGACCCGGGTGGCCAGGCTCTGGACCTCGGCCAGGAGATGGCTCGAGAAGATCACGCTGTGGGCCTCACCGAGCGAACGGATCAGCGTGCGGATGTCCTGGATCTGGGCCGGGTCGAGTCCGACTGTCGGTTCGTCCAAGAGCAGCACCTCGGGGTCATGGAGGATGGCCTGGGCGATTCCGACCCGCTGCTGGTAGCCTTTCGAGAGATTCCGGATGAGGCGTCGTTCCACGCCGGTCAGGCCGGTTTTTTCCTGGGCGGCCTGAACCGCATGCCGGATCCGGGGTCGGGGGACGCCGTGGATTTCGGCGCAGAAGCGGAGATACTCGGAGACGGTGAGTTCCGGGTGAAGCGGAGGCTGTTCGGGCAGGTAACCGAGCTTGCGCTTGGCGGACTTGGGCGCGTTTAGGAGATCGATGCCGGCGATGGTAATCCGGCCGGCGCTCGGGGCCAATGTCCCGGCCAGCATTCTCAGGGTGGTGCTCTTGCCGGCCCCGTTCAGGCCGAGGAACCCCAGGATTTCTCCCCGTTCGAGCGTGAGGTCGAGATTCCGGACGGCCGCACGGCCGCCAAAGGAACGGCTGAGATTGTGGGCATCAATCAGGTTTTCGGCCATTGACGGGCGACTCCCGTGAATTTCTGGATCAGCATAGGGACCGGGATCCGAGGGTTTGGTTCCGCATCCCGGATCGCTTCCCGATTGCGTATAATGCGGTTGGATTTTAGCGCATTCCCAGCGAGGCTTCAGCCATTGAACGCGTTTTTGATCCATGGTCTTCTCGACTGGCCCCTCTGGGCATTGATCGCGGTCTGGCTCGTGACCCTCCACCTCACGGTGGTTGCGGTCTCCTTATACCTGCATCGTGACCAGACGCACCGGGCCGTGAAGCTCCACCCGGTGATCCGCCATTTCTGCCGCTTCTGGCTGTGGCTCACCACAGCGACCGTGACCCGGGAATGGGTTGCGGTGCACCGGCGTCACCACACCACGGTGGATCACGAAGGCGATCCCCACAGTCCGCGCCTGTTCGGACTCCGGGCCGTGTTGTTCGGGGGGGTCGGGCTCTACCGCCGGGCGGCCGAGGATCCGGATACGCTGAGAACCTACGGACAGGGGACCCCCGACGACTGGCTCGAACGGTGGGTGTATGCCGGCCCGGCCAATATCGCCGGCATTCTTTTGTTCATGGGCCTCGAGGTGCTTCTGTTCGGACCGCTCGGACTCACGCTCTGGGCCGTCCAGATGATGGGGATCCCGGTGCTCGCGGCCGGTGTGGTCAACGGCTTGGGCCACGCGGTGGGGTACCGCAACTTCGATACGCCGGACCTCTCGCACAACATCGTGCCCTGGGGTCTCGTCTGCGGAGGTGAGGAACTCCACAACAACCACCATGCCTTTCCGGGTTCGGCCCGCTTCAGCCAGCGTCAGGGGGAGTTCGACCTCGGCTGGCTGTACCTCCGGATCCTCTCGATGTTGCGGCTTGCCCGGATCGAGCGCCTGGCTGCGACCGACGGGCAGTCGGTGAGTCTGCAGGATCTCATGGGATACCGGGCCCATCTCATGAGCCGGTACCTCAAGGAAGTGCTCCAGCCGACGTGGCAGAAAGTCCGTCGTGATGGTTTCCGGCCGAGCCGCCGCTGCCGTCGGCTTTTCTGGTTGTCACCCAAGCTGCTCGGCGAGTCAGCCGAGGATCGGGCCACCCTTGAGTCCGTCCTGGAGAGCCAGCCGGTTCTGCGGACGGTCTACGAGTTTCGCGTGCGTCTCGGGCAGGTGTGGGAAAGCGGGGCTCATGCCGCACAGCGCCTGGAAGAGCTGCGCGAATGGCTGGGGGAGGCGCGGACGAGCGGGGTGCGCCAGCTTGAGCACTTCTCCGAACGGGTCCATCTGCTCCTCGAGCAACCGGCCGGCCCAAGCCTGACACAGGCTGCAGGCGGCTGATCGCGAAAACACCGGCCCCTGGGCGGGCCCGGGGGATCAGGCGAAGTGAGTCTTCACCGAGACCGCGCGTTTACTTGAGCTTGGCTTCCGTGTAGAGGACGTGCTTTTTGGCCACCGGGTCGAACTTGCGGACCTGGAACTTGTCTGCGTGCAGACGCTTGTTCTTGGTCGTGACGTAGAAATGCCCGGTTTCGGCGCTCGAGACCAGCTTGATTTTTTCGCGCATGAGGTCGCTCCGGTCCTAGTTCGATTCGCGGGAGCGGATCCGCGCCAACGCGGCCTCGATCCCGATGCGATTCACGATCCGGAGCCCGTGGTTCGACAGGCGCAGGGTCACGTAGCGTTTCTCGCTTTCCACCCAGAAACGATGGCTGTGGAGGTTGGGAAGGAAACGACGGCGTTTCCGGTTGTTGGCGTGGGAGACCCGGTTGCCGACGAGCGGCCCCTTGCCGGTCATTTCACAGATACGGGACATGCTGGCCGATCCTCTCGGGGACCGGTGATTATAACGTGGGCGGGATTGCGGGATCAAGGTCGGGCGGTTTTCCCCAAGTCCACCCAGAGGGGTCACCCGGCGGGAGTGGGCGGAATGGCTCTGCTATGATGGACCGCCGGTCGTGAGTTCCGGGTTCGGTTCACCTCCGGTCCGGAGGATCCATGACAGAGACCGCAAGCATCGTTGCCCATCTTGGCGATGTGCCCTACACGGTGCATCTCACCGACGATCTTGATCATCACTGGCTGTCTGATGAGCCGCCAGACAAGGCGGGAGCCAATCTCGGCCCCACCCCCACCCGGCTTCTGGTCGCGAGTCTGGGTGCCTGCACGGCCATCACGATGAAGATGTATGCGGAACGTAAAGGGTGGCCGCTCGAGCGGGTCGAGGTCCGGGTTGATCTCTTGTCCTATGTCCCGGTTCCCGCGGACGGAAGTTCGGTCCGCTGTGAAATTGTTCTCGAGGGGCCGCTCAGCCCCGACCAACGCGAACGTCTCCTGGCCATCGCCGGAGCCTGTCCGGTCCACCGGATCCTGAATGCCCCGATCAAGATCGAGACCCGGCTTGTCGAAACTGCAGCCGGTGCGGGACCCGGGTCCGCCAAGGTCGGAGCATGAGCTACGGGGTGCCATAAGATGACGGATCAGTCCCCTGCCCCTAAGGCGGCATCCCCCTTTCGTCTGCTCCTCGGTGTGACGGGCGGCATTGCGGCCTACAAAAGCTTGGAGCTGGTGAGGCGGCTGCGCGATCGGGGTTATGAGGTCCAGGTGGTCATGACCGAAGCGGCGACCCGCTTCGTGGGTCCTGCGAGTTTCCAGGCCGTCTCCGGCCGACCGGTGCGGGCCAATCTCTGGGAGGCCGGTGTGGAAGCCGGGATGGGACATATCGAGCTCGCCCGCTGGGCCGATCTCATCCTCGTCTCACCGGCCTCCGCCCACAGCCTGGCCCGCCTGGCGCACGGTCTCGCCGATGATCTTTTGGGGACGCTCTGTCTTGCCTCGCAGGCACCTCTCGCGGTTGCACCCGCGATGAACCGGGTCATGTGGGATCATCCCGCAACCCAGGCGAACGTGGCACTGCTGGCCTCCCGTGGGGTCCGGATCTGGGGTCCGGCGGCCGGTCTTCAGGCCTGTGGGGAGGAGGGCGAGGGACGGCTACTCGAACCGGATGATCTTTTGGCCCGGATCGAGGCGGTGCGGATCGGCCGGAGGCGGTTTCCGGCAGGAGTGCGCGTGCTTCTCACCGCAGGGCCCACGCGTGAGCCGATCGACCCCGTCCGGTACCTCAGCAATCGCAGTTCGGGCCGGATGGGCTATGCCCTGGCCACGGCCTTCCATGAGGCCGGTGCCCAGGTCACCCTCGTGAGCGGACCCACTGCCCTCCCCGAACCCTGGGGAATCCGCGTGCGGCGGGTCGAGACCAGCCGGGACATGTTGGAGCAGGTGATGGCCGAGATCCCCGGTTGCACCATCTTCTGCGCGGTGGCAGCCGTGGCCGACTTCCGGCCGGTCGAGGTCTCGGCCCGCAAACGCTCCAAGGAGGCGACGCCCCAACCACTGCCGCTCGCGCTCACCGACGACATTCTCATGGCGGTTGCACAGTGCAGTCCCCGTCCCTTCCTGGTCGGCTTTGCCGCGGAAACCCATGATCTCGAGGCCCATGCCCGTGCCAAGCTCGAACGGAAGGAGCTCGATGTCGTCGTGGCCAACCCGGTCGGTCCCGGTCTCGGTTTCGAGTCCGAGGACAACGAGGCTTTGGTCCTCTGGCCGGGAGGCCAGGCATCGGTCGGAAGAATGCCGAAATCGCTTCTCGCCCCGCACCTTGTCGATCTCATTCACGAATGCTTCATCGCCCGGGCGGAAGGGCAGCAATGAACCGCCTCGCCCTGCGCATCCTGGATCCCCGGATCGGCAGCGAGTGGCCGCTCCCGGCCTACGCGACCGAGGGTTCCGCTGGACTCGATCTCCGGGCCGTGCTGGATCAGCCCCTCGCGCTCGATGCCGGCCAGGCGGAGCTCGTTCCGACCGGTCTCGCCATCCATATCGGAGATCCCGCCTGGGCAGGGCTCATCCTGCCCCGTTCAGGCCGAGGCCACCGGGACGGACTGGTCCTCGGCAATTTGGTCGGGCTCATCGATTCGGACTACCAGGGCGAACTCAAGGTCTCGGCCTGGAACCGCAGCGGGACCCGGCTCCTCATCGAACCCGGGGAACGGATCGCCCAGCTGGTGCTCATCCCCGTGGCCCGGGTCGCGCTCGATGTGGTCGAGTGTTTTGAGCAGACCCGCCGCGGTGAGGGCGGTTTCGGGCACAGCGGCAGCTAAAGCGGGGCGGATTCCGCCGGGTTCGTGCCGTAGCGGGCCCGGTAACGCGCCAGGCTCTCGTAGGTCGTCTTCCAGCGCGGCTCGTGGTTCAGGTACTCGATGAGGTCGCTGAAGGAGGCGATGGCCTGGACGGCGAGTCCCCACTGGATCCCGGTGTCCTGGAGGGCCGAGCGGGTGCTCTCGGTCCCGCGTTCTTCGCGGTCGAGTGCCACGATCACGCCGACGGGCCGGGCCGGAGTTGTCTCGAGGAGCACCATCGTCTCGCGGATGGCGGTCCCCGCGGTGATGACGTCGTCGATGATCACGAGCGGGCCCTTGATCGGACCGCCCACGATGCGGCCGCCTTCCCCGTGGTCCTTGGCTTCCTTGCGGTTGAAGGCGTAGCCCACAGGTTCGGTCTGCAGTCTGGAGAGGGCGATCGCGGTGGCCACGACGAGCGGAATCCCCTTGTAGGCGGGACCGAACAGCGTGGAGACGGAAAGCTTGGCCTCGATCAGGGTTTCGGCGTAGAGCGTCCCCAGTTCGGCGATCTCCCGGCCGTGGCGGATGCGGCCCAGATCAAAAAAATAGGGGCTGACCCGTCCGCTTTTCAGGGTGAATTCGCCGAAGGACAGGGCGCCGGCACCGAGGGCCAGATCGAAAAACCGTCGGGATCGCTCTCGCATCGGGATTCCGGAAATCCGACTTTGGGCCATCCTATCCAACTTCCGGTCTTTTGGGTAGTGGCTATCTCTCTTTGCTCTGTATCCTAATCCACTTGACAAATTTTCTGGGGGGGGTATGGTTCGGAAAGAGCTTGAGGCAGCTGCCTCAAAACAGAAAGTGTCACTGGACCAAAAGGAGACTTGTCATGAAAAAGAGTGTGATTTTTGTTTCCCTCTTCGGACTGATTCTGACCGTCTGGCCGGCAAGCTCGTCCCGTGCTGCCAACAATGTCGCCATGGACCTTTGCACGAGCTGTACGACTGCGGCCCAGTTCCAGGATTACGCCATGGGACACATCCCCTCTGGGGCCTATTTCTGGACTTCGGCAGGGGAGCGGATGGAGGTCGAGTTTTTCATCTTCAATCCGAACCAGTCGCTGGCTTCCATCATCACCGCCCACGGACCCTGTTTGGCGACGGTAGACGGAGGGCTTTGCACCTGGCACATCATGTGGGACGACATGACGGGAACGACCACCGAGGAGCAGAGCACCTTCTCGGAACTCGCGCCCTCGATGTCCGTCTACCTCCCCTCGAGCGTGGCCAATACCTTTACCGGGACGTCTCAGGAGGCAGCCGTCTCCTCCTGGCTGGAGACGAATCTGGCCTCGGCGGATCCTCCCTTGAACTTCGTGATCATGACGATCTTTCCAGACGAATCGAACGCGGAGTATCAGGTGACTGCGACCGATCCCCTGACGTTCAGTCTGGTGGCCGGCAGCGGGCATGCGGGTAACGGGGAGCCCGAAAATGACTCGGGGGAGCCGGTCGCGGCCACGGGTGTCGACGTGCTGACCCCCCCAGCGAGTTTTAATATAGAGCAGCAGGTCCAGGCGACCATCGCCCTGGAACAGAAGGAGGATTCGTTTGACATGGGAGCATCGCCGGGATTGGGGAGCGCTGGCGTTTCGGGTGGGACCGGAAGTTTGTCGCTAAAGTATACAAGTCTTGGGTTTAGCGGAATGTCGAACCCCCCTGCTCCATTGTCCAATGGCAATGCTGAACAAGGTGCTTTCTCGGCTTTTGAGCTAAACGCAGGCGGTATGACGTCTTTTGATATCTTGGTCTGTACAGATGGTGGCCATACAAAAATTTGTGCTCCTCCGACAACTCCACCGAAGGGAACTTAATCGTGGAGAGAAATGCCTGAGTGGCGAGTTACCAAACGAGGCTTCAATGAGCCGAAAAGATCAGCGCCTGACAGATCGGGGTTTTGTTCGGGTCGCCTTGATGCTCATGGGATCTGTGCTCCTGGTGGCCACCTCAGTCGCCCGTTCCCTCCCTATTCTGTTCTCCCCGCCCCTGCACTATCAGGTACTGCGCAAGCTGGGTCAACGGGGGAAACTGGGCTATACGGAAAGATTGTTGCCGCCGGGCGAGTTTGGAACATCGCTCTTCTTACATGAAGAGATTGGCAGTAATGGAGCGGCCCGGAACCGATCGGTTCTGACGCACTGGTTGCAGGAAGCCCGAAAGCTGGGCGCCAATGCCTTGCTTCTGAGACCCTTTGGAAAGCCTGCGGTCCCTCAGTATGAGGCAGAGGCCATCCGGGTCCGGAGGTCACCCTGTACTTTGCCTTTCCAGTGCTGGTCGGTGAGAACGATCATCACCGGTTCGCAACAGTTAAGACATGTAAGACATGAAGATGGAAGCCACATCACTTCTTTCCGGCGAGCCTTTGGGGTGAGCATTGCGGTCGGCCCCCCGACCCGCATGGCCCTCAAGGACCGGAGCGGGACCTTGCAAAGCTCCGTGCAAGGCCATCTGCGCTGCCCGGTCCGGCTAGCAGGATCCTATTTCCCGACGATCCTGCCGACCCTTGCCTCAGCAGTGGTGGGTGCCGATGGACAGGTCGCGACGAGGCGGTTGATCATTTTCCGGATTGGGGGGGACATGGGGACCAACCAGATGATTGCGTATTTCCTCCGTCACTGGCGCTTTACGGGAAGAGGAACCAGTCCCCCTCCTGTGCATCTTCTCATGGACTGGCATCTCGTTCCGCTCGAGAAGGGTCAGCCCCTTCCCCAGGGCGTCGTTTGTGTATACCCGGTCTACCCGGCATCCGGCTGGTCTCGCGGAAAGATGATCCGGCACTTGCGCTGGCCGGTCTATACGCTCCGGGAGGGGGGAAAGAAGGAGTTCTTCGCCGCCAACCCGGTCCAGGCCCGGTAGGGGAAGCAAATTTAGCAAGAGCAGGTCTTGCTCATTTCCCCGCACAGACGATGGAGATCTTGATCCAGTCTCTTCTCGAGCTTGAAGCTCCACCGTGTCGTAGTCACGGGGATCTGGCAATCCTATGATTTTTCTTTGGAATCGCGTTACCTGATGGTGCTAAGCGGTTCGCTACTGTAGCCCCTCAATATGTACCGATCCATGGGACTTTCAGGGAGCGGCTTGGCGGGACGGTAACATGCCGCTAGACTGCCTGCATGCGGATTCTGACCCTGAACGTCAACGGACTCCGGGCGGCTGCGCGCAAGGGGCTCTTCGACTGGCTGCCTGGATCGGGGGCGGATATCGTCTGTTTCCAGGAGACCCGGACCCAGGCCCACCAGCGCGACCCCGCCCTCTGGGAACGGTCCGGGTATACCGCTTTTTTTGCCGATGCGAACCGGCCGGGATATGCCGGGACCGCAATTCTCGCCCGCCGCGAGCCGGACGAGGTCGAGACGGGTTTCGGGAATCCGGAGTTCGATGGTGAGGGCCGGCTCGTGGGAGCCCGCTGGGGGGCGCTCTGGGTGTTCAGCCTGTACGTTCCCTCGGGCTCGCAGGGACCCGAGCGCCAGGCCTCCAAGGACCGTTTCCTCGCGGTCTTTCCGAAAGCGCTCGAGCGCTTTGCCCAGCGGGGAGGGGTGATCCTCGCCGGCGACTTCAATATCGCCCACCGCGCCATCGATCTCAAAAACGCCCGTGCGAACGAGAAGCACTCCGGTTTCCTGCCGCATGAGCGTGCCTGGATGGATCGGCTCTTTGCCGAGTCGAGCACTTTCTCCGATGCCTTCCGGCAGGTCGACCCCCACCCGGGCCGTTACACCTTCTGGTCCAACCGGGGACGGGCCTACGAGAAGGACGTGGGCTGGCGCATCGACTACGAGGTCATCACGCGTGATCTCGCACCCGCCGTCCGTTCAGCCGAAATCCTTCGTGCCCTGCGCTTCTCCGACCACGCCCCCCTCCTCATCGACTATGCGCTGGCGGGATTTTCGTGACCAGCCCCATCCCGCCCCGAAGACGGTTCGACTGGCGGGCGCTCTTGACCCGCCGGATGCTGGTCGCCCTGCTCATGGGTTTCTCCTCCGGCCTGCCGCTCCTCCTCACGAGCACGCTGCTCCAGGCCTGGCTCACCCGCGATGGCATCAATCTCGGCGTGATCGGGCTCTTCTCCCTGGTGGGTCTGCCCTATACGCTCGAGTTCGTCTGGGCTCCCTTTTTCGACCGTTTCAAGCTTCGGATTCTCGGGCGTCGACGTGGCTGGCTGCTCATCACCCAACTCGCACTCACCGTCTCCATTGCCGCCATGGCGCTCCTCGATCCCCACAGGGACCTTCTGGCCGTGGCCTGTCTGTGTCTTTTGATCGCTTTCTGCTCCGCCTCGCAGGATACGGTGATCAACGCCTACCGCCGGGAATCTTTGGCTGACGACGAGCAGGGCTTCGGGGCCTCCCTCTACGTGAATGGTTATCGCATCGCCATGCTGGTGGTTTCCGGGGGCGGGCTCGTCCTCGTGCATTTCATCGGCTTCCGTTCGGTTTACCTCGTCATGGCCGCCCTGATGTCGGTGGGCGTCCTCACGACGGTCTTGGCCCGCGAGCCAGCCCTCATCGCACCGCTTCCGCGCGGGCTGCGCCAGAGTGTCATCGAACCCCTCCTGTCCTACTTCAAGCGACCGGATGCGGTCTGGGTGCTCATCTTCTTCCTCCTGTACAAGGTGGGAGATCTCGTAGCCTCGAACATGACGATTCCCTTCTATCTCAAGATGGGCTACACGAACCTCACGATCGGCCTCGTTGTCAAGGCGTTCGGATTCTGGGCGATTGTGGCGGGTGGGCTTTTGGGCGGTGCCCTCATGCTCCGGATCGGCACCTACCGCGCACTCTTCTGGTTCGGACTGCTTCAGGCGCTGGCCACCGGGAGCTTTGCCCTCCTCACCCTGACCGGTCCCTCGGTCCGGGCACTCGCCCTCGTGATCAGCAGCGAGAATCTGACCCTCGGCATGAGCACGGCAGCCTTTGTCGGCTTCATGGCCCTCATGACCGACCGGCGGTTCACGGCCACCCAGTTCGCACTCCTCACGAGCCTCATGGGAGTGCCCCGGGTCATCCTGTCGTCGCCGAGCGGCTATCTGGCGCTTGCCCTGGGCTGGGCTCCCTTTTTCCTCGCCTGCGGACTCATGGCCGCACCCGGACTCTTGATCCTCCGGCGGTTCCGACGCTGGCTCGAGACCGGGCCTGTCCCTCCGGCCGGTGCCGAGAGCGTGGGGGCTCTGATAGAATAGGGAAGATTCACGACCCGGGGATGTATGCGTTCTCCAACCGGGCCGGAGGGTGTTCCTCCGGCCAGTCAGATCGAAGACTACCTGGTCTTCGGTGAGTTCGGCGAGGTCAACCCCTCGATCTCGGATGGATCCACCTTCACCTTCCTCGATCCCGAGAAGCTCAAGGCCATCTTTCATGGGCCGGTTCCGGGCTGTCACCTCTACTCCCGCTTGGATAGCCCCTCGACCCGGGTTCTGGCTCATGCCCTGGCCCTCATGGAGGAGATGCCCGCGGCCCACGTCACGGCTTCCGGCATGGCGGCGATCGCCTGCACGCTCTTCAACTTCTGCACGCAAGGGGCGGAGATCGTCTCCGACCGGCTGGTCTACGGGGGGACCTATGCCCTCCTCAAGAACTTCCTGCCGCGTCTCGGGATCTGTACGCGCTTCGTCGATTTCACCGACCCGGATCAAGTGCGCCAAGCCCTGACCCCCAAGACCCGGGTGCTTTATTGCGAGAGCCTGAGCAACCCCCTCCTCAGGGCCCCCGATCTCGGCCGGATGGCGGAGATCGCGCACGGCGTGGGTGCCCGCTTCGTGGTGGACAACACCTTCGCCCCGCTCATCTTCACACCCCGGAGACAGGGGGCGGATGTGGTCATCCACAGTCTGACCAAGTTCATCAACGGGATGAGCGATTGCGTGGCCGGTGTGATCACGGCGGAAGAGTCCGTGATCGGCGAGCTTTCGGATGCCTCGAACGGGGCCAGCATGCTGCTCGGCCCCACGCTTGATGGTGCGCGGGCGGCATCCATCTACAAGAATCTCCACACCCTGCCGGTGCGTCTCCTCCAGCACGGCAAAAATGCCGGTGCACTGGCCGATCGTCTGGTGGGGGCGGGTCTCCGGGTTTCCTATCCGGGGCTTCCGAACTATCCCGACCGGGCGGTCTGGCAACGACAGGCGGATTCCCGGATGGGTTACGGCGGCATGATGACGATCGATCTCGGCGAGGAGAGCCGGGCCCAAAAACTCATGCTGGCGCTCCAGTCCCAAAGGGTCGGTCTGCTTGCGGTCAGCCTGGGCTATTACCGGACGCTGTTCAGCCCCCCCGGATCGAGCACTTCCTCGGAAATCCCGGAAGCCGACCGGACGGCCATCGGTCTCGGCCCCGGGCTCATCCGTTTTTCGGTGGGCCTCGATTTCGATCTCGAGCGGACCTGGAAACGCTTTGAAACCTGCCTTCGGACGGTGGGAGTGATCGCATCCTGAAGGCGGCCCGGATCCATCCCGGAGGACTTATTCCACGATCGGGTGGGCGGGTTTGACCCCCTTCTTCTGGCGCAGGAGGAAGACCAGAGGAATCATGGCGAGTGAGATCACTCCCATGACCTTGAAGTCATCGATATAGGCGAGCATGTTCGACTGCTGGAGCAGGTTCCGGTAGAGGAACCCCATCGCCGCTCCGGAAGAGGTTTTGCCGGCCTGGATACCCTGTGCGAAGGCACTGTGTGCCTTCGCGAGGTAGGTTTGCAGGTTCGGATTGAAGGGATTGATGTGCCGGACAAGCACGCTTTGGTGGAACTGGGCCTGGCGCAGGAGGATGGTCGTCGCGATGGAGATCCCGAAACTGCCGCCAATGTTGCGCGACATGTTGATGATGGCCGAGGCGTTGCTTGATTTGGTGACAGGAATGCCCGAGAAGGCCACCGTATTGATGGGAATGAACAAAAACGCCATTCCGGAGCCCTGAAGAATCCGGATCCACATGAGGGTTCGGAAGTTGGTCTGGGTGTCGAGGCCCGTCATGGTAAACATGGCGAGCGCAAGGATCAGGAAACCGAAGCCCACGAGCCAGCGGGCATCCAGGCGTCCCGTGAGCTGGCCCACGAGCGGCATGAGCAGCATGATGACGAGTCCACCGGGTGACAGCATGAGACCGGCTTGGACGGCCGTGTAGCCCATGAGCGACTGGACGTAGAGTGGCAGGAGGACCGTGGTTCCGAGCAGCACAAAACCCAGCATGAACATGAGGAGGTTCGCGGCCGCGAAGGAGGGGCTGCGGAAAAGCTGGAGATCAACGATCGGGTCGTTCCGGGTCCACTCCCAGACGACGAAGCCAACCAGGGTGAGGATCGCGACTGTCGACATCGCCAAAATGAACCGGGAACCGAACCAGTCGTCCTGTTGTCCCCGGTCGAGCACCACCTGCAGGGTACCCAGCCCCAGAGCGATCAGACTGAAGCCGATGTAATCGAGCCGGAAACCGTTTTTCCGGCGGTGGTTCCGCGTTTCCGCGAAATGGGGCGGGTCGCGGACCAGGGACTGGATGAACGGGAGGATCAGGAAACCAACCGGGACGTTGATCAAAAAGACCCAACGCCAGCTCATGTGGTCGGTGATCCAACCGCCCAGAGTGGGGCCGATGGCCGGTGCGAATACCACGGCCATCCCGTACAGGGCGAAGGCCATCCCGCGCTTTTCGGCGGGGGCCGCATCGGAGAGGATCGCCTGGGCGTTGGGCTGTAATCCGCCACCGACGAGCCCCTGGATGGCACGAAACAGGATCAGGGAACCCAGCGTGGGGGCAAGTCCGCTCAGGAGCGAGGCAATGCTGAAGGCACCCACACTCGCCATGAAGTAGCGTTTGCGGCCGAAGGTGGCGGCCAGCCATCCGCTGAGGGGGAGGATGATCGCGTTGGTGACGGTATAGGAGGTGAGGACCCAGGTCGCCTGGCTCTTCGACGCGGAGAGACTGCCTGCGATATGGAGGAGCGAGACATTGGCAATCGAGAGGTCGAGCACCTCCATGAAGGCGGCCATGGCCACGACCGGGGCAATGGCCCAGAACCGGACCGGCCGGGCCTCGGACGGATCCAGTTTGTCGGTCGAAAGGGCAGGGGCGGCTTCCACGGGGGCTCTCGGGATGGTGAACCGGAGCCCGTAGCCGTCCACTCGGGGGCGGTGATCCTCGGGGCCGGTCTAGGGAAGTCCGGATAGTAGCGGATTGGTGAGGGGGAGGCAAGCTGCAAGGCCAAACCAAGGGGCCAATCTGGACCTCGGAGCGGGAGTGGTTCCGACTCGTTACATCAACTGATAGGAAGACAGAAAAACCCCGCTACCCGTGAAGCACCCCACAAAAACACGGGCGGTCATCCTTCCTCTCCAAACAGGCCAGCCAGCGCCGGGGTTCGTTACACGGGCACCACGTCCTCCCATGGTCAGCCTCTCCTTGGCGGCGGGAGGAGGGCGTGCGCAAGAAGCGGATAAGCTGCTAACATTGGGTGGAAAACCAAGCGAAGGGTGTGTCTTGCGAGCACCTCTCTCGTGCTCGCGACCGCCCGTTGAGATCTTCCATGACAGGCTGGAGATTGCCCATGCGAGTGCGTGCTGCTTCGATGCTGGTCTTTGGGGCGGCTTTTGCCGCATTCGGATGTGCCGTGGTCGAGGCGATGCCGGTATCCGGAATCGCCCATGTGCCCGCCATTGATTATCAAGCACTCAAATGGCGCTTGATTGGCCCGTTCCGCGCCGGTCGCGTTCTTGCGGTGGCTGGCGTGCCGGGAAACAGCCGGGTTTTCTACTTTGGCTCCGTCGACGGTGGCGTATGGAAATCGGAAAACGCCGGGCGTACCTGGAAGCCGATTTTTGACCACGAACCGGTGGGTTCCATCGGCGCGATCGCCGTCGCGCCTTCCAATCCGGACATCATTTATGTTGGCACGGGCGAAGCGGACATGCGTTCGGATATCGCCCAGGGCGATGGGATGTACAAGTCCACCGACGCGGGACGGCACTGGACGCACCTGGGATTGGCCGGCACCCGGCAGATTGCCCGCATCATCATCGATCCACAAAACCCCGATATCGTATTCGTCGCCGCTCTCGGCCATCCCTATGGCCCGAACGCCGAGCGCGGCGTGTTCCGTTCGCTTGATGGGGGCCGGCACTGGCAGAAGGTGCTCTACCTCAACGAGAACACCGGTGCTGTCGACCTGGCGTTCAAGCCCGGAGATCCCCAGACGATCTATGCGGCACTGTGGCAGACCCGGAGGCCGCCCTGGAGCGTCTATCCCCCATCGAATGGACCCGGCACTGGCCTCTACGTCTCCCATGACGGCGGCACCCATTGGATGCCCATCCGGGGGCACGGCTTCCCGGCCCGTCCGGGTCGCATTGGCCTCGCGGTCGCACCGACCCGGCCGGATTGGCTTTATGCGATCGTCGGTGGCACGTGGAGGACCGGGGGTCTTTATCGCTCGGAGAACGGCGGGGCAACGTGGCGGCACCTCTCGCGGGATCCCCGGATCACCCAGCGCTGCTGGTACTTCTGTTCGCTGACGGTGGATCCGGCAAATGCCGATCGTTTGTACGTGATGGATACCATCGTGCTGCGCTCCAATGATGGTGGAAAGCACTTCATTGCGCTCAAGGGGGACCCCACGGGCGATGACTACCATCAGCTGTGGATTGACCCCACCGATCCCCATCGCATGATCTTGGGCAGCGACCAGGGCACCGAGGTCACGCTCGACGGTGGCAAGACCTGGAGCACCTGGTACAACCAACCGACCGCGCAGGTCTACAAGATCAGCACGGACCATCGCTTCCCGTTCTGGGTATACGGCTCGCAACAGGACTCCGGGTCGTTTGCGCTGCCGAGTGAGACTATTGGTTACGACGGCATCACGATGGAGAATTTCCGCGAGATCACCCCTGGCGGGGAGAACGGGAATGTGGTCCCTGATCCGGAGAATCCCAACATCATCTTTGGTGACGGGACGGGGGAGACCACCTCCGTGCAGAGGCTCAACCTGCATACCGGGCTCGTGCGCGACGTCGATCCGATGCTGGCATATCCCAACGCCCGGTACCGGACGGACTGGACGCTGCCTTTGGTCTTCTCTCCATACAACCACAAGACCCTCTATTTCGCGAACCAGTATCTGTTCAGCACCAACGACGGCGGGTTGCACTGGACACGGATCAGTCCGGATCTGAGCCGCAAGAACCCGGGCGTGCCGCCGAACCTCGATCCATCGACCGCGAAGGACAACATCGACATCGGACCGCGCCGGGGTGTGATCTACTCGATTGCGCCCTCACCGTTCAGCGGCCGGGTGGTCTGGGTGGGAACGGACGACGGCTTGGTCTGGCGTACCCGGGACGGTGGCGCGAAGTGGATCAATGTGACCCCGAAGGCCCTGACTCCCTGGTCCAAGGTGGCGGGGATTGAGTTGTCGCGTTTCCACCGCGACATGGCCTACCTGGCGATTGACCGTCATCGCCTCGATGATGAGACGCCGTACATCTACGTGACTCGCAATGACGGCAGGACCTGGTCCCTCATGACCCACGGTATCCCCCGTGATGATTTTGTCAACGTGGTGCGTGAGGACCCGGTGAAGCCGGGGCTCCTCTTCGCCGGTACCGAGTACGGGGTGTTCGTCTCCTTCGATGATGGGGCCAACTGGCAATCGCTTCAGCTGAACCTGCCCGTGTCATCGGTGCGCGACATCAAGATCCGGGACAACGACCTCGTGCTCGCAACGCACGGGCGAAGCGTCTGGATCATGGACGACATCACCCCGCTCCGGCAGATGGATGCCGTGCATCCTGGATCCGTCACGTTGTTCAAGCCTGCGCCCGCGATCCTCGTGAAACCCGCCGGGTTCACCGGGACGCCGTTTCCGAAAAGTGAACCGGCAGCGGCCAATCCGCCGTTCGGCGCCTACATCGACTATGTGCTTCCACGGAATGTCTCCGGCCCCGTGGTGATCCGTATTCTGGATTCGCGAGGGAAGGTTGTGCGGCGCTACAGCAGCACCGAAAAGTTCATGGCGCCGAATCCCGCGAAGCTGGATTTCGCGCCGGAGTGGGTCAAGCCTCCGGCCATTCCGGGCGCAACCCCCGGGATGCACCGTCTCGTGTGGGACCTCCACTACGCCGGCTTCAGTATGCCGGGGGCGCTTGGCCGGGAGGCTCCCGGCGTCTGGGCGCCACCGGGCCTGTATACCGTTGAACTCACCGTGGAAGGCCGGACGTACCGTCAGCCCCTGCGGGTCGAGATGGACCCGAATATCAAGGTGTCGGAGGCCGCTTTGCTGAGCCAGTTCCACCTGGCACGCAAGATCGGGCGTGCCGAGTTTCAGGCTTCGCAGGTGGAGTCTGCGGCCGTGAAGGTGCTTGATGCACTGGATACCCGGATGCAGGCGGGAGGGGCAGAACATGGCGCGGTTGCCGCACTCTACCTGCGGGTACGCTACATCTCCGGCGAACGCCCCTTCCCACAGCACCATATTGGCTTCGGGGGGGCACCGCCGCGTAACCTCAGGAGTCTCGCGATGCTTTCACAGGACCTTGCCCATTTGGAGCAGGCGGTCGATGGAGCGGATGCTGCCCCAAGCCCCGATGCGCGAACCGGATATGCGATCGTCGAGCGTGAGCTGTACTCGACGCTGGCCGAGTGGAGGCACATCGAGCAGGTGGATCTGCCAAGACTCAATGCGCGTCTGAAGGAGGTGGGTGAGGCACCCATAGCCGACTGATCGATTGAGCGGGACGCATCCGGATGCGTGTCGTCGCGTCCTGCCGAGTTATCGAAAGCACGGCTTCCACTCAACCGCTGTTCGGGCCGGGTCTCCAGCTACTCGATCAACGAAAGGGGCAGCCGCATTTGGCAGTCGTTGTAGTCGTTCACTTGTGATATCCCGAAGAAGCACCCAACCCGATTGACCCGGGATCACGAAGCGGGCGTGAAGTGCAGAGGTCGGTATCCGTTCGAGCGAAAGGGGAGATTTCGCTGACTCCTCGGATATTCAGTGAGAGCGCTCTCGCCGATCAGGTGGCCGGCTGACCTGCCACCTTGCTACCCCAGCCGGTGTCTTCGGTTGCTGCTAGTGGATTGGCGCCATCCCATTGGTTGGCGATCACGCGGCGACCGGAGATCGCGTTCGCCTCGTCCGAAACCAACCAAAGCAGCGGCGGCACCATAATTGCCGGGTCGAGTAGCCTGCCTCGGGCACTCTCCGGGAAGCCAGCGGGAATCATGCCGGTCAGCGTGGCGCCGCCTGGTAGCAGGGCGTTGACGGTGACTCCGGTGCCGCGCAGATCCTGCGCCCAGATGATGGTCTCGGACTCCAGAGCCGCCTTCGATGGGCCATAGGGCGAGAATCCGGCCCGGCGCATTGTCGAGTGGTTTATCGAGATATTCACGATGCGGCCCCATCCCGCGCGCACCATGTGCGGCGTCGCGGTACGCGCCATCAGGAACGGACCGTTGACGTTGGTATCGATCACCATCCGCCAGGTTTCGGGCTCGACTTTCCAGAACCGGGTCGGTTCGGTCATGAAGGCTTCGCTGATGTACCTCATGCCGCGGCCAGCATTGTTGACCAGGATGTCCAGGCGGCCAAACTGCTCCAGAGCAACAGCAACGACGCGTTGCGCGTCGGTTTCGCGGGTGACATCGGCGAGGATGGGGATGACTTGGTCCGTGCCCGCCTCGGCGGCCACTGCGTTGATCTCCGTGCGCTCACGGGCTGACGTCGCCACTACTCGGATCCCGGCTTGTACTAGGCCTAGCGCCATCGCCCGGCCGATGCCGCGTCCTGCGCCGGTGACGATCGCCACGCGTTTGGGATCAGCGCCTGCGTCAATCGTCAATCCACCGCTCCAATGCGTCGAGCATGGGTGGCAAGTCGTTCACGAGCGCGTGCCAGAGCAAGCGGTGATCCAGTCCTTCCTCGTACCAGTGCGAGGCGAGAAAGGAATAGCTGGCCGACGCCTGGTGCACTGCGTTGTTCGCGGTGTTCGCTGAGAAGGCGGAGGGCATCGTCATCCTGCATCCGTCAATTTTACCCGGAAGGGCTCGGGGGGTGTGAGGGTGTTAGTAGTTGACTTTGTGTGCTTTTCGGCCCGCCGACCGTGATCTCTTTAGTTGCCCGCTTCACGGACGGGTTTCATCCGGTGGTAGAGCTGAACTCCAGTGGTCCTGTTTCTTGTTGCCCCACCAAAGGTTGTGGCGTTGATAGTAACCGCCGCCATCCCCGCTTCTTTGATACTGACTTCAGCAAAAACCTCCAGCGGGATCTGCTTCTCCTTGGCCTTGGAGCGGTCCTTGAACCACCACCAGCGGCCGCCGGATGGTGGGACTTCAAGATAAAGGCCGCCAGAGTCAAACAAGCGACTGGTTTTGCTCTGCGGTTTGAAATTTCTAAATGCCCCCATCATTGTCTCTTCATCCCTCCAACTGGGGTGGCCCTAGTCTAGACAGCCCGAGGGGGGCGGTCAGGCCGGGAGGGGCCCTGTCGCTAGGCTGAGCTGGTGACTGTCTTGGAGGGACCGACACGTGCGGATCGCGCGCATTCGGATCGAGAACTGCGGGTCCGTCAAGTCGCTGGATTTTCAACCAGAATCGGGGCGCTGTGATGAATCCGGTTTTCCTGCCTTCAAGATGCGGTATCGCCCGGTAGGGTATCAATTATTACTTGTCAGTTGGGGTTAGGGTGGGAAGCAGTCAGGAGGGGCAGGCGCTTGATCCAGAGCTTTCGGCACAAGGGATTGAAACGGCTTTATGAGAAAGCTCTAGCCAAAGGCCTTTCGGCGGATATGGTACCGAAGATCGAGAGGATGCTGGCGCGCCTCGACGTGGTGACAAGGCCGGAGAGGATGAATCTGCCAGGCCTCGGACTGCATTCCCCAAAAGGGGAGTTGAAACGTGACGGTTGGTTTATCGCATTGATGCCGATCCCATTCTGATCTTGGCTGTGTTCGCCAAGAAGAGGGGGAAGACGCCGGACGACATCATTCGAATTTGCCAGAAGAGGTTTCTGTCCGCACTCAATTCATGCTGTGCTGCCTTTTCTGTCTTGCGCGCCGCACCGGGATCCTTGCCGTTGTCGAGCTTCGTCGCACGTCATCCCGTTTGCACCGGTCTTCCTTGAGGCTCACGCGTGGAAACACTCCTAGCGACAGGCGCTTTTTTTGTTGCCGAATCTGTACTTAAGTCGCCACCATTTCCCTCCGGATGGTGCAACTTCGAGATAGAGGCCGCCTGCATCGAATAGACGACGCGGTTTGTCTGCAGATTTAGTATTCCGGATCGCGCGCTCAGTAAGCATTACGTTTCACTCCAAAGTTGACCGGTGTGTCTGGAGCCCGACAAAGTTGCCCCCACCACATCACGAGTTGCCCCCATAGTTGCCCCCCAGTTGCCCCCGCTGTTACTAAACATCATGGGGCCACTCTGGACGAAAAAAGCTCGCAAGCTCAATGCTTGTGCGGGCTTCTGGGCACTATGGGATCTCTCTGGAATTTAATTTGGTGGCCAGGGGCGGAATCGAACCACCGACACGTGGATTTTCAGTCCACTGCTCTACCGACTGAGCTACCTGGCCATTTTTTAGCTTCGTTATTTTACGCTGTTTGAGTCTTGGTCCGTCAAGGATCAAAGTTTTCCCTAGCCTCACCCGGAAAGAGTCGCCTCCCGTGCACGGAGCCCGGTGTTGCGGACCAGGTTCCCCAGGTGTTCGAATCCGGCAGGGGAGGGCACCTCGGCGAAGAAGCTGAGAGCGATGTGACGTCCTTGTGAACTCACCTGGTGAAACCAGCCGGCCGGCAGGAAAAGCATCTCGTTCTTCCGGATCTCGAGATCGATCCTGTGGGGCAAAGCCTCCCGGTAGGCCGGAAATCGCTCAAAATCGGGCTTTCCGATGTCGATCGCACTGAGGTGGGGCTGTTTTTCACCCGGTTCATATTCGATCAACCCGGTTTCGGCGATGTGCCGGATCACGCCTCGGGGATAAAGATGCTGTGCCTCGGTCGGGGGAAATAGCGTGAATTGCTTGCGACCCTCGACCACGACGTAGAGATTGTCATTGAAGTCGTGGTGCAGGACCGTCACGATCGGGCTTGGGCTGTTGCCCATCCAGAGGACGATGCACCGCATCATGAAGTCCTTGAAGTAGTCCGGGATCGAAAAATCCCCGATGAGCTGGAGCAGCGGCGGCTCGATCAGCCGGTCAGTCTGGAGGTTGAGGTAATAAGCCGGATTGCCTCCCGGGGGGGTCATGACCTCCCGGATGAAGTGCCGGAAGGGCATGGCCACATAGGTGGTGGATTCGGCGGTGAAGAGACCCGGTCGCGGCTGTTGCAGGACCCGGACTTCATGGGCCCCGGCCTTGTAGTTGAGGTAGTCATTGGTCCACCGATGGGTCTGCCATCCCAGGACGGAGAGATCCGGCACCTGGATGATGAGCGGCTTCCGGTCGATGTAGTGGCGGAGAAAGATTTCTGCCGCGACCGGATGGGGGAGCCGGTCAATGTTCATGGGAAGGGGCGGGCCCGGACCATGTCAGGGATCTTCCTCCAGTTCGGGATCCGCCCCGGGGGGTTCATAGCCGGGTGGGGGTTTCGATCCGGAACCGAAGAGAAATTGGGTCATCTCGTCCTTGAGAAACGCCCGGGCCTTGGGATCCGCTGCTGAGAGCCGGTACTCGTTGATGATCATCGTCTGACGGCGGATCCACTCCTCCCAGCCTTCTTTTGAAACCTCGTTGTAGATGCGCAGACCGAGAGTCCCCGGAAAGGGTGGCGAATCCAGCCCCGGCGCTTCTTTTCCGAGTACGACACAGCGAACCTGATGCATGAAAGACCCATTGAAAACCCGGCCCCGATATTATCGCACCCTCTCCCCACCCTCCAAAGCTTGCCTCCATTCCGCAAGGAAACGTTGGATGGGCCGGGGCAGGGGTTCGGCTCCAAGCTTCCCTTCCCCCACCCACCGGGTCGGGCGGGTGGGGAGCCCGCCGGCATTTTCACCCACCTCCATTTCATAAACCTCGATGTGAAGTTCGAGATGGGTCAGGGGGTGCCGCAAGGCCGGATGCCGCACCAGGCGGCCACCCGGCCTGGCCCCGAGCTTTCGGAACCAGCGTTCGGGACTGTCCTGTGGGGAGATCTCCGGGAGGCAACTCATCCCTCCCCAGATCCCCTGGGGAGGACGTCTTTCAAGCAGGAGCCGGCCGCCTTTGCGGATGAGGAGAAGCTTGATCCGCCGGATCGGATGCGCGCTACGGACAGAGGCCGTTTTTTTCCGGCGGATGTGGGGGATCCCGGGGTACGGGCAGTCTTCGGCGAACGGGCAGTGGTTGCAGTCCGGATCGCGGGGTCGGCAGCGGAGCGCACCCAGATCCATCACGCCTTGCGTGTAGATGCGGGCGTCTTGTTTCGGAAGAAGCGCTTGGGCCAATGCCCAAAGCCTGCTCGTTTCCCGGGCCGTGCGCTCGGGATCGCGACCAAGATACAGTCGTGCCAGAAGCCGCCGGACGTTGCCATCGAGAACCGGGTGGGGGACATCCTGGCTCAAGGACAGGATTGCCCCCGCCGTGGAGAGACCGATCCCGGGGAGTGCGAGCAGCGCCTCGAGCCGTGTGGGAAAGTCCCCCCCCTTTTTCATGACCTGCCGGGCGGCCTCATGGAGATTGCGGGCACGGGCGTAGTAGCCGAGACCGGCAAAGTGACGGAGCACGGTTTTGGGCCGCGCCCGGGCCAGGTCGGTCACCTTTGGAAAGCGTTCAAGGAAGCGCCCGTAATAGGCCTTGACGGTTTCGACCTGGGTTTGCTGGAGCATGACTTCCGAGACCCAGATGCGATAGGGATCGGTCGTGCCCTGCCAGGGGAGATCGTGTCGCCCAAAGTTCTTCTGCCAGGTGACGACCCGCTGGGCAAAGCGGGGGACAGCATGAACCCACGCCGCCTGCTCATCCGTCAAGGCAGGCGGTTTGCGCGTGTCCGGACTCATCCGTGGGGGATCAGATGGCCCAGGAAACCGCCCAGGAGGGATTTGGCCTTGGCACGGGCTTCGGCCTTGAGAATCGCAGAGAGGTTCGGTCTCACGCGGGGCGATTGCGGAGAGCCTGTGACCGAGATCGGGATCTTGATGCCATGCAGCGCAGGCGGCCATTCGCCTCGTCCCGCGGCATTCGGTCGGGGTGCCAAAAGGAGCTGGAGCGCGAGCCTGGGAGCCACCCAGTTGAGTTGCCCCCGGCCGGTCACCGCGAGGCCTGGGGTTTCGAGGGCGAGGGATTCGATGTTCAGGATCGGTCCGGCGAGTCGGAAGGAGAGGTTCATCCGTCCGAGCGGGGTCACCCCACCCTGCGGCCAGGACGCCGGGATATGGCCGGTCAAGGCTTGGCGTACGGCGGATACGACACGGTCGAGATTGAGGCCCTGCCAGCGGGCCTTGTGCATGGCGAGGACTCCGTTTCCGGCGAGCGTGTGCGCGAGAGCCGCCTTGTTCTCACCGGTGAAACGGGCCACGAGACTGGCATCGAGGCGCCCGGCCAGGGGCGAAAGGTTCCGGCTGCCCAGGCTGGAGACGAGTTTGCGGGCCGAGAGCTGGTGGAGATTCAGGTTGAAGGTGAGATGGGGCGCGCCCTTGGATCCTGCGGACAGTGATCCCGCCCCGGCCAGGCGACCACCCAGGAGCTGGGCGGAGAGGGGGGAGGCCGTGAGAACTCCCCGGGCCATCTTCAGGTTAACCACGATGTTGCGTGCCCGGATTCCATCCGCATGGAGAGCGCCCAATCGGATGCGCCCACTCCCGGCATAGGCCTTGAGCCAGCTCAAGCTTTGTGTGTGAGCTGGACTCGCCGCTGTTTTCGCCACCGCCCGCACCGAAGCTTGGCTGGATTTTTTGCGGGAAACTCCTCCGGAAGTGGGTGGAGGAGTGTTCAGGGTCAGCGAGTTACCGTCCAGAAGGAAGGAGAAGGCGCGTGGTTTGCCCACGGTTCCCATCCGGAAGAAGCCCCTCCAATGTTCCGGGCCCAGCCCCACGGCCATCTGCGTGAGGGATAGCTCCCGTGCCGTGATGTGCCAGGCGGCCACGAAGGTCAGGGGGGGGCGACCCGTTCCGTTCCGGAGGAGATGGTCGAGCCCGGCGCCGAACCAGGGTTCGATCCGGTCGAGTCTCAGGTTCACACGGCCGGAGAGTGAGCGGAGCGCACTCGGCGCCAGTCTTCCTTCAGCTGCTAAAAATCCTGTAAATCCATTACCTTGAATATTTATCTTGTGAATTGAGATTAACTCTTTGGACAGGTTCAAACCAAGGCTTTTGGCCTCTCCGCGAAGAACCAGGTGGCGAGGTTTCGTGACCGTCAAGCGGAAGGAGGTCCCGCGGAGATTGAGTCCCTCCGTGGGTTGGTAGAGAACTTGGGTTTTGAGTTCCAGTGTGGCCGAGATGCTCTGGGGATGGTGGGTCGAGATCTGTGCCTTGAGCAGGAAGGGGAAACGCCGTGCCGGCTCGATGGGTCCTGCCTTGACCTCGCGGAGATGGAGGTGATCGACCGCCCCCGTCTTCCGATTGATCACACTGATTGTGACATGCTGGAGATGGATCCGGCCGAGAGCCGCGAATGGAAGGCTCGTACGCCGGGGGGGTGCCTTGCTTTTCGCCGGGGCTGGCTTGGCCGCGCCGGCCAACCGGGCCAAAGGCGCATAGTTGCTGATGCCCCTCCGGTTCGTGAGGAGTGTGAGTGCGATGTGACTCAGGCTGAGCTCGGTCACTTCGATATGCCCGCTGATCAGGGGGATGAGACTGACCCCGACCGCGGCCTGGCCGACCGAAAGGAGTGGCGGCCCCTGGAAACCCGGCGGGTTTTCCAGGGTCGTCCGGCTCAGGGTGAGCCCGAGCGTCGGAAAAACCGAAAGCCGGACCGGTCCTTTGATCTTGAGCGTGAGGCCGGTTTCCTGGCGGACAAGCCTTGTGATCTCCCGGCGGACGAACCCGGTCGGGATGAGCCGGGGTCCGATGAAAAGTACGAGGACCAGGACCAGGAGGATGCCCCCGGCAATCCAGGGGCCACGGGAACGGCCCTGGGGACGGCTCATGGCGATCCACTCCTCGCGCTCGGGGGATTTTTGGACAGTGGAGCGGGTGATGGGAATCGAACCCACGTCACCAGGTTGGGAACCTGGAACTCTACCATTGAGCTACACCCGCGGATGCGAGCCTGATCAATACAGCTTAAGGGCTCGCGGGCAGTCTGGCAAGCGGAGGATTCGGCGCGTCTGACCAAACTCCTCTATAGTGTGTGCTGGATGGATGCTTTCTCCCGGTCAATGATCGAAACCCGTAGCCGAAAACTGGGGATGGGAATGTTCCTGGCTGCTCTCCTCGTGGGCGGATCTGCAGCCTCGGACCGGCTTCCGGCACGAACCCTCGCCCCCGCACCGCTTGCGGGCATGCCGCACTCCCAGCGTCAGGCGGCCAAGGATCTTCTGCAGGCCGCGGAACTCCAGTCCGATACCGTGCTGGCGGCGCGTGCGGCCTGGCTGGCCTACGAACGCGCTCATTTCCGGCTGGCCCGCCGGGCCCTCCTCTATTGGCAGACCCTGGATCCGCGTGATCGGCGGATCGACAATCTCCTGATCCTGACCAATCTCGAGACAGGCCATCTCGGCCAGGCGCTCACCGTCCTGACCGGGCTGGTCCGTCATGTGATGTATCCCCACCAGGCGATCGAAGCCCTGCTCCAGGTGCTCGCCCGCGCCTCGGAACGTGCCCCCCGGCTCCTTTTGTTTCAGGACTGGGTGCATGAAGCTCCGACCGACCCGCTCGCCCACTGGGCGCTCGCCCGCGTGGCGGCAGCTGAGGGCCTGACCGGTTTGGCTGCCCACGAGTATGAGGCGTTGTTCCGTGAGAAGCCCAAGGATCCCATGCTGGGCCTTGCGCTCGCCAAATCCTGGATTCTCCTGGGGAGGATCCACCGCGGACTGGCCTTGATCGAAAAGCTCGAGAAGCAAGATCTTCTGGGCACGATCCCGGCCCGCGTCAAGACGGCGGACCTGTGGATGCTGGCCGGACATCCGAAGAAGGCGGCCGGCCTGATCGACAGTCTCCCGCCCAAGGCGGCCCCCTTTGTTCCGCTCACCCGGGCCTGGATCGAAATCCAGGAGAAGCACTTGCACCAGGCCGAAAGGACGCTCACCCGGCTGCTTGAGGCGAACACGTCGAACCGCACGGCGGGCTACTTTCTGGGTTATGTCGAGGCCGATCTCAAGCATTTCCGGCGGGCCCGGGCCTGGTTCGGTTATGCCCGGGTCGGTGCCCATTTTGTCGACTCGACGCGGGAGATCGCCCGGATCGAGATGGAGCGGCAGCCGCCCCACTTCCATCAAGCGCTTCTGATCCTCGAGAAAATGTCGGAGATGGTGCCGGTCTGGGGGCCACGGCTCGTGACCCACGGCGTCAACCTCTTTGTGCGATCCGATCAGGCCTCGCAGGCCACCACGATTCTGGGCTGGGGACTCAAGCGTTGGCCGGGAAACACCGACCTGCAATATGCAAAGGCCCTGCTCGAAATCCGCCTGGGCCATTTTGCGAAAGCGATCCGGTTGCTCAAGGCGCTTGTCCGACGCTACCCCTCAGATCCCCTGTTCCTCAACGCGCTGGGATACACGTGGACGATCCGGGGCCGGCACCTGCTGCAGGCGGCGATCCTGATCCACCATGCCCTCCTGATCGATCCCTCGGATCCGGCGCTGCTGGACAGCCTGGGCTGGGTCGACTTCAAGCTGCACCATTGGCAATCGGCCTACCGTCGCCTGGCGCTCGCGCACACGCTCAAGCCCCATGAACCCACGATTGCATTCCATTGGGGCCGGGTGCTCTGGCAGTCGGGGCATCCACAGGCGGCACGCCGCGTCTGGCAGGAAGCCTTGGAGAGGGCTCCCCATGATGCGCGTCTCAAGCGTGCCCTGAGCCAGCCCTTGCCGCACCCTTGACGCTCAGGCGTCTCGCACCGGTCTTTCTTGCGGCCGGAATCCTCCTCCTGGCCGGCTGTGTCCTCCCTCCGCAAACCCCGGGGCTGCCTTCTGCACATACCATCCACAGACTTGAGGCGATCCGCGGCTTTGAAATCTCGGGCGAACTCGGCGTGGTCGACCGGCAACGGGGCTTTTCAGGCTCCTTCTACTGGCGCGATCACCGGGGACGGAACCTGCTCATCGTGACAGCCCCGCTCGGCAGCGGGGGCTTCCGTCTGTCCGGCCATTCGGGAGACTGGCAGCTTGTGACCTCGCGCGGACGGATCCTATCGGTGCGCCACTGTCTGCGGTGCGTGCTCGCGCACTGGTTCGCGGTCCCCGTTCCCATCCGGAGCCTGGACTATTGGGTGCGGGGGTTGCCGGACCCGGGGATACCGGCCCGTGGGATTTGGGATTCCCGGGGCCGGCTCCGGCACCTGACCCAGGAAGATTGGCAGCTCCTTTTCGAGCACTATGGGCGGATCGACGGCCTGCCGGTCCCAAACAGTCTCATCCTGCGATACCGCTCGGCGAGGATTCATCTGGTCGTGGATCGCTGGACGATCTGGAGGGCAGCCCGGAAAGACAGCCGGGAGTCTCAGGACCGGCGTGGCTCATCCCCCGGCGGTGGCAATCCTCGTGAGAGCCGCATTTCATCCTCGCCCCACCGCCGCTTGCGTCGATCGAGATTGCGATCTGGCGGGGTTTTCCCCCCGAAACAGGGAATCTCCCCCTGGGCCGCCGTCGTCTTTCGCGGCATCCCCGGGCCCTCTCTTGAGAGAGGGGAGAACCAAGCCCCAGGGACTTGACTTGCGCTTTCTTTTCTGATATTCCATAGGATCAATGAACAGCAACTCCAAGTACGGAGGAAGACCACGAAGAGGGGAGCAATCCCCCGGTCGTGACTTCGCTGCTTTTCAGAAACGGACTTCGTGATGAATCGACAAAACCCGAACCCACTCTTCCTGTGATCCGCCTCCATCCGGAGACGGCGGGTTTTTGTCTTTTCATCCCGAGGCTTGGAAACTCGGCCTGACGACGGTCATGCAAAAAGCCGAAGCAGGTCGTTCAACTTAGCTTAGGAGTCTTCCATGAGAAAACGTATCGTGTCGGCATGGGCCGTGCCCATGGCGGTGCTCTTCGCCTTGGCGGGAGCCGCCCCGGTCCTTGCCCAATCCCTTCCCGGCGGCAATGTCATGCAAATGCATGGCATGGTGCCGCAAGTCGTGAAACGGGCGGTCTACTTGGGGACCCACAGTCCTTCAGCACCGATGACCGTGACGGTGGGGCTCAGACTGTCTCATCCGAATGCCCTGAATCGCTTTCTGGGCGAACTTCAGGATCCCGCGAGCCCGATGTACCGTCATTTCCTGACCCCCGCCGAGTTTACCCAGGCGTACGGGCCCACGGCTGCGGAAGTCACCACCGTCACCAACTTTCTCCGGAGCCGGGGAATCCACGTGACGGGGGTGTCGTCCAACCGCCTCCTCATCCATACCGAAGCCTCGGCCGGGGCCTATGAGCAGGCCCTGGGTGTCGTGCTCGAGGACTACGCCTACCACGGGCGGACGTTCTTTGCACCCTCCCACGCCCCGGTATTGCCCGTCTCGGTTGCGGGTGATGTCGAGTCCCTGATCGGACTTTCGGATGCGGCCGTGATGCGCCCCATGTGGATCCGGGGACCCGTCACCACCAGCCAGACGGGTGGAAACACGGCGGCGGCGACGCCTTCGGGTTACTCACCCCAGCAGATTGCGACCGTCTATGACTGGCCGTCGATCACCAATACCGCCAACGGGTCCGGGGTGACCATTGCCAATGCCACGGCCGAGAGCACGAACCTCTCGATGAGTGACCTCGATACCTTCTGGAACCAGTACGGATTGTCCACCCATACGGTCAATGTCATTCCCGTGGATGGCACGACGAGCTCAACCGGTGGAACGATCGAGACCACGATCGACGAGGAACGGAGCGGGGCGATGGCTCCCGGCGCCACCCTGGACGTCTACGACGCGGATACCGCGACCGACCAGGATTTCACGGACACCTACAACACGATCGTCACCGACAACACGGCCGAGGTGATGACCACGAGCTGGGGAGAACCGGAGGCGGATGCCTCATCCACGACCCTGTCGACCGATGACAGCATCTTCAAGCAAGCGGCCGCCCAGGGCATTTCGGTCTTCGCGGCAGCCGGTGACAATGGCTCCTCCGACGGAACGAGCAATTCGGATACGGCGGACTTTCCGTCCTCGGATCCGTATGTCCTCGCAGCCGGCGGCACGACCCTGACCCTGACCAGCAGCAATACGCGTTCGAGCGAGATTGCCTGGTCCAGCGGGGGAGGAGCGGAAAGCGCGGTGTTCACCGAGCCCTCCTGGCAGGTCGGAACCGGCGTGCCCCAGAACGGCTACCGCAACACCTCGGACCTCTCGATGGATGCCGATCCCAATACCGGATACTCGGTCTACGAGGCCGGAAGCTGGAGCGTCTATGGCGGAACCAGTTTCGTGGCACCGCAGCTCGCGGGACTCTGGGCTGACGGGGTCGCAGACAATGGCGGAACCCGGCTCGGTCAGGCCAATCAGGCCGAATACGGGGTCGCCAACTCGGCCAACTACGCCAATGACTTCTATGATGTGACCTCGGGCAGCAACGGCGCCTTCAGCGCGGGCGTTGGCTGGGATCACCCGACCGGCTGGGGCACCCCGGTGGCGACCAACCTGATCGCCAACATCGTGACCCCCTCCGGTGGCGGTGGCGGCGTGGCTGCGCCCACGGCCTCGAACGGCTCGGTCACCACGGCTGAGAACACGGCGGTCTCGGGGACGCTCTCGGCCTCGGGCCCGAGCGGTGCAGCGCTGACCTTCGCGATCGTGGCCCAGCCCGCGAACGGATCGGTGACGCTCACCAATAGCTCGACCGGGGCCTTCACCTACACCCCGAACAGCGGGTTCTCGGGAACGGATTCCTTCACCTTCGACGCGTCAGACAGTGGCGGGACCTCGAATACCGCGACCGAGACCGTGACGGTGAATGCGGTCTCAACCGGACCCTGTCCCACGGGCTATGCCACCTATACCGGAACCCTTTCCGGCAGTGGGGACTATGCCTACCAGCCCAACGACAACTACTACTACGCGAACAGAGGGAAAGAGGCTGGATTGCTCTACGGACCGGGTGGAACCAACTTCCAGCTCTATCTCTACCAGTGGGATCCCTGGTTCGGCTGGATCAATGTGGCCGCCGGAACCGGCGGGGGCGCAGACCAGAGCGTGAGCTATGACGGCAGCTCCGGTTACTACGTCTGGCTGGTCTACTCGAACTACGGGGCTGGAGCTTATACCTTCTGCCTGAGCTATCCGGGTGAGACAGCGGCCGCGACTCCCGTCCATTCGCACCCTAAAGGCCTGCCGGGAACCCCTCCGCAGGCGGTCCGGAGCAGCACTCCGGCCGGTGGCGGGTCGGGCTCGATGGGTCTCCTCGGCCTTCTGGCCCTGGCATCGATCCTGATCGTGCGGGGAATCCGCAACCCCCGCGAATCCTGATCACCACTGATTGACACTGATCGGGCAGGCCTCAAGCCTGCCCGATTTTTTTTGGCGGTCTGTGAGGGGCGATGCCAAGCCGGGGCTCGCAAGCCCGATCCCCCCAAAAGTGGAGGAGGCCGAAGGGCTGATGGGGTCAGGGTCATCGGTTAGGCTAAACAGAGATGAACGAGGAGTCGACCATGGCGGGGGGTTGGACCCAAGACGGTGCCGTGCAACAGCGGATCGATGCCCGCCTGGAAGTTGCGCTGAAGCGTGTGCGTGGGCGCATCCCCGCGGGAGAGAGCCTTCGCTATTGCGGAAAATGCGGGGCCGAAATCCCCGAAGGCCGGCGTCACGCCCTCCCCGGGGTGCGGTTCTGCCTGGGCTGCCAGGCTGAAATTGACCGGCAACAGGTCTCTGTCTCGCCCATCAATCGCCGGGGCAGCAAGGACAGCCAGCTTCGCTGAAGGCTCCGCTCAGGTCTTCGCTGCGCTAGAATCCGAGCTCGAGAGTTCATGGGTCGTGAGGTTCCAAGTCGGTTTCGCTGCGGCCCCGGTAGCTCAGTTGGATAGAGCATCCCCCTCCTAAGGGGAAGGTCGGCGGTTCAAATCCGCCCCGGGGCGCCATCAATCAAGGGAGCCCGCCCATTCGCGGGGACCGCCCGATGATGTGCCCAAACCTTGCGCCCAACACCAATCCGGCTTGGTGGATACCGGCCCGGAAGAAACGGCCGGACTGTGCGGGAGCCCAGCCTGGCGGGTTTTCCTTGAAGCAGCTTCTTTTCGATGCGGTTAGACTGGACCGTCCTGCAGGATGTATGGCGTGACCGGCATTCTCTTCTCCATCGTGCTTCTCCTCCTGGCGGGTGCTTGCGCGGGATTCCTGGGAGGACTCCTGGGGATCGGAGGGGGGCTTCCGGTGGTGGCGGCGCTGAGCGTGGTCCTGCCGACGCTGGGGATTCCACGGTCTTCCGTCATGCATGTCGCCGTGGCGACCTCCCTGGCCGCAATGGTTCTGACCTTCACCTCATCCGCCACGGCGCATATCCGGCGCGGGAGCGTGCTTTGGCCCAGCTGGAGGAGGCTTGCACCAGGCATGGTGGTCGGTGCGCTTGTCGGGACGCACCTTGCGGCGTTTCTTCCCGATTTCGCTCTGCGTGCGGTCATCGGCGTTTTCTGCCTCATCATGGCCGGGCAGATGGCCATCGGACGTAAAGCCGGGGCGCAGGCGGGTGAGGGAGAACGGGTACCCCGATCGCCCTGGCTCATGGGGGCGGGTGCCGGAATCGGCACCCTCTCCTCGGTGGTTGGAATCGGTGGCGGATCCATGACCGTCCCTCTTCTCGTATCCCTGTCGGCGAGGCCCGTCAAGGCCATCGGAACGAGTGCGGTGTGCGGATTGATGCTCGCGATCGTGAGTGCCCTGAGTTACGCGGTCACGGTCAAGGTCCCCACGCACGCGCTGCCCTGGGGAACGGTCGGTTACGTGAGCCTCCCGGTGGCGGCGCTCATTGCGATGGGCTCGATGTCGCTCGCACCCGTCGGTGTCCGGGTGGCGCACAAGTTGTCCAACCGGGCGCTGAAGCGGATCTTCGCGCTATTCCTCGTGGTCATGGGGTTGCTGATCGTCCTCGGAGGCTAGATCCGGGAGCTTTCCCGGGGGGCAGGATGCATGGACTGCCGGTCATCGGTTTCGGGTTCTTGGACCGGGAAGTCTTCCCTCACGGCAACCGGTTGCAGTTCGAAGGGAGCCCGGCTCCGGATTGCGCTTTCCCTTTTCCCGGATGGGAGGTCACGTAGGCGGCATACCCTTTGTAGGTGACCATTTTGTGGATCATGGGAGTGGAGGGTCCCCAGGAGTACGAGCTGTTTGCGGCCATGCCCCCGGCTCTCATGCCGGGTGACCCACCACCGGTCGGTGGCGGGTCGGCCAGAAGGACTGCATTGGCTCCGATCCGGGCTGCCTGTTGCTGCAGTTTTTCCAAGATCCGGCAGTTGAGCTCGGGGGAGTTGTTCCAGCCGAGCAGGTGGGTGTCCAGTTTCGCGAGGAGCACGAAATGGGAGGGCCACGCCGGTTTGATCCAGAAGGAAACCTGGTCGGCGTGCAGGGGCGGTCTCGCTTGGGTGAGCATGGACGGTGGGCCAACCAGAGCGCAGCCGGAAAATGCCAAGAGCGCACCGAGTAGTAGGGAAATCCCGAACCCAGATGAACAAGGACGCATACAGCCCCCCTTCCCAGGATCGCCTCCGACCATCCCATCCTACTCGGATCTTTTCGCTTCCGCTCGGGGCACTCGGTTGTGGCTGGCAGAGGGGAGCGCGTGCTCCGGCCATCAATCCAGCCGGATCATGAGCGCACGGATTTTCCGTTCGATCTCGTCGCGGACCGCTCGGAAGGCATCGAGAATCTCGGTTTCAGATCCACTGGCACGGGCCGGATCGGTGAGCGGCCAGTGTTCACGGAGGATTCCGGGGGACACCAAGGGACAGCGTTCTTCAGCGTCTCCGCAGAGGGTGATGAGCCGGTCGGCGCTTGCGAGGAGTGTTTCGGTGAGCATCTTCGACTGCTGCGAGCGGATGTCAATCCCGCGCTCCGCCATGACCCGGATGGCCAGCGGGTGGATCCCGTGAGCCTCGATGCCGGCGGAAGCAGACTCGACTTTTCCATCGCCGAGTGTGCGCAACCACCCCTCGGCCATCTGGCTGCGGCAGCTGTTGCCGGTGCAGAGGAACAGGATGACCGGCCGACGGCCGGGTTCGCGGGCGCTCACCCGCCCCCCAGCCAGCGGACCCAGAGGCCCAAAGCGAGGAGGGTCACCAGGAGCACGGGCGGCGTGATGACGAGACCGACGCGCATGTATGTCCGCCAACTGATCGTTTCGCCCTTGCGGGCCAGGACATGAAGCCAGAGCAGCGTGGCCAGGCTGCCCAAGGGTGTGAATTTGGGCCCGAGGTCACAGCCCACCACGTTGGCGTAGATCATGGCGGTTTTGACCGTGTGGGGGAGGGGAGTGGCCTGGTGGATGCCGAGTGCCCCGATCAAGACCGTGGGCAGGTTGTTCATGACGGCCGAAAGCCCTGCCGAGAGGAGACCGGTACCCAGGGTCGCCACAAGGACGCCTTGGTGCGCAAGGGTGGCAAGCAATCCCGCGAGCAGCGCCGTGAGGCCCGCATTCCGGAGTCCGAAAACGACGAGATACATGCCGAGGCTGAACCAGACGATCTGCCAGGGGGCCTCGCGGAGCACCTTCCGGCTCTGGATCGTGGCACCCCGGCCCAGACGCCACCAGCGACCCGAGACGGCCAGAAGCAGAAGTGCGCCGCTCCCCGTCACCGCGAAGATCGGGAGGTGCCAGGGGGCGGTCACGAAGTAGGCCACGAGGAGGAGGGCCAGGACGGGAAAGCTCAAGCGGAAGACGAGCGGGTCGCGGATCGCGGTTTGCGGGGCGGGAAGCGTCTCCTTCCCGTATCGGAGGGGGACCTCGCGGCCGAAGTAGAGCCAGAGTACCCCGAGCGTTGCCAGTAGCGCGACCAGGTCGACCGGTACCATGATCCCCGCGTAGTGGTCGAAGGACAGGTGGAAATAGCCGGCGCTCACGATGTTGACGAGGTTTGAGGTCACAAAGGGCAGTGAGGTCGTATCCGCGACGAAGCCCGTGGCCATGACGAAGGCAAAGGCGGCAGCTGGGCTGTAGCCCAGGGCGAAGAGCATGGCCAGGACGATCGGTGTCAGGATGAGGGCAGCCCCGTCATTGGCAAAGAGCGCCGAGACCCCGGCGCCCAGCACGATCACCAGGGGAAACAGCCGATGCCCGTTTCCGCCTCCCCAGTGGGCCACATGGAGGGCGGCCCAGTGGAAAAAACCCGCCTCATCGAGGATCAGCGAAATCAGGATCAGGGCGACGAAGGTCAAGGTCGCATCCCACACGATCCCCCAGACGGTTGCCAGGTTGGACCAGTGGATGACCCCGACGGCGAGCGCGATCACCGCCCCCGCCATCGCGCCCCAACCAATCCCGAGTCCCCCGGGCCGGACGATCACGAGGAGAAGCGTCAGCACAAAGACAGAAAGCGCAAGGATCATCACGGGGGGCGCCGTCCGCTGCAGGGTTGGGATTTCGGTCTATCCCTCTGGCAGGCGTCCCGGAAGGCCTGGAGACGGAACTGGGCCATCTTTTGGAAGAGGAGACCGTCGGGTTCCCGGGCCAGGGTCCGGAGGATTTTCCGTCGAGGCAAGGAGAGGGCGGGGTCCAGCCGGTAGTAAATCCATCTCCCCCGGCGACGGTCGGCCACGAGACCTGCCTGCCGGAGCCAGGCCAGGTGACGGGAGACCTTGGGCTGAGTGGATCCCAATGCCGCCACCAGCTCGCATACGCAAAGCTCCCCCTGGCTTCCCAAAAGATCCATGACCGCAAGGCGGGTCTGATCCGCGAGCGACTCCAGGAAACGGACCGTTCCGTTCGGCAGGACCTCATCCGGCCGATGAGGGGCGTGGGGGGCGGGTCTCACACGATCCCTTTATATATGGATAAACAAATATATCATGGAAGCCGCAAGCGCATCCGATGGCGGGCGCAGTGTTGGATTGACGTCCGGGCACGAGGGGGGTACCTTGACTCGTACCCGAAACCGGACGGTTCCCATGCGTCATGTTGGCCTTTGCGTCCTTGCCTTTCTCGCCCTTCCGGCTTTCGCCCAGGCTTCCGCCGCTCCGCTGCTTCTCCGGGATCCCACCCTCTCCGCGCACCACCTCGTGTTTTCCTACGGCGGAATCCTCTGGCAGGTCGGACGGCACGGGGGGACGGCTCATCCCTTGATCACCGGGCATGGGAATCTCGCCCGGCCGCTCTATTCCCCGAACGGTCGCTGGATCGCGTTCACGGCCACCTACCAGGGCAATACCGACGTCTATGTGGCGCGTGCGGATGGCCGGGATGTCCGCCGGCTCACTTTCTATCCGGGATCCAATATTGCGGTCGGCTGGACGCCGAACAGCCAGGAGATCCTGTTCCGGTCTGCCCGCTACAGTTCGAGTTACATCCCCGCCCTCTACCTCGTGCCCGTCACCGGCGGTCTCCCGGTGGCGCTCCCGCTGCCGACCGGACAGGTCGGATCCTTCTCGCCCACTGGGCGAGAGTTGGCCTATGTGCCGGAGCTTCAGTGGGAACGTTTCTGGCAGCACTACCGGGGCGGTCAGCAGACCACGATCCGCCTCGCCCGCCTCCAGAACTCCGCAGTGGTCCGGATTCCCCACGGAACGGCGGAGGACCGCGATCCACTCTGGATCGGCCACCACGTCTATTTCCTTTCGAATGCGCCCGGAAACTTTACCCTTTTTTCCTACAATGTGAAGACCCGCCACATTCGTGAGCGGCTCCCGGCCCGAAGTCTCGACCTGAGTTCGATCTCGGCCGGTCCGGGCGCGATCGTGTTTGACCGCTTCGGTCGGATCGGAATCTATGATCTGGCCACGGGTCGGGAACATCCGGTCCGCATCCGGCTTCGGGGCAACGTGCCGGATTTGCGCACGCGTTACATCAAGGCCGCACCCTACATCCAGGCTTCCGGGATCGCGCCCGATGGTGTGCGTGCCGTCTTCACCGCCTTCGGGAAGATCCTGACAGTTCCGGCCCTTCACGGCAGCATCGAAAATCTGACCACCCGTCCCGGTACCATGGATCGCGATCCGGCCTGGTCCCCGAACGGGCGATGGATTGCCTATTTTTCGGACCGGACCGGTTCCTATGATCTCGAGATCCGGCCCGATGACGGCGTGGGCCCCCTCCGTCGGATTGCCTTGGGCGAACCCAATGCCTTCTTCGGGCATCTCCATTGGGCGCCCAATAGCCACCGGCTCGTCTTCAGCGACCAAAAACTCAATCTCTGGGAAGTCGACCTCGGCCACGCGCATCCTGTCCCGGTCCGGATCGCGACCGACCGTTATGCATCGCCCCTGCACGATTTCCACGCCCGCTGGTCACCCGACAGCCGCTGGATCGTCTATACCCGGCTTTTGCCCAACTACCTCCATGCTGTGATGGTCTATTCGGTGCAAAGCCACAAGACCCATGCCATCACCCATGGTGCGAGCGATTGTCTCGATCCGGTGTTCGGTGCGGGTGGACGGGACCTCTACTTCACGGAGAGTACGGATACGGGGCTGACCCAGGGCTGGTTCGATATGACGAGCCTCGACCACCCCATCCGACGGCGTGTCTATGCGGTCGTCTTGGGTCGGAATGGCGTCTCGCCGCTGCCCTTGCGGAACGGCTTTCCCAAGTCCGCAAAGCCCAAAAAGCCGGTCTCCAAGGCCCACCCGCCGCGCGTCCGGATCGACTTTGCCGGACTGTCCGAAAGACGGGTGGTCCTGCCCATTCCACCAGCCAACTACACGGGTCTTGCAGCCGGCCGCCCGGGTGAGCTTTTCCTGGACAAGGCGCCTCTCGTCCCCATCTCCGAGAACCTGGGTGGCCCGCCCGCTTTCTCCGTCCTCGCGTTCGACTTTGCGAACCGGCACCTCCGGACGCTTGTGGCCAAGACCCAGGTTTTCCATCTCGCAGCCGATGGCCGGTTCATGCTGACCCGGATCGGACCCCACTGGCAGATCACCTCGATCGGGCCGCATCCGGCCCACCATCGTCTGGATACCGCCGCCATGCGGGTCCGGGTCGATCCCCAAGCCTCCTGGGACGAGATGTACCGCGACGTCTGGCGTATCGAACATGCCTATTTCTACAGCCCGGTTTTCGACGGTACTCCGGTTGTGACCGAGGAGAAGCGTTTTGCCCGCTACCTCCCGGGTGTGGGCAGCCGCAGCGGACTGAACGATCTCTTCCGCGAGATGCTGAGCTATATCGCGGTGGGCCACATGTTCGTCTCCGGCGGACTAAAGCCGAAAACCCTGCATGTGGGAGTGGGGCTGCTCGGTGCCAACTACCGGGTCCGGCACGGCCACTACCAGATCACCCGGATCCTCCGGGGAGGGGCCTGGAATCCCACCCTCTATGCCCCCTTGGCGCAGCCCGGGCTCGATGTCCGCGTGGGAGACTATCTCCTCGCGGTCAACGGTCACCCTCTGCGCTCCTCCGAGAACCTCTACCAGGCCTTTGAGAACCTTGCGGGGGCCCATGTTTTGCTCACCGTGGGTCCCCATCCCAATGACCAGGATGCCCATACCTTCACGGTCAAGACCCTCTCCAGCGAGCATGCCCTGCGCGTTGCGGCCTGGGTGGACCACAATCTCCGGGTGGTCAACCGGTTGAGCCATGGCCGGCTGGGCTATATCTATCTCCCGAACACCGGGCTCCAGGGTTTCCGGAATTTCAACCGGTTCTTTTTTTCGCAGGTCGACAAGGAAGGACTCATCATCGACGAGCGTTTCAATACCGGGGGGTTCCTCTCGGACTACATCATTCAGTACTTGAAACGCGAACCGCGCAGCCTCGTCGTGACCCGCTATGGAAAACCCTACATCGAGCCCCCGGAGGCCAATTTCGGACCGCGGGTCATGATCATCAACCGCTACTCGGGATCCGGTGGGGACGCCCTGCCCTGGTATTTCAAGATGGAGCACCTGGGTCCCCTGGTGGGGACCCGGACCTGGGGAGGACTCGTCGGGATCGGCGGCTACCCGGAACTCATGGATGACGGACACGTCACGGCTCCCCGCTGGGCGGTGGAGGGGCTCAATCGACATTTCCCGGTCGAAAACCACGGTATTAAGCCCACGGTCACGGTCTGGCAGAACCCGGCAAAGGTCCGGGTGGGCGAGGATCCCCAGCTCGATCGGGCGATCGCAATCGCGCTCCGTCTGATCCGCGAGCACCCCTTGCCCCATCCCCAAAGGGCCCCGTACCGCAACTACCACCTCCATCTGCCCCGGATCCCGGCGTCGCACCGGACGCACTGAAGCCAAAGACGCGGAGGGCCGGATCAGGTCCCCCGGGGGAGATCCCTCCGGGGGCTTCAGGGTGCCACGTCGAGGAGGAGCGCCGTCAAGGGCGGGAGATCAATCGTCCCAGGCTCCCCGGGCGGCTTGGTCTTGAAGAGTTCCTCCAAAGAGCTCCGGCCCCCGTAGTTGACCCACTCGCTGTTGAGAAGCAGGCGAAGAGAGCCTGCGCCGACCGGGGGGAGGGGATAATCGCACATCGCCAGGCGGCCGAAGTTGAAGATCCCGATGAGGGGGCGGCCCTTCCGGTCCAGGCGGGCGAAGGACAGCACGGCCGAGCCGGGGGCGGGACAATCGATCCATTTGAAGCCCCGTTCGTCGAAATCAAGGTCGTAAAGCGAGGGATGGGTCGCATAGAGCCGTCCCAGGTCACGGTTCAGCCGGAGGATCCCGGATCCGGGGGGGCGCCCGGCCTCCTCCCAGTCGAGCCCACTCTTGAGCATCCACTCGCGGGAGGCGCCAAACTCGTTGCCCATGAAGCTAAGCTTTTTGCCCGGGGTCAGCATCTGGTAGACCAGAAGGAGCCGGAGACTGGCCCGTGCCTCTTGCGGGCTGCCCGACATTTTGTCGATGAGCGGACCCTTTCCGTGGGTTACTTCGTCATGGGAGAGGGGCAGGAGAAAGCGCTCGGTGAAGGCGTAGATGCGGTTGAAGGTGAGGAGTTGGGGTTGGGCAGTCCGTGCGGGAGGGAGAAGGTGCAGGTAGTCCACGGTATCGTGGAACCAGCCCAGGTTCCACTTCAGGGAAAAGCCGAGTCCGCCGTCCTGGGTGGGATGGGTGACGTGGGGCCACGCCGAGGATTCCTCGGCGATCAAGAGGATGCCCGTCTGCGCGTTCTCGGCCCACCCCGTGAGCGTGCGGAGGAATGAGACCGCCTCCAGGTTTTCATGGGTCCCCAGGCGGTTCGGAATCCACTCGCCGGGACCGCGCGAGTAGTCCCGGTAGAGCATGGAACTCACGGCATCGACCCGAAGTCCGTCCAGGTGGAATTCCTCGAGCCAGAAGATGGCGCTCGAGAGCAGGAAACTGCGGACCTCGGGGCGGCCAAAGTTGAAGATCAGGGTCCCCCAGTCGGGATGCCATCCTTCCCGCGGATCTGCGTACTCGTAGAGGGGCTCCCCGTCGAAGCGGCTGAGCGCCCCCTCGTTCCCTGGGAAATGGGCCGGAACCCAGTCGAGTATGACGCCGATCCCTGCTTCATGACAAGTCTCCACGAAGGCCCGGAAGTCGTCCGGGCTTCCGTACCTCGAAGTGGGGGCGAAATAGCCGGTGGCCTGGTATCCCCAGGACTCGTCCAAAGGATGCTCCAGGATGGGCAGGAGCTCGATGTGGGTGTAGCCCAAAAGCCGGCAGTGCTCGACGAGATCACGGGCCACATCCCGGTAGTTGGGCCAGCCGGGATCCGAACTCCGCTTCCAGGAACCGAGGTGCACCTCGTAGATCTGCAGGGGTTCGTGTTGCCAATCCCACTTCTTCCTGCGCTCAAGCCATTCTGCATCGTGCCAGATGTGCTGCTGTTCCGGAATCCGGGCCTTGGGTCCCGGGCGCATCTCAAATGCCCGGCCATAGGGATCGGCACGCAGAAGGACCGGGCCCTCGCGGGCTTTGAGCGCAAACTGGTAGCCGGAGTTGTCGTCTTCGAGTCCGGGAATGAAAAGCTCCCAGACCCCGCTGGTGCCACGGGGTCGCAGGGGATGGAACGCCGGATTCCACCCGTTGAAGTCGCCGACTACGCTCACCTGGATGGCGCGCGGTGCCCAGACGGCGAAAAACAGTCCCGGAACACCCTCATGCACGATGCGCTTCGCCCCGAGATGCTGAGGAGCGTCGAGGAGGGTCCCGGCGTTCAAGCGCGCCAGAACGGTCCCATCCAGGACCGGCCCGAAAAGATAGGGGTCGTAACGTTCGTGGGAGCCGAGTCTGTCGTGCCACAAAAGCCGGTAGGGCGTGGGCAAGGGTGAGCCCTCGCGCACGAAGAACCCGTTCAGATCATCGACACAGTCAAGCTTGTGCGGTGTACCGGTCGTCAAAATCTGGACGTATTCTGCCTCAGGTAGCACCACCCGCTGAATGGCTTGTGGTCCCCGCTGGTGCTGACCCCGCCATGCGAAGGGATCGGGAGTGTCTGCGAGGAAAGCCGCCTTCCTTTGGGGCAAGGGGCGCTTAACCGTTGAGGGGGGAGGGGGCCGGGGCGGCCAGCGCCATGCGCACATGGCGGATAAACCGGGTCATGCCGGTTTCGCCGATGAGCCGGTCATGGGGGAGCGGCGGACCTTCGGCCGTATAGAAAAGGAAGGTCGGCGGACCCAGGATGTGGAAATGATGGAGAAGCAGGCGGGCATTCGGCGTATCCCGGGTGAGGTCGACCCGGATGAATGCCAGCCTCGGGGCAAGGGTACCGATGGTGCGGTTTCCATCGAGCCGCTGGTCCATCAAGCGACAGGAGATGCACCACTGGGCCCAGAAGTCGACCACGGCGGCCCTTTGGTTTTGCTGCGCACGATGGAGGGCCCGGTCGAGCTGGTCGAGACTCGTGACCTGGATCCAGCTGACCGGATGACCGGCCGGTCCCGGGGTGCGGGCGGTTGCCACAGGGGATAAGGCGGGGAGGGGTTCTAGGAGATTCGTTCCGCCAAGACTGGCCCCCACGATTTCCATGGCCCCCAGGAGGGTGAAGAGCGCGCAGAGTGCCCAAAGCCAGGGGGAGGCTCCCGGGGTTTTGGCACGGCTCAGCCGTTCCGCCTGGTTCAGGAAGCCTCCGCCGAGAAGGAGCACAATGCCGGCCAACGCCAGGATCCATGACATGGGGAGGAGGTCGCTGAGATACCAGAGGGCGAGGGCCAGAAGTAAAAAGCCCAGGAGGATGTTCACGGCCCTGAGCCAGGGTCCGCTTTTGGGCCAGAAACGGCCAGCGGTCAGGCCGAAGACCAGGAGGGGGAGACCCATGCCGATGCCCAGGGAGAAAAGGAGGATCCCCCCCCGTACAACGGCCCCATGCTGAGCGATCAGGATGAGAATGGCCGCGAGTGGCGGGATCAGGCAAGGTCCGACCAGGACCGCGGAGATCACGCCCATCACGGCACTCCCGGCGAGACTGCCCGCAGGTCCTTCCCGGGACTGGTTGCGGTTCGCCCAATCCTGGACGACGCTCGGCAGGCGGAGTTCGAAGAGACCGAAGAGGGAAAGCGCCAGTGCGACGAACAGGGCAGCCAAAAGCCCGATGACCCAGGGGGTCTCGAGAATGGTGCTGAGACTGCGTCCCAGGGCACCTGCAATCAGGCCCGCTGCGGTGTAGGAGAGGGCAAGTGCCAAAACGTAGACCAAAGCCCGTGGCAGGAGCGAACGGATCCGTCGCGAATCCCCCCGGCTCAGAACCGTTACGATGATCGGGATCATCGGCGCCGAGCAGGGGGTGAAGGTGAGAAGTACTCCCATCAGGACGAAGGCGAGAATGGCGAGCGCCAGCGGGGCATGGAGTGTGAGATGCCCCGCCTTCCGTTCCAGGTTCCCAAAAGATCCGAAGAGGGTCGGATGGGTCTTTCTGTCGTGAGAGGACGGCTGGATGTGGGAGGCAGGCAGGCTCAGGGTCCGGTGGACCGGCGGGTAACACAAGCCGGCGGCCGAACAGCCCTGGTAGCGGACTTTGAGTATCAAAGCCTGACCGTGCGTTCCGTAGACCGGCAGTGGGAGAGCCAGACGATTGAAAAACACGTGCACGATACCGAAGGTCCCATCGTTCCGGAGTGTGGAGGCTGGGAACAGGGGTGCGCCCAGTCGCGTGTGGGCTGGAGCCATCACCCGGAAACGGAACTGGCGGCGGTAGAGGTAGTAGCCCGGCCCAAGCCTCCAGGTGAGCATCACGGTCTCGCGGTCCGGGCGGGTGGCGCGGAGGACGAAGGCTTGGTTCACGGGGAGAAAATGGTGGGATCCGCGGGCCAGAAGCCGGCTCAGGATGGAGGGTCGGGCGCCCGCCGTGGGGCCTGCCAGTAAAAGGGCGGTCAGCGAGAGCGCACAGAAGAGCGTGGACGACCGGGGCGATGGATACGGGCGGTCCATGAAAGGCAACCTCGAAACTTCAGGGCCGGCCGCAAGGGTTCAGGGATTCGGGCCGCCCAAACGAAGGAAGGGAATGGGACAGTGTAGCAGAAGCCGGAGGGGCGCCCCGAGCCCGTGTTTGCCTGCCGGGGCCGGTTCATTTCACCGGGAGAACGAAACGCCCGCCTCCTCCAGGTGGAAAAGCCGGCCCCGGGGCTGCGCCCGGGGCCGGGTTGCCAGGGGTTGAGGACGGATCGGTCCTGAGAAAAGATCAGCCCGCAACTAGTGGTGCATTCCGCCCATCCGATGCATCCGGTGCCAGACGTGCATCATGTGCATGCGCATCTTCGCTGTAAGTCTGAGGTAGATGATCCGTTGTGCGGGATCGAGCAGACGATAGCCCTTGAGATGGAAGGGAATCATCACGTAGCCGAGATAGGTTTGTGCCCGACCCACCGCCATGACATCACCCACGAGTGCCCGGATGGATGGATTGGGAGCCCGCGCCGCCATCCGGTAGTTCCGGTAAGCCGCCTTGAGTTGGCGGACTCCTCGACCCGTCTCCATCATCATTCCCATGGCCAGATGCTTCTCTTCCGCCACCTGTTGTGGGGTCAAGTGGAGGGCTGCGGCATGCATGAGATCCCAGTGCGGACCAGGATGGAAGACGAAGAAGATGAAGGGAAAGCCGAGCGAATGATGCATGAAATACATCCCCCGCTTCGCCCGGGTGACCGGTCGGCCATGCATGGCCGCATGGGCCGGACTGAGGCCTGCCGCCACGGTGGCCAGGGCCATCGCCAAGACGGCGTTCTTCATGGTTGCTTTGGACATCGGGAACCTCCGGAAGATGTGACGCTTACCGGTATGCTGCGACGCAATCGCAGTTGTGTCAACCCGCGGATGGGATCGGAGCCTTTTCAATCCAAAAGTCACCGACATGAGCAAGTATTCTCACGAATCGGATCAAACATCCCAGATGTCCTCCTGCAGCCTGCCGGGCTGGTGTAGACGATTCTGGGCGAGAAGGTGAGTACGGGGGGCTTTCGAGCTGGCCGGGACGGCGCCCTTTGCTGTGATCCGAAGTTCAAAAAGCGCTGGTTCGCCCACTGCAAAGCTGGTCCGTGGGTGCGGGGGAGATGAAAATGCCACAATAATATCGCCATGTTGCCCTCCTTCGGGGGAATGCCATGTTCAATCCCGAGTCTTGGAGTTTTCTTGAACAGATTGCTCCCCGATATATCTGGTGGAAGACACCGGACGATGCCTTGCGTTATCCCAACCGCCTGATTGCACAAGTCATGGATATCGGCACCTTTGAAGATATCCAGATCTTGGTCCGGCTGCTCGGAGAGGAACGATTGGCTGGTGTCCTGCGACACGTTGAGCCCGGTTGGCTTCGTCCGCAATCCTGGGCCTACTGGCACTATCGATTGGGACTGGTTGAGGCCAAAGAGCCCCTGCCGCCAGAACCGCAGAGAAAAATTGCTTGAGTCTTGGGGGATGCAGACATTCAGCCCTCGCAAGGACGTTCTGCCGTTGGCGCAGCAACAGCTTTGGCCCCAGTTGCGCCCCACAATCGATCTCGGGCTGGTGCTTTACGGTGGTACGGCAATAGCGCTCCGGGTCGGACACCGCCAATCCGTTGATTTTGGCTTTTTTACAGATAAATCACTGCATAAGTCGTCACTACGTCGGGAAATGCCTTTCCTGAACGACGGCATCGTCCTGCAGGACCAAGTGGACACGCTGACGGTTCAGGCTCCGTCCGGTAATCTCACGGAGAGCCCCGTGAAGATCTCGTTCTTTGGATCTATTCGCTCCGGGAGGGTCGGTGAACCGGAAATGACCGATGATGGTGTGCTCCAGGTTGCATCCCTTCCGGACTTGCTCGCAACCAAGTTGAAAGTCATACTCCAGCGAGCGGAGGCCAAAGATTATCAAGACATCGCGGCAATATTACGGGCGGGCGTGTCTCTGGAATGCGGTTTGGCCTCGGCGCGCCAGATATTCGGCAATGCCTTTCAACCAGCGGAGGGCCTGCGTGCGCTCGTCTACTTCAAGGGGGGGATTTGGATACGTTGGATCTGACAGTAAGGCATGCGCTCGTGGAATCCGCATCGCGAGTCAAAGAACTGCCTGATTCTCCCGTTGTCAGCACGGCACTGTCTCCATCGCCCAGTTCCATGAAAATCAAGGAGCGGAAACGGGATCTTGACCATGATCCTTGGGGTGATTTCGGTAGATAGCCTATCGGTGGATGGCAAACACTACCGATGTCCTTATGAAGCTCCCCCATGCTTCGTTCCCGGCATCGGGCCGGTGCGCGAGACTCGGCGGAAGCAAAAACCGGTGCTGGGAGACTATCGACGAAGAACGACATGGGTCGCCCTCATGAATTCCGTCGCCGGACATGCGCCGGAATGTCCGGGTCGCGAATGCCCATTCGTGCAGTGCCCGACCGCCAACGCCCAGTGGATGATCCAGGCTCTGATGCGCTCCCGCACCGAAACCGTCGATCGAGATCGAGAAAGATCCCCCGCGGACTTTACTCATGGGCCCAGCTCTTCGCCCCCGCGGTTCACGGGTCCAGTGTACGCCACCCCTGGTGCTAGTAACGCACGCCCCGGTTCAGGTTTCGCCGGGGACAAAATGATTCGCGCCTTCAGATACCTGAACTTTCCGAGGATGAGCCGACTTTCCGGTTTCCTGTGCCCCATCCGGTTTTGTGCCAACCACCGGAGCCTCGCCGGATAGGCCACTTTCCCGGGTTCTGCCCACGCCATCCCGGCCCGGGGGACAAGGAGGTTCGGGCCGCTCTTTGCTACACTGGGTGGACTTTTCGGTTGAGCCCTGGCCCGTTTCATGACGAGTTTTCACCCGGCTGGATCCGGCCCGCTGGCCGATCTCAAGGCGCGTCGTTCCATCTTCCAGCTGACGGACGAGACGGGGATCGCCTCCCTGCTGTCCGAGGCTCCAACCACCGTCTATGTGGGATTCGACCCCACAGCCGATAGTCTCCATCTCGGTCACCTTTTGCCGCTCATGACCATGAGGCGGCTCCAGCAGGCCGGCCACCGCCCGCTCATCGTCTTGGGCGGGGCGACGGGGCTGATCGGGGACCCCAGCGGCAAACTCTCGGAGCGGGTCATGCAGACGATGGAGGCGGTGGATTCCTATGCCGAGTCCCTGGGTCGGCAGATCGGGCATTTTCTGGATTGCGGCGGGAGCCCCACCAGTGCCCGGATCCTCAACAACCGGGAATGGATCGGTCCCCTGGACCTGATCGGCTTTCTGCGCGACGTCGGAAAACACTTCTCGGTGGGGGCAATGCTCGGCAAGGAGACCGTGCGGACCCGTCTGGGAAATGAAAACGCGGGACTGTCTTACACGGAGTTCAGTTACCTCCTGCTCCAGGCCTACGATTTTGACCACCTGTGTCGAACGGAAGGTTGCCGGCTGCAGATCGGTGGCAGCGACCAGTGGGGCAACATCACGGCCGGCGTCGAACTCATCCGCCGTCGACAGAACCGGGAGGCTTATGGGTGGACAACCCCACTCGTGACGACAGCAGCGGGCAGTAAACTCGGCAAGACGGAAACGGGAACCATCTGGCTGGATCCCGGAAAGACCCCCCCCTACACGTTCTACCAGTACCTCCTCCAGGTGGACGATGCGGATGCAGGCCGGTTTTTGCGCTACTTCAGCGAATATGACCTCGGGACGATCGAGGCGATCGAGGCGGAACAGGCGAAAGATCCGGCAAGCCGGCCGGGCCAGAAGGCACTTGCCCGCGAGCTCACGACCCGGGTTCATGGATCAGTCGAGACCGGACGCGTGATCCGCGTGAGCGAGACCCTTTTCGGATCAGCCGACCTTCGGGCGCTGGACCTCGAGAGTTTTCGACTGCTCGAGACCGTAATCCCCGGAGCGGTCGTTTCGCGCGAGCCCCCGAGATGGGCGCTTGAAGAGCTCCTGGTCGCAACCGGACTCGTCTCCTCGAAAAGCCGTGCCCGTGAGGAGATCCGGGCCGGTGCGGTCTCGGTCAACCAGAAAAGGGTGGAGGAGACGACCCGCGCGATCGGGCACGGGGATTTTCTCTGGGACCGCTATCTGCTTCTGGGCAAGGGGAGGCGTCACCATGCCTGGGTCCGCCTCGGCGATTGATCTGCTTCCCGCCGGGCTGGCCCGGACACCCGAGCCACCCTACTACGCGGTCATTTTTTCCTCGATCCTGAAAAGGGACGATCCGGCATACCACCGGATGTCCCGACGCATGGCGGAACTGGTTGACCGTCAGCCGGGTTTTCTCGGCTGGGAAAGCGCCCGTGAGGCGGGAGGAGTTGGAATCACGGTTTCCTACTGGGAATCACTCGAAGCCATAGCCGCGTGGAAGGCACAGATGGAACACCAGGCCGCCCAGAAGCTGGGGCGGGAACTCTGGTATGCCGGCTATGCGATCCGGATCGCCCGTGTCGAACGGGCCAGCGGGTTTCTGCCGGAGCGTTGACGGGCCCGATGGACCGGTCGCCTATCCGGCGGGATCCTCCAGGCGGTTGATGGCCTCCACACAGCTTTCGTCGATCCGTCGGGCAATCTCGGAAAGATGGGGGTTCGGGTAGGGGGCGAGGCACTCCCGCGCGGTTCGGTACAAAATCTCGGTCCGCTCCCCGCATCCGACGAGGTAGAGCCGGAGGGGAACTTCGAGGCCGGCCCGTGGATCGGTCGTCCGTACATGCGATATCCAGTCCGGCCGGGAAAGAAGGAACAGGATTCCTTCCGGTTCCGCGGGCAGGGAGGTGGGGGGGTGCGCGATGCGCAGGACGAGGTCGATCCCGGCCGCTCCGAGAACGGCGAGCAGGCGTCGGGCCGTCTCGTCCGGGGGAAACGGCACGATCCAGCTTTGCATGCGTCAGGCGGGAGGTGGAAGAAGGCCGGCCAGGCTTTCGATCGCCCGGGCCAGTGAGCGGGTGAAGCGCGCTGCCAGGGCCCCATCGATCACCCGATGGTCGTAGGACAGGGAGAGGGGCAGCATGAGCCGGGGCGCAAATGCACCATCCCGCCAGACCGGACGGATCTCGGAGCGGGAGATGCCGAGAATGGCGACCTCCGGTGCATTGATGATGGGCGTAAAGGCCGTTCCGCCGATGCCGCCCAGGCTCGAGAGGGAAAAAGTTCCGCCCTGGAAATCCGCAGCGGCGAGCCGGCCTGCGCGAGCCTTGTCGGCGAGATCTGCGACTTCACGGGCCAATGTCCACAGGTCTTTCTGGTCGACGTTCCGGATCACCGGAACCACGAGACCCTGCGGCGTATCGACTGCAAAACCCAGGTGATAGTACTTCTTGAGGGTGAGGGTCTCAAGGTCGGGGTTGAGCGAGGCGTTGAGTGTCGGATGTTCCCGGAGCGCCTGGACGGCGGCCTTCATGAGAAAGGGGAGGAGGGTGAGCTTGATGCCGAAACGCCGACCGTCGGCCTCATTGAGCCGGACCCGGAACGGGTCGACTTCCGTGATGTCGGCCTGGTCGTGTTGGGTCACGTGAGGGATCGTGTTCCAGCTGGCCCACAGTCTGGGACCTGCGATTTTCTGGATCCGGGTGAGCGGCTGCTGCTCGACCGGCCCGAAGCGGGAATAGTCATAGACGGGAACCTCGCGGCCGGCCGGGCCCCGGCCGGTCTGGATCTGGTTCCGGACAAAATGCTTGACGTCTTCCGGCCGGATCCTCCCGCGGGCACCGCTTCCCGAGATCTGTTCCAGACTGACCCCAAGCTCGCGGGCCAGTTTGCGGACGAGCGGTCCGGCATAGGGATGCAGGCGGTCCGCTTTGGCCAGAGCCGGGGATCCCGCGGGCTCTTGGGCAGGCATCTCACGCGCAGGCGGTCGTTCGGCTGGCGCGGACGTGGCGGGAGCTGACGCTTTTTCTGCGACCGGGGTCGTCTCGAGGGTGAGGATGGGAGAACCTTGGGAGACCTTGTCGCCGGCTTTGACCTTGAGCTCCCGGACGATTCCGGCCTGCGGGGCGGGTACATCCATCGCGGCCTTGTCGGTCTCCAGGGTGATGAGGGAGCCACCCGCTTTGATCACATCGCCGGGCTTCACGAGGACCTCGATCACGTCGACGTCGTGGAAGCCACCGAGATCGGGGACGACAACCGCTTCCACCTTGCGACGGTCGACCGGGAGCGGGGGGGGCGGGGGGGCTGCTCGTGCCGGAGCGGTCTCTTTCGGTGGGATCATCTGGGCTGTGGGCGCCGAATCCGGTTGCCGGCTCGGGGCTGCCTTTTCCTCTGCGCTTTCCAGGGTGAGGATGGGGGAGCCTTGGGAGACCTTGTCGCCGGTTTTGACCTTGAGTTCCCGGATGACTCCGCCTCGGGGCGCAGGAACATCCATCGCGGCCTTGTCGGTCTCCAGGGTGATGAGGGAGGCACCAGCGGCAATCTTGTCGCCGGGTTTCACAAGGACCTCGATCACATCGACGTCGTGGAAGTCACCGAGATCGGGGACCGTGATTGTCTCGACCGGTTGCGACGCCGTCATGTCAGGACAGCCAGGGTTCGATCCGTTCCGGATCGATGCCGAAGCGTTTCAGGGCGCCGGTGACGACCCGGGCCTCGATCTGGCCTTCCTGGAAAAGGGCATGGAGGGCGGCGGTCGCAATCGAGGCGGCATCGACTTCGAAAAAGCCGCGGAGACGCTCACGCGTGTCGCTGCGCCCGAAGCCATCGGTTCCGAGTGACACGAAGCGTTTGGAGATGAACGGGCGGATCTGGTCGGCATACAAGCGGACGTAATCGCTCGCGGCGATCACCGGACCGGCCTGGCCGTCCAGTACGCCCTCGAGGTAGTTCCGACGTGGGGGAGAGTCCGGGTGCAGGCGGTTCCAGCGCTCGACGGCCTGTCCCTCGCGCTTCAGTTCCGTGAAACTCGTGGCACTCCACACGCCGGAGGAGACGCCGAATTCCTCAGCCAGAAGCTGGGCGGCCCGTTCCACCTCGCGAAGGATGGTCCCTGAGCCCATGAGCTGGACCGTGGGGGAGGCGGAGCGGGATTTTCCTTTCCCCCCGCGAAGGCTTGCCTCGACCGTGCGGAGACGGTAGAGCCCCTTCAAGATCCCGGCCTCCACCCCTTCGGGCATCGGCGGATGGCTGTAGTTCTCGTTCATGGCCGTGAGATAGTAAAACACGTTCTCGTCTTTTTCGAACATGCACTTCAGGCCATCATGGATGATGACGGCGAGTTCATAGGCATAGGTCGGGTCATAGACCCGGCAGTTCGGAATGTTCGAGGCCAGAACCGTGCTATGTCCGTCGCAGTGCTGGAGGCCCTCCCCCTCGAGCGTGGTCCGGCCGGCCGTGCCGCCGATCAAAAATCCGCGGGCCCGGACGTCGCCGGCGGCCCAGGCGAGGTCGCCCATGCGCTGGAAGCCGAACATCGAGTAGAACAGGAAGAAGGGAACCAGGGTGATCCCCCGGGTCGAGTAGGTGGTGGCTGCCGCGATCCAGGAGGCCATGGATCCCGCCTCGGTGATGCCTTCCTCGAGAATCTGGCCCTTGCGATCCTCACGGTAGAACATGAGCTGACCCGCATCCGGGGGAACGTAATGCTGTCCCTCGCTCGAGTAAATGGCCAGCTGGCGGAACAGTCCCTCCATGCCGAAAGTCCGGGCCTCGTCCGGCACGATGGGCACGATCCGTGGACCGACCCGGGGATCCCGGGTGAGTGCCGTGAGCATCCGGACCACGGCCATGGTGGTGGAATATTCCCGTTCCGAGGAACCTTCGAGCTGGGTCTTGAAGATCTCGATCGGGGGCAGGGTCAGCCGATCGCCGATGGTCCGGCGGCTCGGCAGGTATCCGCCGAGCGCCTCCCGTCGCTCGTGAAGATAGTGGAACTCCGCGGAGCCTTCGGGAAATCTGAGAAAGGGGAGGGCATCGATCTGGTCGTCTGCAACCGGCAGGTTGAAACGGTCGCGGAAGGCACGCAACTCGTCCAGGTCCATCTTTTTTTGCTGGTGGCTCGTGTTCTGAGCCTCGCCCGCCCGTCCCATGCCGTAGCCCTTGACCGACTTGGCCAGGATCAGCGTGGGCTGTCCGACATGGTGCACGGCGCGGTCGTAGGCGGCGTAGATCTTGATGGCATCATTTCCGCCACGGTTGAGCTGCCAGATGGCCTCGTCGCTCAGGTTGGCGACCAGAGCCCTGAGTTCCGGATACTTGCCGAAAAAATGCTCGCGTACATAAGCGCCATCTTTCGACTTGAAGGTCTGGTAATCACCGTCGAGGCACTCCTCCATGCGCCGCCGCAGGAGTCCGCCCGGGTCGTGGCTGAGGAGCGGATCCCAGCGGGAGCCCCAGATCACCTTGATCACGTTCCATCCCGCCCCACGGAAAATGGCCTCGAGTTCCTGAATGATCTTGCCGTTTCCGCGAACCGGTCCATCCAGCCGTTGCAGGTTGCAGTTGACGACGAAGATCAGGTTGTCGAGCTTTTCGCGGGCTGCGAGACTGATGCCGGCGAGCGATTCGGGTTCATCCATCTCGCCGTCGCCCAGCATGCACCAGACCTTTTGCGGTGCGGACGGGGTCAGCTCGCGGTGTTCGAGATAGCGCAGGACACGCGCCTGGTAGACCGCCTGGAGGGGGCCCAGTCCCATGGAGACGGTCGGGAACTGCCAGAAGTCCCGGAAGAGCCACGGGTGGGGATAGGACGGCAGGCCGGATTGGCCGGCTTCGCTCCGGAAATTGTTGAGACGGGCTTCGTCGATGCGGCCCTCGAGGAAGGCCCGCGCGTAGATTCCGGGCGAGGAATGGCCCTGGATGTAGATGTAATCCGATCCGTCCTTCGCCTCCGGCCCGTGCCAGAAGTGGTTGAAACCGACCTCGTAGAGCAGGAGCGAGGAGGCATACGACGCGATGTGTCCACCGATTCCGCTGTGGGCCCGGTTGGCTCGCACCACCATGGCCATCGCATTCCACCGGAGGTAGGCTTCGATGCGTTTCTCGAGGGCCCGGTCGCCGGGATATGGCGGTTCTTGATGGGACGGAATAGTGTTGAGGTAGGCGGTATTGGTGGAAAGCGGCGCGGTGAGTCCGGATCGACGGGCTTCGTCGATCAGGGTGTCGAGCAAGGCATGGGCGGAATCGAGCCCCTCATGCGCGATCAGCCCCCGGAGGGCTTCGATCCATTCGGAGCGTTCCTCCGGATCCAGTGGGGCGGGCGTGGGATCGGATGAATCAGCCATGGGCGGGGGTTCCTGCAAGGGATGCTGCGGAGGGCGACCTGATGTCGGATTCAGCCGGCTCGCGGCTCTCCGATCCTGTCCAACCATTGATGATGGACACCGCGCTGCTTTGCTGCGATCCCTGAAGTACCGACGCGGGATATAATCGCCCATGCCCGGGATTGAGTCAAGCTGAGAACTTCTACCGGTCGGGATGCCGACATCCATGAATCTCGAAATTCGCGAGCCCGATGACATGCATGTGCACCTGCGGGACGGGGCCGTCTTGGCCCTGGTGCTCGGGCATACGGCCGCGCGTTTCCGGCGGGCCGTCGTCATGCCCAACCTGGATCCTCCGCTCGTGACGGTGCCTGCGGTTCTCGCCTACCGCGAACGGATTCGGTCACTTGCGGCCGGACGGATGGCCTTTGAGCCCTGGATGACACTTTACCTGCATGCCCAAACGACGGTGACCGATATCGAGGCCGCTGCCCGTGAACCGTCCCTCATCGGTGCCAAGCTCTATCCCCAGGGTGTGACAACCCAGTCGGGATCCGGTATCCGTGATCCACTCGCGCTCCTTCCGGTCTATGAAGTGATGGCCGAACGGGGTTTGCCGCTGCTCGTGCACGGCGAGGATCCGGACCCGGCCACCGATCCCTTTGATCGGGAGGCTCGCTTCATCGACCGCACGCTCGCTCCCCTGTGCCGGAAACTGCCGGGGTTGCGGATCGTTTTCGAGCACATCACGACGGCAGATGCAGTGGATTTCGTCCGTTCGGAATCCCCCCGGATGGCTGCCACGATCACCGCCCACCATCTCCTCTACGACCGGCGGGCCCTGTTCCACGGAGGCTTGCATCCGCACCTTTTCTGCTGGCCGCTCCCCAAGACGGTGGGCGACCGGGAAGCCCTCGTTCGGGCCGCGACCGGTGGAGAGCCCTGCTTTTTCCTCGGCACCGACAGTGCCCCCCATCCCCAAGACCGCAAGGAGTCCGATTGCTGCCCGGCCGGGGTCTATTCCGCGCATGCCGCGCTCGAACTCTATGCCGAGATCTTCGAAGAAGCGGGTTGTCTCGAACGGCTGGGGGGATTTGCCAGCGAGAACGGGGCCCGTTTCTACCGTCGGCCGCTCAACCCGGGCCGTCTGGTCCTCAAGAAGGTTCCCTGGCGAGTACCCGAAAGTTACCGGGTCTCGTCGGACTATACCCTGGTTCCCCTGCGCGCCGGCGAGACCCTGGCCTGGTCGGTCTCGAGACGGGAGATGGCGTAGTCATGCGGGCGATGGCCGAACGCTTCCGGGGATTTTTGCCCGTCGTGGTCGATCTCGAGACCGGCGGGTTCGAATCCCGGACGGATGCACTGCTCCAGATCGGCGCGGTGACCCTCACGACCGATGCTTCGGGTGATCTCGTGCCGGCCGAGTCACTCTCGCTCGAGGTGCTGCCCTTTGAAGGAGCCCGGATCCAGCCGGAGGCGCTCGCCCTGACCGGTATCGATCCCCACCACCCGCTGCGTCCGGCCCTGCCCGAGGGCGAAGCCTTGATCCGCCTGTTTCGCCTGGTCCGCCGGGCGCTCGTGGCCGAGGGCTGCACACGGGCCATCCTGACCGGGCACAACGCTTTTTTTGATCTCGGTTTCCTGAATGCGGCCGTCACCCGCAGTGGGGTCAAGCGCAATCCCTTTCATCCCTTCAGCACCTTCGATACCGTGACCCTGGCCGGTGTCCTGACGGGCCAGACGGTGCTCGCGAAAGCCGCCCAGTCGCTCGGGCTCACCTTCGATGCGGCACATGCGCACCAAGCGCATTACGATGCCCTGCTCACGGCCCGCCTGTTCTGCCTCCTGGTCAATCGCTGTGCCGGGATCGTCTTGGACACCCCGCCGGGCGGGACGGACGAGGCTCAGGATACGGAGTGGACGCCTGCGTCCTGAATCTTGCGCGCCAGCTCACCGCTGCCCAACAGTTCCTCCGTGATATCGGCGCCGCCGATGAACTCCCCGCCGATGAAAATCTGCGGGAAGGTCGGCCAGTCACTGATCTGGGGCAGGCGGGCACGGACATCGGGTTCCGCCAAGACGTCGACCCAGGCGAGATCACGGGCGCCCGCTTCACGCAGGGCCTCGACCGCCCGTGCCGAGAACCCGCAGCGCGGGAAGTCCGGCTGTCCCTTCATGAAAATCAAAATCGGGCGGGTGGCGATCAGTTGACGGATGTGGTCGTCGGTTTCATGAGGAGAACGGGTCATGGGGAGATCTCCGAAATGCAGGTTGCCCGGGTTCAGAGCGGTCGGGTAATTGTCGCATGATTTCCCCTCGTTCAGCGTCCGTCAGGCTGGACCAGCGGGCGATTTCCCCGAGCGAGCGCCGACAGCCGATGCACCATCCCCGCCCCGGATCGAGACGGCAGACCCCGATACAGGGGGTGACAATCCCGGAGGTACCGGGGGCCGGCATGGGCTTCAGCGCGAGAATTGCCGGGCCACAAAATCCCAGTTGACGAGCTGCCAGAAGGATTCGAGATATTTGGGCCGCGCGTTCCGGTAATCAATGTAGTAGGCATGTTCCCACACGTCACAGGTGAGAAGGGGACGGGATTGTCCTTCGCGGATCGGGGTTTCGGCATTGCCGGTCTGGAGAAGGTCGAACTTCCCGTTGGGCAGGAGGACGAGCCAGGTCCAGCCCGAGCCGAAGAGTGTGGCTGCCTTTTCATTGAAGGCCTTGCGGAAATCGTCGATCGACCCGAATTGGCCGGTCAGGGCGCGTGCCAGTTCGCCTTTTGGTTCGGCGTGTTTCTCCGGGCCGAGCCCCTCGAAGTAAAAGGTATGGTTCCACACCTGGGCCGCGTTGTTGAAAATCGGCCCCTTGGCCTTGGCAATGATCGTCTCGAGCGGGGAGTCCGCAAACTCGGTTCCCGGAATCAGTTTGTTCAGGTTATCGACGTAGGCGCGGTGGTGTTTGCCGTGATGGTACTGGAGGGTTTCCCGCGAAATGCGCGGTTCCAGGGCATTTTCGGGATAAGGCAGGGGCGGCAGTTCATGCGTCATGGGACCCTCCGGGGCGGGGAATAATGGGCAAGCCTATTAGTCTAGCTCGATTTTTCTCCTGAGTCCGGAGGCTGAAACCGGTCAAAGCTCGGGATTTTCGTTTGCGGGCGTATCGAACGCCCATTGTGACGAGCTCGGCAAACCCGCTCGGGGGAAACGTGGGGTTAACCGCCAATCCGGGCAAATCGCCAGTTGGGGGTTCCTGTGCCCCGGGTTCCCCGTTCAGGTACCCTTTGCCAGGCCCGTACCCGAAACGGAACTGACTGGCACTGGCGGATGCAGCAGGTGCCCGCCGTTTTCATGTATCCAGACGATCAGCGAGTTCAGCAGGGGATAGAACGTGTTTTGGTCATTGACGTTTTTGGAAAAGAAAAAACGAAATCTTTCCCGGGTCACAAAGAGATTGCGGGTTGTCAGTGGATCGGTCACGATCAGCTCGGCTTTGCGCATGCCGTGCCGATTTCCGCTTGCGGCGTTGATTTGAACGTGGATCCACAGAAAGGGGCCCCAAACCTTGTAGGCGTGATGAAGATCCAGAAGGCTGTTCAGGCTTTTGATTCGGTGCGCGAGACCTGCCCGAATGATTTTTTTCTGTAAATCCGCACTATTCATGACGTGTCGAAAGGCGCCCATGTAGCGGACTTCCCGAGCCCAAAAAGTTCCCGCAGTAACCAAGACGTTTCCGTGATAGTGGGCGAGATTCGTCTTCCGGTTGATCAGGACGGGTGCCTTGCGTTCGGGAGTGGCCTGATTAAAGGTGCTGGCTGTCGGGAAGTATCCGGTTTGGGGGTCGACCGGCACGGCTCGGAAGTAGGTAAAGCCGCAGCTCGAAAGGGAAAGCGTCAACAACCCAACCAGAAGGCACATTATTTTCGGGAGTTTCATGCTAAGTTTCCTCGGATCCAGTTTCCGGTCCAGTTGATTGCGGTTTATTCAGGTTCCAGTGCCACGTTCCCGTTGCAACTTGCGAGTATCCTAACATACAGGTAACACACGCGAATCAGGGCGGGCAAAGGATTTGGGGAAGGTCCGCGCAACTCAATAAAGTTGAAATCATGAAACTTGAATCGTGACTTGCGATCATTGACCGTCCCGGTGTTCGGGTGCTGTCATTTCATTGGTGGGAGCACACCGGGTTGTACCTTCACCGCGCGTTTACCAGGGGGATGGGGACTCCGGCAGCACTCGTTCGGCTTGCGTAAAATCCGCACATGACCCTCTCTTCCCCGGCCAGTTCTGGTGTTCCGTTCCCGGCTCCGCCCGTGCCCCCGGATCTCATGGCCACGGTGCGGGGCGCGCTGGCGGAGGATCTTGGTTCCGGGGATCTGACCGCCGAAACCCTGGTGTCGGCCGGACAAAAGGTGCGGGCCACACTCTGGCTCCGGGAGAACGCCGTGATCGCGGGGATCCCCTGGTTCGAGGCGAGTTTCCATCTGCTTGACCCGAGTCTCCGGATCGGATGGAAGATCGGGGAGGGAGAGCAGGTCGAGGCGGACACGGTGCTGGCCGAGATCGAGGGCCGGGCACACCCGGTTCTCGGCGCCGAGCGGACCGCCCTCAACTTTCTGCAACTCTTGTCGGGGACGGCAACGGTCACCCGGCGCTATGTCCAGGCCGTGGCGGGGACGCCGTGCCGGATTCTTGACACCCGAAAGACCCTGCCCGGTCTCCGGTCAGCCCAGAAATACGCCACGCGGGTCGGGGGAGCCACCAACCACCGTTTTGGCCTCTACGACGCCATCCTCATCAAGGAGAACCACCTGGCCAGTGTGGGAGGCATTCCGGCTGCCTTGGAGAAGGCCCGAGGACATCCTGGGGTCCGGATCATTCTCGAGGTCGAAACCCTGACCGAGCTTGAGGAGGCTCTCGCCCTCGGGGCACCCTGGATCCTGCTCGACAATTTTTCATTGGATGACGTCCAGGAAGCCGTCCGACTCACGGCCGGGCGCGCCCGGCTCGAGGCCTCGGGCGGAATGGATCTCGATACCGTCCGCGCCGTGGCCGCCTGTGGAGTCGATTTCATCTCGGTCGGCGCCTTGACCAAGCACGTCCGGGCCGTTGACCTGTCGCTCCGGATCATCGGCGATTAGGCTCGCGAGAGCCCGACGGGGTTTTAGCCTTAAAGCGGCAGAGATCGCGGATCTGGCATTCCGGACAACGGGGTTTGCGCGCCTGGCAGACATGGCGACCATGCAGGACGAGCCAGTGATGGGCACGTGACCGGTAGCGATCGGGCACACACTTGTCGAGCTGGGTTTCGACCGCACGGGGGGTTTCCCCGGGCGCGAGACCGGTCCGGTTGGCCACACGGAACACGTGGGTGTCGACGGCAATCGTTCCTGCGGCCAGGAGGGTGTTCAGGATGACGTTCGCGCTTTTGCGGCCGATGCCGGGCAGCTGCATCAGCTCGGCGCGGCTTTGCGGAACCGCCCCAGCGAATCGATCTTGCAAGAGTTTCGAGGTGGCCAGGAGATGGCGGGTTTTCGTCCGAAAGAGGCCGAGGCCGCGCAGGTGCTCGGTCAGGGTCTCAGGACCCAATGCAAGCAGTGCAGCGGGATCCCGGGCTACCGGGAACAGGGAGGCGGTGGCCCGGTTCACGGCCTGATCGGTCGTCTGTGCCGACAACAGGACCGCGACGAGCAGTTCAAAGGGAGAAGCGAAGTGGAGCTCGGTCGTGGGCTCGGGATTCGCTTTGGCAAAACGCCGGAACAGGGTATTCACCTCACGGGCCGACCATCGGTCTTTCCTCCCCGGCCGAGGCTGGTCTTTCACGACTTGGGGTTCCGGGAGCGACCCCGGGCACGGGCTGCACGCCGGATCCGTCTTTCCTCGACCATCAGGCGGATCTCCGCGAGCAGAGCCTCGCGGGAGTCGGGTTCTCGCTCGGTCGGGGGGAGGGGAGCCGTGCCGAATCGGGCCCGGTGGCGTTCGTGCCGGTATTTGAGCCAGGCTGCCTGGTTGCGGTTGAGATCGGCGTCCGGATCTGGCAGAGACCCATTGGATGATTGAGCGTTCGGGATGCCCGGATAGTCCACGAGGTGGATGCAGTCGGTCGGACAGAACGCAAGGCACAGGCCGCAGCCCGTGCACTCGCTGAAGAGCACCTCGTGAAGCAGGTGTCGTGCCCCGACAATGGCATCGACAGGGCAGGCCGGGAGACAACGGGTGCAGCCAATGCAATGACCGGGATCGATGCGGGCCCTTTTCGGTGGGTCGGGAACGGGCGGTATGAATCCATCAGGGTCGAGGCCGAGACGCCCGGCCAGGGCCAAAAATGTGGCCATGCCCCCCGGGTGGCATCGGTTGACCGGGGTCTCCCCGCGGACGAGCGCTTCCGCATAGGGACGGCAACCGGGATAACCGCACTGGCGGCATTGCCACTGGGGCAGGATCTCGTCGAGATGCCCCGGATCCATGGCCCAGTTCAGCGCACGACCATTCCGGGAGTGGCACCGCTGTCCGGACTCAGAAGGAAGGGACCGGCAGTCCCATCGCTGGCCGCGAGAACCATGGCCTCGGAGAGCCCGAAGCGCATCTTGCGGGGTGCCAGGTTGGCGACCACGACCGTGAGCCGTCCCACCAGAGTCTCCGGTGCATAGGTCGCCTGGATGCCGGCAAAAACCGTTCTTTCCTCGTCGCCGAGCGAGACCCTGAGACGCAAGAGCTTGTCCGAACCCTCGACCTTTTCGGCTGCCAGGATCCGCGCAACCCGAAGGTGCACCTGGTTGAATTGGTGGATGTCAATCATGGGCGTGGGATCAGGAGTCGGATTCATGGGGGAGCCTGCTTTGGAAGTGGAGTCAAGATCCGAGGGGAGGGGCCGGGATGATGTCGTGGGCGTGGATTCGTTCAAGCGGGTGAGCAAGGGGAGGTAGGGCGGGAGAGACCGATCGAGGAGCGGTTGATCCAGGTCTGCCCAGCGTGCGATGGAGGTCCCAAGCCAGGACTCGATTCGGTCGGTGAGTTCCGGCAGGACGGGTTTCAGGTAACCCGCAAGCAGCCGGAAGAGGTTGAGCGTCTCGGTGGCGGTTTCCCGTGCCCGTTCGGGATTTTCACGCCGGGTGGACCAGGGGGTGTGTGCAGTGAAATACTGGTTGGCCTGATCGGCCAGATCCATGATGGTGCGGAGGGCACGGCTGAAGTCGCGCCCCTCGTAAGCGGCACCGATTGCTTCCGCCGACTTCCGGAACCGGTCGTAGAGGTCGGGATCCGGCAGGGAGGGGGAGAGCCGAGATCCAGAACCCGTGTCCAGAAAGGGAGACGAACGGGCCGCCAGGTTGACGAACTTGCCCACCAGATCGGCGTTGAAGCGTTGCCGGAGGTCGGCCAAGTCAAGATCGAGATCCTCGATGCCGGATCCGAGCTTGGTTGCGAAGTAGTAGCGCAAGGCTTCGGGGGGGTGGGTCTCTGCAAAATCGCGGGCGGTGAGAAAAGTGCCCCGGGACTTCGACATTTTTTGCCCATTCACCGTGAGAAAGCCGTGGACGAAAAGGCCGCTGGGCAGCCGGAAGCCGGCAGCGGAGAGGAGGGCCGGCCAGAACAGGCCGTGGAAATAAATGATGTCTTTGCCCAGGAAGTGGTACAGCTCGACCGGGGAACCGGCTTCCAGAGACTCCTCGAAATCCGTTCCGGGGTGTGTCCGGGTCCAGGCGCTGAAGCTGGCCAGATAACCGATCGGTGCATCCAGCCAGACATAGAAGAACTGTCGGGACCGGTCCGGGATGGGGAAACCGAAATAAGGCTCATCCCGGGTGATGTCCCAGTCCCGGAGTTCGCCGCTCAGCCATTCATCCAGTTTTTTTGCGACCCCGCGGTCAAGATCCGCCTGCTCGTGGACAAAACGCTGCAGCCGGTCACGGAAACCCTCGAGCCGGACGAACACATGCTCGGTCTCGCGCATTTCGGGGGTTTTGCCGGACAGGATCGATCGGGGCGAGACCAGTTCGCTTGGTGAATAGCTCGCACCGCACACCTCGCAATTGTCGCCGTACTGGTCCATCGCACCGCAACGCGGGCAGGTGCCCCGGATGTAGCGGTCCGGAAGAAACAGCCCCGCTTCCGGATCATACATCTGGCGGATGCGCCGGGTGAGCAGGTGATGCCCCTTTTTCAGGGCCTCATAAAATCGCAGGACCAGTGCCTGGTTTTCCGGTGAGTGGGTCGAGTGATAGTGGTCGAAAGCGATACCGAAGCGGCTGAAGTCCGCGAGATGATCGGCCTGTACAGAGGCAATCAGCTGTTCCGGCGGGATTCCGTCCTGGGCGGCCCTGAGCATGATCGGGGTCCCATGAGCATCGTCGGCACAGACGAAGATGACGGAGCGTCCAGCCAGGCGGAGGTGGCGGACCCAGATGTCGGCCTGGATCGTCTCCAGCAGGTGCCCGAGGTGGAGCGGACCGTTGGCGTAGGGGAGGGCCGTGGTGACAAGGAGTCGGGATGGGGCGGGCACAAACGGTTCCAGTTACCGGTGAGGCTGGCCTCTAGCATACCTTGACGGCTTCGCATTTGCGTTTTCTGGCGCTCGGTGCGGGGAAAGGATACGAGCGGGCAGCGTTCGTGGAGCTTTGGGACCATCCGGTTTGGATGGATGCCTCTGAAGCGCCCGCCGCGGGTGGAGGGCCGGCAGGCCGGCCCTCCAAGCCACAAGCTCGGGGTCTGGGATCGAGCACCAACCCGGACGTTGTGAGCGTACGGCCGGGGCACTGATCCAGGGCGTGAATCAGGGCGATCTGGCTCGACACCCTCATTTCCTCACTCCATCTCCAGCAGAAGGGTTGATGCTCAAGCGGTTGCTCTACCAATGCCAGTTGAGACTGACATAAAACGCGCGGGGCATCCCGGGTTCGGCCAATGTCTGGCCCGGCACGTTGAAATAACCGCCGCTGGTGATGTATTCATAGCTGTTGTACTGCTTATTCAGTACGTTCAGTACATCCAGCTTGATCGTGACCCTGTGCAATAGCGCAAACAGATGCTGGCGACCAACGTGAATGTTGAGTCCCAGATTCCAGATACCAAATGCGGGGAGTTTCTGGGTCGTGGGAGCCCCAATGTTGTTGTTGTAGATATTTTGCTGGCCGGTGTACTGCCACCATATGCTCGGTGTATAAAGAATTCCGGCATGGTAGTACAGGTAGTCGGCTCCGATATTCACCGTTTTGGACGGGACATTCGATATGGGCAACCCATCATAGGAAACCCCATGGGGGTTCACATAATTGGAATACACCGCTCTCTCAAAGCTCACATTGGTGAAGAGGTGCAAGTTGTACAGGGGATTGTCATCAAAATAGAGATTAACGCCGCTGAAGGTCGATGAGCCGGAGGCAAACTCGCTGTACAGGTGGCTCACAACCGGAATCGGGATAATCTCATTGGTATCATTCAAGTGATAGTAATTAACGCCAAATGAAGCGCGGTTGAGAAGTCCCTCATGCGGGATGTAGGCTTTGACGCCGACCTGATACTGGGAAGAGGATTGGGGCTTAAGCGTCGATACCAAAAGGTGTGCATAGGTTCCCGTCGCACCGGATGGCGCTTTGTAAGCCGTGGAATAGTTGGCATAGACCGCGACGTCCGGGATGATCTTCCAGTTGGCTCCGATGGACGGCTCCACATCCGTGAAGTTCGTGGATGAGTTCGGCTGATAATCCCCGTTATGGCCAATGAGGTCGGCCACGTTGAGCGGGAATTGGGCGGCCGCGTTGTTCACGAAGTTCGTTTGGAATGTCACCACCCGCAAACCCGGTGTAATGCGGAGGCTTGGAATCGGCTGGATATCATCCTGAATGAATGCAGCCAAATCGGTCATGTACAGGTAGGAGCTGTGAAATGCATTCGGCAGTGCAAAACTGTTGTATACCGGCACTCCATTGATAATGACATTGTTGCCTGCGTTCGGACTGAGCGAGCTGTAGGTGGCAATCTGTCCTGGATTATAAAAATCGAGGAGTGAACTGTATTTGTTGTTGACGAAGTAACCTCCAAAGGAAACCGTATTCCACGGCAAACGGTCCGTGAGATAGAGTTTGTCCCCATAGGTATTGCTTTTCGCGAGGTAATATTGATCCAAGGCACCGGCATTAAAACCGTAGTTGTCATAATGGAGGTGCTTGCGATTTCCATTTCGGTAAAACAACAAGTTGTGCACAGTCAAATTGCGCGATAAATGCTCATAAAACTTGGTATACAGTAGATAGCTGGTATTAAAAGCCTCCTTCCAGTACACCGCGTAGGGCAGCGTCGTATAAAAGCCGGAAGTGGCTTGGCTATAGATGGGTCCCGGATTTTGGACGCCGTTTGCGTTGTAGCCGTTCACGGTGACCTGGGAGTTCGGCGATACCGGTATACCCAGCGGACGGTAAGCCACACCACGGGCAATATAGGCGCCAAAGCTGATGTGCCCACCGTGGAACTGTTTTACGACCTTGGCGAAATAGGCATAGTTGTCGCTGGGATTGTTAAACCCGTAACCCGTCAAGTAATTGTTGGAGCTCGTCACGCCTCCTGCGAGAACGGCTGACCACCCATCAATCTTGCCGCTGTCTACATTGAAATGGATGCCACGCGTATTGAAGCTGCCAAAAAACCCGCCAATACTCGCGCCTGCCCTCGTCGTCGGCTGGAGCGGAATGAAATTAATGGCGCCCCCGATATTGTTGTACCAGCGGTTGATCGGGTACCCCGGACCATAGGTGACGGCTATTCCTTTGATCAGGGACAGTTGGGGCACCTCTGGTGATCCCCACACGCCGTAGGCGGGATCGATCATGGGGACGCCGTCAAAAGTCACCATGACCGTTCCATCATTCGCATTTCCGGCGATATTGCTCCAGCCCGTCTTCATCCCGTTGATGCTGATACTTGATCTTGAAGCCCCAACTCCTGAATCCGTTTGTGTATTGACTCCAGGCGCAATCGCTAACACCTGGCCCGCTCCTCCGGCAGGACCTGCGGTTTGTATTTCCTTTTTGCCGATTACCTTTACGGACTGGGTCGAGTTGAAAACTTCCCTTTTGGTTGGGACTTTATTCAGCGTGTTCAATGCCAATTCGGCAGAGACCTGTCCAATGAATATTGGCCCACTGTTGGTTGTGGTGGGGGTCTTTTTCTTCCGCTTTTTGGGGGTTGCAACCTGACCCGGTGCATCCAATGCCGATCCGGCAGAGGCCTTTCCAATAGGTGCGCGAGTGGTGGCTGAAGTCGTTGGAGTTGTTATGCCGGCATGGGCTGCCATAACAATCGCAAGATTCACCATGCCTGCGGATGCAATTGCGACGAAGACTGGCTTTAATGATCTGTTGCGATACATCTCGTTCATACCTCGAATATCGGTTTGTGGTTTGAGAACTACACGTTTGAGGAATATGAAGCTTTGAAGCGTCTCCTCGCAGCCTATTGGTGCGGTATTTGTACTACAGCAATGGTTACATTACGGTGTAGTTTTCCTGACAATTTATTGACATTTTTTAATCATTTTTTCTGCTCGATCAGAGGCGGCGGGATCACAAGGGCCACCTAAAAGTTGAGGGGTATGAAGATTTGTGTCATTGAATGAAGACGCCAAGAGATAAAAAGCGAAGGTGGGATGCTTGTGGATTGCCGTACGAGGACATCCGAAGCCGGGATGATGATTTAGACACGATGCCCTGACATGCAAAGGCAAAGGTTCGGGTCGGTGCTGCGGAAGGGGCCTGCCTCTGGAGCCTGGTGTCTCTTTGCCGAATGCCCTTGCCCAACCTCGGTTCAAGGGTTTGCGTGAGGACTGAGGCGATTGTCGGATTGTTACAGTTTTTTTGGATTGGCACATCAGAAAATCAAAACTTGGATGACATTCCAATGACACTTGAGACTGTCCGCGTGTAGTTTCATCCGGGTTTATCTGCTGAACGCGTGCGCACGAGGGAATCTCGAAATCTGGCTGAGGATGGATCACAACTGCATCTCCCTCCATGTCCAGTTCACCCCGGCTTCTTTCCCTCGTCACTCAACTTAATCGAGAGCGGGTGTGCAAGGCCCGCCGAAACCGGTTCGCCTTTAGCTGATCGCACCGCTGCGAACTCAAGCAGGCCACTCGTCTGACCAGGACCCGATCAGGATCATGACGGCATCAGAGGTGCTGCCTGTCTATCGCTTCGAAAGGCATTACGCTTGAAAAACAGGTTGACTGGGGCATGGTATTAGTGTTATAGTTATGTATAACATCTCTCCCCAACCTTAATCTGAAAAGGCGATAACGAGAAAGCGCATGAAATTCATCAAAAACCGGTACTGGGTTGTTTTATCGCTTGCCCTTCTTGTTTTCGGCGGCCTCTGGGGGTTTAACCTCTACCGAGAGCACGCAATCCGGGCCTACTTCCGTCACTATGTTCCACCCCCGGTCGTGGTGGCCACAACCGCCGTCCGGCGCTTTCGGTGGTGGCGGGTGATCCGGACGGTGGGGAGCATCGAGGCCGTCCAGACCGTGTCGCTGTCGCCGGATCTATCCGGACAGGTCACAGGGATCTTTTTTCATTCAGGCCAGTTTGTAGAGCAGGGGACCCGGCTCGTTGCGCTCAATGATGCCGAGGAGCGGGCGACACTGCATTCGCTCGAAGCCACTATGCTCTTGGACCGACTCCAGTACCAGCGCCAGAAAACGCTCCTCCGTCAAAATCTCACGGCCCACTCCAGCTATGACGCGGCGCGGGCGGCCTACCTCAGTGCCCAGGCCGATGCGGCTTCGGAAAAGGCCGTGATTGCCAACATGCAGGTTGTGGCACCCTTCAGCGGTCGGTTGGGGATCCGCCTCGTCAATCTGGGCCAATACCTGACTGCCGGTACCGCGATCACCACGCTCACTCGCGTCGCACCGCTTTACGTCTCCTTCCATCTGCCGGAACAGGACATCAACCGGCTGTACCCGGACCAGGTGGCGCGTCTTACCCTCCCGGCCTATCCGGGGCGGCACTTTTACGGACGCGTCGCCGTGATCAATCCGACCGTCAACGCGACGACCCGCCTGATTCACGTCCTGGCCCGTTTCCCCAACATGCACGGCCTGCTCAAGCCCGGCATGTTTGGACGCCTCACCATCCGAAGTCGCCACCGGATCCCGGTCACCGCCATTCCCCGGGTCGCAGTCAGCTACAGCCTGTATGGGGATACGGTCTGGGTGGTGGATCCGCCACCGACCGGAAAGTCGGTCTCGAAAACACTCCTGCCGACGGTCCGGCAGGTTTTCGTCAAACCGGCGTTCTCGCACGGGGGATGGGTGGCCATCGCCCACGGCCTCACCCCGGGCATGGAAATCGTGACGCAAGGTCAGATCAAGCTCCACAAGGGGGATCGGATCCGAATCAATGATCAGATCCGGTTGGTGACGCGACCCGGAACCCACCCATGAAGTTCACTGATTATTTCGTCAAACGGCCGGTTTTGTCCTCCGTTCTGGCGCTTCTGATCTTTTTCCTGGGATTCCGGTCGATTTTCGAGATCGGGCTGCGCCAGTACCCGAAAACCAAGACGGCGGTCGTGACCGTCTCGACTGCCTATCCGGGTGCCAGTGCACCCCTCATGCAGGGTTTTGTCACAACCCCCCTGGAACGCGCCATCGCGGCAACCCAGGGTATCGCCTACATGACTTCCTCGAGCAGCGAGGGCTCGAGCGCGATCAGCGTCCACATGCACCTCAACTACAGTGCCAACAAGGCGCTGACCCAGATCACGGCGGCGGTGAACCAGGTCCGGAACGTCCTGCCGGCGGCGAGCCAGTCTCCCGTGATCCAGGTCTCGACCGGCGAGAAGACCTCGCTCATGTACCTCAGTTTCTACAGTCACGAGATGTCGACCCCGGCCATCGCCGATTATCTGACCCGGGTGGTGGAGCCCGAACTCGAGTCCGTGAATGGGGTGGCCTCCGCCCGGATCATGGGATACCCCTTTGCCATGCGGATCTGGCTCAACCCCTACCGTCTGGCTGCCTACCACCTGACCCCGGCGGCAGTGGTTCAGGCGATCATGAACAACAACTACATCGCTGCGGTCGGACGGACCAAGTCCAACCACATTGCGATCAACATCAATGCCGAGACCGGCCTCCATTCCGCTCGGGCCTTCCGCCGCCTGGTGGTGGCCCATCAGGGGCACGCACTGGTCCGGCTCGGGGATCTCGGACGGGTGGTTTTGGGTGCGGAGAACTACAACGGCCGCTTTCTCTTCGATGGCCGTTCCGCCGTCGCCATTGCCATCGACACTGCGCCCAATGCCAATCCCTTGAGCGTGGCCGAGACGATCCGCCAGCTCATGCCGAAAATCCGAAAAGGACTGCCTCCTTCGCTGAAAGCCGCCGTCGCCTTCGACGCGAGCCAGTTCATCCGGAGTTCCCTTCATGACGTGCTCGTGACCCTCATCGAGGCGGCCCTCATTGTCATCCTGATTATCTTCCTGTTTTTGGGTTCGGTTCGTGCGGTTCTGGTTCCGGTCGTCACGATTCCGCTGTCCTTAATCGGGGTGGTTTTCGTCATGTGGGTTCTGGGCTATACCCTGAACCTCTTGACCCTGTTGGCCCTGGTGTTGGCCATCGGGCTCGTCGTGGACGATGCGATTGTCGTGGTCGAGAACATCCACCGGCAAATCGAGGCGGGACATGCGCCGCTCGAGGCCGCACTCGTTGGGGGACGCGAGATCGCCGGTCCCGTCATGGGCATGACCCTGACTTTGGCTGCAGTGTATGCACCGATCGGATTCCAGACCGGAATCACGGGAAGCCTGTTCCGTGAATTCGCGTTTACCCTGGCGGGCGCCGTGCTCATTTCCGGTCTTTTGGCCCTCACGCTTTCGCCCATGATGTGTTCCCGCCTGCTCAAGGAGAGCCGATCGGAGGGGCCCCTGGCTCGCCGACTGGACCATCTGTTCGAGTCCGTCCGGGGCGTCTATGCCCGAACACTGGAGCGGGCGCTCGATCGACGCTGGGTCACGGCCCTGATCGGGATCATGGTGCTTTGCAGTCTGTGGATGCTGTACCAAGGCGCCAAGCATGAACTTGCGCCCTCCGAAGACCAGGGTGTCGTCTTCATCCAGGCCAGCGCAAGCCGGACTGCAACCGTGGGATATCTTTCGAATTATTTCAACGTGCTGGACCAGCTCTTCGCCCAAACACCTGATGTCGAACATAGTTTCATGGGCGCGGGTTTCGGCGGCGGCAATAGCCTGTTCGCCGGCGTCACGCTCACACCCTGGGACGATCGCAGCCATTCGGCGGCCCAGATCCAAACCCGCCTGCAGAAGGCCCTGAACCGAATGGCCGGAATTCGCGGATTTGCGGGACTGCCGCCGGCTTTGCCGGGCACGGGAGGCGGGGCACCGGTCGAGTTTGTGGTGACCTCAACCGGTTCCTATGCCCACCTCTACCAGGCCGCCGAGCAGCTGAGAGCAGCTGCCGTGAAAAGTGGACTGTTCGCCTATACTCAAAATTCACTGAAGTTCGACAACCCCGAGTACCAGATCCGGGTCAACCGGGCTTTGGCTGCGCAGGATGGGTTGGCCATGAGCGATGTGGGCAGTGCGCTGGCCGACCTGCTCAGCGGAGGCTATATCGACCACTTCAGTCTGGGGGGGGAAAGCTACCGGGTGATTCCGCAGATTGAGCAGCGGGACCGATTCCGCGCGCGTGACCTCGATCGTTACGAGGTGGCGGCAACCCATGGAACGCTCGTTCCGCTGAGCGACATCGTGACCCTCAAGCGTGAAGTGGCACCCAACTCGCTCGACCGCTTCGACCAGATGAACTCGACCGAACTCGAAGGTGTCATGAAACCCGGGGTCTCTTTGGGCGAGGCCCTCGGCTTTCTGCGCCGGATGGCCCGTTCAATCCTGCCCAAGACCTTCGGCATTCATTACGCCGGCTTGTCCCGCCAGTATGAAAAACAGGGGCAGGCCCTGATGATGACCTTTTTCTTCGCACTCATCGTGATCTTCCTGGTTCTGGCCGGTCTCTTTGAAAGTTTTCGCGATCCCTGGATCGTGCTGGTGAGCGTGCCCATGTCCATTTCCGGTGCCTTGCTTTTTCTCAACCTGGGTTTTGCCTCGGTCAATATCTACACCCAGATCGGGCTGATCACCCTGATCGGACTCATCAGCAAGCATGGCATCCTGATGACCCAGTTTGCGAATGACCTGCAGCGGAAGGAGGGCCTCAATCGCCGGCAGGCGATCCAGAAAGCGGCCACGATCCGGCTGCGTCCCATCTTGATGACCACCGCCGCCATGGTGATGGGCGTGGTTCCACTCATCCTCTCAACCGGTGCGGGGGCCGCCAGCCGCTACGACATCGGCCTGGTCATCGCCACAGGCCTTTTGATCGGAACCACCTTTACCCTCTTCATGGTGCCGACCGTCTATACCTGGCTGGCCCATGAATGGATCCCCGAGACCCTATCCGCTCACCTGCCGCCGTAGGATCTGACCTCAAGGCCACTTTCGGGAGTGGAGGATCCGGGATTCGAGAGGTATCATGACCGGAGGAGACCGGCCGGTGTCCGCCCGTCAGGGTCACTTTAACCAGAGTAGAGAGATGGCAGAGCAATCCGTCCCCGGAAAAGCCGATCTTGGGCTTCTCGATTCCATTGCGCATCCGGCACTTCCGGGCTGTCCCCTGTCATTGACCGGGCGAATCGAGCAGACGGAGCCGGAGGCTTTCCGCCTGGTTTTAACCCACCCCGTCGGCGAGTTTTCCAGCCGCTATGAGGCGCTGGTGCGCTCCGTACTTGAGCGATCGGTCGGCCAGAATGTGGCGCTCGAGACCGTCCTGGACATTCCGGTGGGGCCGAAGCAGGATAACCAGCCGGTTCCCGAGGGGGTCAAAAACCTCCTCGCGGTGGCCTCCGCCAAAGGGGGCGTCGGTAAATCCACGGTGGCCGTGAACCTCGCGCTATCCCTGTCCCGTCTCGGTGCCCGGGTCGGCATTCTCGATGCCGATATCTACGGTCCGAGTCTCCCGGCCATGTTGGGAATCGATCAGGCGCCGGAGGTGGAGACCTCTGGCCAGAAACTAAAACCGGTCATGCGGTATGGACTTTCCTGCATGAGCATCGGCCTTTTGGTTGACACTGACCAGGCGATGATCTGGCGGGGCCCAATGGTGACTCAGGCACTGCAGCAACTGCTATACCAGACCCATTGGCCGGAACTCGACTATCTCGTGATCGACCTGCCTCCGGGGACCGGCGATATCCAGCTGACCTTGGCTCAGCGGGTGCCTTTGAGCGGCGCCTTGATCGTGACCACGCCCCAGAAAATCTCCGTTCTGGATGCCCGTCGGGGAATCCGTATGTTCGAGAAGGTCCGTGTGCCGGTTTTGGGAATCGTGGAAAACATGGCCACCTTCAACTGCCCGCATTGCGGAAAGGAAAGTGCCGTCTTCGGCACCGGCGGAGGGCGGGCATTGGCCACCGAATGCGGTGTGGGCGATCTCGGCAGCCTGCCGCTCGTGCCCGGTCTGTGCGGACGGATGGACGAAGGAGCCCCACCTGCCGCCTCCGAACCCCAATCGGAACTCGCCCAACGCTTTCTCGTTCTGGCGCATGAGGTGGGTGCGCGACTCGCGGCATCGGTTGCCGAGAGTGCTGGACGCACGCCCGCGATCATCGTGGAGGAGGCTTGACATGGGACTCAAATCCGACCGCTGGATCCGGGATATGGCGCGGACATCACGCATGATCGAGCCTTTCGAGTCCGGTCAGGTCCGGGAAAATGAACAGGGCCGGGTGGTTTCTTTCGGTACCTCGAGTTATGGCTACGATGTCCGCTGCGCGGATGAGTTCAAGATTTTTACCAACATCAACTCCGCCGTGGTCGATCCCAAGAATTTTTCAGCCTCGAGTTTTGTCGATTTCCGGGGGCCGGTGTGCATCATCCCGCCCAACTCCTTTGCCCTGGCCCGGACTGTCGAGTATTTCCGGATTCCCCGCAATGTCCTCACCATCTGCCTTGGAAAATCAACCTATGCCCGCTGCGGGATCATCGTGAACGTGACCCCGCTCGAACCCGAATGGGAAGGCCATGTCACCCTCGAGTTCTCGAATACCACACCATTGCCGGCGCGGATTTACGCCCATGAGGGAGTGGCCCAGATGCTGTTTTTCGAGGCGGACGAATGCTGTGAGGTGTCCTACCGTGACCGGGGCGGGAAGTACCAGGGTCAGAAAGGCGTAACCTTGCCCAAGGCCTGAGAAGACGGCCGGGGCTGGGCCGGGGATGCGAGGGGACTGAAACGAAGGAGCCGCAGCGTGATCGTCGGATGGTGAGGGCGGATTTCCCGCGCGACGACCGGGATTTCATCTAAGGTGCGGGCACACCAGAAGATCAGCTGGGTTCCCTTCCGGGTCCGTGCCACGTACTCGACCGTCAGAAAGACCCCGGCGGGTGTTCTCCAGGTACGTTGTCCTGCCCGCGTCACGACATAGCGGTGGAGATGGTTGTGGTTGACCACGAGAAAGGTCGCCGGTGGCCTCCCCTTGAGCACGAGGTCGCGGCTGAGTGCGATCTGGGCGGTCAGGCGGTCCAGCATGCCGGGATGGAGCGGCAAGCTGATCCGCTTGGAACCCACTTGGGCATGGACGATCCGTCTGGACCAGTCAAACCGGACCTCCTGGTCATGCCGGGCACTCCGGCCCGGTTCCGTCAGCCGATAGGACAGGGGTTCAAACCGGCCCTTGCGCTGGATGCGGAAACGGGCGGTTTCCTCGAGGCGGACGTTTTCAAAAAGCGAAAACAGGGCATTGGGTCGTGAGGAAGAGTGACACCGCCAGAGGCCCTGGGCCTCCCGCCGCAGGGTGATCCGCGAACGGCCGACACCGAAACCGTCGAGATAGACGCTGTAGAGGGCCTGGTAGGGTAGGAGGCCTGAGCGCGGACCCGGCACCGGGGCTGAGGAGGCGAGGGCGGGGAGCTCCGGAAGCAGGAGCAGGAGGAAAAGAAGGCCGTGGGTGGGCCGAAACCGACAGGGACGGAGGAAGGAGGACCCGGTCATTCAGGAAAAGGGAAACTCGAGGGGGGATTCCAGTTTAGTGCCTTTCCAGAAAATGGCATCCGGGGCAATGACCAGGTGCCCGTGGGCCAGTTCGGCCAGGACTGCGGGATAGAGCCGATGTTCGGCCTGTTTGGTCCGCTCGATCAAGAGGGTCTCGGTATCAGAAGGCAGGATCGGTACGCGGATCCGGGCCAGCGGGGGTCCTGCATCCACTGCCGGTACCACGAGGTGGACCGTTGCGCCGTGCTCCGGATCACCCCCCTCCAGGGCCCGACGGTGGGGATGAAGACCCGGATGGCGGGGCAGGAGCGAGGGGTGGATGTTGAGCAGCCGTCTGGCAAAGCGCTTGACCGTCTCGGGTTGCAAGATCCGCATGAAACCGGCCATGGCGATGAGGTCCGGATGGCAGTGGTCGAGCTGCGCGCTCAGGGCGGATTCCCAGGTGCTGCGGGTGGGGAAGGTTTTGAGCTCGAGACTGAAAGCCGGTACGCCACACTGCCGGGCCCGCTCAAGGGCTGGAGCCTGGGCCCGATCGCTTACCACCGCGACGGGTTCGAGGGGCAGCCGGCCCGATCGGCTTGCATCGAGGATTGCCTGGAGATTGCTGCCGGTTCCGGAAACCAGCACGGCCAGGGTGCGGGGCGGATGCGAGGGTGGGTTCACCCGATCTGGATCCCATGTCCGGGATCTTCCACAACCTCTCCGATCACATAAGCGGCCTCTCCGGCTCCCGTCAGGAGAGCTTGGGTCTCCTGTGTTGCATCGGGCGGCACGATCAGAAGAAAGCCAATGCCGGCATTGAATGTCCGGTAGAACTCCCGGGGAGAAAGATGGGCGTGGTCACGGATCCACCCGAGAACCGGTGGAACCGGCCAGGTTCGGGGATCAATAACGGCACCGAGCCCTCGCGGAAGCACGCGCGGCGGGTTGTCGATCAGGCCGCCTCCGGTGATATGGGCCATGGCGTGGAGGGGAACCCGGTTCAGGAGGGGAAGGATCGACTTCACGTAGATCCGGGTGGGTTCGAGCAGGCGGTCCAGAAGCCGGTCTTCCTCCATTCCCGTGCCCTGCATGCCCTCTTGTTCGAGCAGCTTGCGGACCAGTGAAAAACCATTGGAGTGCACACCCGAGGAGGCGAGACCGATGAGGCGGTCACCCGCCTGGACACGCGAGCCGTCCAGGATTCGGGACCTTTCCACGATGCCGACACAGAATCCGGCGAGGTCGAAGTCGGGCGCTTGGTAGAGTCCGGGCATCTCGGCCGTTTCCCCGCCGACCAACGCGCAGCCCGCCTGCGCGCAGCCCTCGCTGATCCCGGCCAGCAGCCGGCTGCCCTGCTCCGGGTCGATTCGTCCGCTCGCATAATAGTCGAGAAAAAATAGGGGCTCTGCCCCGTGTACCAAGACATCGTTCGCACACATGGCGACCAGGTCGATTCCGAGTCCCTCGAGCCGGTTGTGGGCCAGACCCAAGAGGAGTTTGGTCCCGATGCCATCGGTTCCCGCAACCAGGACCGGATGGGTAAAACGGTCGAGCGGAACCTGGATGAGGGCTCCGAAACCGCCGATTCCAGCCAGGACCTCGGGACGATGCGTGCGTTCCGCCTGCGGGCGGATTCGGTCGATCAAGTTTTCGGCGGACTCGATGTCCACCCCGGAATCGCGATAGGTCAGCGGTGGTTTGGGCGGCATGGGAGGAGGCGGGGAACCCGATGGGTTATGTTATCGTAAACATCCTTGCGTGAGGGTGGATTTGTTCATGGGTGGTCATGCGCCTTGCCTGTTCCGGCGCTTGCACGGGGCCGGGGGAGCCGTTGGGCCGAAGGTCGTCCTCCTCCTGACCGGGCTTCTCCTGGGGATGTCCCAGCCGGCCGAGGCCACGGTCGTCCGGCATGTCTTCCGGGTCGATCTGCCGGTCTCCCACCTGGCCGCGAGGCTGCCGGCTGCCGATGTCCAGCGGGCAGCCGGGATTCTCCTTGACCGGATTACCGGTGATCCCGATCTTGCCGCCCGGGGGACCGTCAGTGCGCTGATTGCCGAGTCCGGTCAGTGGGTTGCCGAATATGGCTATAAAAAGGCAGACGCCCAAGGCGGCGGACGAACCGGAACCCCATCCCGTCTCCCCTTCAGGCTCTGGATCCGTTTCGCGCACCGGGCCGTTGAACGGGCGGTTCTCGGGGCCCATCTACCGTTCTGGGGAGACTTGAGACCCCGTCTTCTGATCTGGCTGGATCCGGGCTCATCCTCCGGGGAAATCCTTTCGGCGTCCTCTTCTTCCTCTTTGCGCCGGCACCTGGACCGAGCCCTCATCCGTCTGGCGTTGCCGGCTTTCTTGCCCATCATGGACCTCAAGGAGCGCAGCGCAGTTGCCCCCCCCAACCTCTTCCCGCCCGCCTGGCCCCTCCTGCATCAGGTCTCCCGGCCCTACCACGCCGAGGCGTTATGGGTGGGTCGTCTCCGGGGAAATGCAGCCCGCGGGTGGATGGGGAGTTTTGCCGTTCAAATGGGCCGCTTCACCCTCGATTGGCAGTCCGTGCACGCCCATCTGCACCGCTGGAGCGTGCTGCAGTCCGCCCTGGACTACCTGGATTCGATCCTGGCATCGCGCTACGCCGTGTTTGCCAGCCATCAGCCCGTCCCTCTCTCCATCCGGATCCGGGGCCACCTCACGCTTCGTCAGGTCAGCCGGATCGAACATTTCATTCATCATCTCCCAGGCGTGAGCCAACCGCGTCTTTTGGAACTGGCGCCCCAATCGCTTGTTTTGACCCTGGTCTCGCGGATTGACCGGACTCACCTGGAACGACTGATGACACTTGCCGGCCCGGGACTGTTCCTCAAGCCGGAGCCCGGGCACCGGTTGGTTTTTGCTCTCCAGTCCTAAACCTCGTGCAGCTCATGCGCCTGCAACCGTCCTTCTGGCCCAACCTGTTGTCCACGGCCCGCCTCGTGGCCGCGCTTCCCTTGTTTGTCCTCCTCTTGGAGGGACGGCTGTGGTGGAGTCTCGGGATTTTTTCTCTCGCCGCCTTCACCGATGCCCTGGATGGTTTTTTGGCCAAACGCTATTCCTGGCAGTCGGCGACCGGTGCCTTCCTGGATCCACTCGCCGACAAGCTGCTCGTTTTTTCGGTCTTTGCCGCATTGATGCTCACGGGTGCAACCCCGCCGTGGCTGTTCTGGACCGTTTGGGGGCGGGATGCCGCCATGGGGCTCGCTGTTCTCGTCTGTTACGTGTGGCGGGGACCGTTCTGGGTGGTGCCCACGCTTCTGAGCAAGGTCAGCATGACCCTCCAGGTCGTCTATCTCGTCGTGACGCTCGTGTTCCTTTTGCAAAAAATCTCGTTCCCCCCCTTTTGGACCGGGTTTGAAGGGCTCGTGGCGGCTTTCGCTCTCCTATCCGGAATCGAATACCTGATCCGCTTCAGACGCCGGGGCAGTCATGAGCCGGTCCGGGGCTGAGAGGAGCCGGCAGCTTCTTCTGTTCCCCCAGACGGGCACAGGTCCCAGCTTCGCCAGTTTCCGAACCGACCGTCTCCCGCTGGTTGTCGAGACCTGTGCGGCTTTGGCCCGCGGCCAGAGATCCGGTTACGCCGTACTCCACGGACCCCCGGGATCCGGGAAAAGCCATCTCCTGCGGGCCGCCTGTCAGGTGTGGACCGGACGGGGCGGGCAGGCGGCGCTCTGGATTCCGAATCCGCGCGAGCCCCTTCCGGAACCGGAGGGATCTCTGCCCTATGAGTTCCTGGCCATCGAATCGCTGGATACGGTGGCGGGGGATTCCAGACTCGAACGGACCTGCTTCGGCTTCATCCGGGCGGCCCAGCAGGGCCGGCTGCGGCTGTTGCTGGCCGGCCGCAGACCCCCCACCGAACTGGCCTGGAAACTCCCGGATCTGGCCTCACGGCTTGTGGCCATGACTCTGCCGGGGCTTTCGCCGGTCGACGAATCCTTGTGGCCGGAGATCCTCGAGCACCGGTGCGAGGAACGTGGCATGAAGCTTGAAGCTGCAGCTTCGCGGTGGCTCCTGCGACATGGTCCCCGGCGGCTTGAAACCCTCCTCGGTGTGGTCGATGAACTGGCGGATCATGGGGGGGCGGTTGGCCGGAAAATCACCGTTCCCCGGGTCCGCCGCGTGGTGCTGGAACAAGAGTCCCGGATCCGGGCCAATCCGGGAGGACAAACATGACGAGGCCTTCAACAAGGCATAGAATGGAGGCACTTCGCAGTGATGACCCGGTTCCCGGTGGCGGGATGCCAGGTGAGACGGAGGGAGGCGCTGTGCAGTCGCGACAGTTTCCCGCTTCAAGAAAGAGACGAGCCCTGAGCGCTGGCGTTCTGGGCCTGGTGGGCTGTCTCCTTTTGGCCGGCTGTGTCGTCTCCCCGCCGGTCCAGGAGATGAGCAATGCACGACAGGCGATCAGTGCCGCCCGGGCGGCCGGTGCGATGCGCTTCGCACCGACCCGGCTCATGGCGGCGCAACGCTGGCTTGAAAACGCGCGCTATGCCCTTGAGATCCGCGAATACGGATACGCCGAGCGCGCTGCCCGGACCGCACGGCAACGGGCCCTGGCGGCCCTGCATGCGGCCCTCCGGCGGGAACGGGCCTTGGCAGCCCGTTATCATTCGGGGAAAAATGCCTCTGGGGACGATCCGGCCGCTCCACGGTAGTCCGGAGAGTCGTGAAAAGCCATATTTCTTGACAGATCCCAAGCTTGCCGGATATAGTGAAGACGGGATCTGAGTCCCGTACATTCATACCTAACCGTGTGACAGGAGAGTTCACAATGACCAAAAGATTTTACAGAGTGGTTCCACTGGCCGCGATCGTCCTCTTGGCGGCTTGTGCAACGGTCAAAAAGGCGCCTCCACCTCCACCCCCCAAAAAGCCGTCAGCGGCGACCCTCCAGTCCATCCAGGATGCCAAGACTGCCATTGCACGGGCTCAGGCGGTGGGTTGCAACGTCACCTCCGAGCAGAGTGAGCTGACCCAGGCAGAGTCCGAGGCCAAGATCCCGGACAACGCCAAGGCCCAACAGTTGGCCGATGCTGCCCGGAAAAGTGCCGATGCCTGCACCAACCGTTACTGGATGAACAAGGCCCGCGCACTCCTTCACAAGATCCACCAGTACACCAACCTGAATGGCAGCGAGCGTTCGAGCCTGAAGGAAGGTCGTACCGACATCGCGAACAACCAGGGCAAACCGGCCTATGACGTATTGAGCTCGCTTCTGGCCGAACTCAAGGCGGCCCGCACCACCTACACGGTGGTTCGTGGTGATAACCTCTGGAATATCGCGTCGAAGCACTCGATTTACGGCAACCCCTTTGAGTGGCCGCTGATCTATCGTGCCAACGCCTCGAAAATCCATGACCCGGATCTCATTTATCCCAATCAGAACCTCAAGATCGTTCTGAACCCGCTGAAGAGCGCCGTCCACAGCGCTGCGCATTACGCGAAGACGCGGGGCCCCTGGCGTCAAGGTCAGGCCCTGCACAAGGATCATGCGTGGCTGGCTTCGCAGCAAGGCTCACCCTTCTGAGGGAAGCTAGGCGCCTGCCCGCGGCATGAGACGGGAGATCCCATGAAACCCCGGCCCTCGCGGCCGGGGTTTTTTTTCGGCTTTTGCAGCCCGGATGTGACCTGCCCGCTGTCCTGTCAAGGGGGTGGGGTCATGGAAATGCGGGGCCTTCCCGTTCTACACTCATCATTCGTCTGGCACAGTGGGTGTTCCATGTCCGAGGTGGCCTGGTGAAAAAGCGCGCTTTTCCGGAAGTCTTGGGAAATTCTGAGAGGCATTCGGACGGGATCGCGTCCCGAGGCGCTGTTCGGGGTGTAAGTCCGCCCCCGTCACGAAATCTTCAGGATTCTCTCCCGAAAAATCCAGCGGCACCCGTTTCCAGCCCGGTGGACCCGCAATCCCGGACGGATGCAGGTGCACTGGATTTCAGTGATCCCACGATTCTCAATCCGTGTTTTTTGGGTTCGAGTGGTGAAAACGGGGAGATCTTCGAACGCCTTCTCGTGGATTTGGTCCGGGACCACCTCTACTGGAGACGCAATTTCCACCCCGAGGATCCACCGCCCATACCGGTGCTTGCGGCGCATGAGCCGACTTACGTGGCGTTTATGGACCGCCTGCGAACCGAACTCAATACCCTGACCGCGGCGCTCAAGCGTTCGGTTCCCTTTTTCAATCCCCGCTATCTCGGCCACATGGTTTCCGACACCCTGTTGCCCGGGCTTCTGGCCCAACTGGTGACGACGCTCTACAACCCCAACAATGTGAGTCCAGAAGCAGCCCCGGTGACACTTGCACTCGAACTCGAAGTGGGACGTCAGTTGGCCCGCATGTTCGGATGGGAGACCGATCCTGGGAAAACCCCGTGCGCCTGGGGTCACCTGACCTCCGGCGGTACACTTGCGAATTTCGAGAGCCTGGTCAACCTTCGGGCCATCCGCTGTTATCCGCTGGCACTCCGGGAGGCGCTCCTCGCCGTAGACGGGGCACCCGGATTCACCTTGGATGACGGCCGCTCCTTGGTCGAGCTGGATGACTGGACGCTCTTCAACCTGCCCTTGGACGAAGTCACCGGTCTGCCGGCCCGGCTGCGAATCCCGCCGGCCGACCCGGCGGCGCTCCGGATCTGGCACGATCTGCACGACCAACTCGCAACCCTGCGTATTGAAAGTTCCGGACTCGTGGATTTTGCCCGCCGTCATCCGTTGTGCTCGAGGATCAAGATTCTGCTCCCCCGCACGGCGCATTATTCCTGGCACAAGGCGGCCCGTGCCTTGGGTTTCGGAACCGGACAACTCGATTTTGTGCCGGTTGACTCCAAGATGCGCCTTTCGCCGCCGGGCTTGGAGTCCCGGCTGGATGAGGCCTGCCGGAACAGGATGCCGGTTCTCGCGGTAGTGGCCATGATGGGCACTACCGAGTTTGGAACGATCGATCCGCTCCATGAGGTCGTTCAACTCCGGCACCAGTTCAGAACACGGGGACTCGAGTTCGGGTTGCATGTCGACGCCGCTTGGGGTGGGTACCTGACCTCGATCTTCCGTGACCCGGACGGGCGCTTTGTCCCGCAGGAAGAAGTCAGGCGAGGTTTTGCCCACTTCCCATCGGATTCGGTGTACGAGAGTTTCCGCGCCCTGGTCCACGCCGATTCCATCACGGTGGACCCGCACAAGCTGGGATACCTGCCCTATGGGATCGGGGGGATTGTCTGGCGCCACCGTGGGGTTCTCGACTTTATGGGCGAACGGGCGCCCTATGTCTTTGATCCGGAGACCTCCGGACCATCCGTCGAGCCCTTGGGGCCATATATTCTCGAAGGGTCAAAACCCGGTGCCCAGGCAGCGGCTTGCTGGGTGACGCACCGCGTGATGCCGCTCGACCGCTTCCATCTGGGCCGGTTGCAGCGCTTTACCATCCTGGCGGGCGAGTACTTCTATGATCACCTGCCGAACTTGGCCGAGCGCCTTCGGGGGCAGGCCCGGGTCCTTGTGCCCTTCGAGCCGGATACGAATCTTCTTTGTCTGGCAATCAATCCGGAGGGCAATACCTCGCTCGCTGCCGCCAATCGCTTCGGCGAGTCCTTGTATGACCATCTTCGCATCGATCCGACGCGGCCAGTCCAGTTGCGCGATTTTTTCAGCTCCCACACCCGGGTTTCGGCCGAACTGCTAGGACCGGAAAACTGGTCCCGGACACTCGATGCGTTGGGCATTGACCCGGCTGCGGATACCGGGGAGGGCGACTGTCCCACTCTTTTCCTTTTGCGCCATACCCTGATGAATCCCTGGTTGCTCGATTCCCGCGAGGGGGCCAATCCGCTCGATCGTTACCTGGAATACCTGGAAGGGTTGATCCGTGCCGAACTGGAACGGGAAAGCTGGCGACGACCCCGCCCCCGTGCAGCTCGCCCCTCCGTACCCTAAATTAAAAAGCGCGACCTTCAGGTCAACCTGTCCCACGGGTGGTTTCGAGACTCATCCGCACTCGGAGAAGACGTTCACGCACGTTCCGTGCGAGGACGGGGATCGACGAACTTTCCGTGAGGCCAAGAACCGCCTCCGGGTCCATGAACGAAACCCGGGTGCATTCCGGCCGGATTTCCCGGACCACGACATTGCAGGGGAGAAGCAGGCCGATCTCGGGATCGGCGGAGAGTGCCTGATGGGCCAACTGCGGATTGCAGGCTCCGAGGATCCGGTAGGGCGAAATATCGACTCCGAGCGTGCGCCGGAAAGTGGCCTGGACGTCGATGACGGTGAGGATGCCGAAACCTTCCCGTTCCAGTGCTTGGGTGGTTCGTTCGAGAATTCGATCAAACGGCTCGGGGACTTCAACTGAAAATCCGTACATGGAGGATTCCCTGGGTCAGCGTAGGGATATCGGCCTGTGAGCTGGGGTTCCAGGCCATTTCCGACCGGAAAAAGAAGACAGGTGCAGAAAGGAAACGGTGGGGTGCTCGAACCGCCAGACCAACTGGGTCCCAAAGTAAGAGAGGGCGAGAGCGGCAAAGGCAGCCAGGGTCCATCCGGCGGCCGTCCGTCCGCGCCATCCGAAACGACGGTGACCCCAAAGCAGGAGGCCGAACAGGACCCAGGCCAGGATGGACAGCATCACCTTGGGCCAGAGACCGAGTGGACTCAGGATCCGGAAATAGGCCAGTCCGGTGCCCAGTGCCAGGGTCAAGAGCAAAAATCCCGCGATCAGGTACTGAAAGAGCATCCGTTCGATCACCAGGAGGGGAGGGAGGCTGCCGGGTCCTGCCGTCTCCGCACGGCGCAGGCGTGACTCGCGGATCCAGAGCAGGATGGCCAGTGCGGCGGCGACCCCCAGCATGCTGTAGGCGGTCAGGGAAATCAGGATATGCGCATCGAGCAGGAGATGGTTGGTCCGGAGCAATAACTCACCGCCCGGGTGGAGGGCCTGTGTGATGACGGCCAGTGCCGTGAGGGGGAAGGCCACAAGCCCTGCGCTCAAAACCGGTTCAAACCAGGATCCCCCCCAGACGACGAGGCTGATCATGAAACTCACGAGCACCAGGACATGGATCAGGCTCAGGTTGAGCCCATCCGGCTGAAAAAGGAGATGGTCCAGTAGAAAGCCCTGGCCCAGGAGAGACAGGCCGGCACAAAACCGGCCCAAAGCCAAGAGATTTCGGGAAGATACCCGGCCTTTCAGAAAAGGAGAGACGAAAAGGGCAGCGGCCAGGTAGAGGACAGGCACAACAACCGTGAGGAGCCAAAGCTGCATGGGGCCGATCTCCACCATTCGTCCCAAAAGCGATGAGCATATCCTAACAGGATGGCCCGGCGGATCGGGGCCTCGTACCTGCTGGAAGGCCCCGCATTCCGCTGCACTCCGAGCGGAAGGCTTTTGTCGGCCCACTGGTGGGAGGGCGCATCTCCGGCGCGTTCCGAGGGCTGATCCTTCCGTACCGCAGACCTGCCGGATGCTGGCACCCGCTCCAACCCCCGTTTTTCGGCTGGCGAGCAGCCAAGTCACCTCCTTCAAAATAAACGAGAACCCCGCAAGCTGCCGGCTCCCCCGTGGACTTGTCCATCCGGCGTTTCCTCGTTAAAATAGCCCTACTTTTTTCAAGTTTGGTTCAATTTCATGGTTACGATCCGGTTGGCTCGCGGGGGAGCCAGAAAAAGGCCCTTCTATCAGGTGATCGTTGCCGATCGGCGATCCAAGCGTAATGGCCGTTTCATTGAGCGTGTGGGATTTTTCAACCCCATGGCCCATGGACCGGAGGAGCGGCTTCACCTCGAACGGGAACGGATTGACTATTGGATCTCCCAAGGAGCGAAACCCTCGGAGCGGGTTGCCCAGCTGCTTGACCTCCCACACTGACCCCTTCCCTCGGGATACGGGGAGCGAAAGCCCGCTCCCACCGACGCCCGGGGTGGTTTGTGGCCGGATCGTCGGAGTTTTCGGGATCCGGGGTCAAATCAAGGTGGTTTCCTACACCGATCCCTTGGAACAGCTTTTGGGCTATCGACCGTGGGAGATCCGGACATCCCGGGGGGATGTTTTCCCCGTCGAGCCCGAAGGTTGCCAACGCCAAGGCCAGAAGCTGGTCGTCGCGCTTGCAGGGTTCACTGACCGGACTCGGTCTGAGGCTTTGGTTGGTGCCGAAATCTCGGTTCCCCGCCAATGCTTTCCCCCGTTGCCCAAGGGCCAGTTCTACTGGGTTGATCTGCTCGGACTCGAAGTCGTCGACGAGGCGGGGATCCGGCTCGGACGGGTCAGCGATCTCACCCGCGGACCGGCGGGAGACTGCCTGACCGTGGAGGGAACCCCTCCGTTGCTCATTCCCTTTGTCTGGCAGTCGACCGTGCTGGCCGTCGAGCTCGAATCCCGTCGGATCCGGATTCGTTCAGCCGGGGGGGGCCTCCCCGGTGCGCTTTGACGTCGTGACCCTCTCCCCGGAGCTCTTCGAACCGCTCGGGCAGTTCGGAGTGATTGGCCGCGCCCTGCGGGATGGCCATGTCTTTCTCAAGACCTGGAATCTCCGTGACTTTGCCGATCCACCCCATTGGCGGGTCGACGACCGGCCGTATGGGGGTGGCCCGGGGATGGTGCTCATGGCCGAGCCGCTCTGGCGGGCCGTGGAAGCCATCCGGAAGGAGGCGCCGGCCGAAGCCCCCGTCCTCTATCTCTCGCCCCAGGGCCGGAGACTCGATCAGGCACTCGTCCAAGAGCTGGCCGCCTATCCGGGACTGATTCTGGTGTGTGGACGGTACGAGGGGGTCGATGAACGGTGGATTGAATCCCAGGCCGATGGCGAACTTTCGGTGGGCGACTTCGTGATGACTGGAGGCGAGATTCCCGCGCTTCTGGTGATCGATGCCGTAAGCCGTTATGTACCGGGAACGGTCGGGGATGAACAGTCCCTGGTCCAGGAATCCTTTCACGGGGGCCTGCTCGAGGCCCCGGCCTATACCCGCCCGGCCTCCTGGCGGGGACGGGAGGTTCCGGAGGTTTTGTTGGGAGGGCATCACGAGGATATTGCCGCCTGGCGCAGCAACCAGGGCCGTGAACGAACGGGCCATCGCCGTCCGGACCTGCTCGAACCGGAAACGGGGAGCCATCCGGGCCCTCTTGGCAAAACCGAAAAATAACGGCACAATTAGGGTTCAGCAGAGGTTTTTTGACATGAACAAAATCATTGCGGAAATCGAAAGCCAGGAGACCCGTCCCGAGTTTCCGGCCTTCTCGCCCGGCGATACCGTGGTGGTGCAGGTGCGCGTCAAGGAAGGCGATCGCGAGCGTCTCCAGGCCTTTGAAGGCGTGGTCATTGCGCGAAAGAACAGGGGAATCCATTCCTCTTTCACGGTCCGGAAGATCTCGCATGGAGAGGGAGTGGAACGGGTGTTCCCGCTTTTCAGTCCGCAGATTGCCGAAATCCAGCTCAAGCGCCGGGGGCGGGTTCGTTCTGCCAAGCTGTATTACCTGCGGGGCTTGAGTGGCAAGGCCGCCCGGATCCGGGAAGACGTCTAGCCTGGATTTCTCCTTCCATCCGCCATCCCGCGAGGGGCGCCCCGAGCCGAGGCGCCTGCCCCGATTTCTGCCCCTTCCGGAATCATCCGGGGCGAAGGTTTTGGCCACCTTTCTTCTCCCGTTTTTCGTGGCTTCTGCCCCGGGGGCCCTGGGCGCAAAGCCGCCGGCCACACCCCACCCCTCGCGTCTTTCGACCATCCGGTTGATCGAGCGGGGAGGGGCACCCCAACTGGCTTTGGCCTGGCTCCGTCGCGAGGCGCCTCACCGGGTGGAGGATCCGCGCTGGACCCGATGGGCACGGGAACGGATTCGCCTCGAGGCGAAGACCAGACAATGGGCGGATCTCGTGCGATTCGTGGATCGCCTGCCGGACGGACTTCCCGCGGAGTTTGTTGACTGGGCCCAACTGGAGGAAGCCCGCGCCCTGATCGCACTCGGTGATTTTCGCAGTGCCCGTGCCCTGATCCGCTCCTGGATCTGGCTGGGCCACGGGATCCCGGTGGCCGGACGCCTGCGGCGAGCACGACGCCTTTTGATCGACAGTTACGTGGACGGCGGCGATCTTGGGGATGCGGAAACAGCGCTCCAGCTCTATCGGGATGATTACCCCCGGCATTCGGCACGGCTCTTTGTCCAGGAAGCGCGTCTGCTCATTGAGAGTGGAAAGGCGCAAGCCGCGTTTCACATGCTCAAATCGGATCCGGCACCGGAAGCGCGGATCCTCACCCTGAAGGCTCTTCTCGAGTCCGGGCTTGAAACGCCCCGGTCCGTGGCCGCGCAAGCCCTCCGCCTGGGCCGAAGCCCTCTGTCTCCCCGCCTCGAGGTCAAGGCCGACCAGATCGCCTGGGAAGCCGAGCAGTCGCAGGGACACTATGCGCCTGCCCTGCGGATCCTGATCCGGATGGTCCATCTGGCCAACCTGCCGCAATCTCGGGTCCATCTCTCCAACCGTTTCTCGGCAGACCTCTGGCAAACCCTGATCGGGCGGGGGACCGCGCTCGGCAACCAAGCCGGACTCGTCGAGGGTCTTGCGGGCCCCTGGTTCGGACTGGCCATGCGGGAGCAGGCCCACGGACACATGGATTCGGCTTGGGCGGTTCTCTGCGCCGTCATCCGTGGCTCCTTCCGGACGTCCGACCGAAACCAGGCGGCGGATCGGCTGGCCCTCTTGGCCGCGGCCCGGCCGTGGGGAGACGATTTGCTCTTGTTCTTGTTTCTGGATCCTTCGATCTACGCTCATCCCGGCCGCCTGCCGGTCCTGCTGCGCCGGCGGCTCCTGCCACCGGTTCTGGCAGTCGGCCATTACCGGCTCGCTGCCCGTTTGATCCAGGGCCTCACCCAACCCCTGCAGGGCATGCCGACCGGTGAATGGCCGCTCATTCGGTTCCGGACCGAACTTTACGGGGGCCGTGAGAGGCGGGCCCTTCGCTTTCTCAAGCGACTGGTCGGACGCTGTGATCCCTGTCCGTCTGGACGGAGGTGGCTTGCGCAAGCCTTCCATCTTGAACGGCTGGGTCACAATGCAGCCGCCCTGTCGCTTTTGCGCGCGCTTTATAAAACGAGCCACGGGTCGAAATCGAAGCGTGAACTCCTATACTGGATAGCCGACGCGGAAGGTCGCCTCGGACACTGGCGGCACGCCGCGCGGGAGGCTTTGCTGTCGGCAATCCGGCCGAATCCGTTCAACATGGACCCTTGGGCGCAAAGTGCCCGTTTCAAGGCAGCCCAGGCACTCGCCCGGGCGGGATTGATCCGCGATGCGCTGGATCAGTACCAAGCCCTGTTTAATGCCACTTCCCGGCCCACTGAAAAAGCAATTATTTATAATAAAATAATAAAGTTAAGGATTAAATTAAATCTTGAATCTCATACAAAGCCCCATGGATGATTCGGCCTTGCCCGATGAACACCCCAATCCCGGGGTCCGCGAAGGTGCTACGTCCCGGCCGGCTTCCCAGCTCCGCTGGACCGAGGAGCTTTCGATCCTTTGCGAGGCCACCCGTCTGCTTGAGGACTCATTTGATGCCTGCCCGTCTTTTGATGTGGACTGGGATGCGGGCGCAATGCGCCATGTGCTCACGGAACTGGCCGGGGAGCTGGCCGACAATGACCCTTATTTCCATCCGCTTTATGCCGGCCAGATGCTCAAGCCGCCGCATCCGGTGGCTCGCATGGCATGGGCCCTATCCCTTTTCATCAATGCCAACAATCATGCACTGGATGGAGGGCGGGCCACCTCGCGACTCGAAAAATCCTGCATCCGATCCCTCGGCCGGCTTTTCGGATGGACGGATCCTTTGGGTCATCTGACCGGCGGGGGGACTGTCGCCAACCTGGAAGCGCTTTGGGTCGCACGTGAACGTCAACCCGACCGTCGGGCCATCGTCGCCTCTGAGGAGGCACACTATACGCACCGTCGTATGGCGGGCCTGCTGGGCGTCCCGTTTGTCCCGGTCCCCGTCGATGCCCGTGGGCGCATGCAAATGGTGGCCCTCGATGCCGCACTCGAACGCCATGATGTGGGAGTCGTCGTGGCGACGGTCGGCACAACCGGCTGGGGGGCAACCGATCCGGTCGATGAAATTCTCCGCCGACGCGAACGGCATGGCTTCCGCCTGCATGCCGATGCTGCGTACGGCGGCTATTTCTCCCTGGTCTCGGAACATTTCGAGCCCCCGACCCGGAAGGCTTTCGAAGCCCTGCGTGACTGCGATTCGATCGTGATTGATCCCCACAAGCACGGGCTCCAGCCCTACGGTTCGGGTGCGGTGTTGTTCCGTCGTCCGGAAGATGCACGGGTCTATGCCCACGACTCCCCCTATACTTACTACACGGCATCGGGCGGCCATCTCGGGGAGATCAGCCTCGAGTGCTCACGGCCGGGGGCCGCGGCAGCTGCCCTGTGGTGCACTCTGCGCCTTTTCCCGCTGGAACCCGGGGGCGTATTCGCAAAACAACTCTGGACCGGCTGCTCGGCGGCACGTGATCTTGCGGATGACCTGGCGCACGATTCGAAATGGACTATACTGAACGCGCCCGAGCTGGATATCCTCGTGTTTTCCGCACGGGCCAGGTCGGTTCGTGAGGCGGGCCGGCTTAACCGAAGGATTTTCGAGGAGGCGCGTCGTCAGGGATTATACCTGGCACTTTTCGAGGCCCCATCCCACCGCCTGTTGTCAACTCAACCGGCCATTGAGATGGATCAACCGACCGTGAGCGTACTCCGCTCCTGTCTCATGAAACCAGAACACAGGGGTTGGCGTGGAGAGTATGTTCGTCGTCTCGAGGCGGCTTGGACGGGATCCCGCGAGGTTACGAATGCGAACCGGACCCCATGAACTTTTTGGACCGACCGTTTTGATTCCCCCTGTGGAGGACTAACTGATGAGTCAACCTGAATCCGGGGCCTGGAAGGCCCTGAAAACGTTTTGGCGAGGCATCAACCTTGTCCGTCTGCTCATCATCAACCTGCTGTTTTTCGGGTTTCTTGCCCTGGTCTTGTTCGTGGTGCTGCAACACCGGAAAACCCCGGTAGCCGAACCCAACCACCTCGTTCTGGAGATCGGGCCTGCCGGCCGTCTCGTTGAACAGACCCACAATCCGGTCGGCCGGGCCATCGCCCATCTGGAACACATTCCATCCGGCCATGAGACGGGCCTGGCGGACGTCCTTCGGGGCATCCGGCTCGCCTCCCGCGATCCCCACATCCGGGCCATCGTCCTCGATACCGACCGTTTTACCGGCGGCGGAATGCCCGAAATCGACTCGGTGCGACGGGCTCTTTTGCATTTCGAGAAAACCGGCAAACCGGTGATCGCCATCGGCCGGAGCTATGACACGTCCCAGTATCTCCTGGCCTCCGTCGCGACCCAGATCGATGTGTCTCCGGAGGGGGGTGTGATCCCCAGCGGCTTCGGACTGTACGAACCTTACCTGGCTCAGTTGCTCAAGCGTCTCGGGGTCGATGTCTACGTGGTCCGGGTTGGAAAATACAAGGATGCCGTCGAGCCGTTACTCCGCAATCACATGACTGCGCCGTCGCGCAAACAGTGGACGGCCTATCTCACGGGCCTCTGGACGCACTACGAACATGAAGTGGCGGTCTCACGTGACCTGCCACCGGATGCGGTGGGCGACTATGTCGGCCAGGCGGTCTCCGCCCTCCGGAAAAATGGAGGGGACATGGCCCGCTATGCCCTGGCCGCTCATCTTGTGACCGCCATCCAGACCCGCCCCGAGATCCATGCAGCCCTGCGAGGCTTGGTGGGTCCCTCGGGTGCCGGTCGCACGGGTTTCCACCATCTGGGACTCATGGCCTACTTGGCCCTGCACCCGAAAGTTGTGGATCTCACAGGCAAGCCGGAAATTGCCCTGATCCACGCCGATGGGGATATCGTGAGCGGGTCGGCTCCTCCCGGCGAAATCGGCAGCCGGAGTTTGGTGAACCTGATTCGTGCGGCCCGTCGTGATACTCAGGTCAAGGCACTGGTCCTGCGGGTCAACAGCCCGGGTGGCAGCGCGGCCGCCTCGGATGAGATCCTGCATGCGATCGTGGCCTTTGAACAGACCGGCCGGCCCGTGGTGGTCTCGATGGGCGACATGGCCGCATCGGGAGGATACTGGATTTCCATGGCGGCCGATCGGATTTACGCCGAGCCGACCACCCTGACTGGATCCATCGGCATCTTCGGCATTTTTCCCGACGTCGCCCCGCTGCTTGCGAAGATCGGAATCTCGGTTCACGGCGTGGGCACAACCCCGCTCTCTGGCCAATTCAACCCGATGCGGCCCCTGTCACAGACGGCCCGGACCCTGTTCCGGATCGAAGTGCTTCATGGGTACCAGGATTTTATCGACCAGGTGGCCCATTTCAGACACTTGACACCCCAGCGCGTCAATGCGATCGGACGAGGCCATATCTGGATCGGCCGGACCGCGATCCGGCTGGGCCTGGTCAATGACCTGGGTGGATTGTCGGATGCCCTCCGGGGAGCAGCCCAGTTGAGCCACCTGGTCCATTATCAGGTGGTCACTTTCCAAAAACCACTGCCCCTCTATGTCCATTTTCTCCTGTCGCTGTCCCGTTTGAGTCCGGGCGGATCATCCGCTGCGGCACAAATCCTGAACCCGTCGCTGCCCGGCTGGCTGGGCCTCTTGGAGCGTCTGCCCGGGATGTCAGGCACCGGGTCGGTTTTGCGGTCCGAACTCGGTTTCCTGAAGAGCCGGCGGGGCGTCTACGCCTACTGTCTGGGTTGTCGCGTCGCCCTGCTCCATTGAACAGGATCACCCCGCATCAGTGAAATAAGGCGGCGAGAAGCTGTCCTGAAAGAACGGCAATCACAAGGAAATTGAGGATCATCCCGGAGGCCCGGCCAAAGCTCGGGCCGGTGCTCCGGGACAGTCCCCAGCCGTGCAGCAGGCGTCCCAGGAGAAAAAGGATACCGAGCCCGATGACCTCGGGCTGCTTGGCGGTCGTGAGCGCCGCCATGAGCAAAAGGAGGAGGGTTAACGGAGCGATCTCGACGGCGTTGGCATGGACCCGGATGGCCCGTTCCAGTTCCGGATGACCGCCGTCCCCGATGCCGGTGGCGAGACGCCAGCGCAGCCGGATGACACGCAGGGCCAGCCAGACGATCCAGAGTGCGGTCAGGGCCGTGATGACGCTCATCGCGATCAGGTTGTGCCGGATGGTGGGTACAAAAAAGACAATTTGTGGAATATGCAAGTAAAAATCCTCAGGAGGGTGTGGGGCAACCAGATTCAGGAGGAGCGGACGAATCCGTGGGGGAGGCCGTATCCACCGGCGGGTTTTCCTCGTGGCGGATCGCCACGAGGAGAGAGGTGGACAGTCGTTCCACGATCTGGGCCGAAGTTGGCGACCGCCACCACTTCTCAATCCCGCGCCGTCGGTGGTATCCCAAAACCACGAGGTCCGCGTGAACCGCCTCGGCCATGCGCACGATCACCTCCATCGGTTCACCTTGTTCGAGATGGCCCTCGCAGCGCAGCCCCCGGCTTTTCAACCGCTCGATTCCTTCGTCCAGAATATCCTGGAAACGGTTGATTTCGCTCGCGACGGCACCGCCCGCGGCCAAGGATTCCGCCCCCAGCACCGATGGGGGCAGGTGGACGATGGCCAGCAGGTGGGTGCAAGCTCCGCAGCAGGCCGCGAGTTCCGCGCCTTCCCGGAGGGCCAGCCGGCTTTCCCGGGTTCCATCGTAGGCCAGGAGGATCGATCGATACATCGCCTAGTCTCCCAAGGACGCATGGACCGGAGAGGTTCCCCCCCGGTCCGGCTTTTTCACGATCAAAATGAGGGGAATCATGACAATGAACGACCAGCCGATGAAGCGGAAACAGTCCAAAAACGCCAGCATGCTGGCATGTCGCTCGAGGTTGAGGCCCAGGAGTACGGCAAATGGCCGGTTTACCCGCAAGAGTCCGGAGTGATGGAGGTAGGATTGCAAGGCCGGATTGAAGCGGTTGATGTGCCCTCCGAGAGTATTCCAGTTGACCTGTGTCTCGTCGGTCAGCAGGGTCGAAACGATCGAGATGCCGATGGAGGAACCGATGGTTCGAAGCAGGTTGTACATGCCGGCAGCCTCGGCTGATTCCCGGGGGGGGAGGGTGGAATAGGCAATGGTCGCGAGGGGAACGAACAGCATCCCCATCCCCACGCCCTGGACCAGGATTGGCCAGAGCACCCAAAACATGTTGATGTGGAGATTGTACCAGTCGAGCGCAAACGTGCCGATGGCCGACAGCACCACGCCCACCAGCACCAGGAGACGTGCATCGACCCGGTGGATCAGGCGCCCGACCATGAACATGCCGGCCATGCTGGCCAGCCCGCGCGGAGCCATGATGAGACCCGTGGTCAGGACCGGATAGTTCAAGAGCCCCTCGAGCAGTTCCGGTTGCAGGATCAGCGTACCGTACATGCCGAGGCCCATGACGGCAATGAGGAAACAGGAACTTGAAAAGTTTTGATCCCGGAACAGGCGGAGATCGAAAATGGTCTGACGGCCGCGGTTTCGCAGCGAATGCCAGAGGAACCCGACGAGACCGAGACCCGACAGCACGGTGAGCAAACGGATGGTATTGGAGGCAAACCAGTCATCCGTGTTGCCACGGTCAAGGACGATCTGGAGGGCCCCGATGGCGAACGCGAGCGTGACCAGGCCGGTCCAATCCATGCGACGGGGGCGGCGTCCGGTGTCCGGGACCACCATGGCGGTGAGAAGGAGACAAAGAATGCCGATCGGCAAGTTGACATAGAAGTCCCAGCGCCAGGACAAAACCTGAGTGAGGTAGCCTCCCACGGTAGGTCCCAGGATCGGTCCGGCCATCACGCCGATGCCCCAGATGGCCATCGCCCGGCCTCGTTGCTCCACGGGGTAAGTCTGCACCAGAACCGATTGCGAAAGCGGCGAGAGGGCCGCCCCGAACATGCCTTGCAACAGCCGGAACACGACAATTTCGGCCAGCGACGTCGCCATTCCGCACAAGCCGGAGGTGACGAGAAAACCGAAAATCGAGATCAAAAAGTAACGTCTCTGGCCCAGACGGTCCGTCAGAAATCCGGTCAGGGGCATGAGGATGGCCGAGGAGACGAGATAGCTCGTAAGGACCCAGGTGATCTGGTCGCTCGTGGCACCGAGCTGCCCTTGCATCTTGGGCAGGGCAACGTTGACGATCGTGATATCAATGACCTGCATCACGGTGGCCATCATGACGGCCACCGTGATCAGAAAGCGGGATGTGGGAGCGGGGTTTTCGGGAACCGGAATGTCAGTGGGAGACATGAGCCTTGGTGGAGTGAGCGCCATGATCCAGGACTTGAATGGTCACACTGGCACTGGCGCCCACCCGCAGCGGGTAGGCCGCGCTCGGGTCGAGAACGGCGATGCGGACTGGAACACGCTGGGTCACCTTGACCCAGTTCCCGGTGGCATTTTCGGGTGGCAGCAGGGAAAAGGCGGTCCCGGCCGCCGGGCTGATGCTGATGACCCGGCCCTGGAAGCGGTGCCCCGGGTACATGTCGACATGAATGCGGGCCGGATCTCCCACCCGGATACGCGAGAGGTCGGTTTCCTTGTAGTTGGCATTGACCCACCAAAAATGCGAACAGACAATCACAAAGGGTGCCTGTCCCGCCATCGCCATGTTGCCGGAACGGAGCTTGACCTTGGCGGCCTCCCCATCACAGGTCGAGTAAACATGGGTCTGCTTGAGCCGCCAGAGGGCGTTATTGAGGTTGGCCTGGGCGATCTCGATGAGCTGGTTATGCGGTCCGGGCTGTCCCAGTTTCCGGCGGGCTGCTTCCAGCTGGGATTCGGCCAGATGGAGGCGGGCTCGGGCGCTTTTTAGGGCCGCAATCGCATCATCGTAGTTCTGGGTCGTGGCGTAGCCCTCGCCCAGGAGGTTGTGGGTTCGCTGCGCATTGAGCCGATCGTTGACATAGATGGCGTGGGCGAAAGCCACGTTGGCCTGGTCGGCCTCGACCTCGGCGACTTCGGCATGGACATCCCGCAAGGCCTCGGTCAGTTCGGCTCGGGCCCGGGCGACTGCAATCCGAAAGGGTGTGGAATCAATCCGGAACAGGAGCTCGCCATTTTTGACCTGTTCATGGTTGTGGACGAAAACGCTTGCGATCCGGCCGGAAACGAGAGGAGCCGGACGGACAACGTGTGCATCCAGGTACGCGTCTTCCGTATTCGGATGATATTTGCTGTATTCGAAGTACCCATAGCCACCGCCTATCAAACCCAAACCCACCACGGTGAGCAGGGACCAGCGGATGATCTTGCGCACGGATAAACCTCCGGAAAGGGAAAGGGACAACCGATTCGCCGTCCCCCGGGAAGTGGGAAGCTCCGGTCGGCCGGGAGGCGAGCCGGGGAAACAGGACCTATTTTAGCCTATAAACGGCCGGCCTCTATGCGGCTGCCGAACCCTGGGGTGCGCCTCCTACTCCAGCCGGTCCAGTTCTTCCAGCTGACGGGCAAGCTCTCCGCAGTGAAGTTCAAGAGCAGCCAGGCGGACCTGCTCGCTCTCGATCAGGGAGCCGGGTGCCCGGTTGCGAAAGCTGGGATTTTCAAGGCGGGACTGGACCTGGGTCTTCTGCCGGGAAGCATTTTCGAACTCCTGACGGAGACGGGCGCTTTCGGCCCCGCGATCGATGTGACCGCTCAGGGTGAGCCAGAGCGTGGCGGGGAGGGTCACGACGGTCGCAGATCCCGGTGGTTTGGGTGATCCGGCCGGCATTTCCTCGCAGGCCTCGAGCCTGGCCAAAAGCCGGATAGAGGCGATTTCGCGCCGGATGATCGCAGCCTCATCCGCATCATTCGCCGTCATCACAAAAGCGGCCTGGAGTCTTTTTGCATCCGCAATCCGATAGGCCGACCGGGTACGGCGGATCGCCATGATGAGCTCCTGCAGCCGCAAAACCCCACGCTCGAGTGATGCATCCCGGTCCTCCACGATCGGGGAGGGCGTGGCGGCGGTCAGGATCCGGTCCGGGCCTTCCGGGTGCAGCCAGGCGAGTCTCCCCCACAACTCCTCGGTAATGAAGGGGATGACGGGGTGCAGCAGGCGCAAGAGCGCGTTGTAGGTTCCCACGAGGGTGGAGCGGGTTTCGGCGCAGATGGCCTCATCCCCGGATGCGGAAACCAGCAGGTTTTTGGCAACCTCGAGATACCAGTCACAAAACTCGTTCCAGGTGAACTCGTAGAGGTGGCCCGCGAGTTCGTCGAACCGATAGTTGCCGAGTGCTTCCTCAACAGCCCCGCAGACGGACGCCAGACGGGAACGGATCCAGCGGTTCCAGACATGCGTGGCCGGCGTGGGGGGGACGGGTTGTCCACACAGCTGTTGGATCAGCCGGCCAGCATTCCAGAGCTTGTTGCAGAAATTGCGGTAACCGGCAACCCGCTTCAAGTCGAAACGCAAATCGCGCCCGGGTGCGGCAAGAGCGGTAAAGGTAAAACGCAAGGCATCGGTCCCGAAGGCCGGAATGCCCTGCGGGTATTCCTTGCGGGTTTGGGTCTCGATTTTCCGGGCTTGGTTCGAGAGCAATAGACCCCGGGTTCGTTTTTGGACCAGGGTTTCGAGGCCGATGCCGTCGATCAGGTCGAGTGGGTCGAGCACGTTGCCCTTGGATTTGGACATTTTCTGTCCTTCGGCATCGCGGACCAAGGCATGGACGTAGACCGTCCGGAACGGGACTTCGCCCATGACATGGAGTCCCATCATCACCATGCGGGCCACCCAGAAAAAAATGATGTCGAAGCCCGTGACCAAAACCTCGGTCGGGTAGAAGGTCTTCAGGGCAGGGTCGTCTTGTGGCCAGCCCAAGGTGGCAAAGGGCCAGAGCGCTGAGGAAAACCAGGTGTCGAGAACGTCCGGGTCCTGGTGGAGCGGGTGGCTTGGATCCAGTGCATGGCGACGGCGAACATCGGCTTCGTCGTGGCCGGTGTACCATCGCCCCTGATCGTCACACCAGGCCGGGATCCGGTGACCCCACCAGAGCTGCCGGCTGATGCACCAGTCCTGGATATTGTGCATCCAGTCAAAAAAGTTCTGAGCCCAGTTTTCCGGGACGAACCGGATCCGCCCGCTTTCCACAGCCCGGATCGCCGGTTCCGCGAGCGGCCGGGTCTGGACGAACCATTGGCGGGTGAGCATCGGTTCGATGATGGCCCCGGAACGTTCACCGCGGGGGATGGACAGGCGGTGCGCTTCAGTCTTCTCAACGCGTCCTGCGGCTTCGAGCTCGCGAATCAGCTGCTCACGGGCTTTGAGACGATCGAGTCCCCGGTAGGCCTCGGGAATGAGATGACCCCGGCCCAGCTCCGGTGCGTCCCATTCAAGGCCCGGCGGCAGCCAATGCAGCGGTTCTGGCGAGCCGGACTCGCGGGCGGCCCGGGCCGGCTCCGTCAGGCAGCCACGGGAATCCAGGATGCGGAACAAGGGCAGCGCCTCTTTTTCGTGGAGACGCTCCCAGACGGCAAAATCGTTGAAGTCGTGCGCCGGCGTGATCTTGACGCAACCGGTTCCGAAAGCCGGATCGACGAACGCATCGGCAATCACGGGAATCGTCCGCCCGCCGGTGGGCAACCACACCCGTTGCCCCACAAGGTCGTGGTAGCGTGAATCGTCGGGATGCACGGCCAGGGCCACGTCGCCGAACAGGGTTTCGGGGCGGGTGGTCGCGACCACGACCGCCGCTTGACCCCCGGTCCGCGGGTAGCGGAGGTACCAAAGCGTGCCCGCCTCCTCTTCGGCGCGGACCTCGAGGTCGGAGAGCGCTGTCTCCAGCTGGGGATCCCAGTTGACGAGACGCAATCCCCGGTAAATCAGGCCCTCTTCATGGAGCCGGATGAACACTTCGGACACGGCCCGGCTCATGGCGGGATCCAGCGTGAACCGTTCCCGGGACCAGTCTGCCGAACAACCGAGCCGTTTCATCTGGTTGAGGATCATTCCACCGGAAGCCTCCTTCCAGGCCCAGACCCGCTCGAGGAAGGCTGTCCGTCCGAGGGTTATCCGGTTCAATCCCTCCCTCTCCAGTTCCCGTTCGACGACCATCTGCGTGGCGATGCCGGCATGATCGGTTCCGGTCTGCCAGAGCGCGCAGTCACCGTTCATGCGGGCCCTTCGGATCAGGATGTCCATGAGGGTGTCCTGGAAGGCGTGGCCCATGTGCAGCGTGCCGGTCACGTTGGGCGGAGGGAGCAGGATGCAGTAGGGGGTTCCCTGCCCGGAGGGTTTGAAGCCATCCCCTTCAAGCCACAGGGCGTAGAGCCGCTTTTCCACCTCGTGGGGCTCGTAGGCCTTGGGCAAGGGAAGAATCGAGGCGTCTCGGATCGTCCGTTCTCCCCCTCCCGTGTCGTGATCGGCTGTCGGTTCAGGCGGTCGTGGTCGGCTCATCCTCCAAAAGCTCCTTATTCTGGAAGTTTCATGTTCCCGGGCAGCGGCGGGTCGGATTCCGCCGAGGATCCGGTTCCCGCCCGTTCATGGGCGGAGGATAGACGGTTGAGGAGGGGAACCAGCGCAGTGGACAAGATGGCGATGATCAACGCCGCGAGTCCGAGCATCATGAAGAGGTGCACGTAGATGGGCAGGGTCGTGACCGGATTGTGGAGGTTCTTGGGCACAGCGGCCAGGTTGGCCACCGCGCTCCCCAGATACTCGGAGGCGCCGACGCCGAGAAACCACGCCCCCATCATGAATCCGCGCATCCGTTGAGGCACCAGCCGCGACACCATGGCCAGGCCGAGTCCGCTGATCAGGAGTTCGCCCAGGGACTGGAGACCGTAACCTGCGACCATCCATCCGGCCGAGATCCGGCCCAGGACCGCGAAATGGCCGCTCAGGGCATAGACGTAAAAAGCAGCGCTGACCAGGTACATGCCCAGGGCAAACTTGGTCGAGATCGTGAGATCCGAACCCCGGCGCCCGAAATAGTTGTACATCCAAGCCAGAATCGGGGAGGCGATCACGATCCAGAGCGGGTCGAGCACCTGGAATTGGGCCGGCTGGATCGGAATGCCCAGCCAGTGGTGCTCGACGTTGCGCAGGGCAAAGAGGGTGAGCGATGTGGACATCTGCTGGTAGAAAACAAAGAAAGCGATGGTCTCGAGTGTCAACACAAGGCAGACGATGATCCCATTCCGTTCGCGAAGCGATCCCCGAAAAATCATGTAGAAGAACAGGCTGATGACCAGGAGACCCGTGATTGCAACCAGCACCGTCGCCACAATGGTGTGCTGGATCACGTAGGCCATGAGAAACACAGTGGCCAGACTGCCACCTCCGACCATTGCGGTTTTCCCCCAGTGAAGGGGACGGCTATCCGGTGCGGATCCCACCCGTCCGAGGAACTTGCGCATCACGGCATAGTTGGCGAGACCCAGGGCCAGGCCGATCCAGCACAGCATGAAGGCCATATGCCATCCATAGAGGGCCGCAATGATGGGTGTGAGGAACATGGAAATCAGCGAACCGATATTGACAGCGAGGTAATACAACGTGAAGGCACTGTCAATCCGCGAGGGCTCTCCGTGGTAGAGCTGTCCGATCAGGTTGCTGGGATTGGCCTTGAACAGTCCGTTACCGACCGCGATCACGGCCAGCGACAGGTAAAGCAGGCCGGCAACCGGGAGGGAAAGCAGAAAATAGCCGCCCAGCAAGGTCGCCGCGCCGATTACCATCGTGCGCCGTGACCCGAGAACAGAATCCCCGATCCAGCCGCCCAGGCAGGGGAGGGCATAGACGATGGCGGAAAAGGCCCCCCAACGGAGGTTGGCGGAGGCATCGCCCATGTGCATCCGCTGCACGAGGAAAAGCACGAGCAGCGCGGCCATCCCGTAATAGCCGAACCGTTCCCACATCTCAATGAAGAAGATGGCGGTGAAGGAGCGTGACCGGTGTACCGGTGGGTTACCCTCAGGGATCCGTGACATGATTAAACTCCAACAAGAAGATCGGCTATTCTGCCGGTTTTGAGTCGTGCTCGTGAAATTCGAATCCGGCCTTCCGGTAGGCGGCTTCCCGTTCCTGGCTGGCCGCACTCTGACGCCGGGCCGGGGTCACAATTTCAGCAATCCGGTCATATCGCGCCCATTCGGGGGCGGGATGGTCAGGCTCGACCCGGACCAACAGGGGATAGTGCTCCGGATCCCCCTCTCCCAGGCTGATCCAGACCGGGGCCCGCGGGTTGTGTTCTCGTCCGTGGGGAATGAAACTACGGTCCCGGAAGGTCCAGAGCAGTTGATCGAATGCTTCGGCCTCGGCCACATCCCGCACCTGGAGCACCAGGCGGTAGCCTTGCCGGACTGCCTTTTCGACCAGTCGGCAGACGAAACGGTTTCGGACGGCCGGCTCTTCCGGTCGGCTTTCCAGATAGTAGCGATCTACTCGGGGCATTCAGTCAGCCGCACGGGCCTGATCCAGGAGATACTGGGCGAACAGGGGAACCGGACGACCGGTGGCCCCTTTCTGGGCACCGGTTTTCCAGGCCGTTCCAGCAATGTCAAGATGGATCCAGGGCACTTCGTGGACAAAGCGCCAGAGGAAGCAGGCCGCCGTGATGGCCCCGGCATCCCGCCCGCCGATATTCGCAAAATCGGCGAAGTTACTGGAGAGGGCGTCCTGGTAGTCGTCCCAGAGCGGCATGCGCCAGACGGGATCCACCGCGTTCTCTGCGGCTTTTTCAAAATCCCGGGCCAGACCCTCATGATTCGAGAAAAGGCCACTCGGATGATGGCCCAAGGCAACCACGCAGGCTCCGGTCAGGGTTGCGGCATCGAGGAGGATGCGGGGCTTGTAGTTCCTCTGTACATAGGTCATGGCATCACAGAGGACGAGGCGGCCTTCTGCATCGGTGTTCAGGATTTCAATGGTCTGACCGGAAAGGGAACGGACGATGTCTCCCGGTTTGACTGCCCGTCCTCCCGGCATATTTTCAGCCGCGGCAATCACCCCGACCACAGAAAGAGGCAGATTGAGCAGAGAAACGGTCTGGAGCGTGCCCAGCACCGAGGCCGCCCCACACATGTCGAACTTCATCTCGTCCATGGCGGCTGCCGGTTTGATGGAGATGCCGCCGGAATCGAACGTGATGCCCTTGCCGACGAGGGCGACCGGTGCCTGACCGGCACGGCCGCCCCGGTATTCGAGCACGATGAGACGGGGAGGCTCCGCGCTGCCCTGGGCCACGGCCAGCAGGGCATTCATTCCGAGCGATTCCATTTCCTTCTCCGTGAGGATCCGGATCCGGAAACGGGAGTTTTGTGCGGCCAGCTTGCGGGCCTCGGCGGCGAGATGGCGGGGAGTGGCCAGGTTGGGCGGACGATTGCCCAAATCGCGGCAAAGCCTCACGCCTTGAGCGATGGCTTGGCCGTCCCGGATCGCCTGGCGGATGCTTCCATCCGGTCCCGCATCGGGGCCGAGGCACAGGTGGACCTTTTCGAGGCGTGGCGGGACGGCTCGGTTTCCTCCGGTGCCGCGGCACTCGATGAAACGGTAGAGCGCATCATGCGTGGCCTCGACTGCCTGGCGAATCTGCCAGGTGGCAGGCATGCCCTCCAGGGGAAGGGCGGTGAGTGTGTTGACGACACTGTGATTCCCGGCCCGGACCAGCCGCTCCATGACCGAGCCCAGAATTCCCCGGAACCGTCTCCGGGTGAGTTTCCCCGGTTTGCCGAGACCGACGAAGAGCACTTCCTGTACCCGGCTCCCGGCTGGAGCATATCCCGAGAGTATCTGACCCGGCCGGGCTTCAAATCCTCGGCTCTTGAGCCATTCCTGAACAGGCCGGTTGAGGAGTCGATCGAGATTCCCGAGCACTCCGGTCAGGCGAAGATCCGTATGAAGACCAACCACCAAAGTGTCCGCCATCACGGTTTCCGGATTTTTTCGAATCGTCGTAAACTGTACCGAAGTGCTGCGTTGAGGCATTGGCAAGGCTCCCATGGCCAGAGGTGAAGTCCGTTGCAGGGGCAACGGCAAGTGAATAGTCTACCCGATCGGATGTTCTGCATCCGCCCTCCGGCCGCTTCCGGATAGGATCGTGTCCCGCGTTCTAAACCGTTATCTGTTCCGGGAGACCCTGGGGACCGCACTCATGGTGCTCTCGGTGTTGCTCCTGATTCTTGTGGCCAGTCGTTTCTCGAACTACATCGGACAGGCTGCCTCTGGCCTCCTGCCCAAACAACTGGTCTTTCAGATGCTCGGGCTCAACGTATTGGGATACCTGTCGGTTCTTGTGCCCGGATCGGTTTTCCTGTCGGTCCTTTTGACCTTGGGGCGACTGTATCGCGACAACGAGATGTCGGCGATTTCGGCCTGCGGCATCAGCCCGCTCCAGATGTACCGTGCCCTTTTTGCCTTGGGCCTGCTCTTTGCCCTGGGAACGGCCATCCTGTCCTTCTGGATTGCCCCATGGGCTGTCCGCCAGTCCGTGGCCTTGCGGGACCAGAGCACCGAGATCACCCGTTATGGCCTGTTCCAGGCCGGGCAGTTTCATCAGATTCCAAGCCTCGGGGCCACTTTTTATGCGGGCCGGACGAGTCCGCATGGACGCCGGGTCTACGATGTCCTGATTGAATCCCAGAAAAGGGGACGGGTCGACATCGTGACGGCTCATCGTGGGGTGTTCATCCCGGCGCCGTACCGGGGAGGAAGCCGGACCCTTATCCTCGAGCAGGGTTACCGTTACGAGGGACATCTTGATTCCGCCCGTTTCGACCGCATCCGCTTTCGCGAGTACGGGGTCAACCTGAGGCTCGTCCCGGATCATGAACCCACCCGCTATTCGGAATCCGGCCGGAGAACCGGAGCCCTGTGGGCGGATCCCACTCCGCGTAACCTGGCCCAGCTGCAATGGCGCTTCAGTGCACCGCTCAGTGTCTTGATCCTGATCTTCCTGGCGCTGCCCCTTGCCCGCACCGCCCCTCGCGAGGGGCGAGCCCTCAAGATTTTCATGGGCATCCTCCTCTACCTCCTGTATTCGAACCTGATGGGAATCGGAAAGGTCTGGGTCGCGCACCAGATCGTTTCCCCGGTGCTCGGCCTCTGGTGGGTGCATGGCCTCTTTGTCCTGATCGGTGGCATTCTCCTCGCCCGCCTGTATGAAATCCGGCTCCTGCCGAGTTTCGGAAGACCTTCATGAACCTGGTCGACCGCTACCTCGCACGCAACGTCATCACCGGGACTTTCCTCGCGATTGTGATCCTGACGGTCATCTCGGGTTTCCTCACTTTTGTGAGTCAACTACACAATGTCGGGATCCAGAACTACACGATCGGGACCGCGTTGCTTTATACCAGTTCGACTCTCCCCGAATGGATCAGTGACATTTTCCCGGCCGGTACGTTGATCGGTTCCCTGATGGCTCTGGGCGCCCTGGCCCATGCCAATGAACTGCTGGTGTTCCGGGCAACCGGTGCTTCCCTGATCCGCCTGGCCCGTTCCCTTGCACTGGCGGCGCTGGTCCTGGTCTTGGTTTTTGTGGTTCTCGCGGAGTTTATCGCCCCGCCCACCAAGCGTTACGCGGAAAGTGAAAGGGCGCTCGCCCTCTACCACCAGACCGCCCTCCTGGGTCCTTTTGGGCTCTGGGCTCGCGACGGGAGGCTCGTGGTCAATGTCGCCCGGATGGGGAGACATCATCAGTTCGAAGGCATCCATATCTTTCGCCTGGAGCCCCATCACCGGCTGGCTGCTGTGGGTTACGCCCGCAAGGCCTTGTATCGTCACCACCACTGGATTCTCGAGGACCTCAATGAAACGGAGTTTGCGGGCCGGCATCTCGTGGTCCGTCACGTTCCCCGGTCGACCTGGCCCAAACTGTTAAGTCCGGATCTTTTCAAGGTGCTGATCGTGAATCCCGGCAACCTGTCGGGCGTGGGTCTCTGGCGATATATCCGCTACCTGCACCACAACCATCTCAGTGCCGAACATTACGAGATCGCCTTCTGGAAAAAGATCGCCGACTTTCTTTCCATTCCCATCATGGTCTGCTTTTCACTACCTTTCCTGTTCGGATCCACCCGGACCCGGGGCGCCAGTTACCGGCTTTTTATCGGCGTGGGAGCCGGGTTGCTCTACTACTTCCTCGACAATGTGGCCGTCAGCATGGGGGATGCCTTCCGCTGGCCACCGTTTTTGGTGGCGTTTGGCCCGTTGATCCTTTTCAGTGGACTTACTGCTATACTCATTCACCAGACGACCTGAATCTGAGCTTATTTCTTCACCGTGCCCCTGCGCAATGACTCGGACAACTGGGGGGGAGTGGCCAAGACCTTGCACTGGTCGGTGGCGGGACTGATTTTCGCGCAACTGGCGCTCGGATGGATGGCGGTCGCCTGGCCGCTCACCCCAACCAAGTTGTACCTCTTCATCTGGCACAAGTCCCTGGGCTTGGTCATCCTGTTCCTGGTCCTGATCCGGCTGGCCTGGCGTTTCTCCGGACCCCGGCCGAAGTTTCCCGCTTCTACGACGGTCTGGCAGAGGCGGAGCGCGGAGACCGTTCATGGATTGCTCTATGCGATCCTGGTCCTCCTGCCGATCACGGGATGGCTTTTCAACTCGGCACTTGGCGTGCCGTTCCGCTTTCTGGGCTGGTTTCGCTGGCCCGCCCTGATTCCGCCCGATCGGGCCCAGGCCCGGCTTTTGCTCGACCTCCATGTCTTCCTCGGATTGTGTCTCGTGGTTTTGCTGTCCCTGCATGTTCTGGCTGCCCTCTGGCACCATCGGGTCCGCCACGATTCGACCCTGAAGCGGATGCTGCCCGGCGTCCGGGTACCGCCAGCGGAATCATGATTCCGGGTTGGCGCCGCGCTTTTTGGGCCGCTTTCGGAATCGCGGCTGGGTGGATGCTCGGCCCACCCGGGGCAGGGGCTGCCGTTTTCTGGCACAACGCCCAATCCCCATCCCGACTGGTTTTTTTCGTCCATTGGGAATCGAGCACTATTCGGGGCCGTTTCCCCGCATTTCACTGTCTCTTGGAGACCACGCCGTCCGGGCAACCCCGCCTCCTCAAGGTGGTGATCTCGACGCGATTGGTTCATTTCCAAAGCTCGCTTCTGGAAGGCCCGGCCCGGAGTGCAACCTGGTTCGACATCCGAACCTACCCGCAGGCCGTTTTTTCAAGCCGCAAGTTCCGGCAGCGGGGCCCGGGCAAGTACCAGGCCACCGGCAACCTCCTGCTCAAGGGGATCCACCACCCGGTCCGCATCCGATTTACCCTGCAAACCCTAAAACCCGGTGTTCTCCTCCTGATCGGAACCGGGCGGGTCCGTCGCCAGGATTTCGGCATTGGCAGTGGGACATGGCAAAAGAGTTCGGTGATCGGAAGCCAGGTCATCCTTCACTTCCGTGTTGGGTTCATTCCCGGGCCGTGAGCCCCCACGCACGCGGGAATCTCTCGTGAGCCCCATTTTTTTACTGACTGATTTCGGCACCGGTAGCCTTTATGTGGGCCAACTGCATGCACGACTGGCTCTGGCGAAGCCGCCCGTGCCCTGGGTCGATCTTTGCCATGATCTTCCGCCCTGTGCGCCGCGTGCCGCAGCCTACCTGCTCGCGGCCCTTACGTCTTACCTTCCGGAAACCGGCATCCTCGTGGGAGTGGTCGATCCCGGTGTCGGCACAGACCGGACCCCGATTCTGGTTCAGCACAGGGGCTGGAGCCTGGTCGGCCCGGACAACGGGCTTTTTTCCCGGGTGACCCGTGGGGAACCGACCCGGGTTTATGAACTCTCCCCGCTCTCGAACCACACGTTATCCGCAAGTTTCCACGGGCGCGACCTGTTTTTGCCCTGGGCGATCCGGCTTGCCCAGACGGCTCTTGATCCTCGTCAGGAAGAGGGGCTCAGACCCCATCTCGGGCCGCTCATCGGCAGCGACTGGCCGGCGGACAACCCGGAAATTATCCTGATTGATCGCTTTGGCAATGCCACGACCGGTTATCGGGGCCGCGGGACCCAGCCTGGCTGGCGGCTTTGCTGCAAGGGCCAGGAGTTGCCATTTGCCACGGTGTTCGGATCCGCCCCCGTGGGCCAGGCCTTTTGGTACATCAACTCGATCGGGCTTGTCGAGATCGCCTGCAACCAGGATTCCGCTGCGCGTCTCCTGGATCTCCGGGTGGGGCAGCCGTTTGATTGGAAGATTCCGGACGAGCGGTCAGTGCCTGGAACCCACCACCCAACGGATGGAACGGCTTAGGGAAACTCTGATGTACGGAACCACAAGCCCCGTGGCGGCGCGGGGGTGACGGCAGCATTTACGTCGCCGAATTGATGAACCTGACTACTTAGTCGGAGAGGATCCGAGAGGTACCGTCGATGCGGACCAGCCGGGTCCGGGACAACCGGTCATGCAGACCACCCCGGGGCAGGCGGCCCGTCAGGCCAAAGATGAGGAAGGCCGAGATCAGCCAGAGGATCAGGTAGACGGACAGGGTGGCTGTCCGGTGCCCGGGACTCCGGGGTTCACTAAAGTAGACGGGCAACAGCAGGATACCCACGAGGAGCCATTCGGTCAGCGCTACAAGAAAGCGGATTGAGGCGTGGGCCCAGCCGGCTGGCTGGTTGTCGAGGCGGACGAGCTTGAGGCGCCAGGCCTTCATGCCCAGAGTCTGTCCCCCATGGCTCCAAAACCCGGCCAGAAAGATCCAGGCCAGCGCAAGCAGGAAGCCCCAGTAGAGAATCCGTCCAGTGGCCGATGCATCGAGTGACTGCTGGGCCGGGTGGAAGAGAAGCGCCAGGAAAAAGGTGCCGAGCAACCAGAGGGCCAGGACGATGAGCCCATCGTAGAGCAATGCCGCGAGATGGCGAAACAGGAACAAGGTTCTCAAGGCACTAGGGGAGGGCGGCCCAGACAACGGTATCCAGGCCAACCCGGGTGTGGTTGAGCAAGGGGATCCGGTGGCCGTTCTGCCAGAGATCGAGATACAGGGTCCAGCGGCGCCCGGTCGACACAAAGAGGCTGGATGAGTGTTTCCCCACGAGAAATCCGTGGAGCGCGGGGACATTTCGGATCGGTGTGTACCAGGCGGGGAGGTGGATCCGGGTTCGGGCTCCGGTGTCCAGGTCATAGCGGAAGTACGGATAGGTTTTCACCCCGACTGCGGAGCACAGAGCGGCATGACGGGAAAGGCGGAGTTCCGGGTAGGTCAGCGGAACCGGGAAAGTGCGGAAATTCCCGCTTGCGAGGTTGTGGATCCAGAGCGCCTGTTCGTGGGTCTTGCGCCAGCTCGTGTAGAAAAAACGTGTCGCCCCCATCCGGATGACCGGGATCGGGATCGGAAAGGGCCCCGGGTCGATCAGGTGTCTCACCCGGGGATCTTTGAAGGAGGCCCAGTACAGCCGTTCGGCATAGAGACCTGGTTTGGCCGTATCGTAGAAAACGAAGCGATTGAGCCCGGGGAAGGCGACTGCCTTCCAGCCGCTCCGGAGCGGGGTCCAGCGACGGGTTTTGAGGTTGAGGAGGGCGATGGTGTGCTGGGGGTAGGTGCTTACCAGCAGCTGCTTTCGCGAGACGGACGAGAGAACGTCCACCCGGAGATGATCGGGCAGGTGGGTCACGGTCCGGACCTTGTGGGTCGTGAGGTTGAGCTCGAGGATCCGGTTTCCGGTTCCCAGATAAAGGATTCCCGGGAGGGCCACGGCAGGGCTCGATCCGCCACAGCCGGAGAGGGACAAAAGAATCGTGGCCAGTCCAATCCCGACCGGAAACAGCCAGGCTTGTCTCCTGCTGGCGGGTCTACTGCATTGGGTGGGCTCGTGGGTCATGGGGCGTGATTCCGGTGATGGCCGGTCGGCGTCTCAAAACGGCGGATGGATCGGGTCAGGTAGTCGAACAACCCTTCCACCCCGCTTTTTTTCACGACAAACTGAAACTGGGACTTGAGGAGGGAGAGGTTGCTGACGCCGTCCACAAAAATATTGACGACCCGCCAGGCCGAATGGGCTTTCTGGAGGAGGTAGACGAAGGTATGGTGCCGGTGGTTCCTTTCGTTGAATCTCGCAATCACGAGGTCATAGGCGGGGTAGTGCCGGTGCTTTGTGATATGAAAGCTCTGGCCTTGGTACCCGTTGAACTCATGGGCATAGTTGGCAATCGTATAGTGGATGAACAGGTGGCGAAGCTCGTGCCGTTGCGCGGCGCTGATCCGTGTCCAGTCCTGCCCGGTCAGCAGACGCAACATCGCCTTCCAGGCGATCGTCCGCCGGATAACCGGTTCCAGGATGTGGTAACGCCCCGCGAAACCCGCTCCGGGTCCCGCCCGCATGGAGGCCAGAAGAGACTGATCGAGAACACGGATCACCGCGGTGGGTGAGGGGGCTCGCGGTTCCGGGCGGGTGGGTGCTCCACAGGCCGGAACCTCTACCAGCAGGAGGAGGAAGGAAACAGACAACAGCCACAACGGGGCTGCTCGAGGCCGTTTGGGGACGGGTGAGGCGGCGGGAACACCGAGATTTTCCATAGGTTCACTTCCGGGAAGTAGAGGAGGCGCACCGCTGATGCGGGAGTTCGGTTTCATGAACAACTGGCGCCATGTCAGAAAGGATCGGGAGGAGCCACCGAGGCCACCTGAGCCCATTTCCGACGTTCGAGCCATTGCCAGGAAACCAGGAATGGCAGACCAAAAAGGACTTCCCGGAGGCGCCGGACCAATGAGAGGGAAAGCGTAATGTCCGGACGAATACCCAGCAGGCTCCCGAACACCACAAATCCGCCTTCCTGGACCCCGATTCCGGAAGGAACAAAGAACGACGCGCTGCGCAACGCTTGGCTCAAGCTTTCGAGGACCAGGGCGCCGCTCCAGCCGACTCGGCTGCCGAGCAGGAACAGGGCCAGCCAGATTTCAAGAACACCGGCCAAAAGTCCCGCCATCTGCCAGAGTGCCGCCCGGAGGAGGAGGGTTCGGCGCTGATAAAGCCTGCGGATCGCCCGATCCAGTGCCTGAGGGTCACCCACGGCCCTGATAAAGCGGTTTCCCCCGCCCAACCGCTCGATCCATCGGTGGCAAAGAGAGAAAAAACCACCGCGCTGGATGAGCACGAAGATCGCAATGGCGGTGGTGGCCAGTAGCAAGGCGGGGAGGATCTGCCCATAGAAAGGGTGATTCATGCTCACTGTCACCAGAAGGAAAATCCCCATGAGGGTGAAAAAAATCTGGTTGAACAGCGTGAGCGTGACTTCGACGAGAACGCTTGCAATGGCGTTTGCCTTGCTGATTCCGGCCCGGGTGGCCAGCCGGGCTCCCGTAAACTCCCCGCCCACACGGAAAACCGGGAGCAGACCGTTGATGGCCTCGCGGATTCCCGCCACCCAGAATAGAAATCCCGAGGAGGGTTTCTGTTCACTGTCGTGGAGCAAGACCCGCCAGCCCTGCGAATCCAGCATGATGGGGATGATATGGAGTGGAACCACCCAGAGAATGCTGAAACCGGCAATCGCAAGCGTATTTTCAATGCCACGAAGACCCGTGATCAGAATCAGCCAGACGGTGGCCACGAGTCCGAGGGATGCAAAAATGATCGCGGAGAGATGGCAGTGGCCTGCCAGCGACGTGGAGCGGGGGGGTGAAGATGAAATCATTTCGGGGCCGGTTGAGCCATTGACCGGCTCCGGTCCGGAAGCAGGGAGAGAATCGCCGGAAGCGCCACCAGAGTGGAAATGAGGACCCAGCTCATCACGATGCTCAAGGTCTGGCCCAAAATCGAGATGCCCCGGTCAGGGGAAAGTGCCAAGCTACCAAAGGTACTCAGGGTCGCCAAGCCGCTGACCAAGATCCCGCGGGCCGTACCGGTTCCCAGAACGAGGTCCAGATCATGACCCTCCCTCCACCGCACGATGAAATAGATGCCATAAGCCACACTGAGTCCCATGAGCAGGGGCAGAACGATGATATTGGCCATATTGTAGGAGATGCCCCAAAGCCCCATTGTGGCGCTGGCCAGAACGATGGTCAAGATCATGGGGGCGAGGGCGAGCAGGGTGTGCCGGATGTCCCGCAGAACCCAGAACAAGAGGAGCAGGATTCCCAAAAAGGCCGTGACGGTCGCTTGCTGGAAGGCACCGAGCACGGCATTGCCTCCGTCAACGAGCATGACCGGGGTCCCGATCGCGCGGGGCGCGACCCGCGTAACCTGGCGCACGAACCGGCGGAGGCGGTTGAGATGGTTCAGGTTCCAGCGGGAAAAAACCCGGACCCGGGCCACCCCTTTGCCGTTGAGATAGCGTTTGCGCAAGCTTGGGGGGAGGCGGGCCAGAGTGACCGCTTGGGCTTGAAAGGCCGTCTCCAGGCGATGAAGTGCCGTCGGAAAAGAGCCCATGAGATTGCTTTGGAGAAGGGCCCAGTACGATGCGCCATGGGCAGGGAGGCGCAAGAACAGTTCAAGGGTCCGTCTGAGTTCCGCAAGAGGGGCAGCCAGCTGACTGAGTTTGCCGGTGAGCCGGATCCGCCGGGTAGCTTTAAGGAAGTTCTGGATGTGGTGGCGGGATCGAGCCGGTTGTGCTGGGGCGCTTCGAGTTTGCATGAAGAAAGGCGGGAACAGGAGCGCGGCTTGCCTGATCCAGGCCAGTTTGCGGCGTTGGTGGCCCGGAATAAAGCTGGCTGCACTCACGGTCATCCGGACAGAGGGGAGGTGATCCAGGCGCTTTTGGAGCTGGGCGGCCGCAGCCAGCCCGGGTTCCATCACATCGATGCTATAGGGTGAAAACCGGCTCCGGGCGACCAGATGGCGGAACGTCCGGACAGGGGGGGAGTTCGGGTTCTGCAGGTTCAAGGGATTGAAATCGAATCGCACCTGGGTCACGAAATAGATTGCAGCGAGACCAAGAAGCAGGAAAAGACCGCTGATCCAGGGCCCATACCGCCGGACATGAAAAGACTGCCCGAGCCGTATACCGGATGGTGCGGAAGCGGCGCGCACGCCCAGGATCCGGATCAGGGCGGGCAGGAGCGTCAGGGTGGCGGCCAAGGAGATAAACATGCTCACCCCGGCGATGAGGCCGAGACTGATGATGCCCGCATACTGGGTTGGCACAAAGGAAAAAAAGCTGATCGCAGCGGCCAGGGCGGCCAGTGAGAGCGGCAGAACCATCGCAAGGCCGGTTCGTTCAAGAGCCGAGCCAATCTCGGGGTTGCCGTGGGATTCTTCCAGGTAACGGGTCGAAAATTGGATCCCAAAGTCCACGCCCAGACCAATAAACAGCACCGCAAACGAGATGGAGATCAGGTTGAACGGGCCCAAGGTGACGAGCGCGAAAGCCACAGTCCAGATCAGGCTCATGAGCAGCGTGAGAAGAATCGCCAAGACCAGCTTAAATCGGCGAAAGCCAAGTACGAGAATGGAGATAATGGCCACAAGCGACAAGAGCGTCGCAAAATCAACGCCAGAGGTGGCCGAATGCAACTGGGCATCATCCAGCACGGCTCCTCCCGTGAGTCCCACATGGAGAGTCGCCCGAGTCTGGGATTCCAGCCGGGAGATCTCCTGTTGCAGCCGGCCAATGGCTGTTTCGTAAGGTCGCAGGGCTCCTGGCACAGCTTTTGGTTTCACGATAAGGATTGCCGAATGGCCCGCTGTGCCCTGGGCCCTTCCCCGCCCGGAGAGCAAGCGGCTCCAGGGAAGCGGATGGATTTGTGTCCGGATGGTGGCCCGGACAGTCTGGGTCACAAGGCCCAGCAGGTGGGCATACTGGGAGGAGAGGGGAGCCAGTGTCTGCGGGTGGCGGAACGCGCTCGAGAGCATCGAAAAAAAGCCGGATGTCGTGGGATCCAGGGCCAGATGGGCCATGACCGGTTCCGCGCGATCGATCCGATCCAGTAGTTTTCGGAGCCGTGGTGAGGAGAGGTAAAGTAGCCCATTTCTCCTGAAAAAGGAGCCGCCACCGGGTTGATAGAGGTCGTGGTAAAGCGCGGGATGGCGATTTAACCAGACCTTGAGTGTGTGGGTCGCCCGTTGGAGGGTCTCCACTTGAGTGGCACGCACGATAAGGACGATGGTCTCATGGACACCCGGAAAATCGCGATGGTATTCCTCGTCGAGCTCGTGGTAGGGGAGGTGCTTGGCCAGCAGGTCGGTCATGTTGGTGTCGATCTTGAATCGGGTGACCGTCATGAACAGAGACAGGGCGGTCAACAGGCCAGCCAGCACCAGAACCACGGCAGCCGAGCGGCCGCATCGCCGAACGATCCGGGTCAGTACATGGACATAGTTTCGGTCCAGTTTACGCACAGAGAACCATCCGGTTGATTAAAAAGTCAGAGGCTGGCATGGAAAGTCGTGGTGTGAAACCCCTGCTCAGCCAGGGTTCTGGAAATGCGGCGGTCGAGGAGGGCATTCTGCTCGCGGATCGCGGGCGACTCGCGTTGTGCCACCCCTCGGGCAGCAGAGGCCGGATGAAAATAAATCTCACCCAGTCCTTCCGGAAACTGGGGGATCGCGGTCAGGAGCCGCTCGGTAGTCATGCGTCCTGTTGCACTGAGGCCAAAAAGGTAGTGATTGTGGTGGATTCCCCGTCGTTCAATTTTCCGGGCCATGGTCCGGAGGAGGGGCAAAAGCAGGATGGGCTGCAGTTTGCCCAGTCCCTGTCCCACCTGAAGTCCGAGACGCCACGGTTCATGGGGCAGGCGCAGGCTCTGCATGCCGTGATCCGGACCGATCGCGAGAATAAGGTCGAGCAGGGTCGGGTGGCAATGAAAGTGCTTGTGCACATTGACATGGTCGAGTCTGAGGCCGGTGGCCGAAAAGCGCCGGAACTGGGCTTCAATCTCCTGGGCGAGCTGCTGCCTGAGTTTTTCGGAAAGGGGGTAGCCGAAGCTGCTGACGACCATTCGATCCGTCAGGTTGCCATTCCGGTCGACGAGGTCGGGGATCCGGTCCCGTGGAGCACTTGCACGACCATGGCAAAGCACAAGATGCAGGCCCACCGCCAGTCCTGGCAGTTCGTGTGCGCGACGGACGGCATCGTCAGTGGAGGCGGCATTGACCATGAGGCTGGCCGCAGTCAGGGCACCTTCCCGATGTGTTTTTTCGACCGCCTCGTTGACCTCGTGACTGTAACCAAAGTCATCCGCAGTCAAGATGACCTGCCGGCTGGAGGGCTTCAAGGTCGGGGATCCGGCCAAGACCGGACTTCGCGGGACGAGGCACGAGACCGCGCGCGGTGGCGGGAAAGTCCCCTCACTCGTCCCGGAGTTTCCATGACACGCCCGGATAATACAGTCAGGAGGCTTGTTGCCGTTCTTGGAGGAAGTGGAAAAACTCGACTCCCTCCCGCAGACGGCGTTTCATCATTTCTGGGCTCTTCAGCATCTCCCAGACCAACTCCGCCACCTTGCTCGGACGGAAATAAAAGCGCTTGTAGAAGCGGGCCAGGGAATCGAAAATCTCCTGGTGCGAAAGATCCGGATAGCTGAGTGGACTCAGTTGGAATCCGCTACCGGAAACCAGCTGATCTTGTTCCTGGGCCGTGAGCCAGCCGTTTTCCACCGCTTCCTGGTACAGCCGGGTACCCGGGTAGGGTGCGGCGAGTGAAACCTGGATCGTATGGGGATTGATTTCCTGGGCGTACCGGATGGTCTCCTCGATCGTTTCGCGGGTCTCTCCGGGCAGGCCGAGAATGAACGTGCCGTGGATGGTCACACCGAGCTTCCGGCAGTTCCGGCTGAATTCGCGGGCAATATCCGTTCGGAGTCCTTTCTTGATGTTGAACAAAATCTGCTGGTTCCCCGACTCATAACCCACGAGCAGCAGCCGAAGCCCGTTGTCCCGCATGATTTTGAGGGTTTCGTAGGGGACATTGGCCTTGGCGTTGCACGACCAGGTGACGCCGAGTTTCCCCAAACCGCGGGCAATGGCTTCCACCCGTGGTTTGAAATCGGTGAAGGTATCGTCATCGAAGAAGATTTCCTTGACCTGGGGGAGGTTCTGCTGAATGTAGCGGACCTCCTCGAGGACATTCTCCGGGCTACGGACCCGGTAGCGGTGACCGCCGATCGTTTGTGGCCACAGGCAGAAGGTACACTTCGAACGACAGCCCCGACCGGTATAGAACGAGACATAGGGGTGCTGGAGGTAGCCGATGAAGTAGTTTTCGATGGTGAGGTCCCGTTTGTAGACGGTTGACACAAAGGGAAGCTCGTCCATGTTTTCAATGATCGCGCGACCGGGGTTGTGGCGGATCTGTCCCCGCTCGTCCCGGTAACTCACGCCGTCCACTTGAGACAGGGGACGACCCTCGGTAATTTCCCGGATGGTGTAGTCAAATTCCTCACGTGCGACAAAATCGATTCGGGAAGACGCCTCCAGGGAGGATTCGGGTTCCACGGCCACTTTGGCCCCAACCAGCCCGACCTGGATCCGGGAATTCCGTTCCTTGAATGCTTCGGCCAGTTTGACGTCACCATGGAAGGAAGGCGAGCTCGTGTAAATCAGGACGAGTTCGTAGTCCCCCGCCACCCGCAGCACATCCTCGGCCGTGAGCCCATCAGCCGGCGCATCGATCAGCCGGCTGTTCGGGACGAGGGCCGCCGGTTGGGCCAGCCACGTGGGATACCAGAACGAGCGAATCTCGCGTCGCGCCTGGTAACGCGCCCCGGCACCGCCATCAAACCCCTCGTAGGAGGGGGGGTTCAAAAACAGGGTTTTCATGCATCCTCCGCGCGGTCATGCCTGCGCCAGGGGGTTATGGATCCGGGTCATGAAACGGGCCGATTCCATCCCCCCGTCCAATCTTGAGCTCCTGGCCTTTCCAGTTCACCTGCCTTGAGAAGAAGGCAGCCACCCATTCCACGAGCGTCAGGAAATCGCGGATCGGAACCAGCCACACGGGGCCCGTCTCCACACCCAGGCATCGGGCAGATCGATAATGTAGCACAAGACGCAGGATGACGGCCAAAGCGATCCCGGGAATCGCCATCCCTCCGGCGCCGCATGCCAATGCGATACCCCCCCCCAGGATGAGCGGCGAGCCCAGTGTGATCCAATAAAAGGCAAATCCCCAGGGATCGACAAAACGGATGGTCCTAAGCCAGCGCAGTTCGTGATTCCACAGGGCGGAAAGACAGTCCTCGGTGAGGCGGGTCCGGACAACAAAGGGTGCCAGCACGACGTCCAGTCCCTGTTTGCGGACGAGCTCGCCCATTCGGTAATCATCTGCGAGACAGTCCGCGAGGGCGCCGAAACCGCCGATGTGGTCGAGGGTTTCCCGTCTGAGCGCCAAAGTGGCCCCGAAGGCAAAAGCCCGTGATCCGAGCAGCCAGGCGACCCAGACGGAAGGCGCAAATCCATCATTGATGAAGAGCATGCCGAGACGCGCCCAGAACGTCTCGCCGCCCGAGCCCCCATACAGGCAGGTCACGAGTCCCTTCCGTTTGTCCCCGAGAGGCGGTACGAGACGGCTCAGGTAGTCCCGGGGCACGAGAATGTCGCTGTCAGAGATCACAATCCAGGGATGTCGTGCAAAGGGGTAGAGGTTGGAGAGGTTGTTCACCTTGGGATTGGCGCCGATCTGTTCGCCCGAGACCACGGTCCGGATGATCCGGTCGGGATATGCGGCACGGAGGTTATGAACCACAGTGAGGGCAGGATCATGGGGGTCCTGAAGTCCGAAAACGAGCTCATAGTCCGGATAGTCCTGGTCGCAAAAGGAACGGAGACAGGCTTCGAGACCCGGCTCATGTCCGTGGAGCGGTTTGAGAATGGAGACGGGGAGGAGGGGAGTTGCGTCCCCACCGGCTTTGGCCCAGCGTGCCATGGCCAGCACGCTCGTGAGCGCGTACGCGGAAGGGAGCCCGAGGAGAAGAAGGCCCAGAAAAGTAAGCATGAATCCTCATGCCAATCGCTTTCAGAGCCACTATAACGTATAACGAATGCCTGTCCGAACCGTTCGTCCGGCGGATGGACAGGGCCGGGGCGGCCTGGCCGCAGCCGGATCGGGCGGCGGTCGAATTCCCGTCTTCCAGTACAATGAACCATGAGTTTTTCAGGGGATGGCCCCGTAGGTGAAAACGGCTCTGCGCTTTAGGGGTATCCATTCTGGCCAGAGGGCGGCCGGGGGTTGTTCTTCCGGACGAGCCGGCTTCGGATTGGGCTGAGAACGGGCCGGCCATGCGGGTTTTGCTTACCGGTGCGAGCGGGTTTGTCGGCTCAGCCGTTCTCCGACAGCTTCTGGACCGTGGACATGAGGTCCGGGTCCTCGTCCGGCCCACGAGTTCGCGCACCAATCTCAAGGGATTGGATGTGGAAGCGCTCGAAGGTGACTTGCTGGACCCGGGTTCGCTGAACCAGGCGGGTCGTGGCTGCCAGGTCTTCTTCCATGTGGCTGCCGATTACCGTTTGTGGACGCGGGATCCCGAACTGCTTCGGCGGACCAACGTCGAGGGAACACGGAATGCCATGAATGCGGCCATGGAAAATCGAGTCGACCGGTTTGTCTACACAAGTAGTGTCGCCACCTTGGGTCTTCATCCAGATGGACAACCTGCTGACGAGGAGACACCGAGTAACATCGGTTCAATGATCGGTCCCTACAAGCGTTCCAAGTTTGAGGCGGAAGCACTGGTCAAGACATGGGTTCAAGACGGTCGCTTAGATGCGGTGATCGTGAACCCTTCGACTCCCGTGGGCCCACGGGACATCAAGCCAACGCCCACGGGCCGGTTAGTCCGCGATGCGGCTACCGGCCACATGCCAGCTTATGTCGATACGGGGCTCAACATTGTGCATGTCGATGACGTGGCCCGGGGGCACCTTCAGGCCCTCGACCGCGGCCGGAGAGGCGAACGCTATATCCTGGGTGGCGACAACCTGACGCTTCGAGATCTCCTGGGGGAGGTTGCGCGCTGTGCGCATCGCGCCCCGCCGCACCTCAGGCTCCCCCTGCGCCCACTCTGGCCACTCGCACTGGCCGCAGAAGCCTGGGGCCAAGTGACGGGACGTGAACCTCGCCTGACGCGGGATGCCCTTGCGATGGCGCGGAAAAAAATGTATTTCTCAAGTGCCAAGGCGGAATCCGAATTGGGCTACGTGCATCGCTCATCCCGGTTAGCCATCCGGGATGCGGTCCAGTGGTTTCTCGGACCTGATGCCGCCGAATGAAAATCCAGTGGGGGGAGAGTAAACTGTACCGATTAAGCCGGGTGCACCCCGTGGGTGCTGCCATTCCATGAGCGCATCAAGAACCGAGATGAGGATGGATCATGTTTGATGAACGGCCCTCACGGGAGGCGGTCGACTTTCAGAAAGAGATTTTGGGCCGCGTTTCGCGGACCTTCGCACTCACAATACCGGAACTTCCCCAGGAACTCGGACTGGTCGTCGGGAATGCCTATCTGCTTTGCCGCATCGCCGACACCATCGAAGATGAACCCCAGCTTCCGGCCGAGCGGAAAAGCGAATTTCACCGGGATCTCAACCGGGTCCTCGCGAACCAGGAAGATGTCAACGCCTTTACGTTGCGACTCTCCTCGGCATTAAGGCAGGCCACCGCGTCCGAAAAAGAACTCGTTCAACGGCTCCCTCTCGTCATGCAGGTGACGGCGAGCACACAAGCCGCCGTCCGAGAGACGGTCGCCCGATGCCTCGGCATCATGTGCGAGGGGATGCCTTTTTTCCAACGGACTGTGAGCCTCCAGGGCTTGGCGACCCTCGACGAACTCGACCGTTATTGCTACTACGTGGCCGGCGTGGTGGGGGAGATGCTGACCGACCTTTTTTGCCTTCATTCGGACACGATCGCCGCCCGTCGTTCCCAGCTCATGCCCTTGGCGGTCTCGTTTGGCCAGGGCTTGCAGATGACAAACATCCTCAAGGATTTCTGGGAGGACCGGGCACGCGGGACTTGTTGGTTGCCCCGGGATGTGTTTGCCCGGACGGGATGCGATCTCGCAACGCTACAGCCCAACCGCCTGAATCCCGGATTCCACCCCGCGATGCAGCAACTGATCGCGGTGGCCATGCGGCACCTCCACAATGCATTGAGCTACTCCCTGCTCATCCCGAGGAAGGAAACCGGTATCCGCCGGTTTTGTCTGTGGGCGATCGGCTTTGCCGTCCTGTCGTTGCGCAAGCTCAATCAGTCGCCTGACTTCACGACAGGCTCGGAGGTCAAGATTTCACGACGGGCTGTTCGCGGGGTCACACGAGCCGTCCATTTTTCGGTCCGGAATGACTGGATGTTGCGCTGGCTTTTCCACCTGTCCAGCCGGGGGTTGCCTGATCTCCCGGCAGATCTTTGTGTCGTGACTCCGCTTGACGGAAAGCCCCACTGGTCCCAGACCGATTGACCGACGTGTCCTTTCCCTCTGAATGCGAGGCACGGGTCGGCTCATATGTGGTCCCGGAAAATCCAGAGGGGTCAGCCCGGCTGGATGAGGCGATCCACTTGGCCGTCAGGAAGCTCCTTGACCACCAGCACCCCGATGGTCACTGGTGCTTCGAACTTGAGGCGGACTGCACCATTCCGGCGGAATACATTCTCCTCATGCATTACGTGGGTGAGGTGAATGAACCTCTCCAGGAAAAATTGCGCTGCTACCTCCGCCAGCACCAGGATCCAAGCCACGACGGCTGGCCCCTGTACGTGGGCGGTGGATTTGACCTCAGTTGCACGGTCAAGTCCTACTTTGCCCTGAAACTTGCAGGTGAGGATCCGGAATCGCCGGCCATGGCACGGGCCCGGGCGGCCATCCTTCATGCGGGAGGCGCAGCCCATTGCAACGTCTTTACACGCATCACCCTCTATTTTTTCCGTCAACTGCCAAGGCGGGCGATTCCGTTCATTCCGGTCGAGATCATCCTCCTCCCGCGGTGGTTTCCTTTTCATCTGAGCAAGGTCTCCTACTGGTCTCGGACCGTGATGGTGCCTCTTTTGATCCTGTGTTCGCTCCGAGCGCGGGCCGCCAACCCCCAAAAGACCGGGATCCGTGAGTTGTTCGTTGTTCCACCTGAAAAAGAACATCACTACTTCCGGATTCAAACACCGCTCGGCCGTTTCTTCCTGCTGCTCGACCGGATGGGGAGAACGCTCGAACCCCTGGTTCCCCGCTTCGTCCGCCAGCGCGCGATCGACAAGGCTTGCCGCTGGTTTTGCGAGCGGCTTAATGGCGAGAGCGGGCTGGGAGCAATTTTCCCGGCCATGGTCAATGCTTACGAAGCACTTTTGTTGCTCGGGTACGATCGGGAAGATCCCCTGTGCCAGATGGCGCGAAGAGCCATCGACCGCTTGGTCGTGGAACGAGAGGGCGATGCCTACTGCCAACCCTGCGTTTCACCCGTCTGGGATACCGCCCTTGCCCTTCTGGCCTTGGAGGAAAGTGGGGAGTGCGGCGATGCCCCGATCCGAAAAGGCCTGGACTGGCTCAGGGGGGAGCTTGTGACTGACGTGTATGGAGATTGGGCCCTCCAGCGGCCCCATCTGGCTCCCGGGGGCTGGGCGTTCCAGTATGCGAATCCCTACTATCCGGATCTCGATGACACGGCGGTTGTCGGGTGGGTGATAGACCGCTCAAAGTTTAAAATGCATTATATTGAATCTATTTGCAAATCAGCAGATTGGACGGCGGGCATGCAGAGCCAAAACGGTGGGTTTGCCTCATTCGACGCCGACAACACCCATTACTACTTGAATGAAATTCCGTTTGCAGATCATGGGGCACTGCTTGATCCCCCCACCAGCGATGTGAGCGCGCATGTCCTGGGATTCCTCGGACGCCTCAACCGTGATCAGGACCGGGAAAGCATGGCACGTTGCCTGGGTTTCCTGAGATCCGAGCAAGAAGCGAATGGCGCCTGGTTTGGCCGCTGGGGGACGAACTACATCTATGGGACAGCCCATGTCCTGATCGCCCTCGAGGAAGCCCGGATCGACATGTCAGCCGATTGGATCCAGAAGGCGGCACACTGGTTGATCGCTCAGCAGCAAGAAGATGGGGGCTGGGGAGAAGGTAACGATACTTATTTCCATCCGGAACGGGCTGGCCGGGGGACGGAGAGCACCTCGTTCCAGACCGCATGGGCATTACTGGGCCTCATGTCCTCAGGTCATGCCCGCTCACTTTCCGTCCAGCGGGGGATCGACTTTCTCGTACGGACCCAGAATCGGCAGGGCGACTGGTTGGATCGGGATTTCACAGCCCCCGGATTTCCCCGCGTTTTCTACCTTAAATACCATGGCTACTCGCTTTATTTTCCGTTGTGGGCCTTGTCCCGTCACCGGCTGGAAACGGCCCGGAAGGTTCAGGGCAAGAGGGAGGTGAACACCCACCCGGACCAATCCAGGCGCTCCGATGGTTCCGGAGCCCGCTGAAGGTTTTTTCCGACTGTTTGTCTACGGGACGCTCAAGAGGGGTTTTGCCAATCATGAGCGATTTTGCGCGTCGGCTGTCCAAATCCGGACGGCACAGATCCGGGGACGGTTGTTCGAAACCCCATGGGGACACCCGGTGGTCGCGCTGCCCGCCGGTGAGATTCTTGCACGCGGGAGCGCGGATCACGAATTGGATGGATCCCGCCAACGGGCGCTCGCCATGGAGCCCGCTCCACCGAAGTATCTCCCCGGGCAGGAGAAATCCTTTGGATGGGTCCAGGGCGAGCTTTTGGGTTTCTCAAATCCGCACGGCTGGCTTGTGGCGCTTGATCACTTCGAGGAGTTTGACCCGGTGGGTGGCGGGTCGCGTTTCGAACGCGTTCTGGTGCTGGCTTACCTCGATGAGTCGATTTCCATCCCGGCTTGGGTTTATGCAGGTGCGGGAATTTTGAGCGGTCATGCTTTCCCCGAAATTACCGGAGGACGGTGGCAATGAATGGCCCAGCCACCGAGGCCTGTTGCAGGATCTGGACTGCCCGGACGTGATCCCCCCGGGACCCTATCCCCCGTTGGTGCCCGAGGCCAACCGGAATCGGCTACCTGCGAAGTTGATCCTGATCCGGAATGATCGCCTGGGCGATTTTCTGCTGGCCTGGCCTGCTTTCGCCGTTTTACGTGCCGCCTTGCCCCAAACCAAACTGATCGCCTGGGTTCCTGCCTATACCGAACCCCTGGCCCGGATCTGTCCCTCGATCGATGCCGTCGTGGTGGGAGACCCGCATCCCATCCGCTGGAGACGGATTCGTGAGGTGGCAGATGTCTTTCGCCGTCAGGAGGCCTCCGGGGCCGTGGTCTTTGCCACCCGGCTACCCCTGGCTTTGGCTTTGTGGCGCTCCGGAATCCGACACCGGATCGCGCCCGCCACAAAAATTGACCAACTGTTTTACAACGAGACCCTGAAACAGCGGCGCTCCCAATCTCTCCGGCCCGAATGGGCTTACAACGTGGAACTCGCGTTTTCGCTGCTCGGCCGATACGGCATCCCCCCCACCTGGCCCGAACCACCATATCTATCCCTGGATCCGGTCCGGGTTGAGGAACGACGCCGCGAGTTTTTCGGCTCGGCCGGAATTCGGGAACTGGAGCACGTGATTTTCCTGCATCCGGGCCACGGGGGATCCGCCCCCAACTGGAGTCCTCAGGACTACGGCTACCTGGCCCGGCGATTGCTCGAGGATCCGGCTATCCACGTGATCGTGACGGCCGGGGCCGGGGAAGAGGAGGCGGCTCGCCGGGTGGTGGAGGCTGCCGGCGATCCCAGACGGGCGCACTGCTATTACTCCCAAGAGGGTCTGGTCGCCTTTGCCGAGCACATTGCCTTCGCAGACCTCTGGATCAGTGGATCAACCGGCCCCCTGCATCTCGCAGGCGCCCTGAACCGTCCGACCCTGGCTTTTTATCCCACCCATCGTTCGGGCCACGCGCTGCGCTGGCAGACCATCAACGAGGACGCCCGACGAGGGGCGCTGGACCTTGCGGAACCTGCCCAGGCCCGTGCCCGTCTCGATCAGGCCATCAACTGGATCCGGTCGCGTGATCTTGGGCGTTTTGCCGCTGTCTCACCCAGAGGTTGGCATACTTGACGAAGGTCGAATGAGCCGATAGAACAGCCAGAAGCCAGCCTTCTGCCCCATCCCGGAATCCACCCCGCAGCACGTACATCCGAAACCCGCAACCGGCCGCGTGCCACCACCCCTGGGCCAGGGAGACCTTCATGCCCTGCCGCTCCTTCTCAATCGCCCATTCCCGGGCATAACGGGCGGATTTGACCAAATACTGGTCCACGCTCGTATAACTGTAATGGAGGAGGGGCTGCTTGAGACGGCCTACCCGAACCCCCGGCGCGGGCAACAGTTTTTCGTGAACCCGGGCACTGTCATAACGCCCGGCTTCCCGGTGGTAGAGGCGCGCGATCCAGTCCGGGAACCAGCCGCCGTGGTGGATGAACCGGCCAAAAACAGAGGTCAGTCGGGAAATCTCGTAGACTCGGGGGAGGTCTCCCTGCCGAAAGTCATCAACCACTTGCCGAATCTCACGCCCCAGCTCGGAACTCACCCGCTCATCCGCATCCACCATCAGCAACCATTCACCCCGTGCCAGGTCCTGGGCACGCTGGCGTTGGATGCCGAATCCCTGCCAGTCGGGCTGTGAAATAACGCGAGCCCCCATCCCCTGGGCCAACGACACCGTCTCATCGTCGCTGTTCGCGTCGAGGACCAGTTTTTCGTCGGCAAAATCCAAAGTGGCCAGGCAATCCCGGATGTGGGCTGCCTCATTCCTTGAAATCACGATTGCCGTGAGCGTGGTCACTGGACTCTGGTCATCGATAACCTGGGGTAAGGATACAATACCGGAGCGGCCGGCAACCCGTTCCGGCGCTTTGATCGGGTGGGCAGGTTTCGAGGCAGCAAGTTCGGTGAAAGATCGTTTTTTCAGGATTTATACCTTCCGGTCGGGTGACCCTCGCCATCTGGGCCCACGGCCCGGATCCGTCTTGCGGGTCGTTTTGGGGCTTGTCTTGCTCACTGTTTTCCTGTTCCTGATGTTGGCGCTTGGGTGGCTCTTCCTCCTGGCAGGTATCCTCCTCGGCCTTCCCTGGCTCGTTCGCGCTTGGTGGTCGGCGAAGCGGTCTGCCGGCAAGCAGGAACCCCGCACAGTTTCTGCTATCGATGGCCAGTGGCGGCCCTTGGACCCACCTGTGAGGCTTCCCGGCGCAAAGGAGCCTCCCGAAGACCGGGATCCTTCGTCGTGATTTTGAGATCATCCGATCGTTGAGGGCGAATCTGCGCCTCGTGAGCGAGTTCAGAGCTCGATCTCGACCTGCCCTTCGCGGATCCGGACCGGATAGCTGCGGATCGGTTCGTAGGCGGGCGGTGCCAGAACGGCACCTGTCCTCAGGTCGAAACAAGCCCCGTGACGGGGGCAGATCACCGTGGTGCCTTCGACCGGCCCGCCCGCCAGTTCGCCACCGTCATGCGTGCAGATATTCTCCACGGCGAGAGCCTCACCTTCAGTCCAGAAAACCGCGATGGAGGTACTGGGCAGCTCCAAGACAAAAAATCCCTCTTTTTTGAGCCTGTCGAACGGACACAAGGTGATCCAGGTTGCCATGGGGGAGATCAGAACAAACCGGTCTCAAGGCGAGCGGCATCACTCATGAGGCTCGAATTCCAAGGCGGGTCAAAGACGAGCTCGACGTCAACGGATTCGACAGCCGGAATTTCGAGCAGCTGTTCGCGGACATCGTGGGTGAGCATGCCACCCATTCCACAGCCCGGGGCCGTCAAGGTCATGCGGACCCGGACCCGGTAACGCCCCTCCTCCAAATCCTCAAGTTTACACTCATAAACAAGTCCTAAGTCAACGATATTAATAGGTATTTCTGGATCATAACAGTGGCCCAATTGTTTCCAAAGCAGCGCCTCCACTTCTTCCCGGCTGATTCCGTCCGGGATCACGAGTGGTTCCGGTGGGCTCAGGCCCAAGGCATCGGCATCCAAGCCGGCCACACGGACTAGGTTGCCACCCAGGTAGACGGTAAAAGACTGGCCGAGTGCCTGCGTCAAGGTCCCTTCCGTTCCCTCCGGAACGACCACCGGGGTTCCGGCAGGAATCAGGGTGGCCTCACAGGCCCGCTTGAAGCGAACAGGTTCGGACTTACGCATGCGGATCGGGTTCTGTAGTCACGGTCAGACCGCCTTGTTTCAATGCCGCCTGCAGGGTATGCCAGCCGAGGGTCGCGCATTTGACCCGGGTGGGATACTGCCGCACCCCGCCCAGAGCGGCGAGCTTGCCCAGCTCGAACCCAGCGGGCGGAGGGGTATCGGGCGGCTGAGTCAGGAAACCGCGTAGAGATTCAAAAAACGAGAGCGCCTCATCCAGTGTTTTGCCCTTGAGGGATTCGGTCATGAGTGAAGAGGAGGCAGTCGAGATGGCACAGCCGGTTCCCTCGAAAGCGATCTCCCGGATACGGCTGTCTGTCAGCTCGACATACACGTGGACCTTGTCCCCACAAAGCGGGTTGAAACCCTGAGCTTCATGGGTGGCATGTTCCAGCCGACCGAAATTGCGGGGGCTCCGGTTATGATCCAGAATGATTTCCTGGTACAACGACAACAGACTGCTCATCGGCCAAATAGCTCAAGCGCTTTTCCCAACGCTTCAATCATGATGTCCACCTCGTTTTCGGTATTGTAGAACGCGAAGGAAGCCCGGACGGTCGCCGGCACTCGGTAATGTTCCATGAGCGGCATGGCGCAGTGATGCCCGGCCCGAACCGCGACCCCCTGCTGGTCCAGCACGGTGCCGATATCATGCGGGTGAATCCCGTCCAGAACGAAGGAAACGATGGCGGCCCGCTCCCGGGGCTCACCGATCAGGCGGATGCGAGGGATCTCGCGCAGGCGGCGCAGTGCATGTTCGGCCACCTGGTTCTCTTGGTTCTGGATGTCTGTGTATCCGACGGATTCCAGGTACCGGATGGCTTCTGCGATCCCGATCGCCTGAGCGATCGGCGGAGTGCCCGCCTCGAAACGCTGCGGCGGGGCCGCGAAGAGGGTTTTCTGGAAGGTGACGGAGGTGATCATGTCGCCTCCACCTTGCCAGGGTGGCAGGCGTTCCAACCAGGAGGATTTACCGTAGAGCACGCCGATCCCGGTCGGTCCGTAGAGCTTGTGGCCGGAAAAAACATAGAAATCGCAATCGAGGGCGGTCACATCGACCGGGAGATGGGGAATGGCTTGGGCGCCATCGATGAGAACGACAGCACCCTGCTCGTGCGCCAGACGAATCCAGGGTGTGAGGTGATTGACCGTTCCCAGCGCATTTGAGACATGGGCCAGGGCCAGGATCCGGGTTTTGGGGCCAAACAGCCGCATCCCGGCCTCGCTATCGAGGTCACCATTTTCCAGAATGGGGATCACCCGGAGGTGGGCTCCTGTTTTCTCGCAGATCAGCTGCCAAGGCACGATGTTGGAATGATGCTCCAGTTCGGACAGGATGATTTCATCCCCCGGCTGGATCAGTACCTGGCCCAGGACCTGAGCAATGAGGTTGATAGATTCCGTGGTCCCCCGGGTAAAGATGATTTCAGAAGGGGAGTGGGCGTGGAGAAAGCCGGCCACGGTTTTGCGGGCCTCTTCATACAGCGTGGTGGAAAGTTCGCTCAGGAAATGGACTCCCCGATGCACATTTGCGTTCTGTTTTTCAAAATACTCGGACATCACGCGAATGACAGGTCGGGGTTTTTGGGTGGTTGCGGCATTGTCGAAGTAGACGAGGGGGCTGCCGTGAACCTGCTCGTGCAAGAGCGGAAAGTCGTCGCGCAGAGCCTGGATCCTTTCCGCCAGGGAAACCGGTTTCGTTTGAGAGGAGAGGGGGCTGGACATGGGCCGATCACTCCATTCCGGGCAGAATCCGGCTGACGGCCTCCTGCCAGGCAGTTTTCAGGGCACCCGGCGGAAGCTTCTCCAGGAAGCCGCCAGCAAAGGCCAGGGTCAAGAGGTGGCGGGCCTGTGTTTCAGCGAGGCCCCGAGAACGGAGGTAAAAAAGCGAATCGGGATCCAGGGCCCCACTCGTGGAACCATGCGAGCAGCGGACGTCGTCCACGGCAATTTCGAGTGACGGCCGGCTGCGTGACTGGGCGGTCGGATCAAGCAGCAGATGATGGTTTTTCTGGGTAGCCTCGCAGCCCGAAGCCCCGTGTTTCATGTGGACCTGCCCTCCATAAATGCTCATGCCCTGGCCCGCCACGATCGAATGAAAGCATTGATGGCTCGAGGTTCCGGGACAAGCATGAACGATCCAGGTCTGGCGGTCATGGTGTTCGCCCCGGCCGGCCAAGGTCAGTCCCTCCAGTCGGGCCTCGCTCCCGGGTCCCGACAGAACGACATGGTGCTCATGACGCAGAAGCGCGGTGGATGCATCAAAGGCATATCCCGTGTAATGGCTGTCGGGGCCGAGCCGGATCGCACTCAGGCTCGCGGCTTGCGTATTGCCATCTCCGGTCTGTTCTAGGTAATGCGTCAGCGCGGCATCCGGCGCGAGCAGGATTTCAGTGACGGTGTTGACCCGCTGGGGTTGTGATCCGGGCGGCGCCGACCGATCCGGCCGGGGCTCGAATCCCCAGCGATGGCGCTCGATCACCGAGGCTTGGGACCCTTTGCCAAGATGGATCAGCACACGGGGGAAAAGGTGCCGCGCCCCTGTTTCCGAACGGCACGCCGGATCAGTCGGGTTGCGGGTGCTGAGAACGATTTCGATGGGTTCGTGAACCACGAGACCATCGGGTATTTCAAGCAGGAGGCCATCTTCGAAGGCCTGCGTATTCCACTCACTGAGTACACGCCCGGAAGCCCGGGCCACTTGACCGACCCAGGGGAGCAGGAGATCAGGGGCTTTTTGGAAAGCCTGGCGGAATGACAGGGCCCGCCAGCCGGATCTGCGCTTCGGAACCTGGATAACCGGACGCAGCGACGTCGGAGGGGTATCCGCCGACCACTCAAACAGCCGGGTTCGAGTGTATTTCCATGACTCGTCCCGTTTTGTCTGGAGAGCCGGCTTGGCCCGGAGACCGGAGCACCAGTCTTCCCAGGACAGCCTCTGATCCAGAGGCTTGGGTGCCCCCCCGGGCTCCAAGGGGGCATTCATGCGCGTTGCTCCTTAAGCAGCCAGTCATAACCCCGTTTCTCGAGCATTGGGGCGAGGTCAGCATCACCGGATTGGACCATCCGGCCATTGATGAGAACGTGAATCCGGTCCGGGCGGAGGTGGTCCAGCATGCGCTGGTAGTGCGTCACAAGGAGAAACGAGCGTTGGGAATCCCGCATGGATTCGATCCCATGGGCTACCGTGCGCAGTGCATCGATGTCCAGCCCCGAATCGGTTTCGTCCAGAAGCGCCAGGCGAGGTTCCAAAAGACGCATCTGCAGAATCTCGTTGCGCTTTTTCTCGCCGCCCGAAAAACCCTGATTGACGGCTCGCTCGAGCAGTTCCGGTTTCATTCCCATCTGCTCGAGCGCAGAGCGAGATCGTGACAGGAAATCCAGCGCATCCCATTCGGGCAATCCCCGAGTTTTCCGGATGGCGTTGACGATGGTCCTCAGAAAAAGGGCATTGCCAAGACCGGGAATTTCAACCGGGTACTGGAAAGCCAAGAAAAGCCCCCGGTGGGCGCGCTCTTCCGTCTTGAGCGCAAGCAGGTCTTCTCCCGCAAAACGCACCTGGCCCTGCCGGATCGTGTAGGTCTCGGATCCCGCAAGCGTCTGGACCAGGGTGCTTTTCCCGGAACCGTTCGGCCCCATGATGACGTGCATTTCGCCGGCTGGAACTTCGAGATCGATGCCCTGGAGTACCGGCCGGTCACCGACCGACACATGGAGATTTTTAATTTCAAGAAGATTCATCCCACCGCTCCTTCGAGAGTCACGGACAACAGTTTCTGGGCTTCTACGGCGAATTCGAGCGGCAGTTTGAGCAGGACATCCCGGCAAAACCCGTTGACGATGAGACCGGTTGCTTCCTCTTCTGTCAGTCCCCGTTGCCGACAGTAAAAAAGTTGAGCAGCCGAGATTTTTGAGGTGGTGGCCTCGTGCTCGGCACGGGCCGATGCGTTTTCCACCTCGATCACCGGAAAGGTGTCGGCCCGGGCATCCGAACCGATCAACAGGGAATCACACTGGGTGTAGTTACGGGCCGTCTGGGCCGCCGGCCCCATCCGGACGAGTCCCCGGTAGGCATTGTGACCATGTCCGGCCGAGATACCCTTGGACAGGATGGTGCTCCGGGTTCGACGACCGAGATGGATCATCTTGGTTCCGGTATCGGCTTGCTGGTAGTTGCGCGCCACGGCAATTGAATAAAACTCGCCCACACTGTCATCTCCCCTCAACACACAGCTTGGATATTTCCAGGTGATCGCGGATCCGGTTTCGACCTGGACCCAGGAAATATGGGAACGGTCGCCTCGGCATTCCCCCCGTTTGGTCACAAAATTGTAGATACCCCCTTCTCCCCGTTCATTGCCGGGATACCAGTTCTGGACCGTGGCATAGCGGATCTCGGCGTCTTTGAGGGCAACGAGCTCGACAACGGCCGCATGCAGCTGGTTCTCGTCGCGCATGGGTGCCGTGCAGCCCTCCAGATAGCTCACGCTGGCGCCTTCATCGGCAATGATCAGCGTACGCTCAAACTGTCCGGTTTTCGCGGCATTGATGCGGAAATATGTCGACAGTTCAAGCGGGCATCGAACCCCCTTGGGAATGTAGACAAAAGAGCCATCTGTAAAGACGGCCGAGTTCAGTGCCGCAAAGAAGTTGTCGCCGGGTGGAACGACGGTTCCCAGATAGGTTCGTACCAAATCCGGATAATCCCGGATGGCCTCAGAAATCGGACAGAACACCACACCGGCCTGAGCCAGGGTTTCTCGGAAGGTCGTGGCCACCGAGACGCTGTCAAAAACCGCATCGACAGCAACGCCTGCGAGAGCGGCCCGTTCGTGCAGGGGAATTCCCAGCTTTTCGTAGGTCTCGAGGAGCTTGGGATCGATGTCTTCGAGCGAACCGACGGAAGGGCGGGATTTCGGCGAGGAGTAGTAGGAAAATCCCTGGTAATCAATCGGGTCATAGCGAGCGATGGACCAGTGGGGTTCTTTCATCCGTTGCCAGCCGTGAAAGGCAGCCAACCGCCAGTCCCTCATGAAATCGGGTTCCTGCTTGATGGCCGATAAACGCTGGATCATGGCCTCATCCAGACCAGGCGGAAAGGTCTCCTGCTCAATGTCGGTCACAAATCCGGCCGTGTAGTTCCGCTGAATCAGGGACTCCAGGTTCTGGGATTCGGCGCTCAAGGGCTGGGGCTCCGTTTACGGGTGTTGACGTCGGAAACATCGGTCGATCCGGACGGCCGGGACGGAGAAGAGACCGAGCGGATCGAGGAACGGTAGAGGCCTTGGGCGGTCAGGTCCTGCAAGGTGATTTTCGACAGCGCCTCGCGCAGCACCTGGTTGATCCGCTGCCAGGGCGGACTCACCGCACAAAAACCCTCACGATCGCAGACATGGGCCGCGAGTCCACACTCAATGACGGCCACCCGGCCTTCCAATGCTTCCAGAATTTCAAGTGCTGTCATGGTACTGGCCGGTCGGGCCAGACGGTACCCACCATGAGGGCCGCGTTGGGACTCAAGCAGATGGGCACGGACCAGCATTTTGAGCAGCTTGCCGACCGTGGCATAGGAAAGATGGGTTTCCTGCGACAGTTCGGTTGCCGTTTTCCAGGGAAGGTTTTGCCGATCCATGGCTGCAAGCAGCACGGTTCCATAGTCGGTCAACTTGCGGATGCGCAACATCGAAATGGCCCCAACTCTTCACCAGATCGTACAAGACTATTTTAGTCCAAATAACGGAAGAGCGCCACAGTCAAGGCGAAGAGAGGAGGGCATGGAGTGGCGGGGGCACACGCCTGAGATCCTGGATGACCGCGGGCCGTCCATGGGTCGGCGGATGATGGACGGCGTGGCCGGTGGCCCCAATCGGTTTGAGTGGGTGAGGGCAAGCCGGCTGTAGCTCCGGATGTTGTCTCGGGCATCTGCTCATCAGGCGCCCGTGGAATCCGAGGCCTTTCCTTGGGAGATGTTTTTCGGATAACCCTGAACACCCGGTTACCGGGTGCCGATTTCGTGGATGTTTATCCGAATTCCGGAAAGTCCCAGATCTCAGGGTCAGTGCAAGCCCAGGACGGCAACTCTTCGCCCGCGATGAGGTGATGGGTGTAAAGCGAGGCCAACTTGGAAAAACGGGCATCCTGAACACCCAGGCCATAAAGCAGGGCCACACTGGCTGCATCGGCAAGGATGCGGAGTCGGTTTTTCGCTGACCACTGGAGCGCCGCCTCCGTTTCGGTCCCCATCCCCTCCACCGTTTTACGGACTTGGGCCCAGGCGAGTCGGGCTTCCGGCGTGTGCGCCTCGTCCAGGGCGGTTCCCAGCCATTCGAGGAAGGGCTCATGCGCTTTTTTCTTCCGAATGACCTCGAGGAGTTCCAGGGCCTGGATGTTGCTCGTCCCTTCCCAGATGGGAGTAATCAGGGCCTCCCGGTGCCAGCGGGCCACAGCGAACTCTTCAAGAAAGCCCAGCCCGCCAAACAACTCCATGGCCAGTGCAGTGATCCGGCTGGCATGTTCAGCCGTCCGGTTCTTGGCAAGATGGCTCCACAGCCGGGCCTGGTGGTAGGGCAGCGGGTACGGGGGTTTCGACTGCCAGACCTGGTCGAACTGGCTGACAGCCATGAAGGCCAGAGCCAGTCCACCGGCTTGCCGGACACGCATTTCGGCCAGGTCCCGGCGGACCAGGGGATGACCCATGATCGTCTGGCCGAAGGCTGATCGTCTCCGCACCCGGAACTGGGATTCAAGCAGGGATTTCGCGGCGATCCCCATGCTGGCAATGGCGTTGGCGATGCGGGAGACGGTCAGAACCTCCATCGTGTAATAGATCCCTTCTTTCGGATCCCCGATCAACAGGGCTTCCGCATTGACGAGCTCGACCTCTCCTGAGGGCACAGCGCGTGTGGCGGACTTGTTCTTGAGGCGGCGGACATGGAAGTTGAGGCTGCCATCCGCAGTGAGACGAGGCAGGAGGAAAAGGGCGAGACCCTTGGCGCCCGGGGGGGCACCTTCGGGGCGGGCAGTCGTGAGCGCCCAGTCGGTCAGCCCTGCACCACTTGCAAAGTACTTGTCTCCATCGTGCAGCCGCCAGTTCCCACGGGAATCGACGACGGCACGGGTCCGGTTGGCCCCGAGGTCGTTGCCTCCCTGATTTTCGGTCATCCAGGTGGCCCCCCAATACTGGCCGGACAGCAATTTTTCCTTGATGGACGCCAGTTGGGGAGCATATTTGTGGAGCGCATACGCGGTTTGCCCGGTGATCGTCAGGATGCAGTACAGACCGGGGTCAGCCAACAGATAGCCCAGTGCAAAGTGGTGCTGCCATGACCCACCCTGATAGGGTGGCAGCAGAATAGAGGCCAGTTTCGGCAGGATCCCGGCCTCGACGGGCGACAGGCGAACTCGGTCGATGCGCTGTCCGTCGAGATCGTGATGAATCAGGACCGGCGGGCTTTCCTGGTCAATGTGGTAGGCGGCCTGATAGATTTCCCGGCCACACCAGGCACCGAAGCTCTGGAGTTCTCCCTGATGGTCCGGATAGGCGGGCCAGCAGTACGGGAGGATCGCCTGCAGGTCGGCATCGAGCAGGAAATGGTTTTGGCCGAAAGCGTAAGAAAGGTGTTGCATGCTTGACCCCAAACTAGCCTGTTTCACAGCATAGGCCAAACCCGGATCTGCCTGCTCGTCTCAGCCGTCCGGATAACCATGGCATAATGCGCCAGGCTGTCTTCCACATTCTTCCAGCGACCTTAATCAAATTACATGATCGACATCAAGCTTCTGAGACAGGATCCTGGTGGGGTCGCATCGCAGCTGGCGCGGCGTGGATTCCGGATGGACATCGATTGGTACATCAGCCAGGAGGCGGAACGCAAGATCCACCAGACGAGTCTTGAAGAACTGCGCAAGCAGCGCAATGAAGGTTCGAAAAGGGTAGGTGAGCTCAAGTCCATGAAATCCGAGCCCCATGAGCTCGGCGTGCAACTTGAAAAATTGGCCAAGCTAGACCGGGAACTCGTCGATGCCGAACAGGCTTTCCAAAAGCTCAGCGCAAGCCTGGAGGCCTTCTATCTCACTCTTCCGAACCTGCCGGATCCCTCTGTTCCGGATGGAATGGATGAAAACGCGAACCAGGAAATCCGACGATGGGGCACGGCCCCGGACTTCGCTTTTGAGCCGCGAGATCACATTGAACTGGGCGAGATGATCCAGGCAATGGATTTTTCGTCGGCAAGCGAAATGACGGGCGCCCGCTTTGTCGTTCTCAAGGGCATTCTGGCCCGACTCCAGCGTGCTTTGATCGCCTTCATGCTGGACTGGCATGCACGGGAATATGGCTACGAGGAAGTCTATGTCCCCCACCTCGTCAATCGGCAGAGCCTCACCGGAACCGGAAACCTGCCGAAGTTTGAGTCCGACCTGTTCCGGGTCGGACCGGATGTCGACTGGTTCCTGATCCCCACGGGAGAGGTGCCTGTCACGAACCTGGCCCGCAACCGCGTGTTCCTGAGGCCTGAACTGCCCAAGCAGTGGGTTGCACACACGCCCTGCTACCGTTCCGAGGCCGGCTCTTACGGGAAGGATCTCCGGGGCATGATCCGCCAGCACCAGTTCGAGAAGGTGGAACTGGTCCAGATCACGATTCCGGAGGAGTCGCCTGCAGCGCATGAACGGCTGGTCGAACATGCCGCATCGGTTCTGATGCAGCTGGAACTGCCGTACCGGGTGATGCTGCTGTGCGGTGGGGATACCGGCTTTGCATCTGCGAAAACCTACGATCTCGAAGTCTGGCTCCCCAGCCAGAAGCGCTACCGGGAAATCTCCTCCTGCAGCAATTTTCGGGATTTCCAGGCGCGGCGCCTGAATGCCCGCTGGAAGGTGGATGCGAAGTCGAAGCCGGATTGGGTCCATACCCTGAACGGATCCGGACTGGCTGTCGGACGCACGCTGCTCGCGCTTTTGGAAAACCGGCAGGACGAAAGGGGAGGGGTCAGCATTCCCTCCTGTCTCCAGTCCTATCTCGGTGGGGTCCGTGAAATCCGGAGAACGGATGGAGGCGTGGAGCGCCCGGCCGAATGATTGCCCGTCGGACCGTTTTCTGGCCCTTGGGATTTGTGCTGGCTCTCGGGGTGGTCAGCCTGTTTGCGGATGCGAACTACGAGGGAGGGCGCGGTCTCGCCGGCCCCTTCCTTCTTTTTCTGGGCGCGTCCCCTATGGGAATCGGCCTCCTGAGCGGGATTATCGAGTTTTTCCAGTTTGGCGGGCGCTGGATCGGGGGCGTCTGGACCGAATGGGGGAAGAAACCGTGGCGCGTTTTGGTCGTCGGATATGCCCTTAACCTGTTTGCCCTACCCGCCCTGGTGTTCGCCCATGCCCTCTGGGTCGCCTTGCTGCTTTTCGCATGCGAACGTTTGGGGCGTGGAATCCGAAATCCGGTGAAAAACCGCCTGCTCTCGATCGCGGGATCTGAGATGGGACACGGCCGGGCGTTTGGGATTTACGAAATCCTGGACCAGACCGGCGCCGTCATTGGGCCACTGTGTTTGACGTTCTGGCTTCTGGTGCACTCATTGCACACCGCTTTCGCCCTTCTGGCCATACCGGCCGTGCTCGCCATGGCCAATCTGGTCGTGGCTTACCGTTTTTCCCCTGACAACGCGCGAATGCAACCCGACAGAGAAAAGGAGGCCGCGATGAAAGTTGCGCGGGGCGAGGGGGGACGAGGTGCGTTTATGCGTTGGGCCATCCTGCTTGCGGCTGCCGGCGGCAGTTATCTCTTTATCGGTTATGCCCTGGTGGCTGAACGGCACTGGACGGCCAGCGCCATCGCCGGAGGCTTCGCCCTCGTCATGGCCTGTGATGGCCTGGGGGCTCTCGCAGCCGGCATACTCTACGACCGGATCGGCCGCCGAGCGCTCTATCTCTTGCCGCTGTTGCTGGTTTGGGCCATGGCCTTGATCTTCTGGAGCAGGGGTCCTTTCCTATGGGTGGGCCTCTCGCTCTGGGGCGTCCAGCTGGGATGTCAGGAAACGCTGATCCCGGCGGATTTCGGTGCCCGGGAGCCACGGCCCAGTACCCGTGCATACGGCTCCTTGGGATTCATGCTGGGAACCGGCCAGATGGCTGGAACTGCAATTCTGGGATTCCTGTTCGCCCTGGCACCCACACTGATCCCGATCTGGATTGCCGGGCTGTGCCTCCTGGGCGGGATTGGGGTCTTCCGTGACCTGAGCCAGCAGTCAGCAGCCCAGGGAATCTGACAGGCGGAGCACGGCCGACGATTGATGAGCACAAAGAATGCTAAAAACACTCGGACGCGCGCATATCGCCCGCTTCTACACTAGAAATGGTTTTAGACAAAGCGCGCGGGTAACCAGCAATGTCACGTGACCCCCAAAAGACAACTCTGAGCCGAAGGGAGCGCTTCCTTCGCGCTGTTATAGTCATTGCAATATTTCTCGCGATCGCTCTGGTAGAAGCGTGGTCTCCGTTGCGTGCGCCCTTCAAGTGGGCACACGCTTTGACCAAGAGCAGCATCTCCCGAGAGTCCTTGTGGGCGATCTTCTACTCAGTAGAGCAAATACTGATTGTCTGCCTTTGCATGGTGTCCGTCATGTGGTTATTCGGCGGAGGCGTCGTGCAGTCTCTCGAAAACCTGGGATTGAGACGCGGGGTTGCGCGTGGCATGTTGGTGGGCTCGATTGTCACGTTGCCGATGCCCATTATATTGGCAATTTCAGGGCACGCCGAATTCGGCGCCAGCATTGCCGTTCAGGTGGGCGTCTTCGGACTGATTAGTGGAATTGCCGAGGAAGTACGTTTCCGCGGTTTTGCTTTTGGACTGCTGTACCGAAAATTACGGTTAGGTTTCTGGCCCTCGATCATCCTGCCAACCTTGTTCTTTGGGCTGGGTCATCTGTACGAGGTGCATGGAATTAGCGACTCCCTGGCTATCATCGCTCTCACGGGATTTGGAAGTATCTGGTTTGGCTGGCTCTATGTTCGATGGGAATACAATCTGTGGATACCGATCGCGGTACATGCACTCATGAATTCCTGGTGGACGATATTCAGCGCGAGTGAAACTGCCCTCGGAGGTCTTGAGGCAAACATCGCGAGGCTCTTAACGATTTTGTTGTCGATTGTGCTTACCTTGTGGCATTGTGGTTGGGACTGGCACAAGGCATTTTTGCATATTCGGCCTCCAGAGCCGCCGCGATCTGTATTGCCTGGAACTTTCCAGCAAATAACTGCACCCGCGTGCCAATGATGCACGGGAAGATTCTGATACAGCTTGAAATCGAGCTTTTTCCGTTCGTGCCCATTGACTGAGCTCATTTGGGAGCCGCACTAGACGCTCGCGAGCCATGACGCGTGGCCCACTTGGCACGGACAGGGCAAAATAAGTAATCGTTCAATATCTGACAAGGCTGGCGGAGAGGGTGGGATTCGAACCCACGAGAGACTTGCATCTCTGCTGGTTTTCAAGACCAGTGCAATCAACCGCTCTGCCACCTCTCCCGGGCGGGTTGCCCCTCCATTGTAAAGGATTCAGGCGCGGTTCCTCGGAGGTCTAGAGCGGGTGCTCCTCGGGCACGGTCTCGTTGATGATCAGCCAGTACAATCCCAGCTGCTGCACGGCTTCCATGAATTCGTCGAAACTGACGGGCTTCCTGACGTAACTGTTGGCCCCCAGCCGGTAGCTTTCCGCGAGGTCACGCTCCTCCTTGGAGGAGGTCAAAATAATGGTGGGCAGGTAACGGGTCCGTTCATGCTCGCGGAGGCGCTTCAGAACCTCGAAGCCATCCATTTTGGGGAGCTTGAGGTCGAGCAGCATGATGACCGGGAGTGGATTGGTATATTTTCCGGTTTCGGCATCACAATCATGAAGAAACACCAGCGCATCCGGTCCATTAGAGGCCACATGAACCTGATTCCGGATCTGGTTTTTCTGGAAGGCCCGCAAAGTCAGGGCAATGTCGTCCGGGTTATCTTCGACAAGAAGAATGTTTTTTTCAGACATGAGCAGAATCTCCCAAGGGCAGGTGCAGGTAAAAGGTGGTACCTCTTCCGGGCTCGCTTTGTACCCAAATGCGCCCTCCATGGCGCAGGACGATCCGGTGGACCGTGGCGAGCCCGACTCCGGTTCCTTCGAAATCCCGGCTGTCGTGAAGCCGCTGGAAAGGCACAAACAGCTTGTTCGCGTATGCCATGTCAAAGCCGACCCCATTGTCGGCGAAGTGGTAGGCCAGTTCTCCATCCTGGACAGACTGCCCCACGCAAATCCGTGCCTCCGGGTTTTTGGACGTGAATTTTCGCGCATTATCCAACAGGTTGAAAACCACAACCCGAAGGAGCTTGGGATCACCCTGGACGGGGAGCGGATGGTCGACCTCCAATGTGCCTTTCCATCCAGCACCGTTCTCCTCCAGTTCTGCCATGACCGATTGGGCCAGTTCGCCGAGATCAAAGGACTCCGGGTTGAGGGGGGCTCTGGAAACGCGAGCCAGCTGCAGGAGGTCATCGATCAGAAGCGCCATCCGGTTGGTCGCTGCCCGGATTCGGTTCAAATAGCCTTGGGCGACGGGATCCAGACGATTCCCGAAATCCTCCTCCAAGGCCTGGCTGAAACCGGCAATGGCCCGGAGCGGAGATCGCAGGTCGTGCGAGACCGAATAGGAAAAGGATTCCAATTCGCGGTTCAGTGCTTCGAGGTGCAGGGTCCGTTCCTGCACCTTGTTCTCGAGATCCCGATTGAGTTCCAGGATGGCCTGCTCGGACCGCTTGCGGTCCGTGATGTCGCGAAGGAAGGCCGAAAAGGAAAACGTGTTACCGTCGGGAATGGCCACAACCGTGAGCTCGACGGGAAAGCGCTCGCCATTGCCCCGCAGGGCCTCCATCTCCAGGCGTTGGCCCAGGATCCGGGAGGTGTGTGTGCCAAGGAACCGTCGGAGTCCTTCCTCGTGGGCTTGGCGCCATTCCGGTGGGATCAGGAGATCGGAGATGGTTCTTCCCCTGACTTCTTCTTGCTTCCACCCGAACAGGGCTTCCGCGGCCGGGTTGGCCTCGATCAGTTCTCCCCGTTCATTGATGGTGATAATGCCATCAAGCGAATGCCGCAGGATGGCGGACTGGCTGGCCTGGCTCCGCTCGAGGTCTTTCAGGGACCGTTCCCGCCTGGTCACGTCGTAGGCGGCCACCAGTCGGGCGTCGCGGCCCTCCCAGGTCAGCGCATGGGAGAGGATTTCCACGGCGATGAGGGTGCCATCCTGCAGACGATGGCGCCAGAGACCTGCGGAACCCAGTTCCGGATGGGCCAACTGGACAAAAGAGTTGAGGCGGTCTCGGTCCTCCATGGGACGAATGTCATAAATAGTCATGGACAGGAATTCGTCACGAGAATAACCATACTTTGCCTGGGCGGCATGGTTGACCAGAAGAAACCGGAGACTCTCGGTATCGTAGATCCACATGGGGACGGGATGGTGCAGGAACAGATACTCATAACTCTCCTGCATCTGTTCCCGGCCCTGGGTACGCGTTTTCCGGACGGCCGGGACCCTTCTTTTCGGAGCGGGCGGTTTTTTCGTGGGCTGTCGCATGTCCGCTCGCCGGAGCCTCAGGGCTGAGCCTGGAACCCTTGAATCCATTCCGAAAGTTCCCCGGCGGGAAGGGGAGGGGTCAGGATATAGCCTTGTGCCTTGTCGCATCCCAGCGCTTTGAGGTAGGCCTGCTGTTCTTCGGTCTCGACCCCTTCCGCAACCGCCTCGAGCCGGAGCCGGTGGATCAGGTCAACCAGGGAACTCACAATGGCCTGGTTAACAGGGTCTCTGGGGAGGTCGTGGATGAAGGTCCGGTCGATCTTGATCCGGCTGATCGGCAGGCGCTTGAGATAGGAGAGTGATGAATACCCCGTTCCGAAATCATCAATGGCAATGGAAAACCCGTGATCCCGGAGGGCATTGAGACAGTGCAGGGACTCGTCAAAATGGCTCATGAAGAGGCTTTCCGTAACCTCGAATACCCAGTATTCCGGTGACAGGCCGTATTCCCGGATTTTTCCAGAGATCTGGTCCGCCAGATCCTTCCTGGGCAGGTTCTGGATGGAAAGATTGATTGAAATCTCGAGTGGCTCAGCGTTATCTTTCATCCACTCGCGTTGTTGCTGAACCGCACAATCGATGACCCTTCTCGTCACTGGCTGGATGAGTTCGGACTGCTCGGCCGTGGGCAGGAAATCCCGGGGGAGGAGCAGCCCCTTCCGGGGATGATGCCATCGGACGAGTCCTTCGACTCCCGCTACGGCCGGGCGCGTTTCCTGGAGATGGACATACGGCTGGTAGTAAAGGGTCACTTGACCATGTTCAAGGGCTGAAGCCAGATCACCCATCAACAACAAAAGTTCAGAGGCCTCACTGGCCTGAAGAGCCGAGTACCCCTCAAAGGGAGAATTCTCGAGATAGGATCGCTGTAGCGCGAAGGCTGCGTGCTGGAGACTGGTATCCAGAGCATCTTTACGGGGATGATGGACGACATGGCCCATGCGGATGTCAATATGGACTTTCGAAAACCCGATATCAATCGGCTGCCCGAAAAGCTTCAGGACCTGGTTGCAGGCCTCTCCAAGGTATTGGGGATGCCCGGTATGGCGCAGAATGATCGAAAAATCGCTGTCTCCCATGCGTGCCGTGATCAGGGGATCCAGGGTGGAGCGGCGAAGCCGATTGGCGATGGCACGGGCCGCCTGATTGAAGGTACTGTAGCCGAACGTGCGTTGCAGGTTCAGGAGGTTTTCCGCTTCGACCAGGATCAGTCCTACCCCCATGGGAAAATCAGCCGGATCCAGTTCTTCCATTTTTTCGATCAGATATTCGCGTTTGGGAAGCTCAGTTACGGCGTCATAATGCGTCATCGAGTAAAGGGCTTTTTCCCCCGCCCGGTGGGCCCTGCGGATAGAGGCCTCTTTGAGTTCGCGTTGGATGGCCGGCACCAGACGGTTCAAGCGGTCCTTGAGAATGTAGTCATGGGCTCCCGCTTTCATCACCTCGACTGCCGTTTCCTCACCCACGGTTCCGGAGACCAAGATAAAGGGAATGTCCAGTTCTTTCTGGTGGTAAAGCCGGAGGCAGTGCAGCGCGTTGAAGGCCCTCAGTGAAAAATCACAGAGGATGAGATCCCAGGAGTCTTGATCTAGGGCCACCTCGAATTCGTTCAACGAATTGATGATTCGGACTTCAAAGTCCAGATGATGCTGCTTGAGGGACCTCAAGATGAGTTGCTGGTCATCATCGTTGTCCTCGACCAGGAGCAGACGCGTGGCCGAGAGTTTTTCCCGGGTTTTGACTTGTTCCAGCATCCTACCTCCTTAAATCCCAAGAGCAAACACAGCGTAGGCCACCACCTAAAACGCCGCTTGATCTTGTCTTGGGAGCCGAGATGGTTCCTGGGCTACGTAAAGTTGACAGTAGCCGTTGTGTTGGCAGAGATCGTCACATCCTGCGGCAGAATCACCGCCAGGCTTGTTGCTCCAGACGTATCGTTACCCGCACAAGTCAAGGCGAGCACATAGGTCCCCGGCGCAAGGTATCCCACCGTGTAATCGTACAAGCCTGTACTCGAATCCAGAGAAAGTGTCCCCGAGGTAATGGGCGTGGTTCCTCCAGAAACCGAGACATCAAAACCGTTGAAGGCTGTGGTTCCCTGCGGATACACGTAAACCGCAGGATCGCATGCCGTGTTATTGATGGATTCGCCATTGATCGTGAGGGTACTGGCTGCCGTGCCGGAGACAGACCCTGCCGTTTCGAGGTTGATCAGTCGCAGGGCGGGATTCAATAGATAACTGGTCGTGCCGCCCGAGCTGGACTCGGTCAGAGATTGACGCAGATTAAAATCAATCAAAAAATCGCTCTGGCTGCCCTGATCCACGGTAAAACCGCTCACCAGCTTGAGTCCGGTCTGGCTGCCACTTGGAATGTTGAGCGGGTAACGTGCCCCCGTGGACGTAATGATGTAGGAGTTGGCGGGATCAATGTCGAGCCGGAGCCACTGATAGTTGCCGGCCGGCACGGTAACGCCAGAAAGCAGTTGGGTGCTGGCACTGCCTTGCAGTGACAAAAGGTTGATTGAACGTTCAGTCGCAAATGGGAAAGACTGCAGGTTCCCCGAACTCATGAGGTCAACACCGGTAAAAGCCACAACCACCATCTGCGCGCCATCCACCGGGGTATCGTTGACGGCGAGGCTCATCGTGCCGGTACTGGACGAACTGCCATTGCAGGCGGCCAAAAGCGAAACCAGGCAGGCCACACCGATAAGCTGGAGCAGAGTCTTGGGGTATTTCATGCGAGACCTCTGATCACTCATGATTTAATTCAAATCAATATATATACCCTTGGCCCGTATATCGTCAAACCGGCCCGTGGATCAAATATGCGTAGAATGTATATTATGTAAAGTACAGCCTGCACCCAAACCCACCCTTCCGGTCGCAGGATCACTCGAGGCACCCCATGCCCTCACGCCGGGCCCCCCCTCCTTCAGATTAAAAAATTGGGGAGCCCCAAAGGGCTCCCCATGACCCCGTCCTCAGCGACGAGCTTTAGTGCACGCGATCGGTCTTTTCGATGAAGCGGGTGACGTTTGCATGGATCGTGATCAGGGAATGATGATTCACGTAGACCATGTGTCCCGAATGGTACCAATAGAACGAAATGTTCTTCTCCAGCTTACGGGAAATCGGAAGCTGCTCGAACTGGTACCAGGCCGCATAGAACGGGGTGGCGAGATCATAGTAGCCACCGTTCACCATGACCTTGAGATCCGGGTTGTACTTCATCGCCGCAGCCAGGTTGAGCATCACGTTCGGGACGAACTGCGGGAAGTGCATGAAGGGAGCCACGTTCTTGAAATTCCAGTGCAGGTGGCCGTAGTAAACCGGTCGATAGTAGTGTCCACCACCGAACTTGAGGACATTCTCGGTGTACCAGTTGAACGCCGCGACGTAAGCCTGACTGATGGCCGATGATTGTGGATCGTAGTAGGCACTGGCCGCCAGCGGGTTCATGGTCGGTCCAAGAAAGCGGGTATCCAGCCGCCCGGTCGTTTCACCCAGGGGAAGCATGAGCTCCTGTTCATAGTTCCCTCCACTGACGCGCAGGTCAGCCCGGATCAGGTAGCGAACCGGAAGACCCGTGAAGTAGTGGAGTTTTTCCGCAACGGCTTGCTCCGCGGATCGCGACAGCGTATCCCCCTTGTTCAGCGCGTCAAAGTACCCATGCATGGCATAGGCTTCCGAGCGCTTGATCAGCACATGGAGCGGCAACTCTTGGGCCTGGGCTGGAAGGCGTTTGTGGTACCAGGACGTGGCCGTGTAGGTCGGCAGTGCCAGCGCGTAAGGCATGTTGTTGCCCGGATTGAGCTGGGGACCGTCGATGCTCGTGTCAAAGCTCAGGATCGTGGACTGCATGATCACGCCATTCAAATCGACGTTCTTGTCGTTTTCAAGAATCCAGGCCAAAACGGCGTTGCGTGTAGTCCCGTAGCTCTCTCCGTAGAGGTATTTCGGCGAATTCCAGCGGTTGAACTGGGTCAGGAACTGCACGACAAAGTTCGCGAATGCATGGCCATCCTGGTCGACGCCAAAATAATCCTTGGGATTGCCGTCCGGCAAGAGGCGGCTGAAGCCGGTTGCCGGAGCATCAATGAAAACCTCGTCCGTCGCGTTGAGCAGGCTGTAGTGGTTCTGAACCAGCCGATAGGGTGCGGCCGGCGTGTGGTTTGGCGCCGGCGCGGTAACGACCCGGATCGGTCCATAGGCACCGATGTGCAGCCAGATGGTCGAGGAGCCCGGACCGCCATTGTAGAAAAAGGTGATCGGGCGATCGGCGGGGTTCACTCCGCGTTTGAGGTAGGCGACATAGAACATGCTCATGGCCGGTTGGTGTTTCCGGTTTCTGAGGATGAGCGTGCCCGCTACGGCCTTGTACTTGATCCGGTGCCCACCGACCACCACACTGCCATACGTGACACTTTCATGGGGCTTGAGCCAGTAACTGTATTCCTTGGACGTCTTGGGGGGATGATGGGGAGCCGCCCAAGCCGGAACCAAGATGGCGGCAGATAAAAAGGCGCCGGCAAGTTTGAGCGCGTGTTTGCGATAGATCATTTTGATACCTCACAGGCAAACCCGGATGCAGACTGCACGGGGCTGCCCAAAAGTAGACCAATCACTTGCAGATCCGGCAAGCGAACGAGGGCTGCCCCGTCTTTATAAACTGCTTGGCAGAACCGACCCTGTTCCGTGGGCGCACCCTGCCTGGACGGTTTCTCGGGCGAGGCCGTCCGATTATACTCCCCGACTCTGCGCCCAAGACACTGCGTCGGGAACGCCCATCCCCGGAATTCCCAATTGGGGCCCAAACCCCGTCAGGACCCTCGGGAAACGCTTATTTTTTTATGCATGATCAACGACTTCGCGGGGCCGCCACACTCAGATCGTGGCCTTTGAGGAGCCCTCCGTTCTGATCTGGGAGATGGGAATCCGCACGGAAAACGGATCCGGATGGCTGGGCGTATAGACGATCGGGACTTCCGGCGCAAGGGAACCCTGTGTCCTCGGACCGCGCAGAAAAACCCGCAGTGCCTTGAGGGGATGGCTGAACGTGTCATTGACGGCGGTTCCTTCGAATCCGCAGTGCGCCATGCAGTTATCACACTTCGGGTTTCGTCCAACGCCGTAGCGATCCCATGCCGTATCCTCGAGAAGCGACTGGAAAGTGGGAGCATACCCCTCCCCGACCAAGAGGTAACAGGGTCGCTGCCAACCGAAGACGTTGTAGGTCGGGTTGCTCCACGGGGTGCACTGATAGGTCTGGTTGCCAGCCAGGAAATCCAAAAAGAGGCTGGACTGGTTGAAAACCCACCGGCGTTTGCGTTCCTGCCCGATCCGGAAGACCTCGCGAAAGAGCTTCTTGCTCTGCTGTCGCGGCATGAACACGTCCTGGTTGGGTGCCCGTTCGTAACTGTAGCCTGGAGAAACCGTAATTCCTTCCACCCCCAGATTCATCGCGCTATCGAAGAAGTCCGCGATTTCCTCGGGACCTTCACCCTGAAACAAAGTTGAATTCACGGTCACGCGGAAACCCCGTTCCCGGGCCAAACGGATGGCCGCCACAGCCTTGTCATAAACGCCGTCCAGGCAAACCGAGGCATCATGCCGTTCCCGGTTGCCGTCGAGATGGATGGAAAAGGTGAGATAGACCGAGGGCTTGAACCGGTCAATGTGTTTGGGCAGAAGGATTGCATTGGTGCAGAGATAGACGAACTTCTTGCGACTCACGATGCCTTCCACGATGTCCGGCAGTTCCTTGTGAACCAAGGGTTCACCCCCGGCAATCGAGACCATGGGTGCGCCGCACTCATCCACCGCATGGAGCGCTTCTTCCACGCTCATGCGACGCTTGAGGACCTCCTCCGGATAGTCGATCTTTCCGCACCCGGAGCAGGCCAAATTGCATTGGAAAAGCGGCTCGAGCATCAAGACCAGGGGATACTGGGAGACTCCCCTCAGGCGGTTGCCGAGGATGTAACGGGCCACACGATACTGCTGAATCAAAGGAACGCTCATCATCTCACCTCATCAAAACCGGTTCAGCTCAGGAAACGGGGGCCTGTGCTAATGCCACGATCCGCTCCGTCAGGATAGACCAATAATCATTGCGGAGTGATCTCCACTCCATGTGAAACCACGGGGTAAAGGTCTCCGGCCGGGAGTCCATCTCACGGTCGAGGGCAAATGGTTCGATATAGCGGCAGTCATCGACCTCGTTGACATTGGGCCGGACCGTCTGGTCGCCCACGAAACCGGCGAAAACCCAGCAGAGCTCATTCTCAGACCCAATCGATAAATACTCTGCATGGTACTGAAATTTATAAATATAATGAAGTTCACAAGCCAGGCCGAGTTCTTCCTCTAATCGCCTTTTGGCCGCCTCCGGGGTGTGCTCCCCCACACGCGGGTGGCTGCAACAGCTATTGGACCAGAATGCAGGCCATAACCGCTTCTGGCGGCTCCGCCGTTGCATGAGAACCGCACCCTCACTGTTAAAAACAAAAAGGGAAAAGGCCCGGTGCAGGACTCCCTGGCCCTCATGACAGCGGGCCTTGTCCAAGGATCCGGTTTCCCGATCCTCGGGATCGACCAAGATCAGCGGGTCGCTGTCGAAAGAGACAACCGGATGGAGGGCATGCTCAAGCATCGGTTTGACCAATCTGGACCTCCATCGCCTGGTAGCCGGCATCCTGCATCGCTTTGATGACGGTTGCGGTCTTTCCCGGGCACAGGGCAATGATGGAGCCCCCTCCCCCACCACCGGTGAGCTTGGCGCCGACTGCCCCGTTTTCCCTCGCGATTTCAATCAACTGTTCGATTTCCGGGCTTGAGACCTGAAGGGCGGCCAGCAATCCCTGGCAGACGTTCATGAGATCCCCCAGTTGCTCGAAATCGGCCTTTTCGACCGCCCGGACTCCTTCCAGCACAAGGCGATCGATTCCCTTGAAGATCTCTTCGTAAAGGGCACTGTTCTTCTTCCACGCCTGACGGACCCGTCGGACGGTTTTCGCCGTCAGGCTTTCAACATGCGTCATCCCGACTACCAGTGGGATGGGTTTCGGAGGGTGGATGACCCGCATCTCGGCGGGCTGTCCCGGACGGTAGAGAAGCAGTTGCCCATAGGTGGCCACGGTATTGTCCACTCCCGAGGGAGTGCCATGGGCGATTTTCTCGCACTCGAAAGCCAGCGTATTGATTTCCTCGTCTGCCATGCCCAGCTTGAAATGCAGGTTCATGGCCCGGATGGTCGCCACAGCCGTTGCTGCCGATCCCCCGAGACCCATGGCTTTCGGAACGTTCGAAAAAATCTCGATCTGAAGCGGACGATTTTCGAGGCCAAGCTTCTGGATGATGAGCTGGATGGAATGGTGAAAGGAATCGGGCTCGTTTTGTTTGGGATGCAAGCGTTGTTCAATGCCCCAACGGGGAATGATCAGGGTCACTCCCTCCTCGGCATCCTTCACCTTGCATTTGATGGCCAGTGGAATCGGCGCGGTGATGGCATGGCTGCCATACACCACCGCGTGTTCGCCCAAGAGGATGACTTTCCCGTGACCTACCCCATATTCCGACATGTCCGGCTGCTTCAGCCCGGAATCCGTGTGTTCCGGACGCGGCTGGGATTCACTCCGGACCGTTTCAATGATTTCTCGTGCCTTCCAGACCTTGATGTCGCCCCCGTCGATCAGGCGATCCACGACCGTTTCAAAGATCGCCGGATCCGCACCCGCGGCCAGTGCCACACTGCGGGCGTGCAGGGTCATGTGACCCTGTTGGATGCCGTCCGTGACCAGGGCTCTCAGCGCCGAAAAGTTTTGCCCCAGACCGACCGCCCCCATGATTTCCGCAAGTTCCCGAGCGCTTTGGGCACCCAGCAGTCGCTGGTTGACCGCAACCGTCTGGTTCGATTGCTGCTGCCCGCCGACCGTACCGACCTTGATCGGCATTTCGAGCACGCCCTCCAGGTTCCCGCGAGCATTCTTGTACCAGCGGGTCAAGGCCGTATAGGAGTGACCCCGGGCGGCATAGGCATGGGCGGCGGCCTCGAGTGCTCTCCAGTCGTTCCCGGTGGCGAGGGCCACGGCGTCAATGCCATTCATGATGCCTTTGTTATGGGTTGCCGCACGGTAGGGATCCACGATTGCCAGGTCATTGGCCAGAATGATGCCATCTCGCACCTGCTCGGGATCATGTCCGGACCGGGCCAAAGCCGTCAAAGTGATTTCACAGCTTGTCCTGACCAGCGCCCGATCGGTCAGGTTCGACAGGATCCGTAAAAGTACCCGGCCACCGGTCAGGTTTTCGAGGAGTGAAGCGACTCCTTCACACATCGTGTTGACCAGGTTGGCCCCCATTGCATCGCAGGTATCGACCAAGAGGTGCACGACCAACATGTCACGACCGCTGCTGGGTGAGACATGCTTCCAGACCTCGATGTCCCGGGCCCCTCCCCCTCTTGCCACCAGGTTGGGATGGAAACTGTTCGCAAGATTGATGATCTCTTCCTTCCGGTTGAGCAGCGTAGACTGCGCCTCCCGGGGATGCGGCAGGTCGATGATCTGGACCTGTCCGATCAGGAGGGTTCCCTGGCTCACGCTCTGGAATCCCCCCCCGTCACGTGCCATTTTTGCGGCTGCACACAGGGCGGCCACGATCGAGGGCTCCTCGACGACCAGGGGGATGACATAGTCCTTGCCGTTGATCAGGAAATTGAGTGCCAGGCCGATCGGCAGTCCCATGACGCCGATCACGTTCTCGATCATCTTGTCGGCGTGATGAACCTTGAGAAGATGCTTCCCCGCGGCGAGCACCAGGTAATCCTCGTCCGTGAGGAAACCTTTTTCGTGAATGACTCGGACCCGCTCGGGGACCGACAGCTTGTAAAAATTGGGAATGCGGGCTCGACTCATGCGGTAGTTCACTCCGGAATCGGACGAATCTCCAACCCTTGGGTTTCTTGATTCGGGTCAACTATATGATACCCGATTGCCTCGGCCTGATGCCGGAAGAGCGACAGGGTTTCCATGCTTTCCGCCATTGCAAAACCCACATCGCCCCCACCGGCACCCGAAGGTTTGTAGCTCACCCCCAGGCCTTGGGCGAGTGCCAGAAGTCGACTGTGATCCCCGGAGAGGATTTTGAGGCCGCTCGCCTCCTCCAAGCCTCGCAATGCCTCCGCATAGTGATGCAACGCGAGGCGGAACCCGGAAGTCTCCTCAGCACGAAACGCACCGATTCCTGCTTCACTGATTCCGGCCAAGCCATCCATCACCCTCCGGAAGCGTTCCGGCTCCTGCGACTTCCATTGAAAAAAGCGTTCCAGCATCCCCCCGGTGGAAGTGGAGTGCCCGGTCCACAGGATCAGCATGGGACATGGAACCGTCCGATGAAACACTTCAATGGAGGGCAGCCCATTTGCAGGATCTTTCCGGAACTGGATCCAATGGCCAAAGCAGCCTGCCGCGAGGTCGACTCCACTTCCCCGCTGATCCGGTTGCTCCCGGTACATCCGCCAAAGCTCGGGCCAGATCTTGTCGGGGGTCCAGCGGGTGTGTTGTGCGGACAGGGACGCACGAACCGAGGCGAAAAGGGCCACGGTGAGCGCAGCACTGGATCCCAGGCCCAGTTTGCCCGATTCCGAGTAAAAGTCCCGCGTATCCAGTTCCAGCCTGATCGCCCGCTGGCCCTTCAGAAGGGAAGACAGATCCTTGCGGAACCAGGAAAAAACATGCTGCACCAGGGACAGCGCCCGGCCGGTTTCGGGATCCGTGAGCGCAAAGGCTCGCGGGGCATCCGGATGGAAGGGGATTTCCCGGCCGGGCCAGAGGCTGGACTCGATGACCGAGCCGGGACCTTCAACCCAGCGGATGACGACCCGGGCTCTCCGTCCGACCGCCATGACCAGTGCGGGTGCACCCTCGAGAACGGCATATTCGCCGAGGATCATCAGCTTGCCAGGAGCCGAAACCCCGATGTCTTGGGGGGTTACGGGGTTCATGGAGCGGACAGGAGGGCTTTTTCGGCTCCGGAAAGCACCCGGGCGCCCGGTCCCAAGCGGCTGGTCATGACCTCGAGAACACCCGGGATCTGGCGCAGAATCTCAGCAACCTGCTGGGTGGCTCCCGGCTCGCAGACCGCCTTGACCTGGGGTCCCGCATCGACCGTGAAAAAAACGGGAATTCCCTTTGCCCTGAGGTCGCGGAGGACGGTGAGGCAGGTGATCGTGGCCCCATTCCAGTAAAGCAGACCGGGCTTCGCCGCGAGGGCCAGTCCATGCATCTTGAGACAGCTGTGCTCGCTCACGAGTGCCAGTTTCTCAAAATCGCGGGCCACGACTGCTTGGCGGGCATCCTCCAGGTCGGCGGGCTGTGCCCGGATCCAGTCCTCGTAAAAGGGCGAGGTCTTCGCCGTGAGCTCCATGCCGGCCGTCGATCCCACCGGTTTGGCGGAAAGACTGGTAATGGCGATCGCGACCTCGAGTGGCCAATGACCGGGGTCGGCGAGTGGGACCAGCTCCGTGCGGCCCGGGGCCGGGGTTTCATGCAGGCGCAGTTCGACAAAGCCGCCATACAGGGACCGGGGCGCGGAGCCGGACGCCCATCGTGCCCACTCGCTCCGTTCTTCGGCGGAAATCTCAAGGCGCAGGGCCGCAATGGCCGCCGTCACCAACGCGGCAAAACCGGATGCCGAGGAGGCCAGTCCCGCGGATGTCGGAAAGTTGTTGCGGGTCTGGATTCGGGCCCGGTGGGGGCAGGAGGCCTGTTGCCGGATGGGATCCAGGCACCGGCTGACCCGGACCAAGCCTTTGGGATCGGGCACGCCATTCAGGAGAAAGAGATCCTCCGGCAGGTCCGGATCGAACTCGACCTCGGTTTGGGTCCAGAGGGATTCCAGGGTCACGGAGAGGGAACCCACGGCGGGAAGATTCCGGGCTCCGTGGCGTTTCCCCCAGTACTTGACGAGCGCAATGTTGGGCTGGGCTTGGGCTTGGGCCATGTCGGTTTCCACTGCCTGCTGGAATTCTACGGGATCAGACCGGCCGCTGCCGGCCCGATGCTCACTTAGCCCAGCCCAGATGCCGCGCAAAGTACCGGAGGGCACGATGTGCCTGCCGGTCACTTTCCCAGAGCTGCAACACTCCGGCGTAATCCGCTTTCCGCATCCGGGCCACGCAAGAGGGCAAGCGCCTCACCATCAGCCGCCCCCAGGGATCGAGGGTTTGCGTAAGAACCTGTGGCACGCTCTGGTCTACGCCATCCAGGGGTGCCTTGATGGCGACGAAAGGCATCCCTCGTTCTCGTGCCACCGTACCCACGGAGAAAGCCTCAAGATCGACCAGGATCGCCGGGAACCGTTTGCGCAGAAGGGCTTTTTCCGCGGCGTTGGCGAGCACCCGATCCATGGTCAGCAGATCTTCACACTCCAGTGGAGGCGAGCCACGCGCCTCGAGAAGTTTCGACCGCCAGTCCGGGTCGGCAGGCAGCACGTCTCCCTCTCCTCCCAGAATCCGTTCCGGCAGGAGGATCAGGCCCGCCCGGGCCGCCGGATCCAACCCTCCCGCGAACCCCCAGGAAACCAGTCGTCGACACCCGATGTCGAACAGGCCCCGGGCGGCCCGTCTCGCCCGTTCTGCGCCCATCCCGGATACCCAGCAATGATTTCCGCCACCGATCGCGACAGGTTGATCCAAGGGGATCCGACCGGCAACCAGCGTCCGTGCTTCCCGCGCCAGCGCCACGACCAGACCAGTCGGCCGAGTTTCGGCCATTGGCGGTTCTGCCACGCCCAGCCTCAACATTCTCCGGTCTCGTGACCGGACGAGGTTCGAGCCACCGGGTTATTCCAGCACCACGGCAGTGCCGTAGGCGGTCACCTCGTTCATGGCCTGACCCGGGCCGGAATCAAACTCTCCGGAATCGAACCGCATGGCCAAAACAGCATTGGCGCCGAGCAATCTGGCTGCCTGGGCCAGCTGGGCCAAGGCATCGTTCCGGCTTCTGGAAATCATCTTGCTATAGCCTTTTTGCCGTCCGCCGAAAAGGGCTCTCAGACTCCCCAGCCAATTGCCGGCAAAGTTTCTCGACCGGACGCTTGTGCCATAAACAGGGCCGATCACCTTGCGGATATTTCGCCCGGGGCAGTCATTCAGCGTCAAAATGAGAACCTCATGCTCGTCATGGTTTGTGGGCACAGCTCAGTCTCCCGGAAAAAATGATGGAGATATCCTAAACAACTGTTCATGAGAGAACCAGTGGGTTCTTGCACAGGCAGATTGCCTGGCCTGAAGCGCTGTACTTCCCCGGCTCGGCGTACCGGATATCCCCCGACAAGGAGGATCCCGCCGTCGGGAGTGGACTCCAGTATAATGCCCTGACATTTACGTTATGACACGGCAAAACCAGGCTTGTTTTATGCACAGCCCCGGCAGGGATTCCACTGAGAGACACTGCGAAGAGGATTATGACCGTCGACTGATCGACCACTTCCTGGCCAAGATGGTCGTGCCCCAGATCACCGTGATCCTGCTCGGCCTGGTCGAGTGTTTTCTGATCTGGAACCACACTGCCCACACCAAACACATGTGGGTCCTCGGATGGATCCTGTTCCTCCTCATCGTCACACTTTACCGCTTCGAACTGATCCACCGTTACCGGCGCCATGGAAACAGCCATACAGTCGCCTACTGGATGCGGCGCCTCACAGCCGCCATGTTCGCCTCGGGTTTCGCCTGGGGGCTCGCCTGGTGGCTCCCCGGGCTCCATCCCCCCAGCACCATTGTTTTCATCAACCTGATCCTGCTGGTCGGCTTCATTGCAGGATCGACCGTGACCAACTTCTGGATCCCCTGGGGCAGCCGGGCGTTTGCCCTGCCCATCCTCACTTCGCTCGCCCTTCACCTCTCGAGCTTCCCACTGGACATCCAGCTGGTGGGTGGATTCATGCTCCTCCTCTTCTGGATCACGGTTGACCTCGCGGCCCAGGCAACCCATGAGGGTTATCGCAAAAATGTCACCCTCACCATCCAAGCCGAGCGCATCACCGCCCAGCTCGACAGCAAGAACCGGGACTTGATTGGAGAAATCGGGCGACGCGAACGCGCAGAACAGATGATCGCCAAGGATCATGAAGAACTCATCCTCGTCATCGACTCGATTCCGATCCTGACAGCCATCGTGACGCGAGGACTGGTGCTTCGTCGCATCAACCGGGCACTGAGCCAACAGCTCCGCGTCGAGTCCGAAGGAACAGTCTCCATCCCGCTGGAATCCCTGGTTGGCCACGAGCAATATCCTGCGCTCAAAACCCGTTTTGAACAGGCCCTCACGGGAGGCCAGCAAAGCTTTCCCCTCCAGCTTTCCTGGAGTCCGGGTCACCAACCGCGCTTCTACACAGCCCACTGCATCCCCATCGGGTCACTCAACCGACCTGCGGCCCGGGAATTTGTTCTCCTCCTCGAAGATGTGACCACCTGGAAAAAGAAGGAACTCAAGCTGAGCCACGAAGCACTCCATGACCCCCTCACGGGGCTCGGTAATCGCCGCCTGCTTGAAGATCGCCTGCTGGATGCGCTCGACCGGGTTCACCTGGGTGAACCCGGGATCCTGATCCTGCTCGATCTGGATGGATTTAAATCCATCAACGATCAGGAAGGGCATCCCGTCGGGGATACGATTCTGACTGCAGTGGCACGGGCGCTCACGCATTCCGTCAGGAAGACCGATACCGTCTGCCGTCTCGGCGGGGACGAGTTCGCCATCGTCCTCCCTGCCGCCCCACGGGAAACGGCAGAACCGATTGTAAGGAAGATCCAGGCACACATCCGTGAGGAGACAAACACCCTGGCCCTGAAGAGCGTCCCGCCGACGGCAAGCATTGGACTCGTGGCACTCGAGACCGGGGACATCAATCCCCCGGACTGGCTTGCCGCAGCCGATCGCGGACTTTACGAAGCCAAGCGACAGGGCGGCAACACGCATGCCTGGGGCCACCT
>DAHVLZ010000020.1:0-18372 GCA_027320085.1 Pseudomonadota bacterium
GTGCCAACGGTCACCGTTCCCACTACCGTGTCGGTGGCGGTATTGATCACCGAAACGGTGCTGCCACTGCCAGAGCCATAGTTTGCGACATAGGCCCGGCTGCCGTCCGGACTCACCGCGACGCCAACGGGGCCTGTGCCAACGGTCACCGTCGCGACCACCGTGTCGGTGGCCGTGTCAATCACCGAAACGGTGCTGCCACTGCCAGAGCCAAAGTTTGCGACATAGACCCGGCTGCCGTCCGGACTCACCGCGACGCCATAGGGGTACTTGCCAACGGTCACCGTCGAGACCACCGCGTTGGTGGCGGCGTCGATCACCGAAACGCTGCCGCTGCTTTCGTTTACGACATAGGCGGATGGGGCGGCCCCGGCCGTGCTGGCCATCAGGCCCGACAGCAACAGCAATACCACCAAGGGGAAAAGCCCCCGATACGGAGAAAATAGACGAGATTTCATGTGCTTCCCCTCCCTTGATCTACTGGCTTGCAAGAGCCGGCTTTCTTTCATTTTATGATCGTACCCCTTCCAGATCAGGGTCGAATTGACTCAAGTCAAATGGCGTCCGGCGGGCGAGGTCCAGGGTCGGCAGGCCGGGGTGGAATCCCTGTCAACCCGGTTCTGAAAGGCGGCCTTTGATGGGGCGTGTCAACAAGAAGGAAGGCTTGGGTACCGCTTTGGAGAGCCTGAGGCGCGAATGGACACCGCCACCGGGGGATCCGGCGGCGGGCCGTCCTTTCGCGCTCGCGGCTCGCCGATCACTGACGGGCCCCCGAAGGCCGCTCCATCGCTTCCCCGGTCATGGCACAGAACTCGCCCCGGCCCCCAGTCCTCCGGAGACCAAACACAAAGGGGACATCCCTGAATTCAGGATGATGCAGGCCGCCTGCATCTTGTCCCCCGGCCGATTGATTTTTAGTATAGTCCGATCGTCGCCCCCCGCCTGGAGCCCGTCGATGCGTCTGCCGGTTGCGGCAATAAGCCGGTGACAGCCGGCCCCTCTCCCTCCCGTCTGGGGATCGTCCTGCCCGGCGGAGGAGCCCGTGCCGCCTATGAGGTGGGCGTGATCAAGGCCCTGGCGGAACTCTGGCCGGCCGGATTGCGCCCGCAACCGGATATCCTGGCCGGGACATCGGCCGGCGCCCTCAATGCCATCTTCCTCGCGAGTCGCATCGACGACCTCGGCCGGGGAGCCCGTGAGCTCGCGAAACTGTGGGGTTCCTTGACCGTGGATGCGGTCTATACGCACCACTGGCTCCAATCCTGGCGCCGGAACTGGCTGTCGCGCCGCAAGCCTCGAGAACCGTCCGCGGAATCCGGGGGCGGGGGCCGCCCGGTCGGGGCCCTCCTCGACAACACCCCCCTGCGCCACATTGTCGAGACCGCGGTGGACTGGCCGGCCATCGGGCGGCATATCCGGGAGCAGCGCCTTCATGGCGTGGCCATTACGGCCACCTCGTATACGGACAACCGGAGCGTGACCTTCTTCCAGGCTGCGGAAGAAATCGCGGGCTGGACCCGGGTGCGCCGGATCGGTGTGCCAACCCGCCTCACGGCAGACCACATCATGGCCTCGATCGCGTTGCCGGTCCTCTTTCCCTCGGTCCGCATCGACGGCCGCGACTTCGGGGACGGATCGCTCCTGCACCTCACTCCACTGGCTCCGGCACTGCATCTCGGCGCCGACCGGCTCCTCATTGTCGCGGTTCAAGCCCCTCCCCGGGAGATGACCGCACCCGCTTCCGATCCTCCTTCCTGGGTGACGATCGGCGGGTTCCTGTTCGATGCGCTCTTCGTCGACGGGATCTATCTCGATCTCGAGCGTCTCGAACGGATCAATACAACCCTGCGACGCCTCGCCGTCCCGGGGGATGCACTGCTCCGTCCCATCGAGACCCTGGTCCTCACACCGAGCAGGGACCCCGCTTCCCTGGTGGTCCGTCACCGGGACCGGTTTTCGCGCTGGCTGCGCTGGCTCGTCCGTGAAACGGCCTCCTCCAGCTCTCCCGGCTACGCGTTCGAGAGCTACCTCCTGTTCGACGGGGGATACTGCCGGGACCTCATCGAACTGGGCTACACCGATACGCTGGGGCGGGCGGGGGAGATTCTCCGCTTCCTCGAACCGTGCCGGGCTGCGGAAGGCCCTGCCACGACGGCACATTAACGAACCTCCGATTTACCCTCAGTGCCCAGATGCTGCGGGGCTCTTTCCTGCAGGCGGGGTTCAACCTCACGGACCCGCGGGCCCTGGAGGCACTCTACGACAGGGCCTCGATGCGGGAGTGTGTCGTCATCGAACCGGGCGAAGCAAGGGCCCCGGATGAGACCCCGGTCGGTAAGTCCTCCCGGCACCTTGCTCGGAGCGGCACCGGCTCGGCAAAAAGCTCCTCGAGAGGGTGAATCGCGCCTGGTGGCTCTCGGAATCAAGGTCATGCGCTCGCCGTGAGCCGCGTCTGGCAATGAATATGGAATATCAGCCCAAAAAACTACCGCAAAATCTGGTCGAGGCGGGCTGCCGGGCGACCCGAGCCCGCCCGCCTCGGAAAGATCGATCCGGGTCGGGATAATGAGCAAGTCTGACGGAACGGTTGCAACCCATCCTGCCACAAGCCGACCGATGCCCACCGGCACCTTCGCAGGCACGCCGACTGCGAATCCGGCTCCTTTGAGCCAGCGCCTCCGCAACCAGCAACATCGGCGCCGGGGTCGAGGGGTGGGCTTGCCCGGGGCCACCGCATGACCGTCAAGACCACCGGAGGCGCTCGCGAGCGCAGGTTCCTCCTGCACGAGGTCTTGGAGATGAAAACGGCGTGTCACTACCGGACGAGAGGAGGCCTTGTTGTTTAGAAAACAAGCCCCGACACCTCTTCGCCAGACCATAGGGCCGGATGAGCCATGGGGATGTTCAGCGCGATTGTCTACCGCTTGTTCTGGGACTCCGGATCCAGCTTGAGGTGGCGCACGAGGGTCGGGCGCGGCACTGCGTCAAAAAACCGGGCCAGTGCCTCGGAGACATAGACCGAGCGGTGCCGCCCCCCAGTGCAGCCGATGGCCACCGTGAAATAACTGCGGTTCTGGGTCTCGTAGGCCGGAAGCCACTTGCTGACCAGCCGGGCAATGTCCTGGACGAACTCGTGCGTCTCACCGAAGCGCTCGAGAAAATCGCGCACCATGGGATCGTTCCCGTTGCAGGCCCGCAGTCCGGCCTCCCAGTAGGGGTTGGGCAGGCAGCGCGCATCGAAGACCAGGTCGGCATCGAGCGGCACGCCGTCCCGGTAGGCGAAGGATTCGAAGAGGAGGACGAGGGATCCGCCGCCGTGCCGGGCGACCCGGTCCCTGACCTCTGACCGCAGTTCGTGAACCGTCTTGCGGCTGGTGTCGATCACGAGGTCGGCCTGTTCCGACAGGGGGGCGAGAAGATCCCGCTCCTGCCGGATGGCATCGAGCAGCGAGGTGCCGCCTCCGGTGAGCGGATGGCGCCTGCGGGTCTCGCTGTAGCGCCGGATGAGCACGTCTTCGGCCGTATGAAGGAACACCACGAGCGCAGTGACCCCCCGCTCCCGCAACCTCTGGCACTGTTCCACCACCGGCTTGAGGTCGAGGTCGTGACTGCGCGCGTCGATGCCCACCGCGAGGCGGTGGTAGAGCGGTTTGTGGCTCATCAGGGTCTTTACGATGACGTTTTCGAGCAGGTCAGGCGGCAGGTTGTCAATGCAGTAGAAGTCGGCGTCCTCGAGTTCGTGCAGGGCGACGGACTTGCCGGATCCGGACTGGCCGCTCAGGACAACCAGTCGGGGCGGATCCTCCGAAGGGGGGGGGTTGACCGGTCGTTCAGCGCCCATGGACATGGTGATTCGTGCGCTTTTCCTTGTCGCGGCAAAGCTGGGCGGAAAGCTTGTCGGCGAGCTCGTCGATTGCGGCGTAAAGGTCGTCCGCCGTGGCGTCACAGTGGAAGGTATGCCCCCGATTGTGGCCGGTCGCCTCGGCCTTGTGTGTCTTCTTCTCGACCCGGAGCACCACGTGAAGATCCGTAAGCGGTTCATAGTGTTCGAGCCGGCTCATCTTGTCCTCGGCATAGCGACGCAGGGCCGGGGTGAGTTCAAGCTGGTGTCCGCTTACAGTGATCTGCATGGGTCAATCTCCGGTCAGGGGGAAGGCGTCTTCAGGCGTTCGCGAAACGGGGGGAAACCGAGCGACTCGCGATACTTGGCGACCGTCCGTCGTGCGATCATGATACCCTCCTGGGCGAGGCGGTGAGCCAGATGATCGTCCGTGGCCGGATGGGCCGGATCCTCGGTTTCGAGCCAGGCCCGGAGCCGGGCCCGGACCGCGGCGGCGGAGGTCTCGGGGCCGGTCTCCGTGGCCAGCGGAACCGAGAACAGGCGCCTCAGGGCCATGAGTCCGCGCGGAGTCGCGAGGTACTTGCCGTGGACGAGGCGGGAGACCGTGGTTTCATGGAGTCCGACCACCGCGGCGATCTGCCGGAGGCTCAAGGGGCGAAGTGCCGTCTCGCCGTCCGTGAAAAAAGCCTCCTGATGGTCGACCACGGCCTGGGCCAGGCGAACCAGGGATTGGTTGCGCAGCTCGAGTCCCCGGATCAGCCAGCGGGCTTCCCGCATCTGGGTCCGGAGGGCCTGGTGGCGGTGCGCCGGATCCTTGAACCAGCTGTGCAGGGCCGGATCGAGCCGGAGCTGGGGCAGGTTCCGGGCCTCCAGGCTCACGACCCAGCGACCGGGATCCGGGCAGCGGGCAACCCGGAGGTCCGGGACGACGTAGTCGGCCATCTCCGGGCTCCGGAGATAGCCATCGGCCGGACGGGGCTTCAAGGAACGGATCAGGGCCCAGGCGGCTTCGAGGTCCTTGATCGGGACGGCGAGCCTGCGGGCCACGCCCACCCGCGCGCCTTGAGACAGGGATTCGGGATCTTCCGTGAGCCAGCGCAGGGCCAGGGCATGTCCCGGTGTGTCGGAAGGCAAGAGCTCGACCTGCACCTTGAGGCACTCGACCAGGGTCCGCGAGCCCACGCCGGCCGGATCGAGCGACTGGACGCGCCTGCGGACGGACTCGATTTCGGAGGGCTGGACGGTGAATCCGGCCGCAAGGCCCGACTGGATCTCCTCATCCGAGAGCGTGAGATAGCCACTCGCCTCGTCGATCCCTTCCACCACCGCCCAGGCGATGGCCCGTTCCCGCGGATCCAGGGTGGTGAGGTCAAGTTGCCAGAGCAGGTAGTCGATCAGGGTTTCGCGCTGGGGGATTTCGGTCTCCCCCCCCGGGTGCGGGCGGGACGACCGGGCTTCGGGGAACCAGTCCTCCTCCCCTGGCGCCGGAAGCTCGGGGCCGCCCTCCCCGCTGCTCTCGCCGGCCGCGGGCCGGTCCGGGGCGGGATCCGCAGTCGCTGCGGGCTCTTCGGGTCCGGACCCTTCCGGGACCCCGTCCAGGGTGGCGGGTGTTTCCAGAACCTCGAGCAAGACGTTCGTTTGGGCCAGCGTCCTCAGGTGCTGGGTCAACTCGAGGGCCGAGAGCGGCAGGAGCGCCATCATCTGCCTGAGCTCGGGGCTCAGGGTGAGACGGGTTGCGAGGTGTGGCGAGAGACCGGGACTCGTTTTCAAGGGGCGGGCTGGAGGGGGTTCGTCCCTGATTCTAAGCCCATGGCTCAGAGCTGGAAATGCTCCCCGAGATAGACCCGCCGGACCTCCGGATTCTCGAGAATTTCCCGGGATGGGCCCTGGGCGATGACCCGTCCCCCGTTGAGGATGTAGGCGCGCTGGCAGATGCCGAGCGTCTCGCGTACGTTGTGGTCGGTGATGAGGATGCCGATCCCGAGACTCGTCAGGTGCTGGATGATGCGCTGGATGTCGAGGAGGGACAAGGGATCGACACCCGCGAAGGGCTCGTCCAGGAGCATGAACTTCGGATTGACCGCGAGCGCCCGCGCAATTTCGACCCGGCGGCGCTCACCGCCGGACAGGCTCATGCCCAGATGGTGGGAGAGATGCCCGACATGCAGTTCCTCGAGCAGGGTGAGCAGCCGCTGGTTGCGTTCACTCGCGGAAAGCTCCGTCCGGAGCTCGAGGACGGCCCGCAGGTTTTCCTCGACGGTGAGTTTCCGGAAGATGGAGGCCTCCTGCGGCAGATAGCCCAGGCCCAGCCGGGATCGCTCGTGGATCGGCAGGTGGGTCAGATCGCGCTGGTTGAGCTGGATGTGCCCGTGGTCCGGGCGGATCAGGCCGACCAGCATGTAAAAGGTCGTGGTCTTGCCGGCCCCGTTCGGTCCGAGCAGCCCGACCACCTCCCCACTCGTCACCTCGAGATCGACCGTCTCGACGACCGGGCGGCGCCGGTACCGCTTCGAAAGCCCGTGGGCGGTGAGACGGTTCAATGCCGCGGGGGATGATGGGGAGGATGATGGGGATGGCGAGCCTCCGGGACCACGATCGAGACCCGTTTTCCGCCCGGTGCCTGGAAGGCCTCGACGGTGGCCGTGGTGCGGTCGTAGACAATCCGGTGGGCCTGCACATGTTCCGTGCCGCGAGTGAGCGAGGCCCGGCCGGTCAGGGTGTAGGTATTCGAGACTGCCCGGTAGACGATCTGGAGCGCGTGACCCCGGGTGATCGGCCCCTGGGGCGGTTTCTGCACGAAATGGGCGGGTTGCCCCCAGGCCGTGGCCTGGACGAGTCCGCCTCCCGGCGACAGCTGCATGCGGACCCGGTCCGCATGCAGGATGACATCGCCCTGGCTCAACAGGACATGGCCGGTGAACAACTCCTCACTGGGCTTGCCCTTGGGTCCCGTCACGTTGAGACGCTGGGCACGAACGTGGATGGGCAGGCTGCCCCCTCCCGGGTGAACCGGCGGGGTGGCGAAAGCCGGTGCCGCAAAAATCACGCACAGGGGGAGCAGGAGCAGGGGGTGCCGGGTCGCGGAAGCTCCCCGTCGGGTCGGTGGGCCACTCATGTGGAGGATGCCTTGGGTTTCAGGGGAGTCCGCCGATGCGCAACCGGGACAAGAAGGCCCCGCACCTGCGAGTGCAGGGTGAGCAGGCGCCGATCGAGATCGAGACTGAAGCCGGTACCGGCCAAGTGCCCCTTCCCTTCGAACAAGGTCACCCGGTGCGTACTTTCCGCCCGGTGGGTCCTGAGAAAGACGGTGAGTCGGGAGGTCGAGAGCCAAAGCGGGGGATGATGCGGCGTGGGGAGTTGCCGGGCCCGGACGTGGTGCCAGAGCTCGAGCCGGTTATCGATCGCGTTGAGCAGGCCATGCCCGGCCCGGACGTGCCAGCGGGCGTTGTGCCCGGGGCGGTCATCCATGAGGTGGGGTTGGGTGAGCGCATAGAGTCCGGGCACGGAAAGATGTTCGATCAAAAGCGCACGCACCCGGTAGACGATCCGGCCGTTGCGGTTCCAGTGCTGGAGGGTCGCCTTCGTCATGAAATAGCGGGGTGGCTCGGGTCCGGTGGTGGGACTCCGGGCCCGTGAACGGACCTCGCCGAGCAACCAGAAACTCGAGCCGGTGAGGACGAGCAGGAGCAGGGTGGCGAACAGGCGACGAGGGTTCACACCGGGCTCCGGGCCGCGAGCAGGAGATCGGCCACCTCCCGGACGGCGCCGTGGCCGCCGGGGGCCCGGGTGACGTAGTCGGCTGCCTGGAGCAGCGAGGGATGGGCATCGGCGACCGCGAGCCGGACGGCGGCTCCGGCAAACAGCGCAAGGTCCGGTTCGTCGTCGCCGAGGGCCGCGGTTTCCGCAACCCCGCACCCGAGGGCGGACTGGAGGCCCGCCAGGGTGGCCCCCTTGTCCTCGACCGACTGGTGGAGATGGGGGATGCCCAGGGCCCGAACCCGGCCGGCCAGTGCCCCGGAACTTCGCCCGCTGATCACGGCCAGGAGGAAGCCCGCCTCGATGAGCCGGCGGATCCCCCAGCCATCACGGACGTGAAAGGCCAGGCTGGTTTCCCCACGGTCGCTCCAGTAGATCTGCCCATCGGTCAGTACGCCGTCCGCGTCCAGGACGAGGAGACGGATCGGGGCCAGGGCCACTCTCAAGGGATCCACTCACACCACCCCGGCCCGGAGCAGATCGTGCATGCTGAGCGCACCCACGAGTCGACCCTGGTTGTCGGTCACGAGCAAGGCACCGATCCGGTACTCTTCCATGAGCTCGAGCGCCTTCACGGCCAGGACATCCGGTGCGATGGTCTTGGGCTCACGGGTCATCACCAAGGCCATGCGGCAGTCGTGAAGGTCGATGCGGCGGTCGAGTGCACGGCGCAGGTCGCCGTCGGTGAAAATACCCAGAAGCGCACGGTCGGGTCCGGTGACGGCGGTCATGCCGAGCCCCTTCCCGGTCATCTCGACCAGAGCCTGGCCGAGCCCCGTTTCCGGGCCGACCTCGGGGATGGCGGATCCCTGGTGCATGAGATCGGCGACCCGCATCCACAGCCGCCGGCCGAGACGACCGGCCGGGTGGGCGTAGGCGAAGTCCTCACGGGTGAACCCGCGCGCCTCGAGCAGGGTGACTGCCAGGGCATCGCCCAGTGCCAGGGCCACCGTGGTGCTTGCCGTCGGCGCCAGGTTGAGCGAGCAGGCCTCCTGGCTCACCGGAGATTCGAGGACGAGGTCGGACAGTTGGGCGAGGCGCGATTTCGGATTGCCCGTGATGGTGATGAACGGCAGGGCGAGCCGACGGATGCGGGGCAGGAGGGCCAGGATTTCCTCCGTTTCCCCCGAATGGGAGAGGGCCAGCACCAAGTCTCCCTCGACCAGCATGCCGAGATCGCCGTGGCTGGCCTCCGCGGGATGGACGAAGAACGATGGCGTGCCGGTGCTGGACAGGGTCGAGGCAATTTTGCGGGCGATGTGGCCGCTTTTCCCCATCCCGGTCACGATGATCCGTCCACGGCAGGCCAAACACAGCCGGCAGGCCTGTGCAAATCCGGCCGGCGGATTTTTCGTCACGGCCAGGAGTGCCTGCGTCTCGATTTCCAAGACGCGGCGTCCGCTCGCCAAGAGAGCCTCGTCCGAGTCAGCCGGCCGGGGGCGATTCGTGAGGACCGGGTTCGGGGGGTTCAGCATCGGGGGGGTGATTGGGTCATGCAGGCTGGATTCCGTGGGGCGCCGCGTTCCACACGAGTGTGGGGATCCGCTCCGGAACGGGCCCTCCGGACGCCGGAACCCGGGGCAGAACCCTTGCGGTCAGGATAGCATAACCATTATTGAGGGATGCCCGATCCGGTCCGGACCCGGGATCCGTTTCCACCCCGCGGCCCACGGGGGCGGGTATCATATTCAGGACGGTCCCGGGGATGTCCCCCGCGCTTCCGGTCAGCCCCTGAGCCACCCCCGCGGGAGGGGCGGAGCATGACGCGATGATCAACCCCCAGCCGGATCCCACCCCGGAAACCCTCCGCGGAGCCATCCGAGAGGCGATCCCCGATGCCGAGGTCGAGGTCGAAAGCCCCGATGGACGTCATTTTTCCGCCCGCATCGTGAGCGGGAGCTTCGTGGGTCTGCCGGTGCTGGAACGGCACCGGCGGGTCTACCGTGCGCTGGGCAGCCAGCTGGGCGGGGCCATCCATGCCCTCTCGCTCGAAACCCTGGTACCGACGGAAGGCCCGCGGGCCCGTTCATGAACATGGACAAGCTGCTCATCGAAGGTGGGCGCCCCCTCGAGGGTGAGATCCGGATCTCGGGGGCCAAGAATTCCACGCTGCCGATCCTCGCGGCCTGTCTCTTGTGCAACGAGCCCATGCGAATCGGCAACGTTCCGCACCTGCAGGATGTGACGACGACCATCGAGCTGTTGCGGCTCATGGGGGTCGAAGTCACGATTGATGAAAAGATGAGCCTCGAGGTCGATGCCTCCAGCATCCGCCGCTATTTCGCCCCCTACGATCTGGTCAAGACCATGCGGGCGTCGATTCTGGTCCTGGGACCCCTGCTCAGCCACTTCGGGGAGGCCGAGGTCTCGCTTCCCGGCGGATGTGCCATCGGGGTCCGCCCCGTCAATCTGCATCTCGAGGGACTCCGGCGCATGGGAGCCGAGATCCGCGTGGAAGAGGGATACATCCGGGCGCGCTCGAGCCGGCTCCAAGGGGCCACGATCCTCATGGATACCGTTTCGGTGACCGGCACCGAGAATCTCATGATGGCCGCGACCCTGGCGGAGGGCCGGACGGTCATCGACAACGCTGCCCGCGAACCGGAGGTGATCGATCTCGCGAACTGCCTGATCCACATGGGCGCGCGCATCGAAGGGGCGGGAAGCAACCGGATCACGATCGATGGAGTTACCCGACTCCATGCCACCTGCCACGAGGTCCTTCCGGATCGCATCGAGACCGGGACCTATCTCGTGGCCGCCGCGCTGACCCGGGGACATGTCTGCCTGCGCGATACCCGGCCCGAACTCGTGGGATCCGTCCTCGAGAAACTGCGGGAGTCCGGTGCGGAGATCGAGCCCCGCCCCAATGCCATCGAGATCCGCATGCGAAAGCGTCCCCGTGCCGTCTCGGTCCGGACCGCGCCCTACCCGGCGTTCCCGACCGACATGCAGGCCCAGTTCACGGCGCTCAATGCGATTGCCGAAGGCACCGGAACCGTGACCGAAACGATCTTCGAAAACCGTTTCATGCATATCCACGAATTGCAGCGGATGGGTGCGGATATCCAGCTCGAAGGCAACATGGCGATCATCCGCGGGGTCGAGACTCTCCAGTCGGCTCCCGTGATCGCGACCGATCTCCGGGCCTCGGCCAGCCTGGTCCTGGCCGCGCTCGTGGCCGAAGGACAGACGCTAGTCGACCGCATCTACCACATTGACCGGGGCTACGAGTGCATCGAGGAGAAACTGCTGCAGCTGGGGGCCCGCATCCGGCGTCTTCCCGGCGGAAGCCGGTCTTCCGGCGAGTGGATCCAGCCCGGTGTCGTTCACGCCGTGGGGTCGGCGCGATAGGCCCAGTGCCAGGGTTCATAGATGAATCCGGCCCGGTTGTTCCGGGGGTAGGAGAGGCTGAACCCGAAGTATCCGGCCTGCTGATCCAGCCAGCGGTAGAACGCCGTGGCCTCGAAGGCCTCCGTCAGGGGTTCCGCCTCACCGACGACGGATAAGTCGACGGCCCGACCACTGTGGTGTTCGCTGAATCCGGGAGGGGCGATCCGGCGAAGCACCTCGGCGAGCGGCCGACCGCGATCCAGCGCCTGTTTCACGAGACGCGCCTGGTGCGCCAGGGGGCGGTACGAGGAAACCACCACGGGAACGAATCCCGCTTCGCGCGCGGCATCGACGAGGGAGCGGAAGGCCCGGCTCGCCTCCGGTGCGAGACGGATCGGTCGGCCACTGAGGTCAATGCCGTCCTCGATCCAGAACGGGGGTGGGCTCTGGAGGGGCAACGCCCGGGTCAGGCCGTAGTCCCCGGGAATGCCGAGTGCCGCATGGCAGGCCGCAACCTCGCAGAGATACCGGGTATCCGGCGTCGCGTCCGCTGACAGGGGGGTTGTGCTCGAAATGATTGCGGTTCCTGTGTGTATAATTGTGGCCGGTGAGGTCGAGAGGCAACCGACGGCGTCCGGATCCCGCATCGGCGGGTCCGCCAGTCCCCGTCCGGTTATCATGGTAGCGCGGATGCCGGGCCCTCGCCATCTTGCGGGCCGTCTGCTGATCTTCGAGGAGCCGTTATGAACCAGCATGAAACCGTTCCCAACGCGTCGGCCGGATGGGGAGGACGTCTTTTCGGGTGGATCGATGCCCGGTTCCCCTTGAGCAAGCTCTGGCGCAGCCAGGTCAGCGAGTACTACGCGCCCATCAATTTCAACTTCTGGTATTTCTTCGGTTCGATTGCCCTCCTGATCCTCGTCAACCAGATCGTGACGGGCATCTTCCTGGCCATGAGCTACCAGCCCAACGCCCACCTGGCGTTCAGCTCCGTCCAGTACATCATGCGGGATGTCCACTGGGGCTGGCTCATCCGTTACCTGCATACGACGGGGGCCTCCCTGTTCTTTGTCGTGATCTACCTGCACATGTTCCGCGGCCTGCTGTACGGCTCCTACAAGAAGCCCCGGGAACTGCTCTGGATCATCGGGATGCTCATCTATGTCTGCCTCATGGCCGAGGCATTCATGGGGTACCTTTTGCCCTGGGGGCAGATGTCCTACTGGGGAGCGGTGGTCATCACCTCGCTCTTCGGTGCCATTCCGTGGATCGGCAGCCACCTGGAAATCTGGATCCGGGGCGATTTCGGGATCAGCGGGGCGACGCTCAACCGGTTTTTCGCCCTCCACGTCGTGGCCATCCCCCTCCTGCTGCTCATTCTCGTCGCCTGCCACCTCATGGCGCTCCACGAAGTCGGTTCCAACAACCCCGATGGAATCGAGATTCATGAGAACCTGGATGCCCAGGGCAAACCGGTGGACGGCGTGCCTTTCCATCCGTATTACACCGTGAAGGACCTCTTCGGCGTGGGGGTTTTCCTGGTGGTCTTTGCCCTCATCGCGTTTTACGCCCCGACCCTGCATGGCTTTTTCATCGAACGCAACAACTTCAAGCCGGCCAATTTCCTGCAGACCCCGCCGGATATCCGGCCGCTCTGGTATTTCACCCCCTACTACGCCGTTCTCCGTTCCTTCCCCAACAAGGAGTTCGGGGTCAGCGCCTTCGCCCTCGCCATCATTCTCCTCTTTCTCATGCCCTGGATCGACCGCCATCCCATCAAGTCCTTCCGCTACCGGGCACCGATGTACCGGATCCTCCTGGGCGTCTTCGCGGCCACCTTTCTTTTCCTGGGCTACATCGGGGTGCAGCCGGCCACCCTGTTCTGGCAGAAGATGGGGCTCCGGATCGCGGAGATCTATTTCCTGTTTTTCGTCACGGCCTGGCTGTACGCGCGTCGCCCCAGCCGGCGAGCCCTCCTCATCACCTTCTTCGTGGCGCTGGCCGTGGTGCTCTTGATCGACTGGCGATTCTACCTGGCGTCGATCGCCCCCCTCATCTGGCGGACACTCGTCATTCCAGTGGCTTACCTGGCCTTGTTTTATCTGGTCCCCCTGCTCTGGCCGGATGGCCTGAGGGACCGGACCGTACCTCAGCGGGTGACCTTCCGATGAAACGCAATACTGGGCGGAGCCGGGCCGCGGCCGGCGCATTCCTGGCACTTCTCCTCTACCCGGCTACGGGATACGCCATTCAGCTCTCGGGTTACCCGCTGATGACGGCTCCGGTGAACCTCAACAACCAGGCCTCCCTCCAGCGGGGCGCCCGGACTTTCGTCAACTACTGCATGGGTTGCCATACGCTTCAGTACGTGCGATGGAGCCGTGTCGGCCGTGATCTCAACCTCAACAATCGGGCCCTCCGCGAACTCATGTTCCTGCAGACCAAGCCGACCCAGATGATGCTCAATGCCATGCCGGCACGGGAAGCGAGCCGCTGGTTCGGTGCCGCCCCCCCGGACCTCTCCGTGATGGTGGACCGGAAGGGGGTGAACTGGGTCTACACCTATCTCCAGAGCTTCTACCTCGACCCGAACCGGCCAACCGGGGTGAACAATGCCGCGTTCTACCGGGTGGCCATGCCCGATCCCTTCTGGCAGGTCCAGGGTCTTCAGAAGCTCGTCTACCGCAAGGTCAGTGAGAACGGCGGGACGGTCAACCGCTTTGTCCGCTTCGTGCTCGTTACTCCGGGAACCCGCTCTCCCGCAGCATTCCGGCACATGGTCGGCAACCTGACCAATTTCCTGTACTACGTGGGGCATCCCGACGAACTCAAACGGGTTCACCTGGGGATCTGGGTCATCGCCTTCCTGGTGGTGTTCACCGTGTTCGCCTATTTCCTCAAGCGCGAATACTGGAAGGATGTCCACCGCAAGCACCCCCATGAAAAATGAGCAGGGCGGAGTACGGTCACTGACTGCGCGTCCACTCCGGATGCCGGTCTGCCGTTAATCGGATGAAGCTTTACTCGGATCCGATGGGTGCGGACAGCCATCGGGTCCGCATCGTGATCGCCGAAAAGTCGGTTGAAAGCACGGTCGTGGACCTGACGGCCGGAGGGGGACTCCCGGCCGAACTCCTGGCCGTGAATCCCTACCGGCAGATTCCCATGATGTGCGATCGGGACGTCATGATCTATCCAGGCCGGATCATCCTCGAGTATCTCGACGAACGCTTTCCCCATCCTCCCCTCCTGCCGCCCGACCCGATCGCGCGGGCCCGGATGCGTCTCGCGCTCTACCGCATCGAGCGCGACTGGTATTCGCTCATTCCGGATCTCGAAAACCGGGCGCGGGGCAAGACCGACAAGTGTCGCGCCCAGCTCAAAGACAGCCTGGCCGGCAGTCGCGAGGTCTTCGCCGAAAAACCCTTTTTCCTGAGCGACGAACTCACGCTGGTCGACATCAGTCTGGCCCCGATCCTCTGGCGTCTCGAGTCCTGGGAGATTCCGCTCACCTCCCTGCCGGCACCGGTCGTGGATTATGCGGAACGGCTGTTTCGCCGGCCCGCCTTCCGTGCGAGCCTGAGTGCCCCGGAACGACGGATCCGGCCGTTGCCCCTGCCATGATTCCCTACCGGTCCTATCTCCTCCGGGCCTTCCATCAGTGGATCGTGGACAACGGACTCACCCCGCACCTCGTCCTGGCCGTGGGCGTCCAAGGCACACGGATTCCGCCCCTGCCGGCCCCGGAGGGGCGGGTCATCCTCAATCTGTCCCCGACGGCCACCCGCACGCTCACAATCGGCACCGACGGCATCGAGGCCGAGATGCGTTTTGACGGCAATCCCTTTTCCGTCCGGATTCCGCTCGCCGGCTGCCTCGGCATTTTCGCCGCGGAGAATGGCGTTGGGATGTGGTTCCCCGACGAGCCCGCGCTTCCGGCCGGCGGCCCGCCTGCCTCCCCACCCGATGGTCACCCGCCCGCGGGCCGGCCCACCCTCCGGATCGTCAAGTAATCCCGGGCAGCCCCCCTTTCCGTCAAAAAACAAATGACAGCTGGTGTGTGGAGAAAACCTCCGTTGTCCCGTAACGGAGTCCCGGACGATTTTTCCCGAGGGAGAACCTGGCCTTGCCGGCGCGAGATCGGATCAAGGGCTGCAGGTGGATGGACGACCAAAGAGACCGGATCGATCGCATGAGCCCTTGCATCCTGCCTCCCCGAAAGCAGGAAGGCCCGGGGCAACACCGGGTTTCTCCACTCAAAAACAAGAGAGCCAAAACCCAAAGTGTACCCCCTGCCCCCACGTGCGGGAGGGTCCCGGGCCAGGCAGCGCGGCTGGCCCCCCCAGGCCTAACCTTGGGAATCCCCTGCCCGCCTCCGCCGGGTCCAGCCCAGGAGACCCATCAGCCCGGCGAGGATCCCCAGCGCCAAGGGTGAAAACCCGCCACCACCTCCACTCGCCGAGGGAGGTGGTGGGGGCGGAGACGGAGGAGGTGCAGCCACCGTCACCGCCATCGTTCCCGTCACCGTATCCCCAAAGGCATCCTCCGCCGTGACCGTCACATGGGAGACCCCCGCCATGCTCCCCGAGACCAGCTTGAGCGTGCAGTCCAGATCGGCTTCCGTCGTCCCACAACCGGAGGAAACCGTCACATCCGAGGCCGGAAGAACCGCAGGATCGCTGCTGGCGAGAGCCACGGTAAAGGGCGCCGTCCCGGTCAGCGCAAATGACTCCGTCGTGCTCGTCTTCTCGCCCAATGTCACATCCGCCAGCCCGGCCAGCACCGGGTTGATGGTGAAGAGAACCGCCGCCGTGTTGCTCACCGGATAGCTTGGACTATCGGCGGCCGTGCACGAGAGTGAGGCCTGGCCCTGCCAGGTGAAGACATCCGGTCCGCTGTAGGTGGCCGAGGAGGGCGTGTAGGTATAGGCCCCGGTCGCGGCCGTGAAGACCACACTGCCCCGGATCGGTGACTGGACGAGGACATCACTGGTCGCACAAGTCGTCCCGTTGCCGAGCGCCGGAACCGATGCGGTGATCTGGGAACCCACATTGCCCGAAGCACGGCTGTTGCCCGCAATCAACGCCCCCGGACCCACGAATGCACCCAGGGAAAAAGGAGTAGTCCCAATCGTGACCGTCGAGACCACCGTGTCGGTGGCGGCATCGATCACCGAAACGGTGCCGCCATTGGCGTTTGCGACATAGACCCGGCTGCCATCCGGACTCACCGCGACGCCTTGGGGGGTAGTGCCAACGGGCACCGTCGAGACCACCGTGTCATTCGCGGTGTCAATCACCGAAACGGTGCTGCTGCCTTCGTTTGCGACATAGACCCGGCTGCCGTCCGGACTCACCGCAACGCCTGTGGGGCCTGAGCCAACGGGCACCGTCGCCACCACCGTGTCATCCACGGTATCGATCACTGAAACGGTGCTGAAACTGTCACCGTCAAAGTTTGCAACATAGACGCGGCTGCCGTCCGGACTCACCGCGACCCCAAGGGGGCCTGTGCCAACGGTCACCGTCGAGACCACCGCGTCGGTGGCCGTGTCGATCACCGAAACGGTGTTGCCACTGCTGCTGCCATTGTTTGTGACATAGGCCCGGCTGCCATCCGGACTCACCGCAACGCCTCTGGGGCTTGAGCCAACATTCACCGTTGCCACCACCGTGTCGGTGGCGGCATCGATCACCGAAACGCTGCTGCTGCCACCGTTTGTGACATAGACCCGGCTGCCGTCCGGACTCACCGCAATGCCAGCGGGGCCTGTGCCGACGGTCACCGTCGAGACCACCGTGTCGGTGGCCGCATCGATCACCGAAACGCTGCTGCTGCCACCGTTTGTGACATAGACCCGGCTGCCGTCCGGACTCACCGCAACGCCAAGGGGGAATGAGCCAACGGGCACCGTCGAGACCACCGTGTCATTCGCGGTGTCAATCACCGAAACGCTGTCGCTGCCATTGTTTGCGACATAGGCATATGGGGCGGCCCCGGCAGCGCTGGCCATCACGCCCGACAGCAACAGCAATACCGCCACGGGCAAAAGCCCCCGATACAGGGGAAATAGGGAACGTTTCATGATGCTGCTCCTCCGTTGATCCACCGGCTTGCAGTACCAAAGACTGGTTTTCTTCAAGCTTGATTTGACCTATATCACCTTCCAGACCAGGGTGTCAAATGGATGTAATAGGTCCGGTAATGTCTCAGTTTGAAAGATTTTCCTTGGGTGGAGGATGAGAACCGTCAGCGTCCGGGGTTTCAAGCGCTGCGCGCTCCTGCGAGGTGAGAACATGCGGTATGGTGTACGGTGCGCCCGTGTGCTTGTCGAAGAATGGGTTTGGCCGCGCGAGGCCGTGCACCGACCAAACGAGCAGCTTCGAGATGCGGCGGAGGAAGACGCTGAACTTCGGTGGCGGAGGCGCCGTCAAGGGGAGTGGCCCAAGCGCTGAACGTTCGAAGATTCGGCAAAGAGGCGGGCCCAAGGCCACATCGCGAGAGTGGCCACCCGCTTCGTGGTCCATGAAACTGTGGATGACTCCAATCATCGGGACGTGCGGCCCCATAGTGTTTCCGATTGGAGTTCGGCAACAATCGGTGTGCCAACGATAGACGCCCTGCTTGCTCAGACGCAGGCATCCTACGGCGTCCCTGCCTGTGGTGATCTTGATGCGCCCTACCGGCATCTGGAAGATGTCCGTGCCGCCGGCATCGTCCAACACGTCTGCCCGCCCCAGGAACCGCGCAAAGACCTGGCAGTCCTTGCAGTAGCAGACAACCCTGAAGCCGGTGGACGGCGAGATCCCGTTCGCGATGCCGCGCACGCGCCCGCATTGGCATCGAAGTGGAACCTCCATCCCCGGATGCCTGATCGCCCCGGTCATTTCACCCTCCCCCAAGGATCAACACAATTCACATTTTATTGGCGGTCGCGACCATCCCATTTTGGGCCAGCGCCCACGATGAGGCAAGACCCGACTTTCAAACTGAGGCAGTGCCATACAGTCTCTTTGACAGCTGGGGTGGTGATGGAGGAGCTATTTTGTAGCAGAGCCTTGAGGCCGGGGCCCAGGTGGGAGCAGAACGGTGTTTTAGGCAATCAGCCCCTCGATGAGCTTTCGGTTGAAACTGGCACCCCGAGCGTAGTACCCAGCCAGATGCGAACCCAAGCCTCTATGCACCCTGCCTCCAGAAAACATGAAGGCCCGGGGGAGCGCTCCCGGGCCTCGATCTAGCCTTGGGGGGCCCCGATCCGCCTCCGCCGGGTCCAGCCCAAAAGACCCATCAGCCCGGCAAGAATCCCCAGCCCCAGGGGCGAAAACCCGCCCCCCCCGCCTCCACTCGACGGGGGCGGCGGCGCAGTCGCCGTCACCGCCACCGTTTCCGTCACCGTATCCCCAAAAGCGTCCTTTGCCGTGGCCGTCAGATTGGAGGTCCCC
>DAHVLZ010000027.1:0-11975 GCA_027320085.1 Pseudomonadota bacterium
GGCTTGACCGGATGGATGGCCCCTGCTAGATTGAGCTGCCTTTGGCGTTCACCCTCGGGTGAACATGGGAAGCCGGTCTCGTCCGCGGACGTCAAGCCGGCGCTGCCCCCGCAACGGTAGGCGATGGGTCAAGGCATGAAAAACCACTGCGCACGCGCGCGGGAAGGTCATGCCCCTCCTCAACCGAGGACCCTCGCGAGCCCGGAGACCGGCCTCTGGCAAACATCCTCCGGTGTCGCGGTGGGCGGCCTGAGCAAGCGCAAGCTTCTCGCCAACCCCCCCCACACGCCGGTTCCATCCCGACCACCGGCTTGCGGGCGTGCAGGCCGAGGAGCCTTGACCATGTCATTCCGATCCACCCTGTCCGTGGCCCTTCTCCTCTCCGCGCTGGTGCCGCTTGCGGCCCGCTCCGAGACCCCCTACCCGCTCAGCCCGATCGTGGTCACGGCCACCCGGACCCCGCTCCCCCTCAATGCCATTCCCCAACCCACGATCGTGATCACCCGCAAGGAGATCCGGGAGAGCGGGGCTTCCACCGTACCCGGACTGCTGCGCTTCTACGCGGGCCTCGATGTCGCCACCTCGGGCGGTCCCGGGCAACCCTCCTCGGTTTTCATCCGGGGGGCCAACAGTGCCCAAACCCTCGTGCTCATCAACGGGGTCAAGGTCAACGGCGGCAACATCGGGGAGCCCCCGCTCCAGAACCTCATGCTGGATGACATCCAGCGCATCGTCATCGTCGAGGGACCAACCGCGGCCCTCTACGGTTCGGATGGGATCGGCGGAGTCATCGACATCATCACCCGGGGAAGCGCCCGGCGGGTCCATGCCCACGTCGGGGTCGGCGGTGGCCGTTTCCGGACGACCGGCGAGAGCGCCGGAATTGCGGACGGCAACGGTACCGTCCAGGGGGGCGCGAATGTCTCCCATGAGGTGACCGACGGTTTCCCGCCGCAGACCGCAAGCCCGCTCTCCGCGGGATTCACCAATACGACCCTGAATGCCTTCCTCCGGGTCAGGATCCCCACGGGCCACCTCGAGCTCCGCCAGTGGCAATCCACGGGGCAGACCGACTATGTGGACTTCAACCTGCAACCGGCCAGTGAGGATTACAACGACCGCATCCTGAGCCTTGCGGCCCAAAACCAGCTGACCTCCGGCTGGTCCAGCGAATGGCTCATCAGCCGCTACGAAAACGTGCTGAACCAAAACCAGAAAGACGTGTTCAACCCAAACCAGAGCCCCGACTTTGCGCTGACCCGCCGCTACGCGGCCGACTGGCAGAACAATTTCGTCCTGAGCGGAACCGACCTCGTCACGGCCGGGATCTCCCTCGAGGACGAACGGACCGCCTCCCTGGTTTTTGGCACGGCCTACGATGCCCACACCTGGACCCGGTCCATCTATGCCGAAAACGACTGGCACTGGCATCGCTATCGCCTGCTCGCCACCTTGCGGCACTCCGATAACGAGAGTTTCGGCTCCCACAACGAATGGAACCTCGGCGGCACGGTCTTTCTCACCCCCGCAAGCCGGATCACCGTGAGCTGGGGCAGCGGGTTCCGGGCCCCGAGCGCGGAAGACCGCTTCGGTTTCGGGGGCAACCCCAACCTGGCCCCGGAATCCTCCCACGAGGTCGACCTCGGTTTCCACCAGGAAATGGGCGTGTACGGTCACTGGGGCATCGACCTGTTCCAGGACACGATCACGAACCTCATCGTCTACCTCGGACCGACGGCGCAATACCCGGAGGGGATCAACGAGAACGTGGACCAGGCCCGGATCCGCGGCGTCGACCTCAGCTACGGGGCCGGGTTCGGTCCCTGGCGCCTCCGCGCGGAGGCCGTCCTCCAGGATCCCCGTGATCTCGTGAGCGGCGCGCAACTGGCACGACGCGCAAAGCGCTCCCTCACCACCGCCCTGCACTACCACTGGGCGGGGGGATACGCCGGCATCGAATGGCTGGCCTCGGGGCCCCGGCCCGACTCCCCGTACACGACCACGATCGACCCCGGTTACGTCGTGACGGACGCGGTGGCCGGGATCGACCTGTCGCGCCACTGGAGTCTCCAGGCGAGCCTCGTCAACCTGTTCAATGTCCGCTACACGCAGGTGGCCGGCTATAACACGGAGGGACGGGCAGTCTTTTTTCACGTACTCTGGCACTATTGAAGGGGAAGCCGGAGGCCACCATGGGCTATCGCCTGAGCAAGATCTACACCCGGACCGGCGATGACGGGACGACCGGGCTGGGCAACGGGGAACGGGTTTCGAAAACCGACCCGCGGGTCGGGGCGTATGGCGCGATCGACGAGCTGAACAGCGTGCTCGGCTGGGTGCGCAGCCATTCGCTGCCTGCGGAAATCGATCTTCTCCTCGTGAACGTGCAGCATGCGCTCTTTGACATCGGTGCCGAGATCGCGACCCCCGGCCTCCCCCCCCTCCTCCCGACGGAGGCCACCCGGTCGCTCGAAGCGGCCATCGACCACCACAACGCCACCCTGCCCCCCCTGGCCGAGTTCATCCTGCCGGGCGGCGGGCCCTGCGCGTCCGCCCTCCACATCGCGCGCACCGTCTGCCGCCGGGCTGAACGGGAAGCCTCTGCCGCAGGCGACGCGGTGACGCCGGAAAACCGGCGTTACCTCAACCGCCTCTCGGACCTCCTGTTCGTGCTGGCCCGCTGCCTCCTCCGCGAGGAAGGCGGCCGGGAGGAACTCTGGCACCACAAGCGGGAGAAGAAGCCCCCGGCGGGGACGGCGGGCAGCGGGCCCGGCTGATATCCCGGCAAAGTATCCGGAGTCCCCGAAGCATGCGGGGGGAGGCCTGGGCCAGCAGGGCGGGCGGGATCAGATCGACGGCGTGATCGCGGACCGCAGCGATTTCAGGAAAGTGTTTCCAGAAGGCGACCGACCGGCGGTGCCCGACCACGATCAGTCCGGGATCTCGCGCGAGGACTGCGGCCAGTGAAACGGGGAAAGCCAGGTGGGGAACATCCGAAAAGAGGTTGCCCCCCCCACAGAGCGCAATGGCCCGGCTGATGATCTGGCGGCTGCCGACCGTGTAGAGCGGGTTGCGCCCGATCTCGTAAAAGACCCGGACCCGCATCCGCCTGCTGTGGCGTTCCCGGAGAGAACGGACGGCGGCCCGGAACCGCGCTGCCACCTGTCGGGCCCTCCGGACCCGGCCCGTGAGCTGGCCGATCGCGACCAGCTCACGGGCGATCCCGCGCACATGTCCGGTCCCGAGGATCACCACCCGGAGGTGAAGACGCCGGAGTGCCACGAGGTCGGATGGGGAGGTCCCGCCTTTCCAGGCCAGGATCCAGGTGGGATGGAGCAGAACGATCCGTGACAGGTCGAGACCGAAGGCATCGCCCACACGGGGCACGCGCCGGGCCGCCGGGGGATCCCGGCTATAGCGCACCGTGCCCACGAGTTCGGGTCCGGCACCGATATCGAACACCATCGCCGCGAGTGCCGGGGACAGGGTCACGACCCGCACGGGCGCGCGGCCGAGAGCCGCGGGGACAGCCGACAGACAGAGGATCGCGCAGGAAAAGACGGGGGCCAGTATCCCGCGAGCGGTCAAGGCCCTCCCTCCAGGAACTGCCCCGACTCGATCAGAGAATCCACCCACCCAGGGTAAACAGGCCGATCACCACGAGCCAGAGGATGAGTGCACGGGTGGCGATGATGCGTGCGCGATCCAGCCGCCCCAGGCAATCGGCGGGATCCAGGCCCCCGGCCTCGATCGCGCCGCGGCCGGCACAGGCGAGCACCGCCTCGTTGTTCTCGAAGAACCGGCGTTCACACTCGCGGTAGTACGCGCGGAGAACCCGCCAGACACTGTCGAAACTGCCGACCAGACCGTAGCTCACGGCCAGGAGATGGGCCGGAATCCACGCCAGAACGCCATGGATGCGCAGGGCGATCTCGGCATGGGGGCTTTTGGTCTCGTGACTGGATTTGGGCTTGAGGGCACAGACCGCATTTTTCGACAACCAGAAGAGGACCGCCCCGCTGGGGCCCAGGACCAGGAACCAGAACAGGGGTGCGAACAGCCGGTCATTGATCCGGACCAGGAGGGATTCCGCCACCGCCTCGGTGCAGGGTTCCTGTCCGGCGGGCGGGGCATCTTCGATCAGGAGGCGCGCGATCCGGGTCGCCGCCAGGTTGTCCTTGTCTTCCACCGCCTGCCGGTACTCCTGGATCAGGTGCAGGGCATCGCGGGGACCCAGGCTCATGAGCAGGATCAGGACCGCCGCAATGAAACCCAGAATCGGCGAGAGGGAGGCGAGCCCGAGCTGGATGCCGTCGACCACGAGTGCCGGGAGGACGACCGCGCACACGGTGAGGACGAGCGCGAACTCGGCCGATCCGCCCGGGATCCGCTTGAGGAGCCCGAAGTACCCGTTGCCGATCCGGTGGTCCCGGATGGACTCCAGGTGGCGAAGCCCCTGGTCCAGGGCCAAAGTGACGAGAATCGCGATGAAATTCATCGCTTAATGCGCCTCTGGAAAGCAGCAATGGCCCACATGCGTGCCCTGGACGGAAGACCTTTGATTATCGGCAACCGGAAGCCACTTTTCAAGACGGGCCCTCTCACGGTTTCCGCAGCCGGGATTTTCACGGGCTGAACGAGGCCCGGATCAGCTTTGTCAAGGACAAGAGTGAGTGGGTGGGGACCGATATCGTGTTCGACATCGTCCGTCGGAGCGAGAAGACCGGATTGCATTTCACCCACGTCGGCCTCACGCCCGCCGTGGAATGCTATGGCAAGTGCTCGGGTGCATGGGGCTTCTACATCAACGAGAGCCTGCGCCCGCTCATCGTCACCGGCAAGGGCCAACCGAACACCGCAGCCGAGGCTTGAGCCACCCCCGGGCCGGGGCACTTTCGGAACCCGGGTCCTGGGAGCATCAGGTAGTGGGGATCCCGCGCGAAGGCGCCCTTCAATGCTTGAGCGATTCGAGGTAGACAGTCACGGCACGCGCATCCCGGGGACGGAACCGGAATGCCGGCATGGGCGGCCGGGCCCTTTCCCCTGCCGGGTTCAACCCGGTTTCGAGAAAGTGGATCATCTGGGCGGGGCTCCAGCCTTTGGGCAGACCGGCAATGGCCGGGGCCCTTGCGGCCCAACCGGGCATGGGATGGACCGGCCGGAAGGCAATGAGCGCGCCTTGCAGCTCACGCGCGGCCAGGGGCCGCCCCGAGGCGTTCCTGGGTGTATGACAGTCCCCGCACATGCCCACCTTGTTCACAAGGTAGCGGCCATCGCGAATCTGCCTGTTGGTACGGGCGTAACCGGTCGGGCCCGCAACGGCCAGGAACACCATGATCCCGAGCGGCCATCCGCTTTTTCCACTCCACCGTTTGTGCATGGCGGTTTTTCCGGCGGGGTTCAGGACTTGTGGGCAACAATCATCGGGGAGTGTGAACCGATGTCGGCGGTTTCGACCCGCGCAAATCCCGCGCCGGTCAGCCACCGGTCGTACTCCTCGAGGGTATAGGTCCCGCCCTCGAGGGTATGGACCAGCATGTTCAGGGCAAACAGGACCGGATAGGGCGGCCCGGTCCGGTCGGCGTTGGGGACCATGTCGATGATCGCGAGCCGCCCGCCCCGACGAAGCGCCCGGTGCAACCGCCCGAACAATTCACGGGACGCATGCTCTCCTTCGGAATGGACGATATTGCCGAGGAGCGCAAGATCGTACCGCGCCTCCCCGAAATCGACCTGACGCAGGTCGCCCGGGAGGAAATCGTACTGGGCCTCCACCCCATGACGGATGAGGTATCCCCGCGTCACCTCGAGCAGCGCAGGGAAGTCCTGGGCGGTGATGTGGCTGCGGGAGTTGGCCTGCGCGAAGGCAATGCCCCAGACTCCCGAACCACAGGCGACGTCCAGAACCCGCAACCCGCAATCGGGCTCGGCCACTCCCAATGCCCGGGCCGCCCGCGAGGCCGGCGCCCGGTTGATGACATGCAGGGTGCGCACGAGATCCGGGAAAAACTGTCCGGCCTGAGCCTCCTGCTCCACCCGGATCCGGGGCTGCCCCGTGCGCACGGCTTGGGTCAATCCGCCCCACGACTCCCACAGCCAGTCTTTTTCCCACATCGCCCCGATGTAGTCCGGGGACTCCTTCACCAGGAAGCGTTCGGACAACGCCTTGAGCCCGTAGTTCTCCCCGTTCCGGCTGAGCAGTCCGAGAGCGCAGAGCGCATCCAGGAGGTATCCCAGGCCACGGCCCGAAGCCCCGGTGGCCCGCACCAGGGCCGGCGCCGTCTTGTGCCCTGCCTGGATGAGGGAGAAGAGGCCAAGCTGGACGGCGGTCGTGAGAACACGTGACGGCGCAAAAGACCACCCCATCTGCATGAGCGGTTCCGGATCCAGGTATTCTTTCTCGTTCTTCATGTGCAACTCCCCCCGGGTTTGCGGGGCCGGCCTGTACCGGCGGAAGGCATTGAACCCGTTTTATCTCATTTTCGACAGATCTTAACGCAGCCCTTGGAACGCTTCAAGTAACCCGTTATAGATTGATTTTACGGGAAAATCCGCGTGCTGCCCCCATGTCCGGTTCCGTTTTCCGTTTCCGGATCAAGAATGGGAAAAGGTCCGGTTTTTCGCCCAGGGATTGAGACCACCCGCTGCGTTCCCATGCAGAAGGGGCGGCCTCAAGTTCGGGGGTTCCGCATCAACGTCCTTCCGGCGACCGGAGCGTCACCAATGCCCGGTGGCCGCTGCCGACCCGATCGATCAGCTCGTTGAAGGGGTCGATTCCAGCCTGATACGGCTTGCCGCGCACAATCACGGAAATGGTGCTGTCGCCAGCCTTGACGGGATACGGGGCCAGGTACAACGGCTTCTCGTCCTGCTCTTTGCCGTCCCTGGCCTTCGCGAACACACCAATCTCGATCGGGATATTGAGCGGGACGCGAGTCTCCTGGCCCATGCCATTGGCATCGTATTCCGCGGCGTAAACGTGCAGGGTCACATCGTAGTTGCCATCGGCGAGTTTCCGCGCCGACGCCGATTCCATCCGGTCGTCGAACAGGGTGATCCGGTCAAAGAAGTCGGTGATGAGATCCTGGTACTTCGGCCCCGCCTCCGCCCGCAAGTCGGCGATCAGGTCGTGGGAATCCGTATAGGGTGGCTTTTGGAACCGAACCTGGCCCAACCACGTGCGCAACGCCGCATCGACCTTGTCTTCGCCGATGTAATCCTGCAGCGCGTACAGGATCACCGCGCCCTTGTCGTAATCGATGTAGCCCTGGTTTTCGTAGACGCGCGCCAGCGGCTCCTCCTTGTTGCGCTCGCGGGCACGGCCGGCCAGGTATTCGTCCAGCTGGTACTTCAAGAACTTGCGCATGGCCAAAGGTCCGTACAGGTGCTTCATCACCATCATGGCCGAATATTGCGCAAGCGACTCGCTCAGCAGGGTCGCGCCCCGCACATCCGCGCCGATCGCCTGGTGCGCCCACCATTCATGGGACGTCTCGTGCGCCGTCACATACGTGATGTAGTCGATATCGGATGGTTTGCGCAAATCCTCCAGCATGAAGCGGTGCGAGTACGGAATGGTACCGGGAAAGGTCTGGGCGTAGCTCTTGTATCCCGGAAACTCGACGACCCGGAGCTGCCGGAACTGGTAGGGGCCGAAGTGCGTCGTGTCGTACGCGAGCGCGTCCTTCATGGACGCGAGCGCGCGCGCGACGCCATAGGGGTGACGGCCGGCATAATAGACTTCCAGCGCGACGTGGTGCCAGTGCTCGCGCGCGATCCGGTAGCGCGCCGACTGGAACGAGAAGAAATCCAGGGTCGGCGCACCCAGCACGTAGCGGAAATAGCGGCGGTTCCCCTGCACCCACTCCTTCTGCAGATGGCCCGAGGCAACGGCCGTCTGGTCCGCACTCGTCGAGAGCGTGGCTGCGAAATGCACCCAATCGCTGTCGCAGGAGATGTAGGTATTGGCACGGGCCGCCCGATCGGAGCGTTTCGGCATCAGCTGCACGGGGCCCAGACCGTACCGGCGCCTTTGATTGTTGCTGGTGAGCTGGAGGCTGGCATCGTAGCAGAAATGCGGGAACAGCCAATTGCCGAAGAAGGTGCCGTTGGGCACGATCTGCTCGCCCACCGGACCATTGGCGAAGCCCGGGTAGGCGATCCGCTCGTGGAATTGGAAGGTCATCGACGTGCCGGGGGCCATCGGGCGGGCCAGCCGGTACAGGTAAAAGCCCTGTCTCGCGTTCGCGATCTCGGCGGTGTGCGCCGGGAATTCCAGGGCGACCGTGAACTCCCGCGTATCGGGAACCGGCAGCTGCACCAATAATTCGCCGATGGGGTGGGCGTGCTTGTTGACGAGGGTGTAGCGTCCGTGGATATCGACGCGACGCTGCGCAGGGAACATCGCAATGTTCATCTTGACATCGGTGATCCGCGGCTGGGCCAGGCCCAGGTACTTCCGGTAGTCCTTCTCGTAGTCCGCGGCCAGGCGCAGCCTTTCGTCGTGGCCCTGATAGCGATACAGGCCGTGGGTATTGTGGAAGATGAACCCCCCGATGAGCGCGAATCCCGCCAGCGCCACGGCCAGCAGCACACGCGACGGTGCACGGAATCGCTGCGCCGCAATCCGTCGGCGCTCGCGCCAGCCACCGGGATTCCCGCGCATCCAGAACAGCGCCGCCAGCACCAGCAGCGCGACGCCCAGGCAGTACCAGTAGGCGCGAAACCACAGGTTCCCGATCCAGAACGGGCCGAACCCGTCCATGTCCGAATAGGGCGCCGCCGGCGCGGTGCCCGGCAGATACAGGTGATCCGCGAGGTGCAATTGCGCGAGCGCGATCATGCCAACCATGTAAACCACGGTCAGCGCGTACCCGGCGAACTTGTTGCCGGCCATCGTCTGCAGCACCACCGCGAGGATGGCAAACCACATGAACCCCAGCAGGCTCAACCCCAGGAATTGCAGATACAGCAGGGGCTCGAGGTGGTGGAAGCCGTGCACCAGCTGGTAGCCCATGCCATCCAGCGCGCCCGCCAGCAGGAAGGCCACGGTCACGACGGCCAGTGTCGCAACCTTCGACATCAACGGAAGCCAGTCGGGCGATGGAAAGGCATCCATCACTTCGTTCACCCGCACGCTGCGCTCGCGCCACACCAGCTCGCCGGCGTAAAAACCCAATATGATCCACAGCAACCACTGGTAGCTGCGCTGGATGGCCTGCGCCACCAGGTGGGTGACCGGGTATACGGGGGTGCCGAACATCTGTCCGGTGAACATGAGGGAACCCGTGAGATTGAGCAGGCCGAAGGCGAGCATCACCAGGAAGGCCGTGCTGCCGAGCACACCCGCCGTATCGAACCAGACGAGCCTCCCGAACTGGACCCACCGGGCCGAAAATCCGGACCGCAGGCCCGCGCGCGGCAGGATCAGCGGCGCCGCTTCGGGCGTGGCCGCCCTTTCGCCCGCTGCCGTCCGCCGGCGGAACCAGCGCAGGCCCTGCCGATCCGGCCTGAAGAGCGCCACACTCGCCCCCAACAAGGCGACGCCCAGGGCCAGCCACAAGAGACGGTTCCCCATCAGCAAGCCCGTCAGCTTCGGAATGCGGCTGTTCTGGTCGGCTGCCGTCCAGTACCGCGTCGCCAGATGCAGTGCCCCGAGCCCAAACGGATCGGCGAGCGCGGCGGCCGTCTGGTGCGCGATGTTCCCCGGTCCAAGCGCAAGGCTGGCCAGGGCCCAGAGCACGAAGAAGCCGACGACCCCGACATAAGTGGCGAGCATCGAGCGAGTCAATGTCGCAAGCAACATCAGCAGCGCGCCGAGAAAGAACAGGTTCGGCAGCACAATCACGCCGAGCGCCCAGGCATACGCCGCCCACGGCGTTGGACCCAGGCGGGCCGCATCCAGCCACGGCATCATCGATCCCGACCACAGGCCGATCGCCACGGCGAGCAGCACCCCCACGCTGGCCAGCCAGCCCGCGGCGAAGCGGCCGCCGAGATAGGCACGGCGCGTGATCGGGGTGGCGAACACCATTTCCGCGGTGTTTGCACCGAAGTCCCGAAGCGCACCGCCCGCGACAAAGATCGGGATGAGGAACAGGCCGATGATGGAGAACAGGCCCAACGTGTTGATCACGACAAACGGGGCATTTCGATGGATGTTGCCGATGTCACCACCGATCCGTACGGTATTCGAGGCCGTTGCCGCGAACGCCAGCGCCGCAAACACGAATGCGATCATCCAGAACAGCGGGCTGCGGAGCTGCTGGCGGAGCTCGAACCGGGAGATCTCGCGGAACATCAGGCCGCCTTCGGGCCCGCAACCTGCAGCAATTGCCCGAAGTAGACGTCCTCAAGATCGGGCGGAATGGGTTCGAATCCCTCTTCCGGGCACCCGTCGGCCAGTACGTGGATGAGCGTCGAGCCGCCGGCCAGGCGGGTGGACAGGACAGCCATGTGGGCGCGGTAATCCGCCAGCGCATCCTTGTCGATCACGCGCCGCCAGACCCGCCCGGCGAGCGCACGGATCGCCTCGCGAGGCTCCCCCGTCAGACGCACGCGCCCTTCGGCGATGATCGCCATCCGCGGGCACAGTTCGCTCACATCCTCCACGATATGGGTTGACAGGATCACCACCACCCGCTCGCCGATCTCCGCCAGCAGATTGAGGAAGCGCTGGCGCTCCTCGGGATCCAGTCCCGCCGTTGGCTCATCGACGATCACGAGCTTCGGATCGCCGATCAGCGCCTGGGCGATGCCGAAGCGCTGGCGCATACCACCCGAAAACCCGCCCAGCTTGCGCTTGCGGACCTCGTAGAGGTTCACCTGATGCAGCAGCGCGCCGACGAGTTCGCGTCGTTCCCCGCGGCGAGTCACGCCCTTCAGCACGGCGAGATGGTCCAGCATCGCTTCGGCGCTGACCTTCGCATACACCCCGAACTCCTGCGGGAGGTAACCCAATACGCGCCGGGTCGCCATCTTGTCGGCCAGCACATCAAGATCGCCCAACGTGATGCTGCCGGCGTCGGGCTCCTGCAAAGTCGCGATCGTGCGCATCAGCGTGGACTTGCCGGCACCATTCGGTCCCAGCAGTCCGAACATTCCGTTGGGAATGTCCAGCGAGACGTCACTCAGCGCACAAACCCCATTGGAATAGGTCTTGCAGAGATTTCTGATCGCAAGCATCGGTCCACTCCCGCCGGCGTTCAGTGAAAACCGCTACCGGCACAGCCCTCCGGCTGGGTCGTGCCCGGGAATTGACAGAAATGGATGGATGGTCTCCAGACGGGCTGAGTGTTGCACTGCTCATGCGGCGCTGTCAAGCTTGCGGATTGACGCATTGCAAATGTCGGCGAATTCCCTCGCCGATGGCATCCGGAGGGGCCCGCCCGGAGGCCCGCGACGAGCGCGCGCAAGACGGGGGATGGACGGATCCCTCAGGGGCTCCCGGAACCCGCGGGCGCGGTCTCCATGGACAGGCGCGAGACCAGCCAGGCTCTCAACTCCATCATCTCTTCTGGCGAGACCTCGTGCGCCATGGGATAGACCTGCCAGCGGACCTCATGACCCGCCGCGATCAGCCACTCCCGGGTCTGCACCCCGAGGGACAGGGGCACGATCGGATCCTCCGAGCCATGCGCGAGGAAGATGGACTGGGCCCGGCCGGGCCGACCGGCGGGTGGGGCCGGGTGGAATGTGGACAGTCCGATCAGTCCGCCCAGTCGCGTCCGGGCCGACCGGCTCCAGGCCAGCGCCACGGCCCCTCCCTGCGAAAAGCCCCCCACCAGGATGTTCTGCCGGCCGATGCCCTGATTCTCCTCGGCCTGGACCCAGGCTTCGAGCGATCGGCAGCTCGTCTCGAGTCCCCTCCGGTCCAGCTCCATGCCGGAGGCGACTGCGTCGAGATCGAACCAGGCCCGGGTGGGCCGGAGACCGTTCAGGCGGACCGGACGGATGGGTGCATGGGGCAGGATCCA
>DAHVLZ010000030.1:0-7115 GCA_027320085.1 Pseudomonadota bacterium
TTCCGCATGATGAGGGTGCCGGTACGGGCCGTGTAGCGGATGGTCTTGCCGTTGATCACGACTTCGCCGTGGGTCACGACGGAACGGGAGTGAATACCGGGGGCGGGCATGGGTCCCGGTTTGGCAAGGGCTGCCGGAACCGAGGCGCAGGCAGCGAATAGAACGGCTCCCGCGAGGCCGAATCTATAAAAACTTAGCTTTTTCATTGAATTAAACCCCTTATCTCGTGGTTGGGAGGTAATTCCCAGTCTAATGCAAACTGGTCGTTTGATCCACTTGTCAGCTGAAAGGTTCCCCGGAGCGAACGTTTTGTCACATCGTGATGTTCAAGCCCCAGCATCCAGACGGCCGCCTCGGGGTTCGGATCGCCGGGCCGCTATAATTGAAGTACGCTCAGAGATAGAAGAACGGGTCGCCCATGGTCGAAAGCCCAATGGATCTCCAGTTTTCATGCTCGGACCTCAACCGCGAAGTTGCACCGGGGCATGACTTCTATGAATTTGCGAATGGCGGATGGTGCCGTGCAAACCCCATTCCGGAGGATTACAGTCGCTGGGGGACGTTCATGGCGCTTGACCGCAAGAACCAGGAGCAGTTGCGCGGGCTTCTGGAGGAAGCAAGGGCCAGGGGAGATGCGCCGGCTGGCTCTCCCGGCCAATTGGTCGGCGACTGGTATGCCGCAGCCATGGATGAAGCGACCATCGAGACGGCCGGTTGGCAACCGGTCCGACCTCTGCTTGAGGCCATTGGCCGGATGGATTCGGCCAGCGGGCTGGGCGCGCTCTGTGCCGGGTTGCAAGCGGCCGGGATTCAACCGTTCTTTGAACTGGGTGTGCAGCAGGATGCACGGGATAGCCAGCTGGTTATCGGAGTGCTTTATCAAGGCGGCCTGGGCCTGCCCGAACGCGAGTACTACTTGGATCCGGAACCATTTTTCGAGAATGCCCGTGGGGCCTATCTCCGTTTTCTGGTCCGCCTCCTGGAACTCTGGTGCGGCCCGGATGAAGATCATGAACAGCTTGCAGCAGCGGTGATCGGCTTCGAGCGTGAACTGGCCCGGGTTTCCATGACCCCGGCCGAGCAACGGGATCCCCATGCCATCTACCACCCATCTACGGTCGCCGCACTTGTGGCCGAAGTTCCGGAGATTGACTGGCGCGAGCTGTTTTCGGCACACCGGTTGCCGGCAGAGTTCCCGCTGAATCTGGCCCAGCCCGCGTTCTTCAAACGGATGGGTCGTCTTGTGGCGGAAGTCGAGCCTCGTGTCCTCAAGGCCTACCTGTCGCTCCGTCTGCTTTCCGCAGCATCGCCCATGCTCTCCTCTCCATGGGTCGAAAACCATTTCACCCTGATGCAGGCTTTGACGGGTGCGAAGAAGTTGCAACCCCGCTGGCTCCGCATCGCCCGGGCGCTGGACCCCATGATCGGCTTTGCCTTGGGCCAACTCTATGTGGAACGCTATTTCCCAGCTTCATCCCGGGAACGAACCCGGCGGATTTTCGAGAATGTCCGGGCGACTTTTCGGGATCGGATACAGCATCTGTCGTGGATGAGCCCAAAAACCCGGCAACGGGCACTGGAAAAGCTGGATCGCATGACGACCCGCATGGGATATCCCGACCGGTTCCGTGACTACGAGGGACTTGTGATTGATCGCGGCTCCTATTGGGGAAATGCCGTGCGGGCGGCATCCCACGCGCTGGCCTACGATCTGGCAAAGATCGGGCAAGCACCGGATCCTGAAGAATGGTTCATGACCCCGCAAACGGTCAATGCCTACTATCATCCATCCCGTAACGAGATGGTTTTCCCGGCCGGTATTCTCCAGCCGCCGTTTTTTGACCCGGAGATGCCCGAGGCCTATAACTATGGGGCAATCGGAGCGGTCATCGGACACGAGATGACGCATGGCTTTGATGATCAAGGGCGTAAATACGATGCGTCGGGAAATCTCGTGGACTGGTGGACTGCGGAAGATGAGAACGGCTTCCGGGACCGGATCGGCCGGTTGCGGGAGCAGCTGACCGGAGTCCAGATCCAAGGCGGCCATCACTTGAACCCGGAGCTCCTCATGGGAGAGTTCATTGCGGATATCGGTGGTGTGAGCCTGGCGTTTGAGGCCATGCAGCGGGCCGGGGTGGGACCCGGCTTTGCCGGTTTCAGCGAGGAGCAGCTTTTCTTCCTCGCCTTTGCCCACCTCTGGGCGGGCGCGGTCAGGGAGGATGCACAGCGGCTGCTTCTTGCGACCGATCCCCACCCCCCTTCCGTGGTACGGGTCAATGAGACGCTCAAGAACATCCCGGCTTTTGGTCGGGCTTTTGCCCTTGGGGGGGGCGAGCCGCTTTACCCGGATTGTCCGGTGGATCCCTGGGGGAGGGTGCCTGCGGAGGTGGCCTGACCATCCGATCGCCCGGGTACGTGTCCGGTTGCGACCCGCGGCGCGGCACGTTCACAGTTCGTGGTTTGGTCGTCAAAGAAGATATCGGCGCCAAAGGCTTCGAGGAACGGGCTCTTGTCGCGTCCGCCCAGAAAAAACATCTCATCGATCCGGATATTCCAGGCCCGAAGCGTCCGGATGACCCGTTCATGAGCCGGCGCTGCGCGCGCTGTCACCAGTGCCGTCCGGATCGGTACGGATTCTTTTGGGAATTCGGTCTGGACCTTGTGCAGGGTGGCCAGAAAGTTCCGGAAAGGGCCTCCCGGCAATGGTTCCCGTGCTTGCTCGGCTTCCCGTTCGGCAAAGGCGCTGAGCCCCTGTTCCCGGTAGACGCGTTCGGCCTCGTCCGAGAAAATGACGGCATCGGCGTCGAACGCGATCCGCAGTTCCGGGAAACGGCTCTTGCCGGCCTTGCGAGGAATGATGGTGGCTGCGGCATGACCACTCTGGAGGGTTTCCCGGACCGCTTGGGCATCGGCCGACAGGAATAGATCTGCGCGGAAGGGACTGATGTAGGACGCGGTTTCCTTTCCACCGCTGAAGACGGCCTGCGAGATGTCGAGTCCGTAATGCCGGATGGAGTTGAAGACGCGGAGTCCGGTGTCGGCACTATTGCGCGAGAGCAGGATGATGTCCACCTGTTTCCGGTTTCCCGGGCCCTGGTTCAGGGCCAGAAGCTTCTCGGCCAGCGGAAAAGCAACCCCTGGCCCCAGGATTTCGTCCTCATGGGCTATCTGGTAGCGTGCATAGGCATCGACACCCTCGGTTTCAAAAAGATGATGGCTTTCCTCGAGATCAAAAAGGGCCCGCGATGAGATGGCCACCACCATGGGCAGCCTTGTTCTGCCGTCCGTGGAATCAAGGGTTTTCGGATCGAATGGGGAGGAGGGGGTCGGCATGGGGATAGCCATCAATCTCACCGGGAACTGGGAGTACCGGGGCGAGGCCGGGTCGTTCGCATGGCAAACTCTGCTGCGTTATCATAGCCCTTTAGGATGACGTTTGGAGCCCGCGATGCCCATCATGCAACAGTCCGGAAATCCCACCCTCAAAAATAGCCTGCTGTCTCAGTTCCCGGCCCAGCAAGGGGTCGGCCAGACCATGACGCTCCATGGAGCGATGAACAAGGTCCTGACCTGTCTGGTCCTGGTCGTGGTCTCGGCGCTCTTTACCTGGAACCAGTACGTGAACGTCCTCAATGCGACCCATAGTCCGGCGGCCGCGATGTCGGCCACGAGCCTCTACCTCTGGGTCGGACTCATTGCGGGCCTCGTTCTGGCTTTGGCGACGAGTTTCAAGCCCATGTGGTCCCCTGTCACGGCCCCCCTGTATGCGCTGGCGGAAGGCTTGTTCCTGGGTTCGATGTCTGCTCTGTTCAATACCACCTATCCGGGTATCGTGATCCAGGCTGTCCTCCTCACTTTCGCGGTCATGCTGGTCATGTGGTTCTTGTACCGGAGTGGAATCATCCGCGTGACCAACAAGTTGCGGACGGGGATCATGGCGGCCACCGGCGGCGTGTTTCTTTTCTACCTGGTGACGATGGTCGTCGGGTTCTTTGGTGTTCACACCGGTAACCTGTTTTACGGCAGCAAGCTCAGCATCGGGATCAGCCTTGTGATCGTTGCGATCGCCGCGTTCAATCTGCTGCTTGACTTCGACCTCATCTACAAGGGGGCAAAGGCCGGATGGCCCCACTACATGGAGTGGTATTCTGCCTTTGCGCTTACGGTGACCTTGGTCTGGCTCTACCTTGAGTTACTGCGCCTGCTGGCCAATCTGAACTCGCAGCGTTGAGGCGACCGCCGTTCAGGGTTGGGGGGAGGGCTTTCTGGGAGGGATCCGGGGCGGCATGAAGCGGCCCGGTTGGACGATGTGACGGTAGGTGAGACTCCCCACCGAGGCCCGGATGGCGTATCCGGCGACCACCCGCTCGGCTTGGGCGCTCACGTAGGAGACCTGGGATGCGAGCAGTTCCTGTTCGGCGTTAAGAACGTTGAGCAGTGTTTTGACACCCTGTCGGTGCTCTGCCACGACCCCTCGGTACGCGATCTTTTCGGCAACAACCTGTGAACGGAGTGCGCGGAGGCGCGCTCCGGCCGTGACGTATCGTTGCCAGGACTGCGTTGCTGCCGCCAGCGCTTCCCGCAGGACCGCTCGGGCATTCTCACGGTTCTCCCTGAGTTCGGCCCGTGCTGCCCGGATGCGTGAGCGAGTGACTCCACCGGAGTAAAGAGGGACCGAGACACTGAGCAGGATACTGGCCGTGTTGAGGCGGGTGAAACCGAACTCCGGGTTGTAGGCCCGTCCGTAGGAGCCGATGAGTTGGATTTCGGGGAGGGCTGCACTGCGGACCGTATCAATCGTCTCGTGAGCCTCCCGGACTCCGAAGCGGGCCGCAATGACCGAGAAGTTCTCGCGGGCCAGCGCTTCGGCTTCAGCGAGTGAATGGGGAAGGGGGTGGGTCGCGACCGGAGCGACCAGGAATCCGGGTTTGGAGCCCACGACTTCCACAAAACGAGCCTCCTCATTGGCGAGCTGACCCCGTGCAGCGATGACTTCCGACTTGGCCTGTTCAAGCCGGGCCTGGGCCTCGGCCAGATCAGTGCGGGTCGCCTCGCCGTTTCGCAGCCGTGCCTGAGTGGACTCGAGATGCTGGAACAGCAACTGTTCGTTGTGTTCCTCAAGCCCGAGTACCTGTTGGTCCAGGTAGACCGAGGTGTAGGCGCTGACCACCGACAGAAAGATCCGCTGCTCGATTTCATGCAGCCGGGCCAATCGTGCGGATACCTGGTTTTGTGCCGCCCGGATCTCCGAGGTAATCCGCCCTCCTTGCCAGAGGGGTTGGCTTACTCCGATACCATACTCATACTCATTGGCGGCGAGGCTCGCGCCGATCAGGTGAAACAGGCTGGAGGTGACTCCCCACCGGGCCCGTCCGGCGCTGCCATCCAGGAAAACGCTTGGGCGGCTGCCCGCGCGGGCAACCTGGATCTGGTAAGCGGCAGCCACGAGGGCAGAGCGTGCAGCCTGAATCTCCGGGTTGGACCGGTACGCGCGCATCAAGGCCTGTCTCAAGGTCTGGGCGGAGCTGGGCGTTACAAGGCCCACGGCCAGCACCAGCATCCCGCCGGCCAGCCCTCGTAATCCCACGGTTGGGAGGCGACGCCCCCGTCGGCTCACGACTAACGGAGACCTTTCGTGGTGTCCGTGCACGACGACAACCCTGCAATAAGCAATGGAAGATTTTCATTATATAACGCTGGGGGGCACTAGGCCTGATGCCCGGGCGAGCCTCTAATTCCCGGGACGGGGGCGCTCCAGATGGGGTATCATGACTCCCGTGTGGGGGCGACCAGGCTTCGACACGGGTACTGAAGCTCGAAATGCATGCCGAGGTGCGGTTTGGCCTCGTTAAACCAACCGCAAAAAGCTAGTTGCGAACGACGCAAACTACGCCCTAGCGGCTTGACCGCTAGCCTCCACCCGGAGCCGCGCCTGTGCGTCCGGGAGTTCCGAAAGGAACGCGGGGGTCGATTACGCAGGAACCGTTCGAGGAGTTGCCCCGACTTCCCGGACGGAACCGACGGGGCTTGATGACCGGAGTTTGCGGATGAACGGCCGGTCACGACACCAATCATCCCGCTAAGCATGTAGACCGTCGGGTGGATGACTCGTGGACGCGGGTTCGATTCCCGCCGCCTCCACCAATAACAAAACCCCAACCGTTCTCGGTTGGGGTTTTTTCTTGCCCGCTCGCGCCAGTTCCCGCGTACTCGTGCGGGTTCCTGCGAACGCCTGCGGAGGGGGTGCGGCAAAAATCTCGGTCTCCTTCCGAATGAGTTGGCAGGAGTCCATGAAGGCGCTGTTCGGCGCGTGAGCCAAGGCAATTTCAGGAAACGCCGCTACTCCGGCAGATCGTTCAGCTCGTAGCTGGTGCTACGCCCGCCCGCATCCAATTTCCGCAGCACGCCCCGCGCAAGCAGGTCGTTGATGTCGCGCAGAGCCGTGTCCGGCGAGCACTTGGCGATGGCCGCCCACTTGCTGCTGGTGAGCTTGCCTTCGAACCCGTCGAGCAGCTTGTTCAGCAACGTCACCTGCCGATCGTTGAGTGGTGTGGTCGCCCAGCGCTGCCAGAACCGCGCTTTGATCAGCACGGCGTCGAGTGTGTGCTGCGCCTGATCAACGGCGCGATGGAGCGTGTCGAGGAACCAGGCGAGCCACTCGGTGACGTCCAGCGACCGTTTCTGGGTCCGCTCCAGGATGTCGTAGTAGGCCTTGCGTTCGCGCTGGATCTGCGCCGACAAACTGTAGAACCGCTGTGGACTGCCATCGGCACGCGCCAGCAGCAGATCACCGATGGCCCGGGCGATACGGCCATTGCCATCGTCGAAGGGGTGCAGAGTGACGAACCACAGATGGCCGAGGACAGCTTTGAGCAACGGCGGTTCGTTCGACGCACCATTCAGCCAGTCGAGGAAGCGGCTGGTTTCGGCCTCGAGGCGATCGGCAGGCGGCGCTTCGAAATGCACCCGCTGGCGGCCGATGGGGCCAGACACCACCTGCATCGGACCGCTGGCATCGTCGCGCCAGCCGCCGATCTTGATCTTGGAAAGACCGGAGTAGCCGGTGGGAAACAGCGCGGCATGCCAGCCAAACAGCCGCTCCCGCGACACCA
>DAHVLZ010000045.1:0-35656 GCA_027320085.1 Pseudomonadota bacterium
GACTATGCACTTGATCTCAAAAACTTTCATGAACCGAGCCACACCATCCCGATCGTTCCAATCCTAGTCGCCACACACAGCGATACTCTCCCCGAAAGAATCAAAGTGCCGAAGCAGGAGGACCTCCTGGCGAATCCACTCCTGTGCGGTGCCCTGGGTTTACGAGAAGCGCTCCTGCAGGCTCTCCAATTTTTTACCGGGACCCCGATTGACCATCTGGCATGGGAGCAGGGTCGTTACCACCCGACCCCCACGATCGTCGAGGCGGCTTGCGCACTCTATGCCGGGCATGATGTCGAAGAGATATCACGAAACGATGCTGGTGCCACCAACCTAGCTGTCACCGCGCATCGACTGTGTGAAATCATCGAACTGACCCGACAGAATGGAGGCAAGGCAATCTGTTTCGTGACCGGAGTGCCGGGCGCCGGCAAAACTCTGGTTGGGCTGGACATCGCGAGCCGGAATAATCGCATTACCGACGAGCTTTACAGTATTTTTCTTTCTGGCAATGGACCCTTGGTCAGCGTCCTGCATGAAGCTTTGGCGCGTGACCGGTGTGAACGAGCGCATAGGCAAAACGAGACTTTGCGTCTCGGGGAAGCACGCAGTGCCGTCAAACAGTTCATCCAAAATGTCCACCATTTCAGGGACGATTGCCTATCTCATCTTTCACCACCAATCGAGCACGTGGCCCTGTTTGATGAGGCTCAGCGTGCATGGGACTTGGCCCAAACCGCCCGGTTCATGCAACAGAAGAAACACCGGCCCGGATTCAGCCAGTCGGAACCGGAATACCTCATCTCCTGCCTGGACCGCCATCAGGACTGGGCTGTGATCGTCTGCCTGGTCGGCAGCGGACAGGAAATCAACACCGGAGAAGGGGGAATCCAGGAGTGGCTGGATGCAATCCACACAGCCTTCCCGCATTGGTCCGTCCATCTTTCGCCCCGGCTGCAGGAAACCGAGTATCACGTCGTCCAAGGCGTAGCTGCTCTGGGGACCCGACCTCAGGTCGACTGGGACGAGCGCCTCCATCTTTCAGCTTCCGTTCGATCCTTTCGGTCAGAACGCGTATCAGGCTTTGTCAACAAGCTGCTGGCACTGGAGACGGAGCAAGCCCAGATGACGCTTTCCCAGGTGTTACCCCGTTTCCCGATTTACGTCACACGGCATATCAACCTTGCCAAGCGCTGGCTCCGGCAACAGGCTCGTGGGACGGAACGTTATGGCCTGATGGTATCTTCCCAGGCACAGCGTCTCAAGCCGTATGCCATCGATGTCCGGGTCAAGGTGGACCCGGTCCGCTGGTTTCTTGAAAGCCGGGAAGATGTTCGATCGTCTTACTACTTGGAGGATGCCGCTACAGAATTCCAGGTCCAAGGCCTCGAGCTTGACTGGACCTGCGTGGTCTGGGACGGTGACCTCCGGACGGACGGCACCGACTGGCAGTATTTCAGCTTCAAAGGCAAACGATGGGAACGGATCCGCAAGACTGAGCGACAACGCTACCTCCTTAATGCCTACCGTGTTCTTTTGACCCGGGCTCGGCAAGGCATGGTGATCGTGGTTCCTCAAGGGGATCCGCGCGACCCCACCCGGGATCCCGAGTTTTATGATCCGTCTTACGCGCTTTTGACCCGGGTCGGAATTCCGGAACTGGGAGCCGAATCCTGGTCGGCAACCGGTTAGGAGAGACCTGGGCAAGATCAGCCCCGGCTACGGGTACCAGAGCCGGGCCCAGCACCTCTCCGTTTGCGGTCAACGGGTCGATCCGGCTCACCCCTGGGACCGTTTGCGGTGTACGGAGCTCTGACCGGAAGCTCCCCCATCGCGGGCCATCCGCTCTCGTTTCCTGAGTTGCATTCAGTAGGGGGCGAGAGTATGTTACCGAAAGTTACTCCATCAAGGTCTGCGTGGGCGAACCTCCACGTTGCCGATTCCATCCGGAGTCGGAGGGTGGGCGTTTTCGTGGTTCGGCACCGGCGGATTTTTCAGAGGTGTCTCACATGAAGCGATTTTCGTGGGTGGTGTATTGGGGCCTGACCCTCTTCGGTTGCCTGGCGTGCGCCATGGTCGCAACCGCCCAGGTCAACCCGGACCTCTATGCCGGTCTCCGGTGGCGCAATGTCGGACCGTTTCATGGCGGACGTGTCGCCTCGGTCACGGGTGTCATCGGCCAGCCCAACGTCTACTACGCCGCCACACCTGAGGGGGGGCTCTGGAAAACCACGAGTGCCGGTGTCACCTGGTTCCCCATCTTCGGGCACATAAAAAAAGTGGACAGCATCGGCGCCGTTCAGGTTGCGCCCTCGGATCCCAATATCGTTTATGCCGGAACCGGGGATCCCACCATCATCAACGCCCGGCTCGGCAGCCTCGGCGACGGCGTATGGAAATCCACCAATGCCGGCAAGACCTGGCATCACGTGGGGCTCAAGAGCACCGTGATGATCGACAGCATCCTGGTCGATCCCAAAAATCCCAACGTGGTCATCGTCTCGGCCCTCGGCAATACCACCCATCATGGGGGGGGCATCTGGCGCAGTACCAATGGCGGTGGAACCTGGACCCGGGTCCTCGACCCGGCCGGCTATAAAGGCACCCGTGAAGTCGTGGCCGATGCCGGTGATTTCCAGATTATGCTGGCCACGACCCAGGGGACGGGTGGCCCATTTTTCAAGTTCATGCATGGTCCCAAGGCCAAGCCCAAACCACCGCTTTTGTTCAAGTCGACAAATGGCGGGCTGACCTGGATGCCGGTCAAGATCCCTCCCTTCCCGGGTCGTATTAGCGTGGCAGTCGCTCTGCAGGGCCGGCGGATTTACATGGTTGGCAACACCATCGAGCATGGGTCCGGGCTTTTCCGCTCCGACAATGGGGGAGCGACCTGGCAACACATGGCCGGCAAGGACAAACGCATCAGTAATGGCCAGGGGTCCTATAGCTGCGGGGTCTTCGTGGATCCTCAAAACCCGAACATTCTCTATACGGTGAGCACCGCCCTGTATCGCTCCACCGATGGGGGCGTCATCTTTCACGCCTTCAAAGGCGCGCCCGGTGGCGAGGATTACCACGACCTGTGGATTGACCCGCACGATGGACGACGCATGGTGGTCGGCTCAGATCAGGGTGCCAGCGTCACCCTCAATAACGGCAAGACCTGGAGCCTCTGGTATACCGAGACCTTCTCACAGATCTACCATGTGGCCACCACCCACCAATATCACTTCTGGATCCTCGGCGCACAGCAGGATACCGGCGCCGTCATGATCCGCAACCAGAGCAACTGGGGGCAGGTGGACTTCACCAATTGGAAACCCCTTCCCTCCTCTGAATTCGGTTACATCACGCCCGACCCTCTGCACCCGAACATCCTCTACGGCGTGGGCTACGGCCCGGGCGGCGGGGGCAGCGGCCTGATCAAGATCAACATGGTCACCGGGCAGTGGGAGAACATCGCACCCAACTTCGGGGTTAAAACCAAAAACTACTGGGGCAATCGCAGTCAGCCGAAAAAGTTTGACACTGTCTTTGATCCCCGGGCTTTCTACATCGCCTACCAGTGCCTTTTGGTCTCGCACGACGGCGGCCATTCCTGGCGGTCTTTCAGTCCCAACCTCACCACGCTGAAGGGGAAACCCCCGGTGCCCTGCGGTCAGCCGCTTCCTCCTGCCAAGAAGGTGAAGGGGAAGAAGAAGCCACCCCACAACCCCTTCGCGCCGCCCGGTCCGGTCATCAATGATTTTTCCATCTCCAAAGTCCATCCCGGCGTCGTCTGGACCGTGAGCAGCAACAACCAGATTTACAACACCCGGGATGGGGGCAAGCACTGGCACAACGTGAGCAACATCACCGGCCTGCCACCCCACACCCACCTGCATACCATCGAAGCCGGAGATCAGGTGGGGACCGCCTACGTCACGGGCTACCGCACCGTGCGCCACCATCCCAAACCGGTCGGACCCGCCCATAAGATCGCCGGGATCCCGCTCATCTGGCGCACGACCAATGGTGGCCGGACCTGGGTCAGCATCGTTCGCGGCCTGCCCCGCAACCAACGCACCGGCAGCTGGGTCAACGTGCTACGGGCCGATCCCAAACAGCCCGGCCTGCTCTTTGTCGGCACCGAAACGACCGTCTACGTCAGCTTTGACAATGGCAATTACTGGCAGTCATTGCGCCAAAACCTGCCCAGCACCTCCATCACGGACCTCGTCGTCCACACGGCCTACCACATGAACGACCTGGTCATCAGCACCTTCGGCCGCGGCTTCTGGGTATTGGATGACATCACGCCACTCCGCCAGATTGCCGCCCATGCCCGGTCGATTGCCGCCGCCTCCGTCTATTTCTTCAAACCCGAGGAGGCCATTCGTTCCCGTAGCAACAGCAATTGGGATCAGCCCTTCTCCATCGAGGTCCCACACGCCGCAAACCCCCCCTACGGCGTAATCGTGGATTATTACCTCCACCACAAACCCAGGGGAGTGATCCGGCTCCAGGTCTTTGACGCCCGGGGACACCTGGTCCGCACCTACTCCAGCACGCAACCTCCCCCCATCAAGGGTCAGGCCTATCCCCGCTACTGGCTGGCCTCGCCCCAGTCGCGGGCCTTGAGCACCCAGGCGGGCATGAACCGCTTCAACTGGGACCTTCGCTATGCCCCGCCGCCGGCCCTTCATCACGACCTCGAAAACCAGATGAACAACGTCGCCGGGACCACCACGCCGGGACCACATGGCCCACAGGTCATTCCGGGCGTGTATACGCTCAAGCTCACGGTGAACGGCAAGGTGTATACGCGGCACGTGACCGTCATGAACGATCCCCGCGTCGGCCAGAGCGTGGACCTGATGACGGACCTGCGTGCCCAGAATCGGCTCACGATGCACGCCTATCACGGCATGCAGCAGACCTACCAGGGCCACCAAGAAGTCCAAAACATGAAAGCCCAGTTGACCTCGCTCATGCACGAGCACCTGCCGGCTCAAGTCGCTTTGCAAGCCAAGAAACTCATGGCCCGTCTCACCCAGGTCGGCGGCAAGAAACCAAGCGGGGGCTTTCTGGCCCGCTTCAACCATCCGAAACCGAAACCCCATGCGCTGCGCTCCTTCCTCGTCCTGAACAACCACTTCAACACCCTGGTCAGCATGATGCAGGTGGGACTCGACATGTCACCGACTGCAGCGCAGATTGCCACTCTCCAGAATGACTGTCACCAAGACGACCGCACGGTGGCTGCTTGGAGAGCCCTGGAGGCCACGCAGTTGAGAGCCTTCAACGCCCTCTTGGAGAAAAACCACCGGAAGGAGTTGACTCCGGTGCCCATCCGGCTCGCCCCACTGTCCTGTGGTCGAGTCTCACCCCGACCCTGAGTTCGGGGGGGTTCATCAACGCGGCGGGGGCTGAGGCTGCCCCCGCCCCGGGTTCGACCGAGGTTTTGTGGCGTGGGGTGGAATCACGCCAGTGGGACCGTGACGCGGCCTCCATCTGCGACCGTTCGCCATGAGGACACGGGGCCCGCATGCATCACTTGCGACCCGTCCGCACGACTGAGAGCACCGCGCGAAGAATCGCCTCTGGCGGAGGGGGGCAGCCGCTGACCACCCGGTCCACGGGAAGCACGCTGGCCACCGACCCACAGCTCGCGTAACCCACCCCGAAGACCCCCCCCGTACAGGCGCAGTTCCCAACCGCAACCACCCATTTCGGGTCGGGCATCGCGTCATACACCAGCTTCAGGGCAGTCTCCATATGCCGTGAAACCGGGCCCGTCACCAGCAGCACATCGGCATGACGCGGACTGGCCACGAACCGGATCCCGGACCCTTCGAGGTTGTAGTAGGGATTGTTGACCGCATGAATCTCGAGCTCGCAGCCGTTGCAGGACCCCGCATCGACATGGCGGATCGCCAGTGCACGGCCAAAGCGCCGATGCAACCGGGCCTGGAGCTTCGATGTGCCTCCGGGATCCTCGCCACCCGAAGCGGGGGATTCGGAAATCAGTCCGGTCCGAATGATCTGTTTCAGGGTACGGAGCATGACGGGTGGGCCTCTAGAGATCCTGCCCGCTGTAGGACAGGTTGAACGACTTGTTGATCAGCGGGAAATCGGGCACGATGTTGCCGATCATTGCGTGTTCGATCACCGGCCAGTTCTGCCAGGAAGGGTCGTGGGGGTGACAGCGATGGATGGTGCCGCCCGCGGTTTCAAGGGACACGAGGACCGGGCCCCGCCAACCTTCGACCAGTCCGAGCCCGAATCCATCCGGTACCTTGTCCGGCAGCGGTCCGCGATGCGGTGTCGAGGGAAGCCGTTCAAGCAGGATGCGACTCAGCCTGAGTGACTCAAACAGTTCCTGGAACCGTACGGAGACGCGGGCTCGGACGTCACCTTCGAGACTGCCGGCCGGATGCACGTCAAGCGTGTCATAGGGTGCATAGCCGGGATCTCGCCGCGCATCCCTCCCCTGCCCGCTGGCCCGGCCCGCGAGCCCCACCAGTCCCAGCTGGCGAGCGAGCCGGGGATTGACACAGCCCGTCCCCGAGAACCGGTCCTGAAGACCCGCGTGATCATCATAAATCTCCGACAGGAGGCTCAGTTCGGATTCCAGTCCGGGAATCATGGCAAGCAGCATCCACCGCCGCGATTCATCGAGATCGGTGGCAACGCCTCCGGGGATCACGGCATCCATGAGGTAGCGGGCACCGAAGGCCGATTGATTGGCCCGGATCAGATTTTCCTTGAGGCGTGAAAATTGTGCCAGCGCAATTCCGAATCCGGCATCCTGACCAAGCGCCCCGAGATCTCCAAGGTGATTGGCAATCCGCTCCCGTTCGAGATAGAGCGCGCGCAACCACAGGGCGCGTAGAGGCGGGCTGATCCCGCAGATCATTTCAAGTGCCATGCAGTAGGCCCAGGAGAATGCTACCGCCGAATCCCCGGATACCCGGGCCGCGAGCCTCTCGGCACCGAATGCCGGCAGCATGGCAAATCTTTTCTCGATACCCTTGTGGGTATAGCCGAGCCGCTCCTCGAGACGAAGAACTTTTTCACCCACGACGGAAAAACGGAAGTGACCGGGCTCGATCGTACCCGCATGGACCGGGCCCACGGCGAGTTCGTGTACGCCATCCCCCGTGACCCGCACGAAGGGATACGATTCGTCGGCAGGGGGTCCACCGAAGGGTCCGAGATCAAAGTCGTGGCGAAGGGGAAAACGATCCTCAGACCAGGCCTGATGACGGATCCATGGCCGTTGATCCGAAGCTTCTGCACGGACTCCGAGGAGGTCGTAAGCGGCGCGCTCCATGCGTCCGGCCGCAGGAAAGAGGCCGGCAATCGATGGGTAACTGGGTGATTCAGCAGGGAGGGCCAGCTCGACTATCACCAGCCCCACGTCATCCTGCAGGGCAATCCGGAGCAGGAATCCCCCGCCCGTCATTCGTTGGTCGGAAGCCCAAAGCGCCTGCAGGACCCCCCCCTGGGCGTCGACTGCGCCGCAGAGCACCTGCAGACGTTCGGGGGGCACACGGACGAGACGAACCGGAATGGCACCCGTCTGCATCTCGACGACCTCACCGTGCGTTGTGTAGTCCATGACGCTCATCCGATAAGCCTCGCCGCCGCGCGGTACCACTCGGCAAGATCGTGGGGAATATAGATCCCGAGCAGGAGGACCAGGGCAAGTTGCGCGAACACCAGCAGCAGCGCCGGTGTAGAGGACAGCGGTTTCAGGTTGGTCTCACCAAACACCATATCCTGAACACGCGAAAAAATCGCGCCGAACGCGACCGCGAGCGTAATCAGCAAAATCGGCGTTGCCCAGGGATCTGCCCTCATCGCAGTGAGAAGAATCAGGAATTCACTGGTAAAGACGCCAAACGGCGGCATTCCGATGATGGCCAGCGTGCCGATCATGAGAGCCCATCCCACCGTGGGGCTCGCAGTCGCCAGGCCGCGGATCCGGTCGATGGCTTGAGTACCAGCCTGCTGGGCGGCATGACCCACCGTGAAAAAAAGAGAGGACTTGGTGAGCGAGTGAACGGTCATCTGGAGCAGTGCGGCGAAGTTCGCGATGGGCCCCCCCATGCCAAAGGCAAACGTGGCGATCCCCATGTGTTCAATCGATGAATAGGCAAACAACCGCTTGATGTCCTTCTGTCGCCAGAGCAGAAATGCCGCCACGGTGACGGAAACGAGCCCAAAGCCCATCATCAGCCCGGGAGCCAGATCAGCATACGCGGACCCATCGACCAGAACCTTGCAGCGAACCACCGCGTAGAGGGCAACATTAAGGAGCAGACCGGACAAAACAGCCGAGACCGGCGCCGGGCCTTCAGCGTGCGCATCCGGCAGCCAGTTGTGAAGGGGAACAAGACCTGCCTTGGTGCCGTAGCCGACCAGGAGGAACACAAACGCGATCGAAAGCACGGTCGGCTCCAGCCGTCCTTTGACCTGGTTTAGATGCGTCCAGAGCAGAGCGCTGACGCCCACGTTCCCAAGGATTTTCTCCGCGGCAAAGTAGAGCAGGATGGTCCCAAACAGCGCCTGGGCAATGCCGACACCACACAGGATAAAGTATTTCCATGCCGCCTCGATACTCGCCGGAGTCCTGTAAAGCGACACCAACAATACGGTTGTCAGTGTGGCCCCCTCCATCGAGACCCACAGGACGCCCATGTTGTTGGTTGTCAGTGCGAGCAGCATGGTAAACATGAATAACTGGAACATGCCGTAGTAAAGCCGGAGTTGTCTCTGACTGAGACGTCCATGGTCTTGCTCGACCCGCAGGTAAGGGCGCGAAAAAAGTGACGTCGTGAGCCCGATCAAGGAAGTCAGGACCACCAAAAACATGTTCAACGGGTCCACGAAGAACTCCTGTCCGGCCGTGATCCAAGATCCATTGATGATCACGTGCACCGTCAGCCAGACGCCACCCACGAATGTGCCCAAGCTGATCAGGATATTCGCACCCGCCGCCCATGGACGGGTTCCGGCCAGTGCCAATAACAGGCTGCCGAACAGCGGAAATCCGAGAAGGAGAAGAAGGGCCATGTCAATCCTCTTTCAGCGATTCCAGATTGTGCAGATCGAGACTGTCGAATTGTTCGCGAATATGAAAGAAAAAGACCCCGAAAATCGCCACCCCGACCAGCACATCCAGGGCCACCCCCAACTCCACGACCATCGGCATTCCATACGTTGCACTGGTCGCCGCGAATAAAAGTCCGTTCTCCATAGCCAAAAAACCGATGACCTGGGTCACCGCCTTCCGGCGCGTAATCATCATGAGGAATGACAGCATCACGATTGCCAGCGCAATGCCGAGGGTGCTCCGTGTAACCGTATGTGCAAGAAGAGAAATGGGTTGAGCGAGACTAAAGGCAAAAATCACAAGCAGCAGCCCGATCCCCATCGTCCGGGGCGCATTGAGCAGGGGCTCGGTTTCCCATTGCGCACCCAGACGACGGATCAGTCGATGGAGAACGAACGGCAGGAAAATCACCTTGAGCAGGAGCGTCAGTGCCGCCGAATAAAAAAGCATGTACTGGTGTGTCCCCCACGCAACGATGACCATGGACACGAACAACGTCGCCCCTTGCAGGGCGAAGAGATCCACGAGAGTCAGTACCCGCCTTTGCGAAAGCATGGAGAAAGACAGCAGCAACAGGATCGCTGCGCACAAATCGATCAACTGCGCGAGAAAGGGAACCGCCATGCGTCAATACCCGAGCAACAGATGGACCAGTAGTCCGAGAACCGCAAGCAGAAATGCGGTGGCCAGGAATTCGGGCACACGGAAGATGCGCATCTTGGCATTGATCGCTTCAATCAGGGCAAGACCCAAGCCTGCGACCAGAAGCTTGAAGAACAGGGCGGGGACCGCCAGCAGGAGGGCAAGCGGGCCACCCAGGCCCTGCGCCAGGCCCCAGGGGACGAAAAGCGCAAGCCCGATGCACATGTAGTTCAAAAGCTTGAGAGATGATGACCATTCGATCAGTGCAAGATGGCGTGCGGAATATTCGAGCACGGTCGCTTCGTGGATCATGGTGAGTTCAAGATGGGTGGACGGGTTATCCACGGGAATCCGGGCGTTTTCGGCAAGGAGCACCATCAGAAAGGAAACGCTGGCAAAGGCGAGGCTCGGATAGATCGCCAGACGGCCGTGTGCAAGCACACCGACAATCGTGGGGAACGATGTGCTATGGGAGATCAGCGATGCGGTGAAGAACACCATCAGCAAGGCAGGTTCTGCAAGAAATCCGACCAGCATTTCGCGCCGAGCGCCCATTGAGCCAAACGCGGTGCCGATATCCATGGCCCCGAGTGCCAGAAACATGCGCGCCATGGCAAACAAGCCGACCAGTGCGATGGTATCCGCCGCTGTGGCAAAAGGGAGACCGGTCCAGAGGGAGGGGATGATCCCCGCGGCGAGAGCCATCGACGCAAACTCGATGTAGGGCACGAGCCGAAACAGGGAGGATGCATTCGTGGCGATGACCGCATCCTTGTGGAACAGCTTCCGGATCACGCGGTAGGGCTGCAGAATACCCGGACCACGACGGTTCTGGAGCCACGCACGGCACTGGTTGACCCAACCCGTCAACAAGGGGGCAATCCCGATCGCGAACAGGATGGCCACGGACTGCATGAGGTAAGAGCGGGCGTTCACAGGACAAAAACAAGAAGCGCGAGAAGCGTCAGGAAACTGAAAAGCAAATACACTGCGATCCGGCCCTGCTGGATCCTGGCCGCCAGCCGGGAGAGCCGGTCAATCAGGGCGTTGAGCGGCGCATATAGCCAGCTCCAGAAGTGGTCGTCCACCTGGACCCGGTAATGGGGCGCACCGTCAAAGGGGCCGGGCAGTTCGCGCCGGATACGGAAAAAAGACTCGAAGATCTGGCGGATCGGTTGTCCGAAGCCTTCCGCCGTGTCTTGCATGCGTGCCGTCATCACCGGAAAACCGCACCCCCAGGGTATCGTCCGGCGGACCTTTCCCTGATAGACGAGGCGGACCACGGTCATCACGATCAGGACGAGCCCGACCGTGCTCAACAGGAAGAGAACCGGACTGTAGGAGGCCCGTTGCGGGGTGATGGGGGCGAGCAACCACCAGTGTTTAAGCTGCCCGCCGAGAGAGGCACCCAGCAACTTTTGGGTGAGTCCATCAAAAAGCGCGAGAACCGAAACCGGGATGATCCCGAGCAGCACGCAGCCGAACGCGAGCCAGAGAAGGGCGGCCCGTTCAAGACGTCCGCAGTCATGGGCCTCCCGCAGGGCAGGTTCGCGGGGCTGTCCGAGAAAAATCACTCCGTAGAATTTGACCATCACATAGGCAGCCAAGGCTGAGACCAGCGCGAGCGCTGCGGCGCCGATCGGCAGCAGCATGTTGATGAAACTATGGGGCAGATTGGGAGTAAACAGGAAAGCCTGGAATAACAACCATTCGGAGACGAAACCGCTCAGCGGCGGCAGTCCAGCGATGGCAAGTGTACCCACCAGGGTCAGCCAGGCCACCCAGGGCATCCGGTGAATCAGCCCACCGAGCTTCCCCAGACTGCGCTCACGGGTGGCATGCAGCACCGAACCGGTGCTGAGAAACAGCAAGCTTTTCGAAAACGCATGCGTCAGGCAGTGGTAGAGCGTGGCAACCAAAGCGAGTGTCGCGAGAAAATCCATGTGAAACGCGTGGAAAATGATGGTGAGACCGACACCGGTGAAAACGATACCGATGTTCTCGATCGAGGAATAAGCCAGCAGGCGTTTCATGTCGGTTTGGACCGCAGCAAACACCACACCCAACACCGCGCTGAACAAACCGAGTGTGAGCGTGAGCAGACCCCACCACCAGATCTGGGGGTGAAGGAAGCCGAACGTGACCCGGAGCAGGCCATAGACTGCCACCTCCAGCATGACGCCGCTCATCAGCGCCGAGACCGGGGAGGGGGCGGCCGGGTGCGCCTCGGGAAGCCAGACGTGCAACGGCACGAGCCCGGCCTTGGTGCCAAACCCTAGCAGTGCGAGCAGAAACGCGAGAGTGCCCCACAGGGGTGTGAGATGGGCCTCACGCATGGCATCAAAAGTGAGATTCCATCCCCCACCCTGGAGGATTCCGAAACAGAGCAGGATAGCGAGGGCACCGACATGCGCGATGATCAGGTAAATGAATCCGGCGCGACGGATCTCTGGAAGCCTGTGTTGGGTCGTGACCAGGAAATAGGAAGAGAGCGCCATGACTTCCCAGGCAACCATAAACGTGTAGGCATCGTTCGCCATGAGCACGACCGCCATGCTCGCCAGGAAGACGTGGTATTGCAGGCCCATCAGTCCCGCAGGAGTCCCATCCCCCGGGCGAAAATAGCCAGCGGAGAACAGGCTGATGCCGGCCGAGGTGAAGCCGAGCAGCATCAGAAAGAAACGCGACAGGTCGTCCAACCGCAGATGAAACGGTAGCCGGGGCAAACCGAAGGGCAGAACCAGGGTCTGCGCCGGGAGTGACAAATCCTTGAGCGCCCAGACGCCGAGAATGAGTCCCACGATGGCGCTCGCCGGAAACAGGATGCGTCCGAGCCACCGCAGGTTGCGAATGCGCATGAGCCCGAGCACCGCGATCACAAGCCAGGCCACCGGAATCAGCGCAATTCCAGGAAACACTCCCCTTGTTATATCGGGCATCGTGGCGACACTACTGGTGGCGGACCGGGCTGCACATCAAACCGGATCGATCCGCAAAAGCGACCTTGAATATGCATCCGTACGCCTGCGGTCTTGACATCGACCTGATTTGATTATTATCCTAGCACATTACAATGTAAGTTTAAAGCACATCTCATGATACTTGAAAACAGAACCGCCCGACTCACCGTCCTGATCGACCCCCGCAAGAAAGCGGTGTTCGAAAAGCTCTGCGCAGAAGAGGACCTGACCCCCTCGCAGATGGTGCGTAAACTGGTGCGGGAATACATCGAACGCCGTACGGGACGGCCATGGGAACCCCGCGAATATGACGAGAGAGAAGGACCCGGCTGAACCCCAACCGGACTCCCCCCCCCGGGACATGAATCCCGGTTTGCTTTCTCGCAGTCATTCTTGGAAAGGATCGGGAGGAGCGCAGAGCAGAGCTGCAACCAGGTCCTTCGGATTTTTCTGATGTCAGCCTGTCATGGGACGGCCCCCGCCGGCTGCAGCCAACTCACTTTCTGGAACGGTTGCACCCCGCGACCGGGCTGGTTATATTAGCCCGATCGTCGTATCTGGAACCCATGGGCATGCAACGCCGGGCACGCGTGGCGCTCGTCCTGGCGGGCGCGGTAGTGTTGTTGGGTGGACAGTGGCTTCTCCAACATCAAAAAGGCCGGCGGACCGAGATTCGGAGAGGCCATGCCCAAGCATCCCATTTCCGGCTGGGACAGATTGACTTCACATCGTGCAGACTCAAGGCGCTGGAGTCCGCACAGACCACCTCGGCCTGGTGCGCATCGTTTATCCGACCCGAGAACCCGGCCGACCCGTCGGGTCGGAAAATCCATCTACGCCTGGCACTGATCCGCAGTACCGCCGTACGGCCGGCGACCGATCTCGTGGTGTTCCTGGCCGGGGGCCCCGGGCAATCCGCCGTCGACATCGGGCCGGAGATTCCCCAGTTCTTGAAGCCGGTACTCGAACACCGCGATGTCGTGCTTTTGGATCAACGCGGGACGGGTGGCTCTCACCCGCTGTCTTGTCCGGAGGTGGAACACGCAACCCAAGCCGCAGAGAGGAGACGATGGTCCGCACATCCGATGTGGCGGGAGCGGGAAACCCCGGCTGACCGCCACGAACGCCAGGCTGCCGAGCTTCGGAGCTGTCTCGCAGAAATCGAGAAAACCGCCGATCCGCGCGACTTCACCACGACTGATGCGGTGGATGATCTCATCGCCCTGCGCCACGCACTCGGTGACCCGCGCTTCGATCTGGTGGGAGTGTCCTACGGCACCCTGGTGGCCCAGCAATACGCCATGCGTGATCCGGCCGGCGTACGCAGCATCGTGCTTGACAGTGTCGTCCCGAACACGTTGATCATCGGGGAAAGCGTCGCCCGCAACCTTGAGAATGCACTCAAGGCCGACTTCAGTTTGTGTGACGCCGAGCCCGCCTGCATCAAAGCCTTCGGCAATCCCTTCAATGACCTTGAGAAACTGCGCGCACGTCTCATCCGACATCCCGTGGTGGTGACCTATCGCGACCCCATCACCAATAGGCAGCGGTCAGCCACCTTGAACGAAAACACGCTGGCCCGCGTGGTACGCCTGTTTGCTTACTCACCCCAGACAGCCGCCTTGCTGCCCCTCACCTTGCATCAAGCCCTGACCCAACACTATGGGCCCCTGATGGCGCAATCCCGGCTGGTCGCAGGCAAGCTCGGTCTGTCATCGATTAATCCCTTTGTGGGACTGTCTGTGATCTGCACCGAGGATGCGCCCTGGTTCAAGCCAAAACCGACCGGAAAAGGAACTGTGCTGGGGAGACGCTTCCTTCGCAATCTCAGACGGCAATGCGCGATTTGGCCTCACGGGCGGGTGCCCGCGAACTTCCACCAGCCACTCAGGACGGATATCCCCACACTGATTCTTGAGGGCCAGTACGACCCCATTACCCCACCCCGCTACGGTCGGGAGGTGCTGACACATCTTGGCGATGCGCGTCTTCTGATTGCACGCGGGCAAGGTCACGCCGTGCTCGGCGTCGGGTGCACGCCCCGATTGGTGGGCGAATTCATCGCCCATCTCAAGCCCAGGGCCCTGGACGCACAATGCCTCGATACGCTGCGACCCGCACCCCCTTTCGTCAGTTTCAATGGACCGACCCCATGATCGACGTTGAAAAACTGCGCAAGTCCTTTGGTTCCGTCAAAGCCGTGGATGACGTGAGCTTCGTGGCACGCGATGGAGAAATCACCGGGCTGGTCGGCCCGAATGGCGCCGGGAAAACGACCACCCTGCGCATGCTGTACACGTTGATGAAGCCCGATGACGGCAGCATCCGTGTGGATGGTCTCGATGCCGTGGCCGATCCGCTCTTGGTGAGACGCAGGCTGGGCGTCCTGCCGGATGCCCGCGGCCTCTACAAGCGCCTGAGCGCCCGCGAGAACATCGCCTACTTTGGGCGTCTGCAAGGGCTGGATGAGGAAATCCTACGAACACGCAGCGATGCCTTGATCAACGCTCTGGACATTCGTGACATCGCCGACCGGAAGACCGAGGGCTTCTCGCAGGGGGAGCGGGTCAAGACCGCGATCGCGCGTGCCCTGGTGCACAATCCCAAGAATCTGATCCTGGATGAACCCACCAACGGTCTCGACGTGATGTCCACCCGGTCACTCCGGGAATTCCTGTTTCACCTGCGCAGCGAGGGACATTGCGTGCTTTTTTCGAGCCACATCATGCAAGAGGTGGTGGCCTTGTGCGATCGGGTGGTGGTAATTGCGCACGGCCGGGTGGTGGCGGATGCACCGCCACAGACCCTGCGCGAGCGCGCTGGCGCAGCCAGCCTGGAGGACGCCTTCGTCGAGATTATCCGGCAAAGCGAGAACGCTGCCGCCTGAGTGCCACGCGGATTCACACGGGAGACCCCATGCACGCTGCACTAACCGTATTCAGAAAGGAAGTCACGGAGAACCTGCGGGATCGGCGCACGATCATGAATGCCCTGGTGCGCTCCCCCTTGCTGGGCCCGCTCTTGTTTTTGATCCTCTTCAACCTGCAGATCAACCTCTTGTTGAAGAATGCAAACAAGCCGCTGCCGGTGCCGGTGGTGGGCGCCGCCAATGCACCGCATCTTGTCGCCGCCCTGACCGGGATGGGAATGGTACCCGAACCGGCGCCGGAAAATCCGGAAACCGCCGTGCGCAACCAGCGGGACAAGGTGGTACTGGTGATTCCCCACGACTACGCGCGGTATTGGAATCGCGGGGAAACGGCGTCTGTGCGCCTCATCTATGACTCCTCGGATCGGGCGAGTACCCAATCCTTCCAGCGATTGCGCAGGATGCTCATGGGCTACATCAAGGTCACCGCCGCCCAGCGTCTCCTGGCCCGGGGTCTTTCACCCAGCGTCGCCCTGCCCTTGGCGCCGGAGAAGCAAAACCTGTCCACGCCGCAGTCGCGAGGGGCCATGCTCTTCTCGATTCTGCCGTACTTCATCGTGCTGACCACCTTCCTGGGGGGGATGTACTTGGCAATCGACACCACCTCCGGCGAGCGCGAGCGGCAGTCGCTCGAACCCCTCTTGGCGAACCCGGTGCCGCGCTCGAGTGTACTGGCAGGCAAACTCGGAGCCACGGCCTTGTTCGCCCTGATCAGTCTGGCACTCGGTGTGATCGGGTTTTCAGTAGCGGGGCACTTCATGGATGTCGGCAAGCTCAACATCGTGCTCGACCTGGGGATGCATTTCTTTGTTTTCACTCTCCTTTTGATGCTCCCTTTGGTCCTGCTCCTCGCCTGCCTGCAGACCCTGGTTGCAGCCTTTGCCAAGAGCTTCCGCGAGGCGGTGACCTACCTTTCGCTCTTGATGTTCCTGCTCGTCTTCCCTTCCGTGCTACTCGCGTTCATTCCGGTGAAAGCACGCCTGTGGATGTACGCCGTCCCGCTCATGGGACAGCAGCTGGGCATCATGCGCCTGTTACGAGGCCACACCCCCCGTGCTGTCGAAATCGCAGCCTGCCTCCTGGGCACCACGCTCGCGGCCGCCATCGTCTTCCTGGTCACGATACGGGCATATTCTTCGGAGCGGCTGGCCGTGTCGGCGTAAGCGAGGGGAGGTCGAGCAGGATCGGGAAGCGTGCAGATCAAAATCAGGAAATCGGGAGAATACAACTCTCAGAATGATAGCAAATGAAAATAAAATCAATAAATTAAATCTTTAATCTAGACTGTAACGAAAGTTCTGGACGCACGCCTTGACTCCACGTCCAGCACTTTTCCTTTCATCGCCCTGCGCGTGACCACACCCTCGGTCAACGAGACCTGGCGGACCTGATTGCACAGCGCCCTCCCCCCGTGTCCAGACAGCCCAGCCGCAGTCCGTGACATGACGACCTGAATCTTTCAGGACCCAAAGCTATCATGGCTGTACACGAAACGAATGCCCGGACGTTACTCAGGAACCACGGGTCGCTGACTGAAGCAACACAAAGGGCCCGTGGACCAGAACGATAAACGATTAAGGGAGGCATTTCATGCGCAGGTTTTTGATCGTTGTCCTTGTTTCCGCACTTGCAGGGTGTGCGGGCAGCGGCGGGGGCTCGGGTGGTTCCGGCGGTGCTGGCAACCTTGTCATAACCTCGGTCATAGCCAGCCCCATGCGGGTCGCTCCCGGCGGGACGGTGCTGTTGACGGTCAAGGGATCCCATCTCTCCACCGGCCTGACCGGGCAACTCAGCGGGGGTGGCACCTGCCAAACCCCGTTGGGATCTGCATCACTGATCACTGTCAGCTGTGTTGCTCCCCTGACGGGCACAAGTACGACGTTTACGCTCGTTAGTGGCGGTACGCCGATCCCAGGAGGCAGCTTGACCATCCAGATTGAGCGTTTCCCGACGGTCACCTCAATCAGCACCACACCGGCAGCGCCCATACCAGCGGGTACCGCATTCGTTGCATCCGTCCTCGGTTCGAATCTTTCGACCAGCCTCACCGGAAGCTTATCCGGAGGCGGGTCGTGTCAGTCCCCTGGCGGCAACAGTTCGTCCCTGACATTTTCTTGCCATGCACCGACAAGCGGGAGTACCACCACGTTCACTCTGACAGATGGCAATACGGCTGTTTTAGGCATCTCGACACTCTCGATCCTCCTGAAAGGGGGGAATGTTCCCGTCCCTGTCCGGGGGGCCTACTTTGGTGCATTCGTGAATCCGCCCGGAACAACAAACCAAGAGACGGCTACGGAAACATTGGAAACATCGATAGGTCGTACCCTCGCCCTGCATATGCACTATTACCCGTGGGGAAATGGAACCACCCCCAATTTCCCGGATGCGGCCATGCAAGAAGATTTGATCAAGGGCCGAGTGCCCGTGGTCAGCTGGAAGTGCGGTGATCTCGACTCGAATGTCGCGGATGGTGCAGATGACCCACTCATTATCAACACGGCAAAGGCGGTTAAAGCATTTGGCGGTCCTGTTTTTATCCGCTGGTTCTGGGAAATGAACATTCCCAACTCAAATGGCCAGGGCAGTTGCCTGGGGACCGCCGGGGCGGCGGGTTATATCGCTGCGTGGCAGCATATTCACGACATTTTTGCCGCGCAGGGAGTCACCAACGTGTCCTGGCTTTGGAATCCGGGAAACAATCTCGGTCATCCCGATCCGGCCCCCTATTATCCCGGATCAAACTACGTAGACTGGATTGGTTTTGATGGCTACGACAAATACAACTACGACAATTTTGGGTCAGTGTTTAATGGTTTTTATGCTGAGTTCGCATCTTACGGAAAGCCCATGTTAGTTGCGGAAACAGGCGAGTGCCCATCAGAACAGGCTGTTTATCTTCAATCTGCACAAACTGAGATCGGAGGGGGCATGATTCCTCTGGTGAAAGGGTTCATGTACTTTGATGCGCCCGGCAATTACACCGCCTGCTCTTGGGTACTGGGCGCATCGGGCCTATCGGCATTTGCGGCCATGGGAGCCACGACGTTTTTCTCGCAAACTCCGTGAGCTAAGATTCGAGTGTGCGAGATCCCGCGACTTGGGGTCGAGAGTCGCTGCGAAGCGTTGCGTCAATCGGGCGGAGTGTGGCGCCGGCCAACTAAGGTGCAGGGACCTCCATACGTTCCACCCGCGTCAGAAAGGCGACAACCGGGCTTTCATGAGGGAGTTTTGTGCTCTGCCCGTCACCTCCTCGTCTGTCTTCCACATGCGGCTGCGACAGGACATTTTCGGATAGCGAGATCTCCAAATGCCGGACCGCCCACCGGTGTACTGGAGATGGCCGCCCCCTTGTGGCATTCGGGCGCGGCGTCGTATGTATTAAAAGGCGAGACAATCACGGTTCACTGATTGGGTTCAAGGGTTTGGGAGGGGCGCCAGAGTCGGGACGGCTTGCGGGAAAGTGGAAATCCGTGTCTGGAAAAGCGCGCAGGCACCCTGTCGTTTGGGGTTTGGACATCCAAACCCGCATGGTATGCCACGCCGTGACCACCATGGGATCAATGGCCCAATGGCCGCCGGAAAAGTCCGATTCTGGACCAGGCCTTATTGGCAAGTCATTGACTCTGGTGGAGCGGAGGAGGATCGAACTCCCGACCTTCGCATTGCGAACGCGACGCTCTCCCAGCTGAGCTACCGCCCCACTCCCGGCTCATCATAAAGCAAAGACACAATCCTGGCCACTGGAGAGGAACCCCTGAGGTCGGTCCCGCTGGCCGACGCATGGGGCAAAACCTGTGCTTCAGCAGGCACTCGCACCCTCGCCAAAACCCTCCCCCGAGGGTCGGGCTGCGGCCTCGAGCGCCCGCCGGTAGCGTCGCAGGTCATGCACCGTGTCAAAATTTTCACCCAAGACGTTACCGAGCTTGCGGAGGATACTTTCTCCAACCCGGCTTTCCTGCCCTTCGTCAAAGTGGATCTGGTGATTGAGCCACCGTTCCATCCACTCAGGGTCAGGCAGGCGACTTTGCACCGTATCCTCGGGATAGTGCTCCTGACTGACATGCAGGTTGGTCGGATGCATTGCACGGCCCGTCTTGCGGCTCGTCATGAGCACCCCGATCCGGGCAAAGGCCAGCCGTGAGGAGTCCCCCTCCCGCTCGATTGCCCGTCTCATGTAGCGCATGTAACAGGACGCGTGACGCGCCTCATCCCCGGCCAGAAGCTCGTAGATGGCCTGGATGACCGGCTCGGTCTGCCACGCCGCGGCACAGCGGTACCAGGCCGTCAGCCGGATCTCACCGCAGAAATGCAGCATGAGCGTTTCGCAGGGGGGGGCCGGATCAAACCGGAAGCGGACAGCATGGAGTTCTTCCTCGCTGGGCACAAGATCCGGCCAGAAGCGGCGCAGGTACTCCATGAGCACCAGCGCGTGCTTTTGCTCTTCATAAAACCAGATGGACATGAAGGCGGAAAAATCGGAGTCACCCGCATTGTCGCGCAGGAACATCTCCGTGGCCGGCAGGGCCGACCACTCGGTGATGCCGTTCATCTTGATGGTCCGTGCCTGTTCTTCGGTGAGCCGGCCGGCATCGAAGCGATCCCAAGGTACGTCCCGTTCCAGGTTCCATCGGGCCTGTTCAAGCTGGCGGAAAAGCTCCGGATAAAGCATGTTTGTTTCCCGATCCGTGTTCAAAGACCCGGGGGACCCTGTCCCGCACGGATCTCATGTGGGTTACGCGCAAGGACCGTTTGTGGATGCACGGCCAGGCGGAAGCTCACCGGATGCGCTTGCCCATCAATGACAGATAGGCCCGGTTGGGCAAGATCCTGAGCAATTTCAGGCCCATGACCATCGGCCACGGGAAGGCGATCTCAAAACTCCGACGAGGCAGGGCACGGACGATCCGGCGCGCTGCCTCGTCCGCTTCCATGAGGAAGGGCATGGGAAAGCGGTTTTTTGCCGTGAGGGGAGTACGTACGAAACCCGGATTGATGACCCGGATGCGTACACCAGTCGGCTTGAGCTCCACGGCCAGGGTTTCGGCGAGACTGATGAGCGCGGCCTTGGTGGGACCGTAGGCACCAGCCTTGGGAAGTCCCCGGTACCCCGCAATCGAGGCCGTAATGAGTACCTGTCCCGAACCCGCCTGAACCATGGGCGGGAGGACCGCAGCCAGGCACTCGACCACCCCCAGGTAGTTGACCCGGGTCACCTCTTCGTAGGCACCGGGATCGATGAGACCCCGGGAGAGTTCGTACTTGCCGGCATTGAGAAAACAGTAGTCGAGCTTGGACAGACGGGCAAAAACCGTGGCGGCGGCGGCCTCGACGGAGGCACGGTCGCGAACGTCGATGGGAACCGGGAAAATCGCACCGGGCACCGGAGATTCCCGGGCCAGGGTCTCCAGCCTCTCCACACTCCGGGCACTTGCCGCGACCGTATGGCCCGCGCGGACCAGATTGAGGGCAAGGGCTGATCCGATCCCGCTGCTCGCGCCGACAATCCACGTATGAGGCATGGGTGGCCGATCCCTATGAGGAACGGCTATTTTACCCGCGGACCGGACCTTCAGGTAAGCCAGACCGGCCCTCAAGGGTCATCTTCCGAACCCCGCATGTCGATTTAGTGCGGTTCACCCTGGAGCCTACGCACCCACTCCCAAGGAACCCGGATCCGGCTCGGCCAGCCGGTAACCCACCCCGGATTCGGTGAGAAGATAACGTGGGGCCCCCGGGTCGACCTCGATCTTTTTCCGGAGCTGGGCCATGTAGATCCGGACGTAATGATTGGCCCGTGCATGGTGGGGACCCCAAACTGCGGTCAGGAGCTGGCGATGGGTCATGACCTTACCCCGTTCCCGGATCAGCACGCAGAGGAGCCGGTATTCGATCGGGGTCAGATGAACTTCAGCACCCCGGACCCAGATTCGCCGGTGTTCGAGGTCCACCTGCCATTCCGGCGTCGCAAAGGCGGTTTCCTGTCCCGCGGGATCCCGATGAAGACGTCGCATGACGGAACGAATGCGCGCCATGAGCTCGGCCACGCTGAAGGGCTTGGTCAGATAGTCGTCCGCGCCCGCATCCAGGGCCTGGATCTTGACCGATTCCCAGGTTTTGGCCGTGAGAACGATCACGGGGACCTGACTCCAGGTCCGCAACTGCGCGAGGACCTCGAGGCCGTCCAGGACCGGCAGGTTGAGATCCAGGATGACGAGATCCGGGCGCCAGTTGGCGGCGCGGACCAGGCCCTGGTTCCCGTCCGCGGCCGTCTCGACCTGCCACTGCTCCAGGGTCAGGCTGATCCGGACCAGGCGGGCGATTTCCGGTTCGTCCTCAATGACGAGGCATCGGGGGTGATTCGTCATGGGTCTCAATCTCCACCGGGGGCAAGGGATACGAATCCGGGGTGGGCAGCTCGATCTCGAACTGGGCCCCCCCATCGGATGCGGTCGTGGCGGTGATGCGACCGCCATGGGCCTGCACGATGGCCTGCACGATAGCGAGACCGAGCCCCACCCCACCACTCGCCTGCTGGGAATCCCCCTGCACGAAGGTGGAAAAAATCCGGTTGCCGAGCGCGGCCGGGAGACCGGGGCCTTGATCCCGGACCTCGATCCGGACCTGCGTGGGTTCGCGGACGGCGTGGATCCGGACCGGTGTCCCGGCCGGGGTGTGACGGGCGACATTTTCGAGCAGGTTGACAAAGACCTGTTCGAAGAGACTTCCATCGACCGAAACCCAGAGCATGGTTTTCGGCAGCTCCACGTTCACGGGATGGTCCCGCAGCCGTTCCTTGAGATGCGACAGGGTCCCCCCGATGATTTCCTCGAGGGGAAACCACTGCCGGTTGAGCTCGACGGCGCCCGCCTGCCAGCGGGCCATCTCGAGGATGTTGTGCGCCTGTTCCGACATGCGCTGGGCCTGGTCCCGGATGTCGAGGGCGAGCCGGGTCCGGGTCTCGAAATCCAGGGTGGGGGCGGATCCTGACAGGATTTCCGCAGCGCCGATGATCGAGGCCAGGGGGGTTCGGATATCGTGGGAGACGCTGCTCAAAAGCGAGTTCCGGATCTTCTCCGTCTTGACCTCGAAGCGCGAAAGCTCGGTCTCGTGGATCAGCTGGAAGCGTTCGAGGGCCAGGGCCACCTGGCCGGCACAGGTCCGGAGCAGGCGTCGTTGCTCCGGAGAGTAGGCCACGCCCGAAGGATCCGGTTCCACGGCCAGAACCCCGATGATGCGTGAGCTGCCGAGCGGCAGGTACAGCACGGAGGAGCCGGGCAGCGTGTCGGTCCCGAAACCTGCCTCTTCGCGGTGCCGGTACACCCACTGGGCCAGGGCGGGATCGGGATGCCGGATGGACCGTTCGGGCGGCAGCGGAGGCTGGCTCAGGGCCCGATTGGTCTCCGCGCCGGCAATGAAAAAGGCGACGCGACTGCCGGTTTCCTGCCCCAGATGGTGCGCTGCGAGTTCCAGAACCTCCTGTTCGCTGCGCGCGGCGGCGAGCGACTGGCTCAGGGCATAGTGGGAGGCCATGCGTCGTTCTCGCTCAACCGAATGACTGGCCTGTTCCCGGGCATCGATGGTGAGCTGACTGATCACGAGTCCCACAACCAGCATGACGCCAAAAGTGATCATGTACTGGACATCGCTCACCTGAAAACTCAAAACTGGCGGAACGAAAAAGAAATCAAAGGCCAGAACGCCCAGGACCGAGGCCAGGATCGATGGGCCCCGCCCGAAAAAAAGCGCCGTCGCGAGAACGGCAAGCAGATAAATCATGACGAGGTTGGACAGGTTGACCTGTCCGTAGAGCACCCAGGCCAGGAGCGTGGAGGCGAAGACCAGGAGAAAGGCTCCGAGGTAGGGTCGGGAGAGGGGTTCCGGTCGCCGGGCGTGGTGGCGGGGAGATTCGCGAAGCGTGGACGACTCGCCCCCTCCGGAGGGGATTTCCGCATTGACCACATGGATGCCGATGTTCCCGCTGCCCTGGACGATGGCATCCACGACCGATCCGAACACCCAGCGGCGCCAGCCCTGGCGCCGGGGCTTGCCCAGAACAATCTGGGTCACGTTGCGAACCTGGGCGTAGGTCAGCACCTCCGCGCTGAAATGCCGACCGCCCGGAATCGTGATGACCTCGGCACCGAGGCTTTGGGCCAGGCGGAACAGGTTCGCCAACGACTGGCGATAACGGGTGGGCTCTTCCGATGGGGAGCCTTCCGGTTGGATGTGGACGACGATCCATTCAGCATGCAAGCCATCCGCCATGCGCTTGCCGACCCGGACAAGCCGTTCGCCGAGTTCGCCCGGCGGCAGGCAGACCAGGATCCTTTCCCGGGCCGGCCAGATCTGGTCGATGGCATGATGTTCGCGGTACTCGCGCATCTCCACGTCGATGCGATCCGCCGCATAACGCAGGGCCACCTCGCGGAGCGCGATGAGGTTCCCCTTGCGGAAAAAATGCTCGCGGGCGGACTCGATCTGACCGGCCAGGTAGATCTTCCCCTCCTCGAGGCGCTTGAGCAGCTCGTCGGGCGGCAGGTCGATGACCTCGATTTCATCGGCTTTCTCGAAAATCGAGTCCGGGACCGTCTCGCGGACCCGGATCCCCGTGATCTGCCGGATGATGTCGTTCAGGCTCTCCACATGCTGGACATTGACGGTCGTAAAGACATTGATGCCGGCATTCAGCAACTCGACCACATCCTGCCACCGCTTCGGATGCCGTGAGCCCGGCGCATTGTGATGCGCGAGTTCGTCGACCAGAAGAAGATCCGGGGCCTGGGCAAGGGCGGCATCCAGGTCAAACTCGAGAAGATTGACCTGCTGCTGACGGCGCGGGCTCAGCGGCAGTTTCGGCAAGCCCTGCAAGAGAGTCTCTGTCTCCTCCCGCCCGTGTGTCTCGACGATGCCCACGACCACATGTCGTCCCGACTTTTGGACCCCATGGGCGGCCTGGAGCATCGCATAGGTTTTCCCGACACCGGCCGAGGCACCCAGAAAGATCTTGAGCCGGCCCCTCCCCTGGCGGGACTCGTCTTCCGTGACCCGCTTGAGGATGAGATCCGGGTTGGGCCTCTCGTTCATGAACGGTCCCCGTGGACCGGCTGCTGCCGGTTTGGCATCGGTGGCTCCCCCCTTCAAGGCGCCTCCCGTGCTGTGGAGCCCTGCCCACGGCAGCGGGTGCAAACTTCTATTGTCCCTCAAAGTGGGTCCCCGCTGCCTCCCCCGGCGAAAGGGACCTCCTCCCGGCTCGTGTGAGCGGTCGGAGGCGCCGGGGATTCCGGGTTTTCAGGGATCCCCGCGAGAGGCGAGCACGACTAGGCTATAATTCCGCCCGAATCCGAACGGACCCTCTCCAGCCTACCGGTGCCCCTTGGACAAAGAAGAGGCTTTGGCATCCCTCAGTTACAAAAGCCCGGGAGCTGATCCGGATCACGCCCCCGTGGCCCGCCGCAGATGGCGATTTTTTCTCCTCCTCACCGGCATTGTGGTTCCCCTGGGATTCCTCGCCCTCGTTTTTTTCCGGTGGATTGAACCCACCGCCCGCTCGCCCCTCCCTTCAGTCCGGATCCTCCGGATGAATTCCCGACCGACTCCGGGCGCGGTCCTGCTCAGTGCGGCGGGCTACGTCGTGGCCCGGCGGGAGACCACCGTCTCCTCCCGCATCACGGGCATGATCCGTGCTGTCTATGTCCAGGAGGGCATGACGGTCCGGCATCACCAGGTGCTGGCACGGCTCGAATCGCATACGGCACGGGCCCAGGTGGCCGTCTCCCGGCGTCAGCTGGCCGCCGACCGTGCCCAGTTACTCTCGGCCGAGGCCCAGCTCCGGCTTGATCGCAAGAACCTGGCCCGGATCCGCGCCATCTTCGACGAGGGGCTCGAAAGCCATGCGGCACTCGACAGCGCGGAGGCCGGCGTGGCCATCGATCAGGCCACCCTCCGAGAGGATCGGGCCAATGCACAGGCCATGGCGGCCAATCTGCGTCTGTCGCGACTCGTCCTCCGTCATACCGTGATCCGGGCCCCGTTTTCCGGGGTCGTGACGGCCAAGTATGCCCATCGCGGGGAGATGATCTCGCCGGCTGCGGTCGGCGGGTTCACACAGACCGGGATCTGCCGGCTGGTCGACATGCACTCCCTGGAAATGGACGTGGACGTGAATGAGTCCTTCATCAACCGGGTGAAAGCCGGCGAGCCCGCCCAAGTCGGACTCAGTGCGTATCCCAACTGGAAAATTCCAGCCCGGGTGATCAGCATCGTACCCACGGCCAACAAGGACAAGGGAACCGTGAAGGTGCGGGTGGCCTTCGACCGGCTGGACCCGAGAATCCTGCCGGAGATGTCCGGAGAGGTCTATTTCCTTTCCAGGCCCGTTCGACGCCGGGGACTCAAAGCCGTGGCCGCCACTCTCCCGGTCGATGCCGTCTCCGGACTCCCTTCCCATCCCACCGCCTTCCGGATGGTGGGCGGACGCGTCTTCCGGACACCCATCCGCGTCTTGGGCCACCCGAGTCCGGGCTGGCTCAAGGTCACGGGATTCCCCCCCGGGGCGCGTCTCGTAATCCAAGGCCCGGAATCCTTGCACAATGGCGAACGTGTTCGCGTGCGCCACCCCCAAAGGAGCCCCTGAGGACACCTGTCATGAGCAGCACGCAACCTCCCGCCATTCAGATGACCGAGGTCAGCAAACACTACCGGCGCGGCGATGAGACCGTCCAGGTACTCGATCATTTCACGCTGACCGTGGAACCCGAGGCCTTCGTGGCCCTGATGGCACCCTCCGGTTCCGGCAAATCGACCCTGCTCAATCTGGTGGGTGGGCTCGACCGGCCCGACTCGGGCGGGATCGTGGTCGCCGGGATCGACCTGGCCAGCCTGAACGAGGCGGCGCTCACCCGCTGGCGTGCGCGGAACCTGGGGTTCATCTTTCAGCTCTATTACCTGATCCCGGTCCTGTCTGCCGCCCGCAATGTCGAACTCCCCCTCCTGCTTCTGCCCCTGAGCCGGGAGGAGCGCCATCGCCGTGTGGAGGCAGCGCTGACCCTGGCGGGGCTACCCCCGGAACGGCACCGTTTCCGGCCGACCGAACTCTCCGGCGGACAGCAACAGCGGGTGGCCATCGCCCGGGCCATCGTGACCGACCCCCCCCTGCTTCTCTGCGATGAGCCGACCGGCGACCTCGACCGCAGTGCCGGGGACGAGATCCTGAACCTCCTCAAAACCCTGAACGAGCGGCTCAGAAAGACCATCGTCATGGTGACCCACGATCCCCATGCCGCAACCTTTGCCACCCGCCGGATCGACCTCGACAAGGGTCTCGTCGGCGAACGGCGTCCGGCGGCATGAAGTCCCCCCTCCGTTTCAGTCCGCTCGTCCTCTCGGCCCTCCGCCGCCACCGGCTGCGGACCTGGCTCACGATGCTGTCGGTGCTCATTGCCTTCCTGCTCTTCGGGCTGCTCCAGGCCCTCAACCACGCCTTCTACGGCGGGGTCAAAAGCGCGGGCCGGCGGATTCTGGTCTCGATGAGCGCCGAGTCGCTGGTCGAGCCGCTTCCCCGGGCCTATGCCACCGAAATCGCCGCCATGAAGCATATCGATCGGGTGGCCTACGAGGTCTGGATGGGTGGCTATTACCAGCACCACAGCCAGATCCTCTACGCGCTCGCGGTCTCGCCGCGGCGCTGGCTGGACGAGGAACGCCGATTCCTCCTCCTTCCCCCCCGGCAGGAATCGGCCTGGCTCAAGGACCGGTCGGGCGCCCTGGTCGGTAACCTGGTGGCCCGGACCTACCACTGGAAGACGGGCGAGATCGTACCCATACGCTCCGACATCTGGATCCATCCGAACGGACACAATACCTGGCCGGTCCGGGTCGACGGTATCTTCCATTCCACGAAGAAAGCCTTGGGCGAAGGCATCCTCGTCCACTACCGCTACTGGAATGACGGCATGGGCGACCCCAACGATGTCAGTCTGCTCCGGGTCGAGGTCTCCCATCTCCGGGATCTCGGACAGGTGGCGCGGGCCATCGACGCCCGTTTCGCGAACTCTCCCTCTCCGACCCGCACCTCGAGCGCCCAGACCTTCATCAAGGACTTCATCAACCAGACCGTGGATATCGGCGTCATCGTCGAAGACATCCTGGCCGCGGTCTTCTTCACCATGCTGCTCGTCACGGCCAATACCCTGACGCGCTCGGTCCGGGAACGGAGCGGTGAGATCGCGGTCCTCCACACCCAGGGCTACTCCCGGCCGCTCATCTTCGCCCTGATCCTGGCCGAAGCCCTGGTTCTGGTCTTGGCCGGCGCACTCGCCGGAACGGGCCTCGCGGCCCTGATCGTCCAGGGCCTCCGGGGCGCGCTTTCTGCCTATCTCCCCTATCTGGCTCTCACGGAGCGGGCCATCCTCGAGGCCGTGGGCCTGGCGCTCGCCTTTGCCGCCCTGTCCTCCCTGCTCCCCGTCCTCCAGGTCCAAAGGCTCCGGACGGTCGACGCCTTGAGGCGGGCTTAGGCCATGCGTTTTTTACGCGAGACCTGGGTACTGCTCGGGATCGGCATCAAAAGCCTGCCGCGGCGACTGGACGTGGTCCTGGTCGCGGTGGCCGGGTTCGCCGGCGTGGTTCTCGTCCTCGTGGCCGTGTTGTCGATCGGTGAGGGTTTCGAGCAGACCTTGACGGCGACCGGCGTCCCCGACGTCGCCCTGGTGCTGCGGAAGGGAACCGGGGCTGAGCTCTCGAGCAATCTCACCTTGAACGACACGGAAGTGATCGGAGGCGAGCCCGGAGTTGCCATGGGTCCCCACGGCCCCCTGGTCTCGCCCGAGCTTCTGGTGGTGATCAACCGTCGCAAACGGGGAAGCCGGGTGGAAACGAACGTGCCCTTCAGGGGCGTGGAGCCCGTCGCCTTCGTCCTTCACCCGCACGTTCATCTTGTGGCCGGCCGGCTTTTCCGCCCCGGGCTCAACGAGGTGATCGTGGGCCGGAGTGCGTCACAGAGTTTCGCGGGATTGGCCCTCGGCGACCATTTCAGGAGCGGTCACCTGCTCTGGCACGTGGTCGGGGTCTTCAGTGACGACGGCGGGGTCCATAGTTCCGAGATCTGGACCGACCTTCCGACCCTCGAGGGCGCCTACCAGCGCGGAGACAACTACAGCGCGCTCTATGTCCGCCTTCCCCAAAAGGCCGACTATGCCCACTTCCGCGCCGCGGTCGAGCATGATCCCCGGCTCAATGTCCGGGTCGAACCCGAAATGAGCTATTTTGCCAAACAGGCTAAAACGCTCTCCACCTTCATCAATGTCGCGGGCAGCATCCTCCTGGTCCTGATGGGCCTGGGGGCCATCTTCGCGGCGCTCAACACCATGTACGCGGTCGTGGCGGACCGCAGCCGGGAGATTGCGACCCTCCGCATCCTGGGCTATGCCCGGCTTCCGGTTCTCGTGGCCGTGCTTTTGGAAAGCCTCCTCTTTGCCGCAATTGGTGGCCTGGCCGGCGCCCTCCTGGCCTATCTCGGTTTCAATGGCTATGAAGCTTCGACCCTGGCCAACTTCTCCCAGATCGTCTTCCATTTCCGGGTGGGCCCAGGTCTCATGGGCGCCGGCATCACCGATGCCTTGATCCTGGGCCTCCTGGGCGGGATCGCCCCGGCCCTGAGGGCCGCCCGGCGGCCACCCGCGGAGGCGGTGAGAACCCTGTGAGCACGCCGACCGCCCGATTTCCGGTGAGCGTCAGCGATGAGGAGATGCTCCAGCGCAAGTACGACTACTTCCTCCCCCGCATGGTGGTTCCCCAGCTGTCGGTTCTCGCCATCGGCCTGCTCGAGGGTCTTTTGGTCTGGAACCTCACGCCGATCACCCGATATCTCTGGTGGCTCGCCCTCCTCGTCCTGGTCACCGGTTACCGCTTCTCGCTGATCTACCGCTATCGCCACCAGACACCCGGTGATCGCCGGCCCGCCATTTTCTGGTATCGACGACTGTTGGCCGGGACGTTCGCCAGCGGACTGGTGATTTCCCTGGCTTGGTGGCTCACCTGGCCGCACATCCACCGGTTTGTGGGCTTTACCAATCTCCTCATCCTGCTCGGCCTGATCACGGGAGCTTCAAGTGCCGACTTCTGGATGAAGTGGGGACTCCGCCTCTTCATCGCCCCGATCCTCGTGAGCCTTGAACTCGTCTTCTTCCTGCGTGTGATCCCCCACATCTGGATCGATACCGCGCTCCTCCTTCTGTTCGCCGTCGGCCTCGACTGGGTGGCCCGTTTTACCGATAACGGCTACTGCCAGAACCTCCTGCTCACCCTCCAAACCGAGAAGATCACGGAGGAGCTGAACGAAACCAACCGCCTGCTCGAGACCGAACTCGGTCTCCGCCAAGCGGCCGAGCAGCGCATGCGGAACAACGAACACGAACTGACGGTCCTCTTCGACTCCATTCCCCTGTTCCTCGCCTATGTGACTCCGGATCTGCACTTCCGGCGGGTCAACCGGACACTGGCCGATCACTTCGGGGATCCGGAGACGTGGACCCGGGAACCCAACCCGATTGAGCTCTTCGGTGCCGAGCAGTACGCCCGGCTCGAGCCCAATTTCCAGCGCGTGGTCCAGGGCGGGACGGTCCATGCCGCGCCGGTCACGCTCACCGGACACAAGTTCGAGGAGCGGCATTTTCTGGCCCATTGCATCCCGGTCGATCCGGAACATGTCCCGACCGAGTTCATTCTCGTCCTCACGGACGTGACCAGCCTCAAGACCTCCGAGCTGCGCCTGCGGGAGCAAGCCCACAAGGATCCGCTCACCGGGCTCGGCAACCGGCGTTTCTTCACTCTCCTGTTCGAGGAAGTGTGCCGGAACAGCGACACCGTCCATCCCAACACGCTTTTGTTTCTCGACCTCGATGGTTTCAAGGCCGTCAACGACCAGGTCGGCCACGCGGCCGGAGACACCATCCTTCTGACACTCGCCGAATTCCTCGTGCAGTCGGTCCGGAAGACCGACCGCGTCTTCCGCCTCGGTGGGGATGAACTCGCGATCCTGCTGGACGGGGCCCGATCCACCACCGCGGAACGCATCGTCCACACCATCCTTGCGCGATCAAGCGAAATCCTGAACCGGCTGGCAGCCTCGGCCGTCCCGCTGACCCTCAGCATCGGTGCCATCGTGATCGATGAGCCGGGGCTTCCCGCTGAACGGTGGATGGAAGCGGCCGACCAGGCCCTCTACAGTGCCAAGCGGCTTGGGGGCAACCGCTGCGTCTGGAGCACGGGGCCGGTGGACTGAGCCGGTCGACTCCGGGGCGGTCCGGGGTTATCATCTGGTGGACGCGTGCGGGAGCTGGCCTCCCGCCGATGGTTATCCCGCTTCCGGAGATGCCCGTGCCAAACCCGAACGCCTCCGCCCCGCTCTCACCGATCCGGAGCCCACGGGCCTTCCTGTGCGTGCTCTTTCTCCTCCTCGGGCCGGCCTTGGCCACCGTCCAGGCCGCTCCTCTTATGCCCCCGATCCTCTACAACCGCCTGCGCTGGCGTTTCGTCGGCCCCTATCGAGGAGGCTGGGTCACCACCGTGGCCGGCATCCCCGGACGACGCAACACCTACTACATCGGCACGGCCGATGGCGGCCTGTTCGTGACCCACGACAGCGGACGGACCTGGCAGCCTCTCTTCCAGCACGAACCGGTTTCCTCGATCGGAGCCATCGCCGTGGCGCCCTCCGACCCCCGGATCCTCTACGCCGGGACCGGCCAGTCGGGGCTTCGTTCCGACATGTCTTTTGGTGATGGCCTCTACCGCTCGGACAATGGCGGGCGCAGCTGGAAGTGGATCGGCCTCAAGTCGAGCCAGCACATTGCGGATATTTCCGTGGCCCCCCACCACCCGAATCGGGTTCTGGTCGCGGTTTTGGGCCATGCCTTTGGCCCCAACCGGGAACGGGGAGTCTTCCTGACCACGAATGGGGGGCGCACATGGGAAAAAACCCTCTACGTGAACCCAAACCTCGGCGCCATTGACCTGACCCGCGATCCATCCCGTCCGAATCTCGTCTACGCCGCACTCTGGAACTTCCGCTTCCCGTTCTACGGCCATTATGGCGTCTTGAACGGACCCGGTGGCGGAATCTGGCGTTCCGACAACGGCGGGATGACCTGGAAACGACTCGCCGACCACGGGCTGCCGCAGAAGGGGCTCGGTCGCATCGGTCTCGCAATCGTTCCGGGCTCCAAGGGCCGGGAGCTTTATGCCTTGGTCGGCGCCCGTCGGGGCGGGCTCTTTCGCTCGATCGACGGCGGCCGTCGCTGGACGGTCGTCAACCGCGATCCCCGGCTCTGGGGCGGCGACTGGTACTTTGGCGAAATCAACACGGATCCCGGCCATCCGGACACCCTCTTCATCATGAATACCGCTTTCTACGAGTCGACCGACGGCGGTCGACATTTCGTCTCCATCAAAGGGTCGCCGAGCGGGGATGACTTTCACACCCTGTGGATCGACCCCCAAAACCCGCATCGGATGATCGTGGGGGCCGATCAGGGCGCGTCAATCAGCGTGGATGGCGGACGGACATGGACCTCCTGGTACAACCAGCCGACCGCCCAGATCTACCATGTGGCCACGGACAACCGCTTCCCCTTCCGGATTTACGGGACCCAGCAGGACTCCGGGAGTATCGGCATCCGCAGCCGCGATTTCCGCGGCTTCATCGGCAACCATTCCTGGTATTCGACAGCCGGAGGCGAGGCCGGGTATGTGCTGCCCGACCCCGCGAACCCCGACATCATCTACGGGTCGAGCATCGTGGGAAGCATCTCCCGTGACAACCTCTATACCCACGAGTCCGTGAACATCTCGCCCTGGCCGGTACCGGCCTACGGGGTTCCCCCCTGGCGTCTGCGCTACCGCTTTCCCTTCAATACGGCACTCGCCCTCTCCCCCCGCAACCCGGACGTGCTCTATGCCGGAGCCCAGGTGATTTTCCGCTCGTCCGATCAGGGACAGAGCTGGCGGGTGATCAGCCCGGATCTGGCCCGGACCCGGCGACCGGCCCGGCTGCCACACCATGCGGTGCCGGTCAGCCTCAAGAACGCCACCGCCTTGGGTTACGGGGTGGTCTACACGATCGATCCCTCCCCCATCCGCAAGGGCGAGATCTGGGCGGGGACCACGAATGGACGGGTGTGGGTCACCCGGGACAGCGGCCGGAACTGGCGAAACGTGACTCCGGCGGGGCTTCCGGCCTGGACGCGGATCGAAAACATCGCCCCCTCCCCCTTCAATCCCGCCGTGGCGTACCTCGCAGCCAATCGCCACCGGCTCGATGATTTCCGGCCCTTCCTCTACATGACCCGGGATTTCGGCCGTCACTGGAAGCGCATCACGCAGGGGATCCAGGCCCCGGCCTACCTCCACGTCATCCGACCGGACCCGGTCCGCCGGGGGCTGCTCTACGCCGGCACCGAAACCGGCTTTTACCTCTCCTTTGACAATGGCCGCCACTGGCAACCCTTCCAGGAGAACCTGCCCACCGTTTCCGTCCGTGACATCGCGATCCACGGTCACGCGCTCGTGATTGCCACCCACGGACGGGGGTTCTGGATGATTGATGATCTGGCCCCCCTGCGCGAGATCCGGCCGGACTGGGTCCATCGACCGCTCGTCCTCGAAAAACCGGCGCCTGCCTACCGGCTCCGCCGCACTCTCTACCGCGACGAGCCTTTCCCGCCGGAGACCCCCCATGCCCGAAACCCGGCAACCGGGGTTGAGATCTATTACTTCCTCGGCCGCAAACCGACCGCTCCCCTCGAGCTCACGATCCGGACCCTCGATGGGAAACTCATCCGTCGCTACACAAGCACCATGCACTTTCCCGCCCCGCCACCCGCGCCCTTTCCCAAGCTCTGGATCGAGCGGCAGAAAGCTCCCACCATCCGGGTCGGCCTGAACCGCTTCGTCTGGCACTTGAGGGCAACCCCACCTGCAGCCATCCGGCACGGTTACCAGGGGCCCGGGCTCTACCACAACACGCCGATCACCCCGCGCGGGCCCATCGTCCCCCCCGGGCGGTACCGACTGTCCATCCGCATCGGTCGCCTCCATGCCACCACCCGTTTTTTGCTGCTCGCGGACCCGCGCGTCCATCTCGGGGCGGCAGGCTACGCGACCCAGTACCGGATCGCCCGACGGCTGGCCCATGATCTCACCCAGGACACCCGGACGTTCCGGGCGGCCGAAGGCCGGCTCCATGCGCTCGCCGCGCACGGGGCGCCGGTCAAGACACGCTCCGTCCTGCAGCACATCATCCGGCAGCTTGCCGTGTTGAACGGCGAGTTCGGCTTCCTCATGGGAACCATCGAAGGAACGGATGCAGTTCCGACCCAGCCGGAAATCCAGGAGATGAAAAACTCCGAGGCCCGGCTGGAGAAGGCCCGGGCAGCACTGCGCCGGATCTGAAACGGTCCCCCGCGACGGGAGCGAAAAGATCCCGGTGCGGGGAGTGGGCCGGCCTGCGAGCTAGGGGTCGGCGGGCGTGCGCTTGCGGACGAGCGTCACCCCATCCCCGATGGGAACCAGGGTCAAATCGACTCGCCGATCCCCCAAGAGCGCGGCGTTGAGTTCCCGGATCGCCCGGGTGTCCTCCGTCTCATCCGTGGGATTGGCAACCGCGCCCCCCCAAAGGACATTGTCGATGGCGATCAGCCCCCCCGGGCGAAGAAGGGTCAACGACGCCTCGTAGTAATGACGGTAATTGGCCTTGTCGGCATCGATGAATACCCAGTCATAGCACCCGGCCTCTGACCGGAGGAGTGCAGCGAGCTGGTCCCGGGCCTTCCCCAGCCGGAGATCGATCCGGTCTTCCACACCGGCCGCCCGCCAGTAGCGACGGGCCACGGCCGTATACTCTTCGTTCACATCGAGCGCCGTGAGCCGCCCATCCGCCGGAAGGGCCAAGGCGACCGCCAGGCTGCTGTAGCCGGTGAAGACGCCGATTTCGAGACAGCGCCGGGCTCCAATCAGACGAACCAGGAAAGCCAGGAACTGGCCCTCTTCCGGCGCGATCTGCATGGCATGGCGGGGATGACGGGCGGTTTCCTCACGCAGCGCCCGGAGCAGCTCTCCCTCGCGCAGCGACTGATTCCTGAGGTAGCGGTAGAGCTCGGGGGTGAGCGCGAGGGTCTCGTTACTCATGCCGCCAGATCTCCTCTTGCGGATCGCCTCGGCTGGGGTTCACACCTGACTCGGCACCCGGGCTCGCGGGCGCGGGTTACTCGCCTCCGGACCCGCCACCCGAAAGGCTGTGATCGGGAAGCTAATGGCAGGCGCCCACCCATCTCCCGGTTCCCCGGATGAGGGTAGCAAACCGCATCGAGGTCGCACCCGAGATCCGGGTCATGATGTGCCCGTTCAGTGATACTGAAAGATGATCCGGCGCGACGACAAGCACGTAGCGGCCCCGGGTCGAGGTCTCGACCGGTCCAGTGGACTGCCTGCAGGCGAAGGTATAGATCATGCTGCCACCCGGACCGCTGGTTGCGTGTTCATGGCGAAAGCACGCCCCTGCCGGTCCGGATTTTACCCGCAGGAGATCACTCTCCGATGCGGTTCGCGCACAGTGCGCCGAACTAAACATATGGGTTCCCATCGAACTAGATTCGCGAAAGGTCCACTTCCAAAGTCCCGGCTTGATCGCGACCGGTTTCGCCCAGGCGGGTCCGGATATTCCGATCGCCACAATTCCGTACAGCGCACAGCCCCAGGCAGCGCGCATTGCAAAGCTCTTCTTCATCATTACGTGATCTCCGTTGGAACCCTGAGGGCCGAGCTGGCCCTCCGCGGAAAAACTGTACCAGAAAGGGAATATGTCCACAACACGATGCCTTCGTCCACTCCCTTGGGCAGTTGGGGTGAAGTGGATGGAGCCTGTCTCCCTCCGGGAGAAAGCAGACCGGGACGAGGGGGTGTCGCAGGTGAGGAAGCACTGGATCTGGCGCCGCTGTTGCATACCCTGCAGCGTCATCGCCCCAAGAGGCC
>DAHVLZ010000047.1:0-44199 GCA_027320085.1 Pseudomonadota bacterium
AACGTGTTGCCCTTTCCTGCTCGGTGAATACATCACGATGTTGATCGGCTATGCCCGTGTCTCGACGCCGGACCAAAACCTTCAGCTACAAGCTTGACGCGTTGACGCGAGCGGGCTGCCAGAGGATCTTTCAGGACAAGAAAGGCCGCAGGCGGGGTCGGCCGACACGGCGTGCGCGATCGCACGCTCGTGCTCATTGCCTACCGGCATGGCCTGCGCGTCGGCGAGCTCGTCGCCCTACGCTGGGACCAGGTCGATCTCAAGTGGATGACGGCCACCCCATCGGATGGGTACAGGGAACCTCCGCTCACGTCGATTTGTGCCGTCAAGTCCGCTGCATCAAAACCAGAGATCGATGCGATGATGCCGGTCAAACTGGATGGGGACGTGACGGAGAAGTTTTCTTCTTCAACCCTCTGATGACTACCACACGAAGCCTTCGGTTGGTAGCAAATGGCCTTGGGGAGATTCAGGCCGCGCCGTAGGCATACTCGATGGACTGCGGCCTCCCACCGGCTTTTGATGCCTGCAAGATCTCTATTCCGACAATTTCGCCTAATTGGCCTTCTAACTATGAGATTTTCGACATTAATATGGATTTCAGCGCATTTTTCGACAGAACTATATGGATTTCGACCGCCAAGATGTTATGATGGTTTTCGACATTTAGGCTCTTAAAATGGCGTTTTTCGACTGTCCTACAGGGTTTTCGACCAATGAAGCTCCATTTCAACGAAACAACGGCGTTCCAGGAAAACACGGTTCCGGATAACGCCAAGCTGGCCGGGTGGGCTGCTCTCGTCCGCGCACTGGCGATCGCAGCCCCCGTCCGGCGGCCGAGCTGCGTTTCCGAAAAGCATATCCGCGGCAACCGGCGCGAAGAGAAACCGTGGACCGTCTTCGATAAGCGCTATTGGCCCGGCGACAATTTCGCCGACCATCTGCTCTTTGCCCTGCGGCACGAAGACATCGATCTCCTGATCCTGAAACGTGTTTTCGACGCCGTGCCGGAAGCCGAAATGGCGGCCCTGGTGCGCAAAGCGCCGACCGGCGTTCCTACGCGGCGCGCTTGGTATCTCTATGAGCTATTGACCAGCCGCAAGCTCGCGGTCGACGACGCGCCGAATGCGACGGCGATCGATCTGCTCGACCCGAAACTCTATTTCACGGGCAAGCCGACCTTATCGCGGCGCCATCGCCTGCGCGATAATTTGCTCGGAACGGGACGCTGGTGTCCGATTATCCGGCGCACCGGGAAGCTGACGCGCTATCTGGACTCGAAGCTTGCCGATAAAGCAAAGGAAACCGTTGGCAAGACCGGCGCTCATCTCATCGCGCGCGCGGCTAGTTTCCTGTTGCTGGCCGATAGTCAGGCCAGTTTTGCGATCGAAGGCGAGCGGCCTCCCTGTAAGCGGCTGGAGCGTTGGGCACGTGCCGTTCAACAGGCGGGCAAACATCCGCTTACGCTAGACGAGATTGTACGACTACATAGCGTGCTGATCGAAGATACGCGATTTATCCATCTCGGCCTGCGCCGGAACGGCGTCTTTTTGGGCGAACGGGATAGCCAAGGCGACCCGCTGCCGGAATTCATCGGCGCTCGGCCCCAAGATCTTGCCGAGCTTATGACCGGATTATTGGCGGTAAACGACCGGATGCGGGATAACGATCTCGATCCCGTGCTCCAAGCCGCTGCGACGGCCTTCGGTTTCGTCTATGTGCATCCGCTCGAAGACGGCAACGGACGTTTGCATCGATGCTTAATCCATCATGTGCTCGCGGAACGGAAATTCACGCCGCCCGGCATGGTGTTCCCGGTTTCGTCGGTGATGCTGGGCCGCATCGACGATTACCGCACGACACTTCAGAGTCGTTCCGGCCCGTTGATGGATTTCATCGAGTGGCGGCCGATGCCGGATCGCAATGTCGAGGTTCTCAACGACACAGCCGATCTCTATCGTTATTTCGACTGCACGGAAGAGGCGGAATTTCTCTACGCCTGTGTCGAACGCACGGTCGAGCACAATTTGCCGCACGAGATCGATTATCTGTGCCGGCATGACGAGGCTCTTCATGGCATCGCGAACACGGTCGAAATGCCGGATAGGCTTGCGGAGAATCTCGTGATGTTTATCCGCCGGAACAAAGGCACGTTGCCGAAAAAGCGCCGCAACGATGAATTTGAAAAGCTTACCGACAAAGAGGTCACTTCTCTCGAAACTATCGTTAGGAAGGCATTCGATGGGTTCGATGACGGCGCCGGCGACCCCGCCGCCGCGGATGGAAACGCCTAACCGCACAATATTTGTTGCTACAACGGATTGGTGTTGATCCGCGATCCCCCATTCACAGAAGATATGACCCTGATCGTCCGCAAAACGAGAATGAAAGCGACGAGGGGCTCAAGATTATGGCTCTGTTGAATTTCAAGTGGGTTGACTGGCCACATATGGATTGATGTTTGAGAAGTCGAGTTTGCTGGCGATGAGGAAGATCACGGTGCGGATGGTCGAGAACCGGCCATAGCCGCGGGCCTTGCGCTTGGCGGCCTGGAAGAGTCCGTTCAGGGCCTCCAGGAAGCCATTCGTGGTGCGGGTCTGGGCCCAGGCACAGAGGCCCTCGAGTGGTGTCATGGACCGGATGCTCCCTTGGGACCCCCGGCACCCCCCACCGTGTCCCGGGCTTGAAGTCCACGACGATCGTCAACGTCCGGGCCTTATCGCGAGCGAAAACCGGCACGGCATGCACGAAGTTGAGCTGGTCGTGACCGACCCTCACAACCCGCAAGCTCTTTGTGACCCGGGAAAGATTTCGTCTTTTCGTGCCCAAATACGTCAATGATCAAAACACGTTCTATCCTATGCTGAACACGTTGATCAGCTGGATCCGCGAGAACGGCGGATACCTGCATCCGGCCACGATGAAGCGAACAAGCAAAAACCACCCACCCGGTAGAGTGGATGACCTTCCACCGGGTTGTGGGGGAAAGAGTGGCTGCAATCACTGGCCAGACGGAGGAGATGCTCAGCTGCCCACCGGGTGGACAGGCGTTTCCGGGAACTCTGGAAATCAGGCAGGCCGTTCGAGCCTTTCCACCGCTGAGGATCCGCCAGCCACGAAAATGTACTCGGGAATCCGGTGGGCGAAAATACCCGATTCGATAACCCCTGGAATCGATTTGAGCTGGATCTCCATGTGCTGTGGATCGTTCAGAGGCAGATGGAGGACATCCAGGATCTGGTTACCATTGTCCGTGAGGTAATGTTCTCGCAAGGCCGGTGCCCCACCCAGCCGAACGATCTGGCGGGCCGTGAAACTGCGGGCGAACGGCAGGACCTCAACCGGAACCGCTACCGAATCCGCCAAACGATCAAAGCGTTTGCGGCCATCAGCGATGACCACAAATTTCCGGCTCGCCGTCGCGAGTATCTTCTCCCGCGTGAGTGCTCCGCCATGGCCTTTGATAAGACGGAAATGGGGATCAAAAGCATCCGTGCCATCCACGTAAAGGTCGATATCACCCGTCTCGTTGAGGTCAAGAACCCGGATGCCAGCCTGTCGCAGCAGAGCTGCTGTCTGGTCCGAACTGGCGACGGCCGCCTCGAAGTGTGACTGGATACCCGCCAGGCCATCAATGAAGTAACGTACGGTGGAGCCGGTGCCAACACCCAGGAAACGGGTACCGCGGACCAGGGCGAGAGCCGCCTCGGCGGCCCGTCGCTTGGACGCATCGGCTGCAGGGGAGGACTCCTCGGGGCTCGGGATCATTGGAGTATGAGGACCGGATCGTCGGGCGGAAAAAAGCGCTGGGCCGAACTCTTGGTCAACCCAGCGCCCCAGTCTTCTACCCGATCAGAAAATTGCGCTGATCGAGGTTTCACCACTTTCAAAGACCGAAGTCTTAGGCTCCGGGGTAAAAACCGGACGCGGACCCGATCCCGTGGAATGTTTTTTGGCCGGTTTCCGGGCCGGTTTTTTCTTCACCGACGAGGTTTTCCGGCTAGATGCCTTTTTTTTTACGCTGCTTTTTTTGGGCTTGGCCGCAGCCTTTTTGGGCTTGGCCTTGCTTCGAGAAGCCGCTTTTTTCTTCTTCGCGGGAGCCTTTTTCTTGGCTACCGCTTTCTTCTTGGCGACAGGCCGGCGACGAGCCGCAGTTTTGGCCTTGTGGGCCGGCTTACGACGGGCGGCGGGCTTTTTCTTCGCCACTGCACGCTTCTTGGTCACTTTACGTTTCATCATCGCGGAATCTCCGCTGTGTAACAACACGTGGAGAGTATATCCAATTAAAAAAAAAATTCAGGATTTTTTTCGTCTTTGAGTTTCACTCTCCCCCGATCTCGGGTACAAAGGGACCTCAAAGCGGAAGGAGATGGGTTTGAGCGAGGAGGTGGGTCCACTCCGATGGGGTGACCGGCAGGATGGAAAGCCGATTGCCGCGGCGGAGCAGACGGAACTCATGGAGTTCAGGATCTCCACGCAGACGGCTGAGCAGGAGGACGGGACTCAGGCGAGCAGTCAGCCGGACATCGACCGCGTACCAACGGGGCTCTCCAGGGAGATTACGGGGATCCCAGTAGGGGCTTTCCGGATCAGATGCCGTGGGATCCGGATAGCCCGCCTGAACCACCTCCAGGAGCCCCACGATTCCCGGCTGCTCGCAGCTCGAGTGATAAAGAAAGGCTTGGTCACCCACTTGGATCTGGTCGCGAAGGAGATTCCGGGCCTCATAGTTGCGGACACCATCCCAGCGTGCCATCCGTCCGGGCAGGGCAAGCAGATGGTCCAGCCCGAACTCCCGGGGTTCCGATTTAAAAAGCCAGTAAGACATGGAATTGCTTACCGAAATCCTTATTTGAGACCAGGCCACGAGGGGTGGAAGCAACCGTTTCGGTACCAGCCTCGGTCGGTGACAACCCAGTCAAGAGGAACGTCCCAGGGCGCTTCAGGAATCGAATCGACCCGTTGCCGGTCATGGGCCACACCAATACGGAGGGGTCTGATTGGTCCTTCCCGTTCCCCGGCCAGGGTCCGGTCGTAAAAGCCGCCGCCCGTACCCAGGCGTCGCCCCCACGAATCAAACGCCCGCAGGGGGAGCAGAATCGCGTCAAGCCGTTCGGGGGAAAGGGAGTGACCGGTCGTGGGTTCGGGAATTCCGAAGCGGTTGGGCCGGAGATCGGTCCCCGGTTCCCAAGAGACGAACTCGAGGCTTCCGCCCTGCAAACGTGGGAGATAAACATGGAGACCGAAAGGTGAACCCACGCTTCCCAGCCCGGTAAAGCCGTTGGGATCGATTTCACCCCGCACCGGGAAATAGCTCGCCAGATGACCCGGGGCCATATCGCGGAGGAAGGGTGCCAGTTGCGGGGCCAGTCGTCTTGCGGCCACTCCCTGAGTTTCGGCATCAAGATGCCGGATCAGGTCTTTCATGCGCGAACGAAGTACTTCCCGGCACGCTTGATCCGTCTCCGGAAGAGGGACATCTCCCGCTTGCGCCGTTACCGGCTTTTGCCCTTGAACCTGAGGTTCAGGTGGAGGCTTCGAGGTCATCTTCAGGCTCCCCGCTCAGGGACGGGTCTGCACAACAACGACCTGTCGGCTTCCGGGATGGATCATTAGGCTCGAAGAGAATCCCAGCCCGTATCGAGCGCAGCAGGAGACGTCGGTTCCATGATGAACCGGCTAGCTGGTATTTACAAGAGGGAGCGGGCTCGTCCAGATGGGCGTGACCCGACGGGGGTTTCCGGGCCATCCTTAGAGAGACGCGGCGAGCTCCAAATTCAGTCGATGGAGCTGTTCGAGCCAACGGCCGGATTCCGGCCCCCCCTCCCGCTTGGTCTCAAGTAGCTGGTGTGCGAGGTCCAAACCCACCATGATGGCGATCCGGTCGAGGCCTACGAGTTTCCCTTCGTTCCGGAGCTTTTGCATCTCATCGTTCAGGAAGGTTGCCGCCTCGAGCAGGGCCAGGCGTTCGTTCTCCGGACAGTTCACTTGGAACTCGCGGTCCAGGATGCGGATGCGGACAGGAGTGGCTGTCACCGTTCGTTTTCAAGTGATTTGAGACGATGGATCATGGATTCCACCCGGAAACGGACATCATCCCGGTTATGCAACAGCGTTGCCCGCTCTTGTGCCAGCTCTGCCAGTTTGGTTCGCAGGGAACGGTTTTCCTGCTGCAGTTGGCCCTTTTCGGCAAGCAGAAGATGGACGGACCGTTCTAGGTTTGCGAGTTCTTCTTGCCAGTTCATATTGCCTCCGGAAGGGATTCACTATACAACAAATCCGGACGAAGACGGGCGGGTCCAGTGCCCTCGCATGCTAGAATCGCACCATGCAGGTGTCCGACGCCCGGGGCAACGGGTCATGAGCAATAGCGACCGACCGAGGGAGTCCGGGCGGATTCCGGTGCACCAGTTGCAGGGAGAGGTGTGTGGGTTCCTCTGTGCGGGCTGGACCCCCGAGGAAAACGAACCACACGCGAGCCGGGGTTCCCGTTCTCCAACGCCTATGGAGTGGGGGGATTCCGAGTGGGATTTCTGGCGGGTCCAGGGTTCCCTGTGGGCCCAGCAACTGGCGCGTGGCCAGCTCGACTTTAATCTCGGCCTGCCGGACGATGAAGAAACATTGGAGACGCGAGTCAAAGCTTTGGCTTGCTGGCTGGGAGGCTTTCTCTCGACCTTGGGTGAGGTGGGATCCGGATTCCCAAAGACACGGGAGGGTCGTGAGGTGCTTCGGGACCTGGTCGAGATCAGCCGCGTGGACCCTCCCCCGGTCGCCACGGAGAACGATGAAAGGGACTTTTTGGAAGTCGCCGAGTACGTGCGCATGGCAGTCCAGTTTTTGTACGATGAGCGCCGGGGGGCGACCGCGCCCCCGGTCTCCGAGGAGTCCCCGCATGAACCACCGTGAAGAATGGTCGCGTCGCCGGCGTGCTCTGTTGCGCGAAATGGGCCGCAATGCGATTGCGATCCTGCCTGGTGCCAACGAAAAAATCCGTAACCGGGATGTAGCCTACCGCTTCCGCCAGGACAGCGATTTTCTCTACCTGACCGGTTTCGAGGAGCCGGGGGCCGTCGCGGTGTTTGTGCCCGGTCGTCCGGAGGGCGAGTATCTCCTGTTCTGCAATCCGCGGGATCGCGAGCGTGAGACGTGGACGGGCCGACGTGCCGGTCCGGAGGGAGCTGTGGACCAGTATGGGGTAGATCAGGGATTTGCGATCACCCACCTGGACGCCGAGATGCCACGACTGCTTGAGGGTGCAGAGCGGATCTTCTATACCATGGGTCAGAATGAGGCCTTCGACCACCGGGTGATCGATTGGGTCAACGGGTTGAGGGCTCGGGTTCGTTCAGGGGTGGCTTCCCCCGAAACTTTCATCTCCCTTGAACCCATCGTTCATGAGATGCGCCTGTTCAAGTCAAAAGCGGAAATTACCGAGATGCGCAAGGCGGCCCGGGTCAGTGTTGCCGCGCACCGGCGCGTGCTTCGGACACTCGCCCCCGGGCTCCATGAATATGACGTTGCGGCTGAGGTCCTGCACGAATTCATGCGATCCGGGTGCGAGGAAGCCTATGGCACAATCGCCGGGGGTGGGACCAATGCCTGTATCCTGCATTACACCCAGAATGCGGAATTGCTCAGGGACGGTGATCTCCTGCTCCTGGACGCCGGCTGTGAGTCCCGGGGTTATGCTGCAGACATCACCCGGACCTTCCCGGTGAACGGCCGATTCAGCCCGGAACAGCGTGCGGTCTATGACGTTGTGCTCGCCGCTCAACAGGAAGCGATCGCGACCTGTCGGCGGGGCCGCCACTGGAATGAACCCTATGAGGCCACGGTCCGGGTCATCACCCAGGGGCTCGTGCGCCTGGGACTGCTCCGGGGTCCAATCCGGGAACTGGTTCGTGACCGGGCCTATGAAGAGTTTTACATGCACCGGGCCGGCCATTGGCTCGGCCTTGATGTGCATGATGTGGGCAGTTACAAGATCGATGGTCACTGGCGAGAACTCGAACCGGGCATGGTTTTGACCGTGGAGCCGGGAATTTATCTCCGGCCCGGGAACCGGCGGATCCCCAAGCGCTTCCAGGGTATTGGCATCCGTATCGAAGATGACGTGCTCATTACCCGGAAGGATCCTGACGTATTGACCCGCCAGCTGGTCAAATCCGCAGATGACATCGAGCATGTGATGCATGTCGGACGGACCTGATCCTGCCGGATCGGCCGGACTCCTCATTTCAGGAGCCGGAAGCGTGGGGTCGGCGCTGGCCGTGGCGGCCGCCCGCGCGGGTGTGCCCGTCACCCTCGTCGAGCAACGGGGAGAAAAAGAGTTTCGAAAGGACCAGCGCCTGTTCGTGCTTTCGGAGCCGTCGTGGCGCTGGCTCGGTGAAATCGGGGTAATCGCCCATCTGGCGGCACCGGCCAGTCCCATTCGCGAGATTTATGTTGAAGAGCCGGGACAGCCACCGGTCCTGCTGGACGCGCTCGATGTGAACCTGCCGGTCCTCGGTTATACCGTCTGGTCTCACCAGCTGGAGGAGGCCTTCCACCGGGCCCTCGAGAGTGAGAGAGCGATTCGGCTGCTATATGGAAGCCGGATCAAGCGAACAGCCCCCGTGCGGGGGGAGGTACACTGCTGGCTCGATACCCCTCAGGGCCCCCTCCAACTGACCACTCCGCTTGCCGTCATCGCCGAAGGTCGGCCACCCGAGTGGGCCTTGGGATCCGGTATGCGATCCCGTGAGGAAGATACCGGACGGATGGCCATCGTGATCCCCCTGGTCAACCGGGTGCGACCGCAATCCGCCCAAGCGTACGAACAACTTGAGGGGAAAAGCCTCTTGACGATTCTGCCTGCTGCAGCCGACCGGTCAGTCGTTATCTGGACCCGGCCGCGGGATGCGGCTCGTGACTTCATGGAGGGTCCACCGGAAAAACGCCGCTTGGAACTCTCGCGCCAGATCCGATGCCGGTCCGAGGATATGACGGAGGAGGCGAAACCCGCGGTTTTCGACCTCATCTCGCGTCGGGTGGATCCCCCCTGCGCGGAACGTATGCTCCTGATCGGCAATGCCGCCCATACGGTTGTTCCCTTTGCCGCTCAGGGGCTGAATCTTGCGCTCCGGGATGCGCGTCGTCTGGTCGAAGCGATCGGCGTCGCCCGAGCCCGGGGGGAGGATTGGGGAGGTGGGGCGTGGACCGCCCGCTTCTGGGCCACCCGTGTCCGCGATCACCAACACGTCGATCAGCTGACCTTGGGCCTGCCCCGCCTCTTTGAACGGAAGGATCCATTGCTCCGCTTGATCCGAAGTGGAGGCTGGAGGATGCTCGCCCGATCTCATACCCTCCAGCGGCGCATCCTGGTGCGGGGACTCGGGTGGAATCCCTGAAGGCCGACAAGATTCGGGAGACGGCGACAGGTCCGATCGCGATCGTGGGAGACGGGCCGGTGGGTCTCCTGACTGCCTGCCTCTTGGCGCGCCACCACCCCGTCTGCCGGATCGGGCAGAGCAAGGGGAGTGCTCGACCGGGAACAGATCCGCGCCTCTACGCGCTTTCGGCCACCAGTCTCAACCTTTTGGAACGTTTGGGAATCTATAGCGAATTGGGCCCCGTGCGGTGTCGGGTATTTTCAGCGTTGGAAATCTGGATTCACCGCCACCGGAGCCGCCTCCGCTTCTCGGCTGAGGATATCGGCGGTGGACTTCTCGGTGCCACCGTCTGGGCACGGGATCTGCTGCCGGCTCTCGAAAGCGTAGCCCAGGCCTCCGGCATCACCCGCTTGGAGGGCCATCCCGATCAGATCGAGCGGACAGGGGACGGCTGGCGGTTGACGGGGAGTGGGAAGGATGGGGAGATGCCCCTGTTGGTCGTGGCTGAGGGAGGGGATTCCCGTCTGCGCGAGCGCGAGGGGGTTCTGCTCGATATCCACGACTATGGCGAAAGTGCCGTGACGGGGTGGTGTGTGCCCGAGCGAGAAGGCGGTGATGTCTTGCGCCAAGTTTTTACCCCTTGGGGACCTCTGGGTCTTTTACCGGCACCCGGGGGGGGACTGTCATTTGTCTGGTCGATGCCCAATCCGGTCGTACATCGCTGGCTGGTGCGGAAGCCCGAGGATTGGGCTCAGCTGATCGAGGAAGCCACCGAAGGCTTCTACGGGCGGATCCAGCTGTCAGCGGCCCCGCACGCTTTTCCACTCCGGCGGCAGGTCGCACGGCGTTATGTCGCAGAGCGTTTCGCCTTGGTGGGGGATGCAGCCCATGTGATTCATCCGTTCGCCGGACAGGGGCTCAATCTCGGTTTCCTGGATGCGGGTGTGCTGGTGGGCCGGCTGGCCCGTGCCGTGTGCCATTCCGGTCCGGTGCCGTGGGATGTTGCTCTCGAGGGCTATGATCGAAACCGGCGTGGTGCGAATCTCCGGTTTCTCGCCGGTCTCGAAGCCCTCCGGCTGTTTTTCAGGGGCCATGATCCGTTGGGTTGGCGGGACCAGGCCCTCGCGGTTCTGGCTCGATGCCGCCTCCTGAGGCGCCCTTGGATCGCCATGGCCGCAGGTCACGGCAGTCGGCGCCTTCTCCGTGACAGGAACCCCATCCGGGTGGCATGAGGTCATCAGGAGATAGATCGGCAACGCCCTTTCCCCGCCCGATCCGGGAGGGGGGCTGGCTTGTGCCCACCGATCGCTTGCGCCGTGTGCTTTTGGCGTGTGAACTGGAAGAGCAGGAAGTGGCCGGACACACGTTGGCCATGATGCCCCTGATCGAGCAGCCGGCCGAATGGGCCCGCCGGCACTGGGAGATGATCGATACCGAGATCCGTCTTCTGCCCCCCGCTGCCGACCGCTTGTTGTGGTTGGATGTGATCCGGAGCGTGGATGCGGATGTGCAGCATCCCCTGGGACTGGCTCGTCTGGCGCAGGAAGCCTTTGCGCTCGAATCAGAATGGCAGATCAATGCACAGCAGATGGAGGAGGGGGGGGGTCAGGAAAACGAGCGTTACCGCGTGCTCCGTGCCCGGTTTCTCGAACGTCTCCGGGACGGCGCCTTCGAATCCCCGGGCCGCCTGCTCGCAAGGATCGTCGGGTCTCTTGAGGATGGCTTGCTCGAAGAACCTGAGGAATCTCTTACCTTCTTCGGCTTTGATGAGCTGACTCCGCTCGAGTCACGGCTGGCCCGCGCGGCCCGTAAGCGTGGCTGCCGATGTCTCATCCAGAATGAGACTGATGGACGACCACCCGCCCGGTTGTCCGTCCAGGCCTACCCGGGTCGGACTGATGAGCTCTATGCCGTGGCCACGGCAGCCCGGGCCAGCCTGCAGGAGAATCCGGCGTGCCGGATCGGGATCGTCCTGTTGGGTGGGGATCGTTACCGGACGCAGTTCCGGGCGATCTTGGATGATGTGCTGTCCCCCCTTCGCCTCGCATCCTGTGGGGATCCCGCCCACCGTCCCTACAGCCTGAGTCTGGGCGATCCCCTTTCCGACTACCCGCTGGTGGAAACCGCGCTCGATATCCTGGATTGTGCTGACCGGAACCGTTCAGGGGAGGGATTGGGCCGTCTTCTGCGAAGCTCCTACTGGGGAGGGATCGCACAGGATGGTCAAAAACGCTTTGCTGCGGATTGCGCTTGGCGGAACCTGGGCCGGGGTGTCGGGAACGGTTGGGATACCCTGACCGCGCTTGCCGACTGTCCTTTGGATTTCCAGGATCGGGGTCGTGCCATGATGCGTCGGTTGGAATCCTTCGGGCCGGTTCAGAAGCGGTCATTTTCCGAATGGGTCGGCCTCTGGATGGGATTGCTTGTCGATATCGGGTGGCCAGGGGCTCGGACGCTCGATTCGACGGAGTATCAGGCCTATACAGCCTGGTCTGAGACGATCCAGTCCTTCTCTGCGCTGGACACGATCGGTTACCGCTGCTCGCTGGATGAATTCCGGAATTGGGTGGGAGAGAGTCTCCGGGAGAGAATTTTCCAGCCCGAGTCCCCATCGGTCCCGATCTCGGTCATGGGTCCGCTCGAAACTGCCGGACTGACTTTCGACCGGCTTTGGGTCCTCGGTGCCGAAGCCGAGGTCTGGCCGTCCCCCCCCCATCCCCACCCGTTTTTGCCTTTTGCGTTGCAAAGGCAGCTCGGTCTGCCTCATGCAGGGAGCGTGCGTGAGTTCGGTTTCGGGGAACGGCTGGTTGAACGATGGAAACGGGCAACGGCCGAACTCCATGTGAGCTGGGCCACGCATGAAGAGGACAAGGAACATGATCTGTCACCCTACTTCAGCCAGGAAGGCGGCTCCCCTCCGAACGCCTTCCGTGGACGCGGGTTCAGAGCCCGGTGGCGGGGGTGTGCCTGGCCGCTCGAGGCAGTTCCCTTTACGGATCCTGTGCCCTGGAGCCGACCGGTGGCCCGCGGTGGTACGCGCCTTCTCGAGGATCAGGCGGCCTGTCCGTTCAAGGCGTTTGCCGCCCATCGCCTGGGGGCGGAGGTGCTGCCGCCATGGCGTTTGCCGCTCGACCCCCGGGAACGCGGGCGGCTCCTCCACGCGATGCTGGAGCATATCGGATCACTGGGACTGGGCCCCGCCCATCCGCCTGGCCGACGGGAGTGGGCAAAACTGGTTGAGCAGGCCGTGGATCTCGTCCTTGAGACTGAAACCCGGGGCGGCCGACTGGTTCGGGCCTTGTGTGAGGCCCTGAGAGAGGATTTCATCCAACGCCTGAGGTCCTGGTTTGAAAACGTGGAGGGAATACGCATCACCCCTTTCCACTCCGAACCGGAAAGGGAGTCCCAGGTGACTCTGGCCGGGGTCACGTTTCGGATCCGGGCAGATCGCATCGACCGGTTCCCGGACGGCGCAGCAGCCATCGTGGACTACAAGACCGGCAGACCCCCGGACCCTCGTGACTGGTTGAACCCCGAGCGTCCGTTCAAACCGCAACTGCCGGTCTATGCCTTAGCCTGGCCCGAAGCGCGCGCTCTTTTGGTGGCCAGTCTTGGAAAATCCCCGGGCTATCACGGACTCCAGGACAGCGCCTGGACGGGTCTTTCCGAACTCAAACTGATCGGACTCCCCGATTGGGAGGCACAACGGCAGGCCTGGAAGGTTGGTCTGGATGCACTGGTCCGGGAGATCTGTGCCGGCCGCAACGATCTCGATCCGCGTGGACGGGGGGGGTTGCCTTGCCGGTGGTGTGATTTTCCGGCCTTGTGCCGTCTTCATGAACGCCCCGAGGTTGAGAACTGCCGGAATGAGGAAGAGTCGGGAGAGTCGAGTCTTCCCGGGGACGCTGATGAGCCGGCGTAAGCCCGGAGAAACCGCGCGTTTGGCATGCCCAAACCGGTGGGGGTCTCGGTCTGGTTTCGATGTCCAGGGCGGGGCCTCCCAACCGACCGGTTATGAATTGCGGGGTACGAGAAAAGAACGGCATGGGTCGGATCCGGGCTGAAAAAACAAAAGACGAGCAGTCTGTCCGGGAGCGTGCCCTGGACCCGGTGGGCTCGTTTCTCGTCCAGGCCCCGGCCGGATCGGGAAAAACCACCTTGTTGGTGACTCGTTTTTTGACCTTGCTGTCCCGGGTCAAGGAGCCTGAGGAAGTTCTTGCCCTCACGTTCACCCGGAAAGCGCAGGCGGAAATGACCCATCGGGTCTGGCAGGCCCTCTCCGCCAGGGATCTGCCCAGTTCTCTGGCCGGGCCCGTCGAACTCGTCCGGCAGCGGAGCCAGTTACTCGGCTGGAACCTCGAACGCATGCCGCAACGGCTCCGCATCATGACTATCGACGGCTTTGCCCTCGGGCTGATCCAGAAAATGCCTTGGTCGGCTGGCCGGGGGCGGATCCCCCGGGTGACCGAGGGGGCGGAAAACCTGTATCTCGAGGCGGCACGGCGGGTCATCGAGGAGTTGCCGGCAGAACCTGATTATCGGGAGGCAATCGGTACCTGGCTGGTTGAGGTCGGGGGGGATCCCGAAACCCTGGTCCGCTCCCTGGCGCGCATGCTGGCAGTGCGCGAACAATGGCAGGGGCTCCTTTATGCGGCCGGCCGGGAACCCGGGCTTGGGGAAGGAAGCGAGCGGGCCGGACTTCATCTTTTTCGAGATACCTACCTCCGTTGCTACCACGAAGCAACACCCGAACGCTTCAAGCGCTGGCTCGATCTCGCCAGGGATGCCCGGATCTGGCGGCAACGGCTGGATCCCCACGTCGATGACCCGCCGGAGGGAGGGGAGGGAAAGGTGGCCGACGGTGCGGATCCCTGGACCATGGACCGGCTCCGTGAAGTGGAGTACCTCGTCGATTTGTTTTTCACCCGTGAGAAGACCGTGCGGCGTCCACGCGGAATCCATAGCCTGCTCGGAGCAAAGAAGGGAACGCCCCCCGAGCTTCAGAATGAGCGCGAGTCACTGTCCCGGGCGATTGTTGACGAACTCGAGTTGCTCGAGTCCGATCCCGGAGGGATTGAGATCCTGCGAAAGCTGGAGCGGTTGCCCCATACCCTGACTCTGGATTCGATCCTGCTCGAACGGGTGCTCGTGGTTTTGGCGCGGGCGCTCTACCAGCTTCAGCAGGTTTTCCGGGAGACGGGGACGGTCGACTTTGCCGAGATCACCGGAATGGCGCTTGAGGCCCTGGGCGAGGAGGATCCGACGGATCTGGCTCTGGCACTCGATTACCGGATCCAGCATCTTCTGGTGGACGAGTTCCAGGATACCAGCATTGCCCACTACACCCTGCTGAGACAGCTCATGAGGGGCTGGCAACCGGGTGATGGCCATACCTTTTTTGCCGTGGGTGATCCCCTCCAGTCGATTTACCGCTTTCGCCAGGCCGAGGTGGGGGTTTTTCTGAACTGTCAGGAACGGGGACTACCGGGTTTCCCGCTTGAAACGCTCGTCCTGCATGACAACTACCGGAGCCATCCGGCCCTCGTGGAGTGGTTCAACCATCAGTTCAGAAATCTGTTTCGAGCGACCGACGACCCGGAATCCGGAGCGGTTCGCTACAACCCGGTTCGGGCCCGGCGGGCCGGAGGGCCGGGAGAGCCTCGTGCCGAGGTCCATCTGGTGGCTGGGAATGCCCCGGATGACCGGGCCCGGATGGTCGTTGAACTCATCCGCATGGAACGGAACCGGGATGCCGCGGCACGTATCGCCGTGCTCGTTGACACACATGGTGAAGCAGAGCCGATTGCCCGCCTCCTCAGAACCGAAAATCTCCCCTTCCGGGCCCTGGATCTCGAGCCGCTCGGTGAATTTGGGGTGGTTCAGGATCTCCTCATGCTGTCACTGGCGTTGTTGCATCCAGGTGACCGCCGGGCCTGGCTGGCCGTTCTGCGAGCGCCTTGGATCGGTTTGTCGCTCGCTGACCTCGTGGCCCTTGAGGAAGTGCCCCTGGTCCCGACGGGAGCACTTGCGCCCTGGCCACCTGCCAACTTGTCCGCCGATGGGCTGGTGCGGCTCGATCGGGCCTGGCCGGTCCTTACGGTGGCTTTTGATCGGCTGTCCCGGACCCACCGCCTGAGGGAAGTGATCGAGGCCGCCTGGCTCGAGCTTGGGGGACCTGCGCTCTATGGGCACGATTTCGAACTGGCTTTGGCCGAACGCTTCCTCGACGTGCTGGACGAGCATCCGGCTGGGGAGTGGCGAGCCGATCCGCTCCGCCTCCCCGAGTCAGTAGCCGGACTCCGGGCGCCCCATGAGGTGGAAACCGAGGATCCGCGTCTTGAGCTGCTCACCATTCATCGAGCGAAGGGTCTTGAGTGGGATGTGGTCATCCTGGGTGGACTGAATCATGTGCCCCCACGGCAGGATTCGCGCCTGCTGGCCTGGCTGGAACGGATCGGGCCCGGCGGACCCGAGGTCATCATGGCGACAGCGGATGCGGCGAGCCTCCAGCCGGGGCACCGGGGATGGTATCAGTACCTCAAGGCAATCGATCAAGAGAAAGACCAGGCGGAGCGGGTCCGCCTGGCCTATGTGGCGGCCACACGGGCGCGTGAGCGGCTTCATCTCGTGGCGCTGGCTGGAACCGGTGAGACCCCGAAACCCGGCAAGGGCTCTCTGGCGGAGGTTTTTGAGTCCGCTTTTTCCGCAGCGGAACCCGTTGAGGTCCCGGCTCCAGGATCCGATCCGGAAGCGCAGACGGTCGCGGTCCGACTCCGGCGGGGAGGGGATTTCCCAGGCCTCGAATGGCCCGACGAGAGAGGGGCCGGCCGGGTGGGCGGGGGCACGCAGATCCTGGGCCCTGCCCGACCGGCTTACGATTGGGCCGAGACCGAGGCACGGGTTCTCGGACTCGTTCTGCATGAGATTTGCGCGCGGATCAGCCGGCTCGGCTGGGAGCGCAGCCGTCCTTGGTACGACCCGGATTCCGGTTCACGGAAGCGGTGGGAACGCCTGCTCGTCGAAGGCGGGCTCGCACCTCAACGGGCCCAACATCGGGCACGGGACCTCGGTCTGATCGTGGAACGGGTCGTCCGTGATCCCGAGGCCCGTTGGATTCTGGGCCCCCATCCCTGGGCTGCCTGCGAGCTGGCCCTGCAGGGCATGGCCGGTGCGGAGCGCGTACGGATCCGGGTGGATCGGCTGTTCCGTGAACCGGATGGTACATTCTGGATTATCGATTACAAGCTGGGACGCCATGCAGGTGGGGACCTTGAGACCTTTCTCCGTTCGGAAGAGGTCCGCCACCGGCCCCAGCTCGAGCGATATGCCCGCCTTCTAGGCCAAGCGGAATCAGGTCCCCTGAAACTGGGTCTTTACTTCCTCGAACCGGCCCGTTTTTGTCCCTTGGCGGCTTCCACCGGTTGAGTCAATCCGCTACACTCCTGCCCGTTTCCAGCGATGACGCTCACTGGCTGAACTCATGACACTCAGGCGAACCACAACCACCCGTCCCCCCAAGCCCTCCCGCATGGGGCCCAAGGAAACTCACGAATCGATTGACCTCGGCCATTTTGTGGAAAAGGCCTATCTGGACTATTCCATGACGGTGATTCTCGACCGGGCCCTGCCCCACCTGGCCGATGGGCTGAAACCGGTTCAGCGCCGGATCCTCTACGCCATGCACGAGCTCGGCCTCGGGAACAGTCCCAAGTTCAAGAAGTCGGCCCGCACCGTGGGTGATGTCATCGGCAAATTCCACCCTCATGGCGACCAGGCGGCCTATGAAGCACTCGTGCTCATGGCGCAACCTTTTTCCTGTCGCTATCCCCTGGTGACCGGTCAGGGCAATTTCGGATCTTCGGATAATCCGAAATCTTTCGCCGCGATGCGCTATACCGAATGCCGGCTTTCTCCTTATGCCGAGCTTCTTCTTTCGGAGCTCGACCAGGGAACGGTCGACTGGGCTCCAAACTTCGACGGGACCCTCGAGGAGCCCGTTCTCCTGCCGGCCCGGATGCCCTGGGTCCTGCTCAATGGCTCAAGCGGCATTGCCGTAGGCATGGCGACCGATATCCCGCCGCACAACCTCGGCGAAATCGCCCGCGCCCTGATTCACCTCCTGGATCATCCGAAGGCGGAGCCGGCCAGTCTTTTGGCGCACATTCCGGGGCCGGATTTTCCCTCTGAAGCGGAGATCACGACGTCTCCGGAAGAACTGAGGACGCTCTATGAAACGGGCTCCGGCATGATCCGTTGCCGGGCACGTTACCTCCGGGAAGGACACGATCTCGTGGTGGACGCCTTGCCCTACCAGGTTTCCGGCTCTGCGATCTTGACCGAGTTGGCCCGTCTCGTCGAGGCGGGTGAGTTGCCGTGGGTGCGTGATCTGCGGGACGAGTCTGACCAGGAACACCCCACCCGTCTTGTCATCACCCTCCGGGAGGGAGGACTTCCGGTGGAGCGGATCTTCGAGCACCTGTGCGCGGTCTGCGACCTGGAACGGGGTTACCGCGTCAACTTCAACGTCATCACCCCGGCCGGCGCACCCCGTGTCCTGGCCATGGCCGACCTCCTCAAGCAGTGGCTGGAGTTCCGCCTCGCCACGCTGGAACGCCTGCTGCGCTGGCAGCTCGGCCGCGTGCAGGCCCGCCTCGAGGTGGTGACCGGGCTCCTCCGGGTCCATCACGACCTCGATGCGGTCATCCGGGTCATCCGTGAGTCTGATGAACCCCGGGAGGAACTGATGCGGGTCTTCGAACTGAGCGAGCGGCAGGCGGAGGCCATCCTGGACATGCGACTCCGGCAGCTGGCACGCCTCGAATCCTTGGTTCTCGAAAAGGAGCAACAGACGCTCGCTGCCCGCGAGACCGAAATCGCGGCCACGCTGTCTTCTCCCGCACGCCTGCGGAAAATGGCACGGGCCCAACTGCTCGCGGACCAGGAGCGATTTGCCGATGCCCGCCGTTCCCCCCTGCATCCCCGATCCTCGGCCGAGCGGTTGTCGCGGGAGCGGGCAGTTCGGGGCGAGGCCGTGACGGTGGCCCTGACCCGGCGCGGCTGGATTCGGACGGCGCGAGGACACGACTGGGATCCCAGCCAGTCCACGTATCGCAGCGGAGACAGCTTCCTGGCGCTCACCCGGGGAGAGAGCCAGGGAACCCTCGTTTTGTTCGATTCCCAGGGCCGAGTCTACAACCTGGGCCCGGATGATCTCCCGGACGGGCGCAGTCCCGGCATCCCGCTGACCAGCCGGCTGGACCCGCCACCCGACGCCCGTTTTGTGGCCCTCACCTTCTGGGAACCCGAAGCCTCGGTTCTTTGGGTCGATGCTTGGGGCTATGGGTTCATCCTCCCGGCATCCGCCCTGCGGGTGCGTCTCCGCAAGGGCCGTCCCCTGTTTCGGTTGCCCGAGGGGGGGCGGGCCCTTGCAGCGAGCCTTCTGGGTTCGGCCGATCGGGTGGTATTGCTCGCCTCCTCTGGCCGGTTGCTCGTGATTGATCAGGCCAGGATCCCCCGTCTGGGTCGGGGTCGTGGGGTTCGGCTATTTGCGATTCCGGCGGAGCGGCGGGAGGAGGAACGTTTGCTGGTGGCGGTGCCGCTGGCGCCTGGGGAAGGGCTCCGCCTCGTGAGTGGTCGGAATCAATGCCCGCTGCCTGCTGCCGGGCTCGAATCCTACCGGGGTGACCGTGGCCGGCGGGGTCGGTTGCTGCCCGACCCCTGGTCCCGGCGCATGGAAGATCTTGTGGTGGAGACGATTCCGGCGAAGGGGGGATGACCTGCCCGGTTCCGGTTCTACGGCTCGAAGGGCAAATCCTCTCCAAAAAACGAGCCCTGGGCGAGCAGGACGCCGTGGAGGAGCAGATCGTTCAGGAGTTGTGCACGATCGACGTCGGTGGCAAGGATCGGGATTTTCCTCTCGCGGAGCACGGACAACCAGGGCGCAGTCGTTTCGGGGGGTGTTTCGCCAGGGGGTGTTTCGTCAGCTTCCGCCTCCGGCGGAGAGTCGGCCTCGAGTAGCCGGGATGCGGGCATGCGCACAAGATGCGGCTTGAAGTGATTGAGCATCAGTCCTGAATAACTGGACTGGCCGAACTCATCAAGCCCGATCAGAATGCCGGCTGCGCGGAGTGGACCGATCCACTCCCGGGCCGTTTTGATCTGGTTGGCGATGGATCGTTCGTGAAAGAGGAGGGCCAGCCGGCCGGGGGTTTTCTGTGGCCAGCGTTCGGCGATGGATCGGGCCAGTCCAGGATTTTTGAGGGTCTCCCCGGACAGTCTCAGGTAGAGCGTGAACGGTTCCGGTTGGGGAGGATGGAGGAGGTAGCCGAGGGCGGACTCGAGGAGATACTGGTCGAGGACCGAAAGTGCTCCCTGCGCGCTCACCTGTTGGAAGAAATCCGACCATGAGGTGCGGTGACACGTCTTGAGCAGGCTGGGGCCCAAGCGCAGTTCGAAGCGGGTCAGGGAGTCGCCGGTCGTGAAACTGCTGATTGTTCGTCTGACCAGTGGTAGCTTCTTGCGTTCGATCATGTGGTCGATGACCGCTGCGAGGTCCTCTGGATCCGATGCGGTGGCGGTCGGTATGTAGCGATTGACGGGTTGGGGGCCTTGTGAGGCTTGGGTGGCCTCATGGATCAGGCGTTCCAGGGTGGAGCTCCGGACCCGTGAACTGACGCCGATGACAATGCCGATCACGAGGGAGTGATTCAAGGCTTCGTAAAGTTGTCCGTCCACCGCACGGTGGAGATGCTCTGCCCACTGCTCCATGTTTTCCCCTGCGGGCCGTTCAAGCCAGTAGCACAGGGACCAGCCAAACCGGGTCACGAGATCCCCGGGCCGGGAAAAGGCGCGGGAGTTACGCTCGATCTCGTCGAGCAGGCTCCCGATCATGGCGGGCCCGTGTTCATTGAGGAGGATGGACAGGTCCCTGAGCTGGATGATGCCGATCGCCTGTTCGCTGCGCTTGGGCAGGGCGGCCTCGAGGTGTTCCTGGATGCGGGCGGTGAAGTCTGCGTTGGTCACGAGGCCTTCCGTGCTCCCCGGCTCTCGCGGCTGGGGCGGGGGTGCCGGTTTCTGGTCCGGGGTGGCCGGGGGAGGCGGGGGTTGCGGTGGAAGCGACTCCGGACGGCGTCGCGCAAGAATGAGAATCGCCGGTTCGCCTGCCCAGCTGAGCGGTCGAACCACGAGCAGGAGAGGCGATCCCTGTTGCTGCACTTCTACTTCGACTGGACGGGACTCGCTCGCCTGGGCGCATTTCTTGAGTGCCTGCTTGATGCGTGTGCGTTCCCCCGGTGGAAAGAGGTCAAGGAAGGGGCGGGATTCCGGGCTGTCCAGGCCGAAGAGCAGGAGATAGGCGGGATTCGCGTAGAGGTGGAGCCCTTCCTGAATGAAGGCCAGTGGTGTTTCCAAGGTCTCCGCTAGCAGACGATGGGCACGTTCGCCTTCCTTGTTCGTATAGCGCAACTGCAGGCTATCCCGCTTTAAGCGTGAGAATTCAGCGGTTTGCAGGATGATCTGGCGGGTTTTGGGGGCATCGTCCAGGCTGATGAAATCCGCACCTGGCCAGGTGCTCGGGCTCTGTTCCATGAGGGACAGGTGGGGCAGTGCTTCCCACTTCTGCCTCAAGTCCTCCGGGAGAGAGGCCCAGTTCCAATCGAGTTCAGGATCCCAGATCAGGATCATCCAGTCTGAAGGTTCCTCCTCCGCCAACGCCTCGAAGCCATCGATGCTGCGGATCCGTGACCACACGCCCTGATTACGGAGCAGGGTATTGATGGCCTCGGCCCGTTCGGCATGACGGGTGAGGACAAGGAGGGGAATGGCGTCCTGTTCGGATGGGTTCACATTCAGCCCTCAAGCAGGGTTTTGGCTGGTGCGCCGGGAATTTCGCGGACGAGCCGGGGTACCAGGTATCCGGGAAGGCGGGCACGGAGTTCCCGGTGGATGCGACAGGCCTGTTCATCGCTCACGGCGAAGTGGATACCGCCCTGAATGGGATCCAGCTGGTGGAGATAGTAGGGCAAAACCCCGGCCGAAAAGAGAGTTTCCGACAGGTCGGCGAGTTTCTCCGGAGTGTCGTTTACGCCGGCCAGAAGCACCGACTGATTGAGCAAGTGGAAACCGCCGGTGCGGAACTCGTGGAGTGCTTGAATCACGGCGGGGGTGATCTCGCGGGCGTGGTTGGCATGGATCACGAGCACCCGGCGGCGGGAAAAGCGGTTGAGGGCACCGAGGAGAGCCGGAACGATCCGACGTGGCCGGACGACCGGTTCCCGGCTGTGGATGCGGAGGGTGGCCAGATGCCTGATCGCATTGAGACGGCCGCACAGCGAAGCCAGACGGTTACGGCTCAAGGTGAGGGGATCACCGCCGCTCAGAATGATCTCGCGGATGCTTGGGTCCGAACTCAGCTGAGCCAGTGCCGCCTTCATGTCTGGATCTTCCCGAGCCTGAGCGCGTACCGGGAAATGCCGCCGGAAGCAGTAACGGCAATGGATGCTGCATTCGGTTCCGGCCAAGAGGAGTGCCCGGCCGGCGTATTTACGGATGAGACGCGGACTGGCGAGGCGTGGCTGCTCTTCCAGCGGGTCAGCGAAGCCGGCAGGATCGGCCTCCTCGATCTGGGGCGCGAACTGGAGCCAGAGCGGATCGCCTGGGACCGAGCGGGAAAAAAACGAACGGGAAACCCGGAACGGAAAAGCCCGCAGGATCTCAGCCGGGGGGGCGGGCGGCATCCGGACCGTCCCGCTCCGGAGAACGGCCGGGTCGGTTACCAGCGCCAGGCTCGAGTCCTCGTCGGGGAGGGGTTTCAGTGGAGAGTCGAGTTTCGCTATCATAAAGGGTCAGACCGACTCGCCCCATTGCCTAGGCGGGCCTTCACTATTCTTGCACGGATTCACGAGACATGACGACCTATACTACCAATGAATTCAAAAGTGGCCTTAAAATCATCCTGGACGGGGATCCGTACAACGTCATTGAAAACGAGTTCGTCAAACCCGGCAAGGGGCAGGCCTTCAACCGGGTCCGGATCCGAAACCTGAAGACCAACCGGGTCATCGAGAAGACCTTCAAGTCGGGGGATACGGTTGAGGGGGCCGATGTCGTCGACGTCGAGATGCAGTACCTCTACCAAGATGGGACCCACTGGCACTTCATGCACCCGGAGACTTTCGAGCAGTATCATGCAGAATCCGCCCCGATGGCGGATGCAGCGCGCTGGCTCAAGGGCGAGGAGGTTTGCATGGTGACACTGTGGAACAACCGGCCGCTCTTGGTGACGCCTCCCCATACCGTGGTTCTGCGTGTCACCCGGACCGATCCGGGCCTGCGGGGCGATACTTCAAGCGGGGGCAGCAAGCCGGCGGAACTGGAAACCGGGGCCAGCGTCCGGGTTCCGCTCTTTATCCAGGAAGGTGAACTCATCAAGGTCAACACGCGGACTGCGGAATACGTTGCGCGCGGCAAGGAGTGAGGAGAACTGCGACTGGCGGCCACGGGCCGGGCGCGAGACCCTCCGTCTCCGGGCTGCGCTCAAGGCCCAGGTCCGCGCGTTCATGGATGCGCGGGGGATTCTGGAGGTCGATACGCCGCACCTGGCCTTTCACGCGGTGCCTGACCCGGAATTGTCCTGCTTCTCGGTGACCGGCAGTCGCGCGCGCTACTGGTTGATTCCATCGCCCGAATACCATCTGAAGCGGCTTCTCGCCGCCGGCTACGGCGATGTCTACAGCCTGAGCTCGGTCTTCCGGGACGACGAAGTGGGACTTCTTCACGAACCCGAGTTCACCCTCTTGGAATACTATCGGGTGGGTTGGGATGCGCGGGCGTTGGCCGAGGAGGCGGCGGGGCTTGTGGCCCGCCTCACCGGCCGGCCGGATGGGGTTCGCTTCATCCGGTACGTCGACTTGTTCGAGGAGGCACTTGGACTGGACCCCCTCACGGTACCCGCCGAACAACTCTGGAAGGCGATCGAGCCCGAACGCCGTCCGGTCGGAATCGAGCCGGATGACCGGGCGGCGCTTTGCGATTTCTGGCTGGGAACGGTGTTCTATCCCCGCCTGGGAGAACGGGAGACGGTTATTGTTCACGATTTTCCCGCGGAGGCTGCTGCACTCGCCCGACTGGATCCGGCCGATGCCCGGTTCGCACAGCGTTTTGAGATGGTGGTCGGTGGGATTGAGGTCGCGAACGGCTACCACGAACTGGCCGACGCCACCGAACAGGCACTCCGGTTCGAGCGGGACCGGGCGCACCGCCGGCGGACCGGTCGGCCGGACGTGACGGTTGACTCCGCGTTCATGGCCGCACTGAGATCCGGTCTGCCAGACTGTTCCGGCATCGCGATCGGATTCGACCGGGTGGTGCTCCTGGCCGCAGGACAGGATGACTTGGCCTCGACGCTGGCCTTTCCCTTGGCTGGATGCGGCCTTGAGGCCTCTGCCTGATGCGCAAACCCGATATCCCGGATTATGAGGATCTGCTCCGCTCCCTGGGTGCACTGCTCTCGGGTGAACGCGATCTCGTGGCCAATACCGCCAACATGGCGGCTCTCCTCTTCCAGTCCCTTCCCCAGGTGAGCTGGGTTGGTTTTTATTTCCGGCGGGACCGTGACCTCGTGCTGGGTCCATTCCAAGGTCCACCCGCCTGTATCCGCCTGCCTTGGGGGGAGGGGGTCTGTGGACGTGCCGCCCTCAGCGGATCCATTCTCAGGGTTGCCGATGTCCACGCGTTCCCAGGGCATATCGCCTGTGATCCAGAGGCACGGAGCGAGATCGTGGTGCCACTTTTCCACGACCGCCAGGTAGTCGGCGTACTGGATCTCGACAGTTACGTTCCCGACCGGTTTCAGCCCGGGGACGAGCGGGGTCTCGAAGCCATGGCGCGCCTTTTGGAATCGGCTGTCGACTGGAGCCCCCTGTCCCAAACTAATCGCTGAGGGGCTCAGATATCCACAAAAGCTGTGGAAAACTCTGTGGATGAAATGACCTGGTAGCGTGGCCGGACCTTGAGATTCACGGGTCTGTCCACTCCGGTATATTTTGTGACCAGATATAAAAATGTTATTTATCAAAATGATATGCGTATCAAAGACAATCTGATTTGAGATTGAGACGCATCTTTCGAATATGTGTGAGCACGTTTCCCGAGGTGTGTATAAATCAACCGTCCCTGGTCGCAAAGTCGGGCGCACACGGCTGGGCTAAAGGATGGCCGTACTGGACGGGATCCGGGCTGACGCAGGGATTCCAGCGGGATCCTGGAACGAGCAGGATGACCGTCGAACCATAGTTGAAGCGGGCAATTTCCTGGCCCCGATCCCAGGATCGGCCGATCCCCGATTGGAGCCGGATTCGGAAGGAAGGGTCATGATTCCGGCGGGATGTCCGGGCTGCGCACCAGACGGTTTCGATGCCACCGACCAGGCGCGCGGCCACGAGAACGAGGAGAAGGGGCCCCATGCGCGTGTCGAATCCCAAAACAACCCGTTCGTTTTCGACATAGCGGTCCGGATCGCTCCGGAGCCTCTCGGGTCTCACCGAAGCGAAGCGGCCCGGAATCCAATCCACATGACAAAGGGTTCCGGCTGCGGGCAGGTGCACCCGGTGATAGTTTCCAGGGGCAAGATAGAGATTGAAAAAGAGGGCTGTGGGGTTGAACAGGCCGGCAGGAATGCCGTTTGGGGGCTGGCCCAGGAGGCCGGCCCAGGTGAAGGGCTGGCCCTTCACGGCCACCAACCCCTCGAACCCCGCCTGTCCCATGGTCACGAGCCGTCCGTCCACGGGACAGAGCAGGGCGGGTGCCGCGGCCAGCGGGCGCGCTTCAGGCCGCAGCGCCCGCGTGAAGAAAGCGTTGAAGCTGGGGTATCTCCCGGCATCCGGTTCCACCGCCTCGTCAAGGCGGATGGAAAAGTGGCGGATGAAGGTGCCAATGAGCAGGCGTTTCCACCAACGAACGTGGCTTCGCGCAAGCGCCTGCACGAGGCGGGATCCGAGTTCGGTTGGAAAGCGCCCCCGGCGTCTGCCGGTGCGGATGGGGGGGGTGCCGGGATCCCGGACGTGTGGGTGCACCAGTTGGGGTTCCTTCACTGAAAGAGAATTGGTAGTATAAAGAGACCGGACCCGTTCCGGCCCGCCTGCGTCCAACGGATAAGCAGAATGTCCAAACGATGCTGCCGAAAAATCCCGGCGTGGGACGGGATGAGGTTTCGATGAACGGTCGGGATGAGCCTCTTGAGTACTGCCAGAGCGGAATCGATTGGGTCCGTTATGCCGCAACCCGTTTCGCGCAGTCCGGCTTGGTCTTTGGCCAGGGGACCGAGGATGCCCTCGAGGAGGCACGATGGCTGGTCATGGCCGCTCTCGCGTGGGATCCTGAATGGCCGCCGGAAGCGCTCGCGGGCCGACTGCTGCCCAGCGAGAAGGCCCTGATCCTCGAACTGATCGAGCGGCGGATCCGGGAACGACGGCCCTTGGCCTACCTCGTCGGGGAAGCCTATTTCTTCGGTTTGCGGCTCAAGGTTGATGAACGGGTCCTGATTCCGCGCTCACCGATTGGAGAGTTGCTCGACCGGCATTTTGAACCCTGGATCGAGAGTGCCGCGGTGCGCCGGGTTCTGGATTACGGCACCGGCTCGGGTGCACTCGCGATCGGCTGTGCGCTGGCTTTTCCGGATAGTCTGGTCGATGCAGTCGACTGCTCGGCCGAGGCCTTGGCCGTGGCCGCCGTCAATCGCGACCGTTACGGCCTGGCGCACCGGCTGAATCTTCGCGAGAGTTGCCGGCTGGAGGCCTCTGCCCAAGGACGTTATGATCTGATCGTCTCGAATCCGCCCTATGTCGATGACTGGACGATGGCCCACCTGCCGACCGAGTATGCGGTCGAGCCGCGTTTGGCCCTGAGCGGAGGGAAAGACGGTCTGGCTGTGATCGCCGCCATCCTCGCGGCGGCTGGAGACTGTCTCTCGCCGCAAGGGATTCTGGTATTGGAAGTGGGTTCGTCGTCGGCCGCGGTCCGGGACCGCTGGCCCCGTGCCTCCTGGATCTGGCCGGAACTGACTTCCGGGCGACCGGATGTCCTTTTGGCCCATGCGGATGATCTCAAGGGATTTCCGGGTTCGCCATGAGCGGAAGCCGCATAGGCAAGATGTTCAGTGTCACGACCTTCGGCGAAAGCCACGGTCCGGCCATCGGTGCCATCGTCGATGGCTGCCCGCCCGGACTGCCGCTGGCCGCCGCTGACCTTCAGGAAGACCTGGATCGGCGGCGGCCGGGCCGGAGTCGGCATACCTCGCAACGCCAGGAAGCCGACCGGGTCGAAATCCTGTCGGGTGTCTACGAGGGACGGACGACCGGTGCGAGCATTGGTCTGCTCATCGCCAATGCCGATGCACGACCTGGCGACTACCGGGAACTCGCCCATGTGTTCCGCCCCGGTCATGGGGACTACACCTACCTCATGAAGTACGGCCACCGCGACCCCCGGGGTGGCGGACGCGCCTCGGCCCGGGAAACGGCCTTGAGGGTGGCCGCCGGGGCCATTGCACGCAAGTATCTCCGGGAACGATTTGGCGTCCGGATCGTGGGTTGGCTGGACGGTATCGGAGAGTTGCACCACGTCGGCCCAGATCCCCTGGAACGTCCCGACAACGAGTTTTTTGCGCCGGATCCCGGCTGGATCGAACCGATCGCCGGATGGATCGAGGCGCTGAGGCGCGAGGGAGATTCCATGGGTGCCCGAGTTGGCATCGCCGCATATGGCGTGCCCGTGGGATGGGGCGACCCGGTTTTCGACAAGCTCGACGCCTCGATTGCCCATGCGTTGATGAGCATTGGTGCGGTCAAGGCGGTCGAAATCGGTGATGGCTGTTCAGTTGCTTTCCAGCGCGGTTCGGATGGCCGCGATGCGCTGACGCCGGAGGGTTTTGAAAGCAACCATGCCGGTGGAATTCTGGCCGGGATCTCGAGCGGACAGCCGATCCGGGTCTTTGTGTCGTTCAAGCCGACCTCGAGTATCCGGGTGCCCATCCCCACCATCGACCAGAGCGGGAAACCCCAGCGTCTCGAGGTCAAGGGACGGCACGATCCCTGCGTCGGCATCCGGGGGGTTCCCGTGGCGGAGGCCATGCTTGCCCTCGTGCTCATGGACCATGCCCTGCGTCATCGTGCCCAGAATGCGGACGTGACCGCTCCCTTGCCGCCGATCCCCGGAAACCCCCCTGGCGGATCCTTCCCGTGAGCCACGGATCCGCGCTGCCGGCTCGGCCTCGGGTGGCGGTTGTCGGTGCCACCGGACTGGTCGGCCGCACGATCATCGAGATCTTGGATGGACGAAAATTCCCGATGACCGCCCTGGACGCGGTGGCCAGTATGGATTCCTTGGGGACCCCGATCGAATTCGGGACGCGGATGCTCAAGGTCCGTGCTCTCGACGACTATGATTTCCGTGGGGTCGATCTCGCCTTCTTTGCGCTCGATACCAAACTCAGCGGGCAGCATGTGCCGCGTGCCCTGGAAGCCGGATGTTGCGTGATCGACAATAGCCGGGTCTACCGGATGGATCCCGGGGTCCCCCTCGTCGTCCCTGAGGTTAATGCGTCGTCACTCCGGGTCACGCCCGCACCCCGGCTCATTGCCAATCCGAACTGTTCGACCATTCCCCTGGCGATCGTATTACGCTGCCTCGATGATCTGGTCGGTGTGGTTCGCGTCGATCTCTCGACTTATCAGGCGGTTTCCGGGGCAGGACGGATGGGCATCGAGATTCTGGCACGCGAAAGCCGGGACCGGCTGAGTGGCCAGGAAGTCGTTCCGGATCCCCTCTTCGCGACGGTACCGATTGCCTTCAACGTGATCCCCCAGATTGATGACTTTGAAAGCTCGGGGTATACCCGCGAAGAGATGAAGATTGTCCATGAACTCCGCAAGATCCTGGATCGTCCGGATCTTGAGGTCAATCCGACCGCCGTCCGGGTACCCGTCTTTTTTGGCCACGCGGCCGCCGTCCATGCGGAGCTCCAGCAGCCCCTTGACCCGGGGGTACTCAGGGATGCGCTGGCCGAAATCCCGGCGGTTCAGGTGCGCGATCGCCCGGAGGCGGGTGGCTATCCTACCCCGCAGACCGATGCGGCACGCCATGACCAAGTCTTCGTCGGCCGAATTCGGTCCGACCTCTCGCGACCGAACGATATCAACTTCTGGGTGGTATCTGACAATGTCCGCAAGGGCGCGGCGCTCAATGCCGTCCAGATCGGGGAATACCTTCTGGCTGGTTGGTCTGACGGCCAGGGGGGCTGACCGGAGATGCCTCCTGGTTTCCGGGAATTGTAATTTTCTTTGTTTGAGCTATAGTTAGACTGGATTCATGAGAGAGCCTGTGAGTTGAACAGGCAGGGCGGAGGGGGTTCATGACCACGCGATCGATCAGGCGTTGGGTGCTCGCTGCTGGGCTGATGCTCGGCTGGAGTCCCGCAGGATTTGCGCTTGGACTGGGTCCCATTCACTCCAAGACCGCGATCAACCAGTATTTCTATGCCACGATCCCGGTCGAGAGCAGAAGCGCCAGCACGTTCCGTTCACTCAAGGTCCGCCTGGCCGGGTACCAGCAGTTCAAGAAGAGAGGCCTTGATTATCCTGCGGTACTCATGAGTTTCCGTTTCCATCTCGAGAGAATGGCGAACGGGCAGCACGACATCGTCGTGACGAGCGACCAGCCGATCCAGCGGCCCTTCCTGGTTTTTCTGCTGGATGTCCGCTGGCCGAGTGGACGGCTGATGCGGGAATATACGGTTCTCCTGAACCCCCCGCTTTTGGCTTCCACCCGCCCCGCGCCGCATGTCCGCGAGGCTCCCCTCACCCAGCCCCGTTCCAGCCGGGTTCGACTGACGGAGCCTTCGTCCAGACCCACCATCCACCGTCCGTCTCGCCCGCCCACCCGGACGCTGGGTCCGATCCGGGAGGGGCAGACGCTCTGGGCGATTGCAAACCGCCGGGTCTCGAACCCGGCGCGCATCGACCAGTTGATGCTGGCCATCTACCGCCGGAACCCTTATGCATTTTTCGGGAACATCAACCGTCTGCGGGCTGGGGCCGTCCTCCGGATCCCGCCCGCCCACGAAATCCGGACCATTCCGCTCAGGGAAGCGATCGCGTTCGTCAGAACGCAAGATCACACCTGGCGATCGGGCATGTTCCCTGGCCAGCAGGCCCCACAGTCATCGCGCCTTGTGCTCCTGTCCCCGAGCCGGATGCGGTTGTCCCACCGTCCGGGTCCTGCTCCCGCTGTTGTGGCGCATCTCCGCGAGAAGCTCAAGGGGGACAATGCACGGGTTGCCGCCCTGGCGGCCGCGGTCAAGAACCAAAAAGCCCAGATCACCCGGCTCAAAAATCTCCTGACCCTGAAAAACCAGACTTTGGTCTCGCTGGAACACTCGGCTCACCACCTGAAGACAGCCTCGTCCCCGTTTTTGGGCCTGCCTTCCTTGCTGTGGATCCTGCTTGCGGTGCTCGTGATCCTGGTTCTGGGTTGGTTCTGGTTCAAGCGCCGGAGCGGGCGGCAGGAACGGGCTGAGGCAGTGGCATTTGCACGTCCAACCGAGAGGCTTTCCACCGGCGCTAACCGGAACGAGTCGACCGAATCCGTGGAAATCCCGTTGCACGAGGCAGCTGCCCCGGAGGCTCCTGATCTTCAGCCGGCCGAAACCGGAAGCCCGGACGAGGCTGCTTTCGACCCCTTCACCGAAGTCAAGTTTCACATGGCCTACGGACTTTATGACCGCGCCATTGAGACCCTCACTTCCTGGCTGGATCAGAATCCGGAACGGCAGGATGTGCAACTCAAGCTGCTTGAAGTGTATGCCACAGCGGGACGGAGCGAAGAGTACGTGGCGCTGGCTCGCCGCTACCAGTCCCGTTTCGGGACCGACGATGCCCACTGGCCGGAAGTGGCTGAGCGGGGGCGCCAGATTGCTCCCGGCGAGCCGTTCTTCGATCAGGCAGCATCCTCTGCCCCGAGGGCGGCGCCTGCCCCAGCCGATACAGGAGCTGTCGCCACGACCACCGACAATATCGAACATTACTTTGATGAGTTGATGGGAACCCCGGAAATGCCGGCAGAACCTTCCAAGACGGAACTTTCGTCCGCTGAGGCGGTATCCCCGCTGATTCACCGTGAATCCGACATTGGAACGGACACGACCACCAATACCGAGATCAACCTCGAGTTTGAACTGGAAGCCTTCAACCCCGATACTGCTCACCGGAACACAGCGGGCGAATCACCGGCTGCCAGTCCTGTGGGAACCCGGACGGGGAGCGGAACACTGGATCCCGAGAGTCAAAGGAGTTTCGACGAGTCCATTGCGGCGATTACCCAGCATACCGCCACCCTCACGGTGAGCGGCCTCGGATCCGGGACAGAAACCGTGTCAACCAAGATCGACCTGGCCCGGGCCTACCTCGAAATGGGCGACAGGGACAGTGCCAAGAGCATCCTCGACGAGGTGATCGAGGAGGGAAGTCCGGCGCAGAAGACGCAAGCCCGCGAGATCCTGGCGACGATCACCAACGGTTGATTTCGCCGTTCCGGAATGAGGATTGCACTCGGGTTGGAGTATTCGGGCACCCTCTTTGCCGGATTCCAGTACCAGAAAGATCGGCGGACGGTCCAGGCCGTTCTCGAGCAGGCCCTAAGACGCGTGGCCGACCACCCCCTGCGGGTGGTGCCAGCTGGACGGACTGATGCCGGTGTGCATGCCCGCGAACAGGTGGTTCATTTCGACAGTGGGGCCCGACGCACGCCGCGGGCCTGGCGTGAGGGGACGAATGCCGGCCTGCCTCCCGACGTCGTGGTGCTCTGGGCACGAGAGGTGTCTCCCGATTTCCATGCCCGCCGCTCGGCGCTTGCCCGCTGCTACCGGTACCGGATCCGGACTGCACTGACCCGCCCGGCGCTCGACCGGGATCGTGTCTTCTGGACACGGCGCCCCCTTGATGTGGAGGCCATGCGGCGGTCTCTGGAGGGCTGGCTCGGCGAGCAGGATTGGTCGGCTTTCCGATCGGCCGGCTGCCAATCCCGCTCCAGCCGGCGCCGGGTCGATCGACTGACCCTCCTGGAACAGGGAGAAGAGGTGGTTTTCGAAATTGAGGCGAACGCCTTTCTGTATCACATGGTGAGGAACTTTGTGGGATCACTGCTCGAGGTGGGATACGGCCACCAGCTCCCCGAGTGGCTCCGCGAAGTCCAGGCAGGCCGGAATCGTGCGGCTGCCGGCGTCATGGCCCCTCCCGAGGGTCTCTATCTCTGGACGGTCCGTTACCCCGACCGTTATGGCTTCGGCCAGCGACCCGTGCCCGGGTAGATAAAGACAGAGCCCGCCCGGACCCAGCGCCAGGGCCGGCAAATTGTTTATGATGGGACATTCATGTTGTGTCCCATCCGGGAGAGGGTTCGGCGTGTGGTGGTCACGCTGGCGAACAGCGCAAGAGGCAGATGAAAAAAAGCCCCGGAAAGGGATCCCGGAAGGGCTCTGGACCAAGTGTCCCGGATGCACGGCGGTGCTTTATCGCCCGGAACTTGATCGCAATCTCTTCGTTTGTCCCAAATGCGGCCACCATTTACGGATTGGTGCCCGGCAACGCTTGCAGTGGTTCCTGGATCCGGACTCCGCCGTTGAAATTGCGGCCAATCTTTCCCCGGTCGACTTTCTCCAGTTCAAGGATACCCGTCGCTACCGGGATCGACTGCTACAGGCCCAGAAAACCACCGGGGAACGGGATGCCTTGGTGACTGTGACGGGGACCCTTTTGGGCCAGCCGGTTGTAGTCGCGGCATTCGAGTTTTCCTATCTTGGTGGATCCATGGGTTCCGTGGTGGGTGAACGCTTCGTGCGTGCCTGCAACACGGCGCTCGAGATGCGCATCCCGTTCATCTGTTTCAGTGCCAGCGGCGGAGCGCGGATGCAGGAAGCCCTGATGTCCCTCATGCAGATGGCCAAGACCAGTGCTGCGCTGAGCCGGCTTTCCCGCTACGGCGTCCCGTATTTCTCGGTCATGACGGATCCCACGACAGGAGGGGTTACGGCCAGTCTGGCCATGCTCGGGGACATCAACATCGCTGAACCGGGAGCCCTGATCGGTTTTGCCGGCCCTCGGGTCATCGAACAGACGGTCCGGGAAACGCTGCCGGAAGGTTTCCAGCGCGCCGAATTCCTCTTGGCCAACGGTGCGATTGATCTCATCATCGACCGGAGGGAACAGCGTGACCGGATTGGAAGGCTCGTCCGGTTGCTCAAACCCCCCTCGCCTTGATGGCGGTCTCCTTTCCAACGGTCGAGGAATGGACCCGCTACCTGGAAACCCTCTCGCCCCCGGAGACCATCCACTTGGGGCTCGAGCGCATGGACGAGCTGCTCAGGCGGCTTTCCTGGCGACCGGAGGCCGTACCGGTGATCACGGTAGGGGGCACGAATGGGAAGGGCTCCACGGTTGCCCTTCTGGAGAGCATCCTCCGGAAGGCGGGCTACCGGGTCGGTGCCTACCTGTCACCCCATCTTCTGCGGTATCACGAACGCATCCGCATCGGCGGCCTGGATATCGGGGAGGAGGCACTCTGTGCCGGATTTTCGGCCGTAGAACGGGCGCGGGGGGATCTGCCGCTCACCTTTTTCGAGTTCGGCACGGCAGTGGCCCTCTGGGCGTTTCGCGAGGCTCCGGTTGACCTGGCCGTGCTTGAAGTGGGACTCGGTGGCCGTCTGGATGCCGTGAATGCCGTCGATCCCATGGCCGCTGCCGTGACCGCTGTCGGGATTGACCACATCGAATGGCTGGGGCCCGACCGGGAATCGATCGGGGCCGAGAAGGCGGGGATTTTCAGGTCTCATCGCCCGGCCATCGTGGGAGACCCGGCTCCACCCCGAAGCTTGAGCGACAAGGCCGTGCAGGTCGGCGCCGATCTTTGGCTCAGGGGGGTGGATTTTGACTGGATGGCCGAGGGTCGCTCCGGATCTTGGAGTTACCACGGGCGGGAGGTCCTCTACCGGAAACTTCCGGCCCCGGCCTTGGCCGGCTTCATCCAGTACGGCAATGCGGCCACGGCATTAGCACTTCTGGAGTCGCTCAATTCCCGCTGGCCGGTGAGCGAGCCTGCGATCCGGGCCGGTCTGCTCCAGGCCCGGCTGCCCGGTCGGTTCGAATGGCGGCAGTGGCACCCTGGCCCCGCCTGGTGCCTGGATGTGGCCCATAACCCACAAGCCGCAGGTGTTTTGGCCGATGAACTCTCCCGGAGGACGCCCGGGATACCCCGTCATCTGGTGTTCGGCATGATGAGGGACAAGGATCTCGATGGCTTCCTCGGAGTTCTCGCACCCTTGGTCGATGTCTTCCATCCGGTGGGTCTTGCACCTCCCCGTGGTTTGGATCTTGGGGAACTCTCACGGCGCCTGCACGCACGCCTGCCCTGTGCGAGAATTGAGCCGTGGGAGGATCTCCCAGAGGCGGTGATGCGCTGTCGACAGCTTCCGGAGCCCAAGACGGTTTATGTCGTGACCGGGTCGTTCCGGACATTGGAGCGAATGATTCCGTTGATCGAATCCGGCTGCTCTCCCCAAGCCAGCGGGAGGATGACCCCGGGGCTTAGCCGGACATGAGCCGCTCGCGCCGTCGAACGGGTTTCCTCTGGGTCAGCGGAGTGGTTCTGGTTGTGTTGGTGGTCTGGATGATCCATCTCGAGAACCCGGGTTCCGGTGTGATCCGACGAGGCGGACCCGAAGTCGTCACCCTGGCGTTGCCCCCCCCTGTCCCCTCGGCTGTGCAGGGTCGCCCGGAGCCGGCGACGACCGGTGCCCGGCCGGCCTCCCTGATCGAGATCCCGAGGCTGCCCCCCGTTCCCGGTTCCGTCGTGCCGCCCCGCCCGTCCACTCCCCGGGCGCACCGCTTCGCTCCACCGCCGGCCGGATGGTATCTTCAGGTGGCCGCCTACTATTCGAAAGCCAGCGCACGACGGCTGGTGGCAACCCTCAAACGAAACGGTTTCCAAACCTGGTTCAGCGCCATTGTGACCCATGAACGTCGCCTGGTCCGCCTCTGGGTGGGACCCTACCGGAATCGGAGGAGCGCATATGCCATCATCGGTCGCCTGACCGCGCTGGTCGGAAACCCTCCGTTCTGGATCCATGTCCGGACGCCCCATGCCCCCCCCTGACGGACCGTTTGCCCGGGGAAATCCTGCCGTGAGGTCCGGATGAACTGGATTGATGTCGTGTTCATTTTCATCGTGATTGTGTCAGCGGTGATGAGCCTGATGCGCGGTTTCGTGCGTGAGGCGCTGTCCCTGCTCGTCTGGGTCTTGGCCTTCCTGCTCGCAGCCCGGCTCGGTCCTTGGTTGGGAGGCCACCTGTCTTTCCTGATCCACTCGCTCGACTGGCGCCTTGCGGTGGGCGAGATCATCGTCTTCCTCGTGGTCGTGATCACCGGTGCCATCGCCTTGGGTTTTCTGGGGGCGGCGATCCACAAGAGCCCATTGGGTTTCATGGATCATCTCCTGGGCGCGGTTTTCGGGCTGGCCCGCGGAGTCTTGTTTCTGTGTATCCTGGTCTGGATCGGGCAAGTTGCCCACTTGAATCGCACTCCCGACTGGAATCAGTCACGCCTGATTCCTTGGGTTCAGCCGCTGACTTTATGGATGGAACGGCGGCTTCCGACGGTGACCTGAAATGTGCGGGATTGTGGGGATCGCGGGAGTCAAGGAAGTCAACATGGACCTCTACGAGGCGCTCACCGTTCTCCAGCATCGCGGCCAGGATGCTGCGGGCCTCATGACGAGCGACGGAGAAAAATTCCACGTCCGGCGGGGGAGTGGGCTGGTTCGCGATGTGGTCCATGAACGGCATATGAGGAGTCTCACCGGCACGACCGGCATTGGTCACGTCCGCTATCCGACGGCGGGCAGCCTGAGTCCGCTCGAGGCACAGCCGTTTTATACCAACTCGCCCTACGGCATCGGCCTCGTCCACAACGGCAATCTCACGAATGATCGCGAGTTGCGGTCACTGCTCGTGACGTCTGACCGCCGCCACCTCAATACGGATTCAGACAGTGAGGTTCTGCTCAACGTGCTCGCCCATGAGCTCCAAGAGACGGGACGTGACCGGTTGGATCCGGAGGCGGTCTTCGCCGCCGTCCGTCGTGTCCATGAACGCTGTCTCGGAGCCTATGCGGTCGTGGCCCTGATCGCCGGGAGCGGGCTGCTGGCCTTCCGTGATCCCTGGGGTATCCGCCCGCTGGTCTTGGGGTGCCGTAGCGAACCCCGGGGAACCTCGTACCTCGTGGCCTCAGAGAGTGTGGCGCTCGATGTCCTTGGGTTCGAATACCTCAGGGACGTGACACCGGGGGAAGCCATCCTGATCAGCCCAGACGGTCGGCTCCACTCCCGGCTTTGTGCCGACCGGAGCGAGCGGCACCCCTGTCTTTTCGAGTATGTCTATCTGGCGCGACCGGACTCCCGGATTGAGGGAATTTCCGTCCACCGTGCGCGCCTGCGGATGGGGGAAAAGCTGGCGGACAAGATGAATCGGGAGGCCATGGGGTGGCCCATTGATGTGGTGATCCCGATTCCAGACACGAGTCGGATGAGCGCGCTCCAGCTCGCCAACCAGCTGGGCCTGCCTTATCGGGAGGGGTTCATCAAGAACCGCTATATTGGACGGACCTTCATCATGCCCGAGCAGAGGGAGCGGGAGCGTTCTGTCCGTCGCAAGCTCAACGTGATCGATGTTGAGTTCCGAGGAAAGAGTGTCCTGCTCGTGGATGACTCGATCGTGCGTGGAACAACTTCGCGGCAGATCGTGGAACTCGCACGAGAAGCCGGGGCCAAACGGGTTTTCTTTGCCTCGGCGGCTCCACCGGTCCGCTATCCCAACGTCTACGGAATCGATATGCCCTCAACCGAGGAACTGGTTGCAGCCGGACGCAGTGTCGAGACGATCCGTCAGCTGATTCGGGCGGACGGTCTGGTCTACCAGGACCTTCCGGACCTAGTCGAAGCCGTGCGGGTCGACAACCCGGCCATTACCCGTTTTGAAGATTCCTGCTTCTCCGGGAATTACCTCACGGGTGATGTAACACCGGTCTACCTGCGTGACCGTCTGACCGAACGAGCAGCGGTCCGGCGCGAGGCGGCTTTGGCCGAACTGGATCTCCGTTTTGACGAGGAGCGTCTTTAGATTGGGTCCGGCCGAATCCTGACCGTCTCCAGGCGATACCCCGACTCGTCCCAGCGGAGGACCTGGCCCTGTTCATACCAGTCGCCGACGACGATCCGGGTCCGTGGCACGTGGTCCAGTGTCCAGCGATGGATGGCTGGCCGATGGGTATGGCCGTGAATCAGGCACGTCAGGTCTTCACGGCGCATGAACTCGTCGATGGCAGCTGGGGTGACATCCATGAGGACATCGGCAGCCTGGGCGTTATGTTGCTGGCTGGCTTTGCGTGCGGTCGCTGCCATCGCGCGACGTTCTGCGGGTGACCGTGACAGGAATTGCTGTTGCCAGACCGGATTGCGGACCTGTGCGCGAAAAGCTTGATAGGCCTGGTCTTCCGTGCAAAAGGTATCGCCGTGCAAAAGTCCCACCGGGGTACCGTAGCATTGGATTCGTGCGGGTTCCTCGAGCGCGGTCCAGCCGGCGCGGCGGGCCAGCGCATCACCCACGAGAAAATCCCGGTTGCCCGGCATGAAGTAGAGGCGATGGTGGTTTCCGGCCAGGCCGGCCAGGCGGTCGAGCAGCGGATCGAAGGCCGGTTCCGGAGCGTCGTCGCCGATCCAGGCCTCAAACAGATCGCCCAGGATGTAGAGTGCCCCCAAGTCGGGACGGATCCGTTCCAGCCAGTGCCCGAAGGCATCAAGCACGGCGGGTCTTTGGGGGTCGAGATGAAGGTCGGCGATGAAATAATCGGCCATAGGGGCACCATGATAGCCGGTTCCTCTCCCGGGGTGAAACTGGCAGGGCGGAAAGAGGCCCGTTAACATGTCGGCATGAGCCCCCAGACGAAACTCCGTTTTGCTCCAAGCCCCACCGGGGCCCTCCACTTGGGCAACGCCCGAACGGCGCTTTTCAACTACCTCGCGGCCCGTCGGATGGACGGTGCGTTCATCATTCGGATTGAGGATACGGATCGGATGCGGAGTGATCCCCGCCACGAGACGGAGCTTTTGGCGGATCTGGCCTGGCTCGGAATCACCTGGCAGGAAGGGCCGGATTGCGGTGGGCCGTCTGCTCCCTACCGCCAGTCTGAACGAGGGGCCCGTTACGCAGAGATTCTGAAACAGATGCGTGATCTCGGTTGCATCTACCCGTGTTTTTGCACTGATGGGCAGCTCGCCGACGATCTCGAGAAACAAAAAAGGGATCGGAAGACTCCCCGCTATTCGGGTCGGTGTGCCCGACTGTCTGCCACTGAATCCGCAGGGCGCCTCCAGGCGGGCGAGCCGGCAGCCTGGCGCTGGCGGGTTGAGGGGAGGGGTTCATTGGATTGGGACGATCTGGTGTACGGCCCCCAGCACCAGGAACTGGAATCCATCGGGGATTTTGTGGTGTGCCGGCGGGACGGTCAACCCGTGTTTCTCCTGACCAACCTCGTCGACGATTGTGCGATGCGGATCACGCACGTTTTCCGCGGAGTCGATCACCTGAGCAATACCGGGCGGCAGCTACTCATGACCCACGCGCTTTCGCTAGGCGCGCCGCTCTACGGCCATCTTCCCCTCTTGGTCAATCCCGGTGGAGCCCCGCTGGCCAAGCGCGAGGGTGCGGTTGGTCTGGGATCGCTCGCCCGGGCGGGTTACCGGCCCATCGCGGTCCAGAACTATCTGGCCCGGCTCGGCCATTCCTATGCTGAAAACGGTCTCCTGGATCCCGAAACCTTGGCCCGGTCCTTCGACTGGAACTCCATCAACCGTGCTCCTGCCGTTTTCGACCTGGACCAGTTGGACCACTGGCAGCATCTCGCAGTCCGTGCCTTGGACGAGCCGGCCTATGCCCAATGGGCGGCGCAGGCGCTCGGCTCCACGGCACCGGCTGGCCTCGCATCTTTGGTTCGTGACAACGTCCGTTCCCACGCCGACCTCGTCCAGTGGGGGGAGCGGCTGGCCGGTCGGAGTTCCCCGACGGAGGAAGCACAGGCGGTCCTCCAGGCGCTGGATGCCCGTCTTGCCGAGTATGGGGAGGCGCATGCCGCCACGGCCTCCCTCACCGATTTTCTGTCCGGGCTTCGGACGGATCATCCGTCGGCTTTCCCGTCCCGGAAGGTGTATCCGGCCTTGCGCGCGATTCTGACCGGCAGTCTCGAAGGTCCCGAGCTGGCTCGGATCTGGGACTGGATGGGACCTGAGCGTAGGCAGCAGGCTTTCCAAAACGTCCGGCATCATACCCAGCCGACTTCGCCATCCGCGAAATACCCTGCCTGATTTCGCTTGCGGGTCTCTCCAGGCCGATTAGATCATTCGGGGGGAGGGTCCGGACTCCGATAAAATGAACTCCCGGCCGGTGACTGTAGAGACCATGCTCCAGATTTTCAATACCCGGACGCGCCGCATGGAACCGTTTGAACCGACGGATCCCAAGGCCGTGCGCCTTTATGTTTGCGGGGTCACTGTCTACGACGACTGCCACCTGGGCCATGCCCGGATGCTTGTGGTCTTCGATATGGTGGTTTGTTATCTCCGGCAGGCGGGCTATGGCGTTCGTTATGTCCGCAACCTGACCGACATCGATGACAAGATCATCCGCCGGGCTGCCGAACTCGGTGAAACGGTGGGAGGACTGACCCAACGCATGATCGACCGGTTTCACGATGACCAGAAGGCTCTGGGCGTTGCGCCGCCTGATGCCGAGCCCTGCGCAACGGGCCACATCGGGGCCATGATCCGTCTGATCGAGCGACTCTGGGATCAGGGTGTGGCCTATCAGGGTGAGAATGGGGATGTCTATTTCCGGGTCGACCGTTTCCCTTCGTATGGGAGCTTGTCAGGCCGCCGTCTGGAAGAACTGAGGGCGGGATCCCGCATCGGGATCGATGAAACCAAGGCGGATCCACTCGATTTCGTGCTGTGGAAGGCAGCCAAGCCGGACGAACCAGCCTGGCCGTCGCCCTGGGGTAAGGGGCGGCCCGGATGGCACATCGAGTGTTCCGCCATGTCGATGAACCTCCTCGATCTGCCCATTGATATTCATGGGGGGGGGCAGGATCTCGAATTTCCCCACCATGAAAACGAGGTCGCCCAATCGGAAGCTGCAACGGGACAGCCCTTCGTCCGCTACTGGATCCATAACGGCTTTGTCCAGGTAGGGCAAGACAAGATGGCAAAATCACAGGGCAACTTCATGACCATCCGCGAGGCCCTGACGCGGTACGACCGGGAGACATTGAGGTTCTGGTTGCTTGCGAGCCACTACCGGAGTCCGGTCACGTTTAGCGAGGAAAATCTGGCCCAGGCACGGTTTTCTCTGGAACGTCTCTATCTGGCCCTGAGAGGTCTTGGGGAGCCCGGTTCCCGTGATCCCGAGGCCCTGGTCCCCTGGCAGTCCCGGTTTGCAGCCGCCATGGACGACGATTTCAATACACCGGATGCCCTGGCAGTCCTGTTCGATCTTGTGCGCGAAATTAACCGGGTCCGAACGGCAGATCCGGACCGGGCGTGCCGACTCGGGGCCGGATTGTGCGAGCTGGCCCGGGTATTCGGGCTTCTGGAGTCGGACCCTGAAGCCTTTCTCCGGGGAGATGGAGGCGAGGGGGCGGATGACTGGATCGAGGAGCGGATGCGGGAACGTCAGCGCTTGCGTGAGGCCGGTCAATACGCCGAGGCAGACCGGATCCGGCAGCAACTGCTCAATGCAGGGGTTCTGGTCGAGGATGGACCGGGAAAGCAGGCCCGCTGGCGTCGACGATCGCCATCTGCAAGCTAGCGGCCAGCACGGGCGATCGCGGCGCTGAGCACATTGTCGAGCAGGATGGCCACCGTCATGGGTCCGACCCCTCCTGGCACGGGGGTGATGTAGGCGGCCCGTTCCCGTGCGGTGGGAAAGTCGACGTCGCCGACCAGACCCTCTTTCCCCCGGTTGATGCCGACATCGATGACGGTCGACCCGGTGGTGATCCATGGGCCGGGAATGAGTCCGGGCTGACCCACGGCGACCACGAGGATCTCCGCCCGCCCGACGTGGTCCGCGAGATCCCGTGTGAATCGATGGCAGATTGTGACGGTGGCACCGGCCAGCAGGAGCTCGAGCGCCATCGGCCGGCCGACCAGGTTTGATGCACCGACAACGACCGCATGGCGCCCATAGAAGGTTTCGCCAATGCTCCGGAGAAGTTCGATCACACCGCGCGAAGTGCAGGGTCGAAGTCCCGGGGTGCGTGCCGCGAGCCGACCGAGGTTCATGGGATGGATTCCATCGACATCCTTTGCCGGATCGATTTTCTCGATAAAAGCTGCCTCATCGAGACTGGCTGGAAGGGGCAGCTGGAGCAGGATGCCATCGACGGTTTCGTCTGCGTTAAGCTGGCCGATGAGTGCAGTCAGAGTCCAGGCATCCGCCGTTTCAGGCAGGATGTGGAGGTTCGCCTCGATTCCGACGCGTCGGCAGGCCTTGCGCTTGTTTTCGACATAAATGACGGAGGAGGGATGCTCGCCGATCCGGATGACGGCCAGCTTGGGCGGAGGCAATCCCCGCCCCAGCCGCAGGGCGACCTGTGCTCCAACCCGGTTCTCGATTTCCCGGGCGTGGGCTTTACCGTCGATCAATCGGGCGGTCATGGGTACTCCTGATGGAGGAATTGTCGCATTTTCCTTGCGACGGAAGCAATCGTCCGGTCACGCCGCCGAACCCGTCTCTGGTCCTGACTCGAAGTGGCATATAATGCTGGCGCTCCCTCCGCAGGGTCCGACCATTGCCGTTCTTGCGAAGGGAAGGATTTGAACCACGGCCGGCGGGTTGGACATCGGGAAGATCGGGGCATAGCGCAGTCTGGTAGCGCGCCTGCTTTGGGAGCAGGAGGTCGGGGGTTCGAATCCCTCTGCCCCGACCAGGCCCGTTCACGCGCCTGTAGCTCAACCGGACAGAGCACCGGCCTTCTAAGCCGGCGGTTGCAGGTTCGAGTCCTGCCAGGCGCGCCACTCCATTCCGAGCTGCCCCCCGCGCGGACTTGAACCTGAGACGTGGGGTTCTTTCGTCGGGAGGATGAAGCTGCGCTGGGCGTTCCCCGGCCGGGTGTGGTTGCTAACCGGCTGTACCCGCTGCTCGCATTCTTTTCGCCTTGCGCGGGTAACGCGTGGCAGACAGGATTTTACGAAGGGGTGGCGGGCCTGTCTTCCGGATCCGAGGGCGGATCCATTGACCGGGAGATCCAGTAGGAATAAACGACGGGAACGACCACCATGACGGTGATCGTGAGGATCTGAATGGCCACCGGCCATTTCCAGATCCCCTGCCCGATAAACATGAGTCCTCCGATGACGAATATCCAGGCACCCAAGCGGTGGGTCTTGTACCAGACGGTATCGTTGGCCAAGGTCCATGGGGTCCGTATCCCCACAAAAAAGTTTTTCCTGAGCTTGCCCATGAAGTTTCCGAGCCCGATCAGGAGAATACCAATCGCAGCCGGAACCAGGCGGCCGAGCGAAAGGTGTGCACCGCTCGCTTCGAGGAAAACGATGATCTCAGAAAAAAGCAGGAATGCCAGGGCCAGTACGATCAGGAGCTGCCACGTCTTGCGGAAGCTATCCATGCGGAATCCATGCGGTGAAATTGCCGGCAGGATACTGAGTACAAGCCATAGCCCGGTCATGAGGAGGGCGGGGAAGAGGGCTCCCCAGGGTTTCGCCATCGTGCCATTGACTTGCCCTGACAGGGTCCAGTGAACCGGAACCGGGTTTGGCAGTCGATGATAAAACAGGATGACGAGGATCCAGCTGGCCGCGACGAACATTCCGTTTGCAACCAATGCGGGGTTGAGCTTCATTTGGATTCTCCGGACTTGGATTTTGAAAAAAGATCAGTCATCAATCGGTAGATCTCCTCGGTGACTGAGGTGTTGAGCGAGTAGTTGACATATTGTCCCCGGCGTTCCGTACGGACCAGATCGGCTGACTTGAGAATCGAAAGATGGTGGGATAGGGAAGCCAGGGAAAACGAAAAGTGCTCGGACAACTCCCCTGCGGAAAGCGGCCCGGGCTGAAGGAGCTTGAGAATCCTCCGTCGGCTGGGATCCGCAAGCGCGCGAAAGAGAGACTCGGACTTCATATTTAGAAATATATCTAAATATTTAAATATAGTCAAGCCCTCATCCGCCAGAGTGGCCTGGGCTCATCTGAGCGCCCCCCCCTTTTTCTTGAAATTCTGTGCTTGGAACCCGACCTTGGGCTAAAATAACGCACCCTGTGGTCCTTGATCCGAAAGACCCTGGTTGGTGGACGTAGCTCAGTTGGTTAGAGTCCCGGATTGTGGATCCGGTTGTCGTGGGTTCAAGTCCCACCGTCCACCCCAATCTTCTTGGCCTGTCCGTACTGATCTGCGACTCGCTTTGCGGGAGGGCTTAGGGCGGTGCCTGGGGCAATTGTTTTACAATCACTTCCCGAAACGACAGGCGTTGTTGCCGGTGCCCTCAGTTTGAGACAAAAAGAAGGACGGCGTGGGCCGTTAGCTCAATTGGTAGAGCAGTTGACTCTTAATCAATTGGTTGTAGGTTCGAGTCCTACACGGCCCACCAATAAAATCAATAAGTTATAAAAGATACGATTAGGCAATTGCGCAAAAATCCACCATATGCCATACTCTTGCCATGGTTGGTGGAGAATTCCCATGGCCAGCTTGAGAAAACGGAAGGGGCCCCATGGCCGGAATGTCTGGCAGGTGCAGATTGTGCGGCATGGCTTCCCGCCCCAGTACCGGACCTTCAATACCCGGGACCAGGCCGAGACCTGGGCCCGGATCACCGAGGCCAACATGGACCAGGGACTCTGGAAGGACCGGAGCGAGGGCGACCGGACAGCGGTCCGGGAGGCCCTGGTCCGCTACGAGCGGGAGATCACACCCCGGAAGGCTTCACAAGTCTCTGAGCGAAGCCGGATCCGGACGGTGAGCCGGAGCTTTCTCGGGGATCTGGCCCTGAGCAGGGTGACAGGAAGGGAGGTTGCAGACTACATCCGGGAGCGGGAAGCGGGGGGAGCCAGTGCCCATACGGTGAGGCTCGATCTCACCCTCATTTCACACCTCTACAACGTGGCGCGGAGTGCTTGGGGGATGGAGTATCTGGTCAACCCGGTACCGCTCGCCAAGCTCGCGCGGCCGAAGATCCCAAGGGGCCGGGAACGGAGACTCCTCGAGGGGGAGGAGGACAGGCTTCTCGAGGCATCCTCTCCCTCCCTCCGGGCCGTGATCCGCTGGGCCCTGGCCACAGCCATGCGCCAGGGGGAGATCGCGAACCTGCGCTGGGAACACGTGGACCGGCTCCGGCGGTCTGTGCTTCTTCCCGAGACCAAGAACGGGGAGTCCCGGACGGTCCCCCTCTCCCCGGTGGCCCTCTCGATCCTGGAGGCGCTGCCGCGGCGGATCGACGGGTCGGTGTTCGGGTTCACGGGCAATGCCATCCGGCTGGGCTGGAAACGGGCCTTGGACAAGTCCGGGATCACGGGACTCCGTTTCCACGATCTCCGGCACGAGGCGATCTCGCGTCTCTTCGAGGAGACGGATCTCGACGTGATGGAGATCCGGGCCATCAGCGGGCACCGGACCCTCCAGATGCTGGCCCGCTATACCCATCTCCGGACCCACCGTCTC
>DAHVLZ010000006.1:0-11046 GCA_027320085.1 Pseudomonadota bacterium
CGAGTAACCTTGATCCAGCAAGCGCAGCGCCTGACGGCGCCGCGCCTCGATCACCTCTGCAGATCCAGCCGGTCTGGCCATGCCTGTGCGCCTTCAAGGAACAGACGGCTATTATTGCATTATTTACGAGACGGTCAATAAGCCAACGGTCACCGTCGAGACCACCGTGTCGGTGGCCGCATCGATCACCGAAACGGTATTGCCGCCACCGTTTGCGACATAGACCCGGCTGCCATCCGGACTCACCGCGACGCCATAGGGAACTGCGCCAACATTCACCGTCGCCACCACCGTGCCGGTGGCCGCATCGATCACCGAAACGGTGTTGCTGCCAAAGTAGTTTGTGACATAGGCCCGGCTGCCATCCGGACTCACCGCGACGATAAAGGGGTCTGTGCCAACGGGCACCGTCGAGTCCACCGCGTCGGTGGCCGCATCGATCACTGAAACGGTTTTGCTGTTTTGGTTGGCAACATAGACTTGGGGGGCGGCCCCGGCAGCGCGGACCATCACGCCCGACAGCAACAGTAACACCACAGCAGGCAAAAGCCCCTGATACAGGGAGAATAGGGGAAGTTTCATGATGCTGCTCCTCCGTTGATCCACCGGCTTGCGGTATAAAGACTGGTTTTTCCCAAGCTTGACCTTAACCTATAGCACCTTCCAGATCAGGGCGTCAAATGGCTGCCTTACCGGCGGTTTTTCCCCGGCAGGAGCCGGCGGGACGGAGTCCCCCCGGGCTTATAATCACGTTTGGCCGGTGGGGAATCCCATGCGCATCCACATTCTCGGAATCTGCGGCACCTTCATGGCGGGAGTGGCGCAGTTGGCCGTGGCTCTCGGCCATGAGGTCTCCGGATCCGATCGCCAGTACGTTCCACCCATGAGTGGGCAACTCGAGCGGGCGGGGGTGCGGCTGTGTCCTCCCGGGTATCGGCCCGAGAATCTCGATCCCGCGCCGGATCTCGTCCTGGTCGGCAATGCGCTCGTTCGGGGCAATCCCGAACTCGAGGCCGTCCTGGACCGTCGCCTGCCTTATGACTCGGGTCCGGCGTGGCTGGCCCAGACCGTGCTGCGTTCGCATCGCGTCATCGCCGTGGCCGGGACGCACGGCAAGACCACGACGAGTGCGCTCATCGCCTACCTCCTGGACCAGGCGGGAGCCGATCCGGGCTTTCTCATCGGTGGGGTGCCCTCGGATTTCCCGGTCTCGGCCCGGCTCGGATGCGGTCGCTGGTTCGTGATCGAGGGCGATGAGTACGACACCGCCTTCTTCGACAAGCGGCCCAAGTTCCTCCACTACCGGCCCTGGATCACGGTGCTCAACAACCTGGAGTTCGATCATGCCGACCTCTATCCGGATCTGGAAAGCCTGGAGGCGGTTTTCCACGAGCTCGTCCGCAGTCTTCCCGGAGCCGGCCACCTCATCGTGAATGGGGCGGATCCGGCACTGGCGCGGGTGCTCGCCCGCGGGGGTTCGACACCGGTCACGCGGTGCCTCGCAGGTCCCGGGGCCTGGCGGGTCGAGGCGCTGGATGGGGGGGCTCGAAGCTTCCGGGTGATGCATCCGGACGGGGCGCTGGGTCCCGTTCACTGGAACCTTCGCGGAAGCCATAATCTCGCCAATGCCGTCTCCGCCCTGGCTGCGGCCGGGGCGGCGGGCATCGATCCCGACCGGCTGACCCCGGCCCTCGAGCATTTCCGGGGAGTCAAGCGAAGGCTCGAGGTCGTGGCCGAAGGGGGCGGGATCCGGATCTACGACGACTTCGCCCATCATCCGACCGCCATTGCCGCCACGCTCGGGACCCTCCGTGCGGAGTCGGCGTCCGGTCGCCTCATCGCCGTGTTCGAGCCCCGCTCGAACAGCATGAAGCGGGGCGTGTACGGGGCTACCCTGGCGGCCGCTTTCGGACCGGCGGATGTTCTTTATGCCTACGATCCGGGGCTCGAGTGGAAGGTCGGTGACGTGCTGGGACCTGCGGCCCGGATCTTCCATGAGCCCAGGGAGATTCTCGGGGCACTCCGGGACGAGATCCGCCCGAAAGACCAGGTCGTGTTCCTGAGCAACGGAGATTTCGCGGGAACCCGGGAAAAGCTCTTCTCCGCACTCCGGGCGTTCCTGGCCGGCCGTCCCCCACCCTGACCCGATCCATTTCCCGCTTCCGCTGTCGCTGACTGGTTTTTTCTCCCGCCGGATACGACCTTGCCTTTGTGGTTGGCCTTGCTCATTGGGCTCATCCGATTGCCGTCGCAAATGAAAGCATATATGCTATCATTTGATCCGTGATCAAACTGGTCATTGATACCAATGTTTTCGTGGCTGCCATGCGGGCGGAAGGTGGTGCCTCCCGAGAGGTGCTACGGCGTGTCCTGCAAGGCCGCTATACCCCCTTGCTTGGGAACGCCTTGTGGCTGGAATACGAGGATGTGCTGGGCCGCCCGATCTGGACTCCGGCGACCACCGATGACGAACGCCGGGCGATCATGGCGGCCCTCGCCAGCAAGGGAAAGTGGGTCTCCATCTATTACGGATGGAGACCCAACCTGCCGGACGAGGGGGACAACCATCTGGTCGAGCTGGCAGTGGCGGGCGGTGCGGCCGCCATCGTCACACATAACGTGGCGGATTTGCGTGAGGGAGGGATGGCCTGGCCAGAACTGCGCATCTTGACGCCACCGGAATGTTGGGAGGTGTTCTCATGAGCACATTAACGATACGCATGCCGGCCGACAAGGCGGAACGGCTGAAGGCGCTGGCCCGCAGGAGAGGGGTCAGCATGAACAAGCTTTTCGAAGAATGGGCGGCCCAGGCGCTCGCCGAATCAGACGTGGAGTGCCGCTTTCGCGCCCTGGCTGTGAAAGGGGACTCGCAGACGGCATTGCAGGTGCTCGAGCGGCTGGATGCTGAAGCCGGTCGGTGACCTGAGGAGATGGCCGGCCACCCCTTCCCTGATTCCTCCGGTGACCCCCGTTTCCGATGTCCCTGATTGAGTTGTTTTTCCCCCCGCAGGCGATCTGGCCCTGGTGGATGGCCGTGCTCACCCTCCTCGTCGGGTGGTGGTACCAGCGGGGGGTCCGGACGCTCGAGTCGCACGTCCGTCCGGTTTCCAAAGCCCGCCGGTTCTGGACCCGGGCCGGGATCCTCATTGCGTTCCTGGCCGTGATCCCCCCGATCGACTCGGTGGCCGGGTCCCTCTACGTCGTGCACATGCTCCAGCATTTCCTGCTCGAGATGGTGGCGCCCTTCTGTCTTGCGCTCGGTGCCCCGCTCGCTCCCCTGATTGCGGGGTTTCCCCGGACCCTCCGTCACCGACTCCTCGTGCCGCTCACCCGCTTCCGTCCCCTCCAGAGGCTCTACCGGATCTGGATCCATCCCCTGGGAGCGGCCCTGATGTTTGCCGGCGTCTGCGGTTTCTGGCTGCTGCCGGGCCCGTTCACCGCCACCGTCCGTTCCGGGACCATCGATGACCTCTGCCACGCCACCCTGCTCTTGGTTGGACTGTTCTTCTGGTGGATGGTGCTGGATCCGAGGACCCGCCGGCCGCGCGACTACCTGGTCCATTTCGTCGTCCTCATGGCGCTCATGAATTTCTTCATCCTGATTGCGGCCTACATCACGATGACACCCCACAATCTCTATCCGGTCTACGACCTGACGAGCCGCGCCTGGGGTCTGCCGGAGCAGGTCGATCAGCAGTGGGGCGGACTTCTACTCTGGATCCCGGGATCGCTGATCCACGTGCTCGGCGCACTCATCATCTTTCACCGCTGGATCCAGGACGATGCCCGGCGCCGGTCGGACCCGGTGCGAAGGCCGGGTGTTCCCCCGGATTCCCGGATCACCCGGGCCTTTCCCTGAAGGGATCGGGCCGGTGCCGGTGTACTCCTGGCATCACCGGAAGTCCGGGTCTCGGGGAAACCCGGGGTGAGACTCACCGAGCACCGCCCGCGGCCGAGAATGCGGCGCTGAACTCGTCGGGTTTCCCCCCGGCGATGAGCACCAGTTTGTCCCGTGCCCCGGACCCTGCCAGAAACGCCAGGCGGGATGCGCGGATGCCGAGCCAGGAGGCGAGAGCCTCGAGCACGGCTTGGTTGGCGCGGCCGTCCACCGGAGGCGCCGTGACGGCCAGCTTGAGGCGTGCAGGCGGCCAGCCGGGCGTCCCCGGGGCTTTGACGATCGGGCCGAGACGCGGCCGGCGCGCACCGGGCTGGACCTTGAGCGCGACTTGGAGGCCCGCCGCGCTCTCCTGCCAGAAAGGCAGCCCTGCCGTTGCCGCCGCCGGTCCGGCATCCCGGGTCGCAAATGATGGATCGGCTTTCGTCATCGAGCAGTCCCTCGGGTCGTGAAGCGGCCGGCCCCGAAAGAAGCCGGTTCCGGCCTGATCGTGCATTCCGTTCCGTGACACGGGAAGATACCGCTTCACACCGGTCAGGACAAGTGAACCCAGCCGGTTCCGTGAGCTTGGCCCCTCCACCGGATCGGCGAGCGGAGGCGGGGGTGCGCGAGGGTGGCAGTGAAGATGCTGGCCGGGGAATCGGGCATAAAGTCAGTCGCCGACCAATCCTCGAGAGCGCTGACTGTCCCCCTTCGTCCGTCTTCTTCGTGCCTTGTTTCAGGCTGGGTTGGGCAGGCTGATGCGAGGCCGGTTTTCCGCGAACGCCGACTGATCCGGATCACCACGTTGATCCCCACCGGTTGTGAAACCTCGTGGTCATCCGGCCCGATCAGGCCTGCCGCCTGTGGATGCGGGGCCTTGCGCCAGAAACCTCAGGCCGGATGGGAACCGGTATACTGCGAAGGCTCCGGGTGCGGGCGAGCCCGCTCCTGCCGGAAGGATGTTGAAAGGAGGAAAGCGCGTGCATGACCGTTGCGGTCTTCTCGCCCACCGCGGCCTTGTGTGTCCTCCCGGCGGGGCCATGGGCTCGGCCGGGTTCGGGTCTTCCAGAGCCGTCCTTCCCCGATCCGGGGAGCGTGTCGACCTCACCATGTGGCCGATCGGTCTCCTGCGTCAGGGGGGGCGATTCCCCGGTTTTTCATTTGGACCGTGAACCCGAGATGACCCGTGAGGCGCCTCGGGGATGCGTGAAAAACGGATCCGCCCCGCTCGTCTGGGGTGCCTTCCTCCTGATCCTGCTCTGCCGGATCCCCGTCGCACGGGCGGATCCCTGGGCCTCTCCCGGCGAAGTCGGCGTCCGCAACGACATCGAGATCCTGGTTGACTCCGGGGTCATCGACATCCCGGTCACAACCTGGCCGATCCCGTGGGGATCGGTGGCCCATGCCCTCCGGCGGGTTCATCCCGGGACCCTCTCTCCCCTCGAGCGTGAGGCCTACGACGAGCTCGAGCGCCACATCGAAAGGGTCGAGGGGGGGGGCAATCACCTGGGTTACAAGGTCGCGCTCGCGCCGGGCCGGCCTTCGATGAACTGGTTCGGCCAGACGACCCGGGGCAAGGAGGAGGCCGGGGTTTCGGATTCGGGGACGGCAGGCATCCTGGCCTACCGGCTGAATGTCCTCGGGGTGTACGGGTCGCGCGACCACCAGCGGGGCCGGCTCGACGGGAGCTACCTCGCCCTGGCCCTCGGCAATTGGATCGTGAGCGCAGGGGAGGTCAACCAGTGGTGGGGTCCCGGCTGGGGCGGCAGTCTCATCCTCGGGGACAACTCGCGGCCGCCGCTCGGGGTGAGTCTCACCCGCGACGTTCCCTACCGGTTCCGGACCCCGTGGCTCTCCTGGCTCGGCCCGTGGACGATCAGCTTCTTCAACGACCGGCTGGACGAGGCGACCGCGATCGCCCACCCCTGGCTTTTCGGGGAGCGCTTCGCCTTCCGCCCCTTCCGCTCGCTCGAGATCGGATTCTTCCGCACCGCGATCTGGGGCGGGGCCGGGCAGCCCCAGGGTTTTGGCGGGTTTTCCCAGATCCTCTTCTTCCACCCGACGGGCTATGGATCACTCGTGGGGGACAACCGGGCCGGGGCGGATTTTCGCTGGAGTTTTTCGCTTGCCGGGCAGCACTTCACCTTCTACAACCAGGATCTGGCCGAGGGCCTCGCGCACGAACTCGGCGGACTCCTCTTCATCCACGACTTCATCGGCCAGGCCGGGCTTTCCACCTGGGGGCCGATCGGGAATGACGGAGGGAACTACCGGGCCTTTCTCGAGTATGCGAACACGACCACGGGTTTCCTCTCGACCCAGGGGCTCTTCTACGATGTGGCCTACCAGAGCGGGATCTATCTCAACGGTTACCGCTACCGGGGCGTGGTTCTCGGCTATCCCACGGACAGCGACAGCGAGCTTTGGACCGGGGGTCTCATGCTCGAGGGGCTGAACGGCGGTATCCTGACCTTCCTCATCCGTCACGGCACCCTCAACCTCGGCAATGTCCAGACTCCCCCCGACGAAGGCAATACCTACGCCCCGGTGCGCACGGCCTTCGACGAGTTCGATGTCTACTTCCGTCCCGCCTTCTGGGGACGTGCGCTCGAGCTCGGGCTCGGCGTGACCCGCTGGGCACCCACGGGTCTTCCGGTCGAGATCAGCCCTGATGCCTTTGTCGGATGGGAGGTGAACTTCCGTGAATGAAACCGCCCGAAAGATCGTCCGGCGCGTCCTGGCTCAAGCCGGGATCACGCTCGCGCTCGTCTCCCTGTCCGCCTGCGGGTTCCCCGGTTATCACTTCCGGGACGGAACGACGCCCTGGTTGCCGGGCGGTGCGCCGTCCCGTTCGATGCACCCGAAGCAATCCCCGCCGCAGCCTACCCCCGAAAGCCCGGGCCGAAGCGATGCGCGCCCGGTTGCTCTCCGGAAGCTGGCTGTCGCGGTGGGCCGCTGGATCTTCCATGGCCGGACGCTCAAGACCGCCTTCAGCAAGCCCGGCACGTGGGTCTGGCACGCGGACTGCCTCTGGTCGACCCCCGGGCGGCTGTTTCTCGAGTGCTCCTTCAACAATGTCTGGAACGGCAGGTCCGTCCGCTCGCTCGTCGTGGATACCTACAACACCCACGATCACCGCTACTGGCATTACGAGATGTTCGAGGCGGGCGCCGGGGGACAACATCCCTTTGCCTCGGCGCTCTCGATTCAGGGTCAGGCCTGGATCGAGTCCGGTATCGGCGGCAAGTCGCGGGTCGGGATCCGGCAACGGATCGTCTACCGTTATCAGTCATCCACCCATGTCAAGGTGGCGATCGAGCTTTCCCGGGACGGGATCCACTGGATTGTGGTCGACCGGGGGGAGGGGACGAAGGTGCGACCGTGAGGGGATCTGGGACAGGCGGCCCCGGAGAGCAGCCCCTCCCCGCAGGATGCGGGTTCGGTTATGCTGTGGGCCCTGTGCGAAAGGAATCCCGGCGGATCCGCCGGGACGCGTTCGGGCAGGATCCGGATGGGGTGCGATGGTTCCCGGGCTTCGGCTGATGTCACACGGTCAAAAGATCTTCCTGATCCTCCTGGGTCTCCCGTTGCTTGCCTCCTGTTCGCTTCCGGGGCTGTATTTCTCAGGCCCGGTCCGGCGGCCGGGCGGCCGGGTTCTGCCCTACGTGATCCGGCCCGTGACGCCCACGCTCCTCGCACGTGAGGCCGCGAATCGGCGGAAGATCGCGGTGGGACAGCCCAATCCCGCGCTCAGCCGGGAGATTCATGACTATGCCTACCGGGTGGGTCCACACGATGTGCTCGCGATCGTCGTCTGGGGACACCCCGAGTTTCTGGCCTCGGCTTCGGCGGTGACCCCGGCTCTGCCCGCATCGGGTCGGATGCCGGCCGCACCGCCCCTCACCCGGACCCACGACTTCACGGTCCATGCCAACGGGGATCTCGACTTTCCTTACGTCGGAGCGGTCCGGGTGGCGGGACTCCCGGTGGGTGCCATCCGGACGATCCTCGTCCGGAAGCTCTCGGCCCTCCTCAAGGATCCCCAGGTGAGCGTCCAGGTGGTGGGGTTTCATAGCAAGACCTACGAGCTCGCCGGTGCCGTGGTCCATCCCGGTCTCTACCCGGTCACGAACGTTCCGCTCACGGTCTCCCAAGCCATTGCCCGTGCCGGCGGGGTGCTCCAGACCGGCTTCGGCATCCTCGGCACGAACCAGGGCACGGTATCCCGCTCCCTCGCCGATCTCGGCCGGGTCATCTTCGTGAACCGCGGCCGTCGGGAGATCCTGGATCTCCGCGCCTTCTACCGGGACGGGGATCTGGCCCAGGACCGGCTCGTCCGCTCCGGTGACATCATCCGCGTGCCGTCGAATTCCTTCGACCAGGTCCACATCATCGGCGAGGTGATGCATCCGGGCGACTACCCCATGTACGGCGGTCACCTGAACCTGGCCGAGGCGCTGGGCGATGCCGGGGGTCTCGACCTCACGACCGCGAACCCCTCGCGCATCTTCGTCTTCCGCGGGGCCTATGAAAAGCCCAAAATCTACTGGTTGAACGCCCGCTCGCCGCTCACCATGCTCCTCGCGAACCAGTTCGCGCTCGAGCCCCAGGACGTGATCTATGTCGCGACCTCTCCGGTGAGCGCCTGGAACCGCATCGTGAGCCAGATCCTGCCCACGGTGGAAACCCTCTATGAGACCAAGGTCCTCACGAACTACTGACGCATGAACGAAAGCCATCCGAAGCCACCCGAGCGCACCCCCCCGAGGAGGGAGGCTCCCGCGCCCTTCGACCTCCACGAGCTCATCGCGCTCCTCTACCGCGAACGTTGGCTCGGTCTCTCGATCTTTACAGTCGTCTTCGCGCTCTTCATTCTCTATGCCTTCCTGGCCACCCCCATCTACCGCGCCGACGCCCTCCTCAAGGTCGAAAAACAGCCGAGCGCCCTCTCCGGGGCGAGTGCACTCCTCGGGGGACTGTTCCCCTCGGGCGCCTCGACCCAGGCGGAGATCGATATCCTGCGCTCACGCGCGGTTCTCATGCCGGCCGTGCGCCAGCTGGGACTCGACATCGCGATCGAAAGCCCCCAAGGAAATCGTTATGACGCCCTCCGCGCCCGCATCGAAAAGCGCTCACTCATGCTCCAGCGCCTGGATGTCCCGGCCGGGCTGCGCGGCAAAAAACTCAGGTTGATCACGGGCACGGGAGGGGAGTTCCGGATCGAGTCCCCGGAGGGGAAGCTCCTCCTGGCCGGCCGGGTGGGTGTCCCCGTACGTTTGCCGGGCTGGTCCGTTTGGGTGACCCGCCTGGTGGGGCATCCCGGCCGGACGTTCCGGGTCGAGCGCATCCCGGCTGAAGCGGCGGTGATGGGACTTCGTGCCGGGATCTCCGCAGTCGAACTCGGCGTGCGCACGGGAATCATCGCACTCGCGTTGGATGGTCCCCACCCGCGCTGGCTCGCAAAGGTCGTGGACACGCTCGTTCACGAGTACCGCATCCAGAACGTGAGAGCCAAAGCGGCCCAGGCCCGTGAGAGCCTTGCGTTCATCGATCACCAGCTTCCACGGCTCAAGCGGCGCCTCACGCAGGCGGAAACGCGCTACAACCACTACCGGGCACAGAACCACATCATCGACGTGAGTGCCCAGACCCGGTCGCTTCTCGCGGAGGCAACGAGTCTCGAGGAGGTGCTCACCGAGCTCCGGCTCCGCCTGGCCGATCTCTCCCAGTCCTACGAGCCGGGCTTCCCCCTCATGCGCGCACTCCTGCAGGAGGATCGCGAACTCGAAGCACAGAAGAAGACATTGCGCACCCGTATCGAATCCCTTCCGCTCAAGCAGCAGGAGTACATCCGGCTCCGGCGCAACGTCGAGATCTACACCCGCCTCTACATGGCACTCCTCGCGAAAGCCCAGGATCTCGAGGTCGAGCGGGCCGGAACCGTGGGGAACGTCCGGGTCGTCGAGTATGCGGTTGTGCCCGCAATGCCCATCAAACCGGACCGTCACCTGCTCGCGATCCTGGGGGTTCTTCTGGGCGGAGGGCTGGCCTTGGCCGCCATCTTCCTCAAGCGGGCCCTTGTTCAGGGCGTCGGCAATCCCGAAACCATCGAAGACGAGTTCGGACTGCCCATTTTTGCCCTGATCCCGCATAGCACGCGTGAAGCTCGGGGAACCCGCCGCGCAGCCCGTACCGCAACACTCCCCCTCCTTGCCAAGGTCTTTCCTGAAGACCCTGCTGTCGAGGCCATTCGCAGTCTTCGGATCAGCCTGGATTTCGCCTCCCCGAAGACTCCTTCACCCATCATCGCTTTCGGGGGACCTAGGAGGGGAATCGGAAAAACAGTCCTTTCCGTCAACCTGGCCTGCGTGCTGGCTGAAGCTGGCGAGAGAGTGCTCTTGGTCGATACCGACTGCCACAAGGGCCATGCCCACCGTTATTTCGCTGCAGCACCGGGTCCCGGCCTCATCGATCTTCTCCGGGACGGAGGCGATTGGCACCAGGTGCTCAAACCCCATCCCGCGGAAAGCCGTCTGATGCTCCTGCCAGCCGGTACCCGCATCGCCCATCCCGAGCACCTGCTCGAGGGGGAAGGGTTCGGGAAACTGCTCGGGGAGCTCCGGGAAAACTTCGATGCCCTCGTTCTCGATCTTCCTCCCTATCTCGGGGTCACGGATGGATTTTTCGTGGCCCAGCGCGCTCCGGTCAATCTCCTGGTCCTCAAGGCGGGTGTGCATGCGCTTTCGGAAATCCGGTTCGTCGTGAAAAAGCTGGATCAAGCCGGCATCCGTCTTTCGGGCTTTGTCATGAACGATCTCGGCCCCGGCATGGGCGCCTACCGCTACTACGGGTACGGCTATGGCGACCGGCGCGACAAGCCGGTGGGTAGTTGAGAAAAGGAACCTCTTATGTGCGGACTTGTGCTCCTGGCCCGGCATACCGGACCGATCGGTGAAGCCGATCGGGAGGCTGGCCGCCGCATGCTTGAGTGTCTGGCCCGGAGAGGCCCCGACGGCTCCGGAGAATGGATGGATCCTGAATCAGGGGTTTACTTCGGCCATCGCCGGCTTGCCGTGATCGACCCCGACCCCGAGGCGGATCAACCCTTCCATTGGCCGGAGGCGGGTCTGAGCCTCGTCTTCAACGGTGAGATTTACAACTGGCAGGAA
>DAHVLZ010000017.1:0-50826 GCA_027320085.1 Pseudomonadota bacterium
GCCCCGGACCGGTGACTGGACGAGCGCATCGGTGGTCGCACAGTTCGTCCCGTTGCCGAGCGCCGGAACCGATGAGGTGATCTGGGAACCCACACTGCCCGAAGCACGGCTGTTGCCCGCAATCAACGCCCCCGGACCCACGAAAGCACCCAGGGAAACAGGAGTGCTCCCCACCGTAACCGTCGAGACCACCGTGTTACTCGTGGTGTCGATCACTGAAACGGTGGTGCCACCGGAATTTGTGACATAGACCCGGCTGCCGTCCGGACTCACCGCGACACCCTCGGGCTGAATGCCGACGGTGAGCGTCGTCACCACCGTGTCGGTGGCCGCATTGATCACTGAAACGGTGCTGCTGATAAAGTTGGTGACATAGACGCGGCTGCCGTCCGGACTCACCGCAACGCCAACAGGGTTAGTGCCAACGGTCACCGTCGAGACCACCGTGTTGTTTGCCGTGTCGATCACCGAAACGGTGTTGCTGCCTTCGTTTGCGACATAGACCCGGCTGCCGTCCGGACTTACCGCAACGCCTGTGGGGCTCGTGCCAACGCCCACCGTCGAGACCACCGTGTCGGTGGCCGCATCGATCACTGAAACGGTGGTGCCACCGGAATTTGCGACATAGACGCGGCCGCCGTCCGGACTCACCGCAACACCATAGGGGTTGACGCCAACAGGCACCGTCGCCACCACCGTGTCGGTGGCGGTGTCGATCACCGAAACGGTGCCACTCCTACTGTTTGCAGCATAGACCCGGCTGCCCTCCGGACTCACCGCGATACCAGTGGGGTCTGTGCCGACAGGCACCGTCGCGACCACCGTGTCATTCGCAGTGTCAATCACTGAAACGGTGTTGACGTTGTAGTTTACGACATAGACCCGGCTGCCATCCGGACTCACCGCAACACCATAGGGGTTGACGCCAACAGGCACCGTTGCCACCACGGAGTCATTCGCGGTGTCGATCACCGAGACGGTGCCGCTGCCACCGTTTGCGACGTAGGCCTGGGGGGCGGCCCCGACCGCGCTGGCCATCACGCCCGACAGCAACACCACCATGGGAAAAAGCCCCCGATACGGAGAAAATAGACGAGATTTCATACGCTTCCCCTCCCTTGATCTACTGGCTTGCAAGAGCCGACTTCTTTTCCAACTTCTCTCATACCCCTTCCAGATCAGGGTGTCAAATGGCAGCCTGACGCCCCCCAGGGCGCTCTCGTGGGGTGGTGGCGGAGCCAGCCTCCGGAAGAAGACAAACCGAGACGGTGGGTGTGTTCCAGGTGAAGCGCATGAGGGAGGCATTCATCTTGGCGTTTGGAGGTGCAGCGCCGGATAGCCGGGGCCTGTAGAGCCGGAACAAGAGCTTTTGTCTGCCGCTCTCCCCTCAGCCCTCATGGCACCCGACCAGGAAGCACAGGATTTTGAGTTGCGGTTGGATACCTTGGGGCATCACGACCCCAGGATACCCCTGCTCGCCATGAAGATGTACCCCTGATTTCTGAACTTGTGCACACGAGAACCCTTGAAAAACCGGGGTTCACACCCGTCAACCGCCGTTACCCGGGAGGACGGCTAAGGAAGCTGTTCGCCACCCGGACCGGACTCACCCTCATCGGGAAGCACATAGATGGCCGGCAAATGACGGCCGGATCCGGCGTGGTCCATGCCCCAGCCCACGATCCAGGCCCGACCGGCCCGAAGACCGAAGTAATCCGGACCCCCAACCGGCCGGGTCCCGCCCGGCGGCTCCTTGTAGACGAGCGCGGCGCTGCGAACCTTGACGGCACCCTGCCCGTGGGCCCACTCGCAAAGACTGGTCAGGGTGAGTCCCTCGTCCCACACATCGTCAACGAAGAGCACGCTGCGGCCCGCAAGCGAGAGCCGGGGCACCGCCTGCCAGACGAGACGGCCCGGTTCAGTCCCCTCCCCGTAGCGTGAAACCCGGACGAAATCGACATCGAGCGCAAAGGGAAGCCGCTGGGTCAAAGCGGCCCCGACGTAGAGCCCCCCCGCCAGAACGACGAGGACCAGCGGGCGGGATCCCGCAAACTCCGCCGTGAGGTCTGCGGCCATACGGTCTAGGGCATCGGTGACCACTGGCGCCGGGTACAGACAGGATGCACCCGGTGGCAGGATCCCAACTCCGGTGGATCCGTCGCTCATCCCGCCTCTCCATCGTCACCAAACAGTCTCCCTTCCTGCTCCAAGGAGGTGAGGAGGCGAACCGCCTCCTGCCAATCCGGCCACTCGGAGGGAATCCCGGACCCTCGGCGCGGGGCGCCATGAAGCCGGAGCAGGCGCAGGCGGCTCGGAGGTGATTGGGGGTGGCGCAAAGTGCTCACCAGTTGGGCGGCTCCAGGACGGTCATTACAAATGAGTACCACATCCGACCCGGCCCCGAGCGCCCGGAGGGTCCTGTCTTCAAGCCCTCCCATCGAATCCAAGGCATGCATCGAGAGGTCGTCGCTCACAACGGCGCCTGCACAGCCCAAACGTCGGCGCAAGATCTCATCGATCCAGAAGGCCGACAGACTGGCCGGGTCGGGATCGAGTGCCGGAAAGCGGATATGCGCGGTCATGACCGAGATCTCGGGCAAGCGGCCAATAATAGTCCGGAACGGGACGATATCACGCCGTTCCAGGGTCTCTGCCTTCCGGGAATCGCTGACCGCTTCGTGATGGGTGTCGGCGCCCACTCCGCCGTGGCCCGGAAAATGCTTGATCGTCGCATGGACTCCACCACTCTCGAGCCCGCGGATCCAGTGCAGGGCCAACTCGGCGACCAGAGCAGGATCGGACCCGAAGGCCCGGTCACCGATCACCGTGCTGTCCCGGTGGACCAGATCGACAACCGGGGCGAAACAAAGATCGATGCCAAGATGGTTGAGTTCCACGCCCGCCACAAAACCGGCAGCCCGGCACAGTTCGCGGGCCCTCTTCCGGTCACGGGCCCAGACCGCACCCAGAGCCTGGGCCGAGGGCAGGGCCGTCAGTCCCTCGCGGAAACGCTGGATGCGCCCCCCCTCGTGGTCGACGGCAATGAGGAGTGGTGGAGTTCTCAGCGCATGCAGCTCATCACAGAGCCGGATGACCTGCTCGGTCCCGGCATAGTTGCGGGAAAAAAGCACCACCCCACCCACCATCGGCGAGGCCAGAAGCTCCCGGTCCTCGGCATCGAGCGCGACCCCGGGCAGATCGAGAAAGAGCGGACCCAGATGAGTTATCGGTCGAGTGAACACCTCTCCTCCAGGGACCATTGACCGAAGGGCTGTTCGGCCAGAAACTGGTTGTAGAAGCGGGGATCGTCGGTCACCTCCCGGCCGATCCAGTCGGGGAGATGGACGGGTTCCCCCACACTTGGAAGCTCGACCTCAGCCAGGATCAGTCCGGCATTCAGCCCACCAAACACATCGACCTCCCACAGCCGTCCCCCCGAGGGCACGGCATGACGGACCTTCTCCACCAGCCGCCCTCCGGCATAGGCCTCGAGCAGTGCATGGGCCTCCTCTGAGGGAATCGCATACTCGAACTCCATCCGGGCCGGACCGGAAAGACGGCTTTTCAGGGTGAGCCGTCCCTCATCCCCCGCGACCCGCACGCGGACGGTCACCCCGGGACCCTGCGCGATATATCCCTGACGAAGGGGCCGGGCGGAGATGGCCAATGCCCGCCAGTCTTCCGAGCGGAGCAGATACTTGCGTTCGATTTCCTCCCTCATGAGCGGACAAAAAAGGCCAGGCATTCGAGATGGGCCGTCTGCGGAAACATGTCGTAGGTCCGAAAGCGCGCGAGGCGGTATCCCAGGTCACGGATCAGCCGGGCGGCATCGCGGGCCAGGGTGGCCGGTTGACAGGACACATAGAGCAGGCGTTCGGGACGCCAGAGTGCAAGGGACTCGAGAATGGAAGCCGCACCGGCCCGCGGCGGATCAAGCACCACGCCCTCCACGGCCCCCTCCACCCCGAGCCTCTCCACCGGCCGGCTGAGGTCTGCCTGGCACACGCGCACGTTTGAAAAACCATTGCGCCGTATATTGTGCCGGAGGGACGCGCAGGATCCCGGATGACCCTCCACGGCAATCACCTGTCGTGCCCGGCGGGCCAAGGGCAGGGAAAAATTGCCGACTCCGGCATAGAGATCCAGCCAGTCTCCGGCCAAAGACGGCTCCGCCCACGTCACGAGATCGTGCACGAGCACCCGGTTGATCCCTTCATGGACCTGGATGAAGTCGGCAACGCGGAAGGCAATCTCACAGTCGAACTCATCGAGCCGGTAGCTCTGGCGGAGGTCCGTCCCGTCCGGTGGATCCATCACCTGTGCCATCACTTCCTCCTCGATTGGAAGACCCTGCGATGCGAGCCGGTCTCCCGATGCCCTCCACCCGGCAGGCGCGGAACCGGGACGACCGATCAGTCGTGCGGCCGGCCCCTGGTCTCCCGCTGCAAGCTCGATTCCCACAAGCGACCGGCGACGGGAAACCGGCGCGAGAAGCTCACCCAGCCGAACCACCCACCCGGCCAGTACCGGTGTCAGGATCGGACATTGCGTAAGGGCAAGGACGCCCCACCCCACGCGGGCCCGGTACCCGACCTCAAAACGACCGCCCGAGGCGTCCTCACAGTGGAGCCGGACCCTCCGCCGGTAGGACCAGGGCAGGCCGGACTCGGGAGGATCCACCTGTTCCGGGCGAACGTGTCCGAGCCGTTCCAGAATCTCGAGTGTAGCCGAGGTCTTGTGTCGAATCTGGGCTTCGGGGGCGAGCATCTGGAGCGCACATCCTCCGCAGGTCCCGAAATGCAGGCAAGCCGGCTCGCGCCGATCGGCAGAACGCTTGAGGTAGCGCTTGGGTGTGGCTTCGTCGAACCGGGCGTGACGCGCCCCCACCGCGACCTCCACGATCTCCCCGGGCAGGGCATCCCGGACCAGCAGCGTCTTGCCCCCGTGGTGTGCCACCCCGAGACCCTCGAGCGTGAGTCTTTCGATCTCAACCGACATCATGCGGAATCCGCGGGTGACTCCCAGAAGCTGCGATCCCAGTGCGACAGGAATTCCTGCCAGTGGGGTTCCGGATGCGCCTCCAGGAAGCGCTCGACCTCCCGGACCGAGGCCCGGAACCGGTCACCCGTCAGGCGGTCTCGCAGGCGTTCCAGGCGGAGAAAGAGAAGATAGGTGGTGAGCGCATCGACTTCGCAATAGCGGTCGATGCGTTCCCGTTCGCCGGCGAGATAGGATGCGAGCACCTCGCCACCGGACAGATCCAGCTTGCCGGGCAGCCCGACGAGCCGCGCGGCCTCGTCCAGACGGACCGCGTTGCGCCCGGACTGGAAACCGCCCAAAACGTCCATGAGGTCCGTGTGCCGCCAATGGTAACGGGACAGGTAGTTATTGAAACGGAACTCGGGCAGACGATCCCCGGTTTCCCAATAGACCGCCGAAGGAATCGCGTACCGGAGGGCTCGATACTGGAGGACCGGGAGATCGAAAGCGTTTCCATTCCAGCTGACCAGCCGGGGTTTCACGCGATCGAGGCCGGCAAAAAAGCGACTGATCCGCTCGCGTTCGCCGTCGAGACGGGAACCCAGGGAAAAGCACTTGAGTTCCTGATCCGTCCGGAGAACCATGCCGATCACCAGCACGGCGTGGAGGTGAATGGGCATGAACTCGCTCCCCCCCGTGTCCTGCCGGCGTTTCTGGAGCATCGCTTCCATCTGCTCCGCTTCCGAAAGGTCCTGAAGCCCCCACAAACAGGATCCCAGCGCGGCATCCGGAATGGTCTCGATATCGAAGGCCAGTATCGGCTCGTTCAAGCCCCCCCCTGTTCCGGTGGCAGCGCTCTTGCTAGAATCTCATTCTATGCGTAAAACCCAGATCGGGGGCCTCCTGGCATTATTGGCCAGCCTGGGGATGACCCCGGCATATGGAGCCCGACCGACTGCCTCGAAGCTCATCCTCATCGAACGGGTGGGCCAACCGGTTTACGAGGCATTCACCCGGGACCTCGAAACCGCACTGTCCCGGCGTGGCATTGCAGGCATCCGGATCCTCAAGCGCGGACCCGGACTCCGAACGGATCCGTGGATGATCTCCCGGCTCGACCGGTCGGTCCTCATCGTGACCGTCGGACCCGGCAGCCTCGCCTGGCTCCTGGCCCGCAACCCCACGACACCGGTTTTGGCCATGTATGTGACCCGCGACACCTTTCACCGTCTGACCGGATCCGCCCACGCGCCGGTCACGGCCATCTATCTGAACCAGCCCTTCGGACGCTTCCTCGACCTGGCCGGCATTTTGATCCCGCGCCTGCGCGCCATCTCCGCGGTTTTGAGCGAAAACCAGCAATGGCGACGCCGAATCATTGAACGGATTGCGCATGCCCACGGGTATACGGCCCATGTGATCGTGACGCCCCCGAATCCGAGGGATATTTTGAGCGCATTTCGATTTGCCCTGCCGGGCACCGATGCCTTGATCGAACTCCCCGATGCCTCGGTCTACAATTCGCTCACCCTCCCGGAAATCTTCCTGCGGGCCTTCCGCTACGGCGTTCCGGTGATCGGCTACGCACCGGAGTACGTCCATGACGGTGCCCTGGCCGGGCTCTATTCCACGCCTGACCAGTTCAGCCGGCAAGCCCTCCCGATCGTGCTCGCGGCGGCAACCCATACACTCTCCCGGCTGCCGGCACCGAGCTACCCCCGGCGATTCACGGTGCTGCTCAACCGGTCGATCGCCGGCACGATGGGCATTCCACTCCCGGGGCTGTCCTGGATCCTCAAGGCGTTGCACCAACACCCACGGCCGAAACCGATCGAGTTCGGGATATGAATCTCGGGATCCGGGGCCGGGTCCTCCTGATCGCCTGGGGCCCCGCCGCCTTGATCGCCATCGCCCTGGCCGTCTATTTTGTCTCGAGCAACCTGGCCGCCCTGCGGGCGTCCCGCCACACCCTCGGGCAGACCCTCTCCCGCCAGCTGGCACCTGCCGCCCAGTACGGCGTGCTGTCCAACAACGCCTCGATCCTAAGACGCCTGATCAATCCGGCACTGGCCCAATCGGCCATCTCCTCGATCGTGATCGAGAACCATTCCGGACGCATCCTGGCCAGTGGATTTCGCAAGCGACACCCCATGAACTGGGTTGAACGCGGAGGACAGTTCATCGCCAACCTCATTTCCGGATCATCCGGCAACGCCTGGACCTTTTCCTCTCCCGTCACGATCCGGCCACTTCCGGTCGGCCCGGAGTATGGTCTCTTCCATCACCGCTCCCCGAGATACTCCGCACCGGTGGAGACCCTGGGCACCGTCCTGGTCACGCTTTCCGCCGAGCACCTGGGCGCCCAGGAAAGCCGGATCCTCATCGAGGGCTTGGTCCTCATGATGCTCGGACTGCTCGCGACCTTCATCCTGGCCGAGCGGATGAGCCGCTCGATCACGCACCCGGTGCTCCGCATGCTCCAATCGGTGAGTGAACTGTCCGAAGGCCAGATGTCCGTCCGGCTGCCGGAAAACTCCCACGGGGAACTGGGGCGGCTCGAACACGGCATCAACCAGCTCGCGGAGCAGATCGGACACAGCACCCGGCAGCTCGAGGCTGAAGTCACCCAGGCCACCCAGGAACTCCGGGAGACCCTCGAGGAGGTGGAAAGCAAGAACGTCGCCTTGGATCTTGCACGCAAAGAGGCCGTGGCGGCCAACCGCGCCAAGACGGCGTTCCTGGCCAACATCAACCACGAGATCCGCACCCCCATGAACACCATCCTGGGTTACGCGGATTTCCTCACGGCCACGCCCCTGGACGCGGACCAACACGAGTATCTCGGGTGGATCCAGCGCTCCGGCCAGCACCTGCTCAGTCTGATCGACGAGGTCCTGCATTTCTCCCGCATCGAGGCCGGGCACCTGGATCTCTCGCAGGCACCCTGCGATGTCCACATCCTGCTCGAGGAAGTGATTGCCGCACTCGCCCCGCAGGCCCTGCAGAAAGGCCTGGATTTCCTGCCGGACCTCTACGAGGGACCACCGCTCCAGGTGCTGACGGATGCCGGCCGCCTGCGCCAGATCCTGAACAACCTGATCGGCAACGCCATCAAGTTCACCGAGTACGGCCTGATTCGCGTCCGGGCCCGGCAGGAGAGCGAGGCGGACCGGATCACCTTCCACTTCGACGTCGAGGACGAAGGCATCGGCCTGTCACCCGAAGACCAGGCCCGCATCTTCGAGCCCTTTGCCCAGGCCGACAGTTCAACCTCCCGTCGTTTTGGCGGTGTCGGACTGGGACTGGCGATCTGCCGGCGCATCGTCGAGGCCATGAAGGGAACCATCCAGGTGGAGAGCCGGCCCGGGTCCGGAACCCGGTTTGGAGTCCGACTGAGCTTCCCGCCGGTCCCCGATGCCCTCCCCGTCTCGTATACCTCCTTCCCCTACCGGATTCGCCTTTCAGGCCCTCCCATCTACCGGGACTGTTTCGTACGACGTTTCACAGCGTGGGGGTTCGAGGTACTCCCCGCAGAAGAGACTGCCCAGGCGGAGCCCTCCTCTCCGGAGCCGGACTCCAAGCAGCCGGTTCTCGAGGTCGAAATTCTCGGGATTTCCGACCTGACCCAGGATCTTCTCTCGGCCCCTGCCGAGGCCGTTCCGGAGCATTCGCGGCGGCTGGTGCTGGCCGCCACCGCCGACCGCCAGGAGCAGCGGCGGATCGGCCAGGCCCGGCACGCCATCTGCCTGCCCGTCCATGCCACCGTCCGTGACCTCAAACAGGCCTTGGTCGAACTGCTTCAAGCCACACCCACCACACCTGCACCGAGGCGGCGGGACTCGGAGGCTGATTTCTGGAATCTCTTCCGTGAGGAACTGCCCCGCCAGGTGCAAGTCCTGCGCGAGGCCTGGACGATCCATCCGGATCCGCAGAAAATCCGGGAGGCCCTCCATCAGCTGGAAGGCACGGCCCGCTTCTGCAAGCTCCCCGCCCTCCAGGTGGCCATCTCCCGGCTCCGCAGCCACGGACAAAACCACCCGGATGATCATGGCCTCCGCTCGGCCGCCTGGCAGGACCTCGATCAGGCCGTCGCGGCAATCCTCAAAGATCCCACGACCCGCATCCTCACACCGGCTCGACCACCGCAGGCGAACCCTTCGGGCCTGCTGGCCGGGATCCGTACGTTGGTTGCCGAGGACAATGCCATCAACCGGACCCTGATCGGCCGCATGCTGGAACAGCAGGGGGCCCGTGTGTGGTTATGCCCGAATGGGGTCGGCCTGGTCGGCATGATCGACAGCGTGGAACCGGACCTGGTCCTCCTGGACATCCACATGCCGGAAATGGACGGCATCGAAACTGCACGGCGGATCACGGCCAACCATCCGAATCTCCCGCTCATTGCAATCAGTGCCGACATTCTTCCGGAGACCCGGATCCGCGCCCTCAACTCCGGAATCCATGAATATCTCGTCAAGCCGATCCGGGCAGTTACCCTGGCCGAGACCATCCAGCGCGTGCTCAGCCGTGTGTCCCGCCCCCAAAGGCCACCGCAAAGGCCAGAGCCCACTCCAGCTCATCCGTCAAACTGAGTTCCACACCGGTCACACCCGCCTCCAGTAAGCGGTCCGACATCCGGCCCGGTGCAAAGTGCACGACCGGCTTGCCCCTCTGATCGGCCAGGATGCTCATGGCCTGAAGCGAAACCCCGGCGGAAAAACCGGTACCCAAAGCCTTCGCAACCGCCTCCTTGGCCGCGAATCGGAGGGCCAGATAGCGGGCCGATTCATGCCGACGGGCCCACTCCTCCCGCTCCTGCACGGTCAGGATACGCTGGGCGAGGCGGACGCCATGTCGCCTCCAGAGCCTTTCCATCCGCGGAATGGAAACCAGGTCGGTCCCGATCCCGTAGATCACGGCACTCCCCCCCGGCGAGCATCCCTCATCTGCTCCTTCATGAGGCGGGTGGCCGCCTCCAGTCCGACGAAGACCGCCCGGCTCACGATGGCATGCCCGATATTCAGAGTCTCGATTTCCGGGATCGCCGCCACCCGACCGACCGAGTCATAGTCCAAGCCATGTCCGGCATGCACCGCAAGCCCGCGGGAACGGGCCAGACGGGCGGCGGCGCCCAGGCGCTCGAGCCGGTGGGCACGGGAGGCGGCATCCCGGGATTCGGCGTAGGCGCCGGTATGCAGTTCGACGGCGCTGACCCCAAGTTCAGCCGCGGTCTCAATCTCGTCGTCTACAGGATCGATGAACAGGGCCACCCGGATCCCAACCTCCGAGAGCCGCTGCACCACCGGAAACAGGCGGTGTGCCAGGAGGCGGACCGCGAGTCCGCTTTCCGTGGTCCGTTCCGCCCGCCGTTCCGGCACGAAACAGACCTCGGCCGGCCGGATCGACTCCGCGAACTCGACGATGACCGAGTTCAGGCTCATTTCCAGGTTGATCGGCAGGGGCAGCGCCCGGACGAGACGGGTCACGTCGGATTCCTGGATGTGGCGACGATCCTCGCGCAGGTGAACCGTGATGTTGTCTGCCCCTCCGCGGAGCGCCAGTCGGGCCGCGGCCACCGGATCCGGGTAGACCGTCTGCCGTGCTTCGCGCAGAGTGGCGACGTGATCGACATTGACCCCGAGCCGGATCATCGGATTCGCACCCTCCACCGCATCAGGCTCCATGGCGACGGGCAAAGAGCAAAAGCGACTCCACCCAGGGCCGCACACCCGGGCTCTGCCCCCTCCCATGAAAGGCGTAGACACCCTCCAGCAGGCGGCGGCTGGCCTGGAGTGAGGCCTCATCGCTCCAGCTGCCGTGACTCAGGTCCAAAAGCACCCGGCCCTCGATGCCGGATACTCCGTCCGGCAACCGCCGCGCCCCGGAGCCGGGATCGAACTCATAGTGGGCCGCGGGCCGGATCGGCTCGCGGCTCCCCGCCTCTTCGAGGAGATTGAGACCGTAGCCGAGCTCGACCAGGAGGTCCCGTTCGAACAGGCATACCACCTGGGCCGGCGGGATTCCTTCCTCCAGAGCAGATAGCGCACCGGTATAGCGGGCATAAAGCGAAACCAGCGGTTCAAAGCGCTCGGTCAGGCGGAGAATCAGGTCGTGGAGATGGAAACCGGCCCATAGGGCATGACCCCGGAGGCAAACTGGAGGGCCGGCCCGTTCCGCGCTTCGAAGGGTGGGCAGGCGATTCTCGTGGCCGCTCCAGCACACGCTCCAGGGCGTGAAGGGCTCGAGACGCTGGGTCTTCGGGGATCTGCGGGTTCCCCGGGCAAGGAGGCCGATCCGGCCCTCCCGCCTCGTGAGCAGTTCGACGATCTGGCTGGTCTCTCCGTAGTCCCGGGTATGCAGGACCCAGGCCGGTTCGTCCCAGACCCGGATCATCCGCCGGACTCCGGTCCCGGCGGGGACTCGCGGGGCTGATGGAGGGTCCAATCGGGGTCAACTTCGACCCGGCTCCGCAGCAGGACCGGTCGGCCGAGGCGCGCTTCGAGCGTATGGCGGACCCGCGTACCTGCGGTCTTGAGCCTCTGCCCGCCGGCACCGATCACGATCCCCCTCTGGCCCGGGCGTTCCACCCAGACCCGGAGATCCACCTCGACCCCGCGCCCGGTCTCCTGCCAGGACGCGCAGACAACGTGGAGGGCATAGGGCAGCTCAGCCGAGAGATCCAGCATGAGCTGCTCCCGGAAGAGTTCGGCCGCCTGGTCGGGCCAGGGAAGCCCCGTGCCTCTCGTGCCGAAGGCCGCGCGGGACGGGAGCGGGGCGGGACACGCGGAGCGGATCTGGTCGGCGAGCACCGCCAGGTTTTCGCCCCGGCGCGCAGAGACTGGCACCAGAAATGAAAAGGGGGCGCGTTTCGCGAGTTGTTCGAGAAAGGGTAATAGCGCCGTCCGGGGCTTGATGCGGTCGATCTGGTTGACCACGACCCCGAGCGGCTTGCTGAAACCGAGGGCCCGCTCGAGCAGGCGATCGTCTTCGTCCCGCCACTCGAGACCCGCCACCACGAGCAAAAGGAGATCCGATTCGAGAGCGGCATTCCAGACGACATCGTTGAGACGGAGCTGGAGGCGGTGTCGGGGCCGGTCCAGGGCCCCGGGCGTGTCCCAGATCCGGATCTCGGGCTCCCCCCCGGGCAGTGGCGCAGCCACCACGAGGCGGGTGGTCGCGGGTTTCGGGGTGACGATACTGAGCCGGCTGCCGGCCAGGGCGTTGAAAAGTGTCGACTTGCCGACATTGGGCCGGCCCAGGAGCACGGCGGCCCTCACGTTGTCGGTCACCTCAGTCATGTCCGATCCGGTCGAGCAGGGCCGCTGCGGCCGCCTGCTCGGCGAGGCGCACGCTGGAACCGCGTCCCTCATCGGCCAACCCCCGCGCCGGAACCTCGCAACGAACCCGGAACGAACGACGATGTCCCGGCCCGGCTGCGGACTGCAGGATATATGCCGGCGGCGGCAATCCGGCACCCTGCAACAGCTCCTGCAAGCGGGTTTTCGGGTCTTTCTGGTCTGCCAGGCGTTCGGCCGCCGGCCAGCGTCGCTCGAGCAGGCGTTCGACGGCGGTCCGGGCCGTCTCCGCTCCAGCCTCGCAGGCAATCGCACCGAGGAGGGCCTCGAGGGTCGAGGCGAGGACGCGTTCACGGGCGGCAGGATCGGACAGTACGCCCAGCCCGGCCCGCAACGCGGTCTCCAGTCCGATCTCCCGGGCCAACTCGGCCAAAACCGGCCGACTGACCAGTCTCGCCCGGGCCCGTGTCAGGCGGCCTTCATCCCACTCCCCGAAGCGGCGGTAGAGACCCTCGGCCACGGCCCAGCCGAGCACGGCATCCCCCAGAAACTCGAGCCGCTCGTTATGGGGCTCCCCCCGACTGCGATGGGTCAAGGCCTGGGCACAAAGCGCACGATCACGGAAGACATGGCCCAGTCCGGTTTCAAACGGCTGCGGCAAGAACCTACTCCGAACCAGGCGGGGGCACCGGCACGTTGACGCTGTGATGGAAATGGACGATGAATCCGACGTTGCCGATGAACGGGGTCTTTTCCGAATAATCCACGGTGAGCACGAGGTGATGATGGACCCGGTTGATCAGGACGTTCCGGGAATGGATGGCATCGATCTGGTTGACCACGAACTGCCGGACAATGGCGCGGAAAATCTGATGCCGGCTGAGTGTGGGTTCCTCGTGTGCCGCCGCATCGACCGCCGACCGGATCGTGAGATATTCAAGGTAGACGGGGATCAGGCGGACGGCCGCCAGGGCGAAAATCGTGAACAGGCACAGCGAAAGCACCCAGCCCACGAAACTCATTCCCTGCTGGCCTCGCTTGGATTTCGGCATGGCATAACCCTCCCTCAGTGGATTATACGGCCGATCCGGCTCCAGATCGGCATATGGGAAAACGCATCCCAGTTGAACCAGACGACCACTGCGGGCCCGATCAGATCCCGGTTGGGAACACTGCCCCAGTACCGGCTGTCATCGCTGTCATCACGGTTATCGCCCATCATGAAGTAGTGGCGGGGGGGGACCAGGTAGCGGCCCGTGGGGGCCGGAAGACCCGGCGTAATGAGGATTTCGTGCTTGACGTGACCGAGCTGCTCCACGCACAGCCGGGATCCGGACTCCCCGTCCGGTCCGCGGTAGAGGCCCTTGCAGACATGGGGGACCCGATGGTGATTGATCCACAAGCGGTTGCCCTGGTAGCGGACCCAATCGCCCGGCACGCCAACCACCCGCTTGATGTAATCGACCGACGGGTTGAGCGGGTAACGGAACACCGTCACCTGGCCCACGCGGGGGTGACCGGTCGGGATGATCACCGTGTTGGTCACCGGGAGCCGGATCCCGTAGTCGAACTTGTTGACCAGGATGAAATCGCCGATGAGCAGGGTCGGGGCCATGGATCCCGAGGGAATCCGGAAGGGCTCGAAGAGAAAGGACCGGATGAGGACCAGGACCAGCAGGATGGGAAAGAACGAGCGGGCGTACTCGACCAGGCTCCGGGCCGGAAGTCCTGCCCCCCGGCGCCGGCGCCAGACGACATCCGCGAGCCAGATCAGTCCGGACACCGCAAGGATGATCAGGAAAACTGCCGAATATCCGAAAACTGCCATCACCGGGCCTCAGGTCAGACGGGAAGAAAATCCGGGGTGCAAAAACCACTCTGTGCCCCCCACGGGGCACCCGCCCGAGGTCGCACGACGACCGCCTGCATTATATAGCGCGGGGCCCGCACGAGGAATCACCGGGCCTGCATCTCGCGCTCAATCCACGGCCGAATGCTTGAGCACAGCCAAAAATGCCTCCTGGGGAATCTCGACCTTGCCGAGGCGCTTCATGCGTTTTTTCCCCTCTTTCTGCTTCTCGAGCAGCTTCCGTTTCCGGGTCACGTCCCCCCCGTAACACTTGGCGATGACATTTTTCCGCAAGGCCTTGACGGTGGCCCGGGCAATGACCTGGGTACCGATCGTGGCCTGGAGTGCCACCTCGAACATCTGGCGCGGGATCAACCGTTGCAGGCGGTCCACGAGTTCCCGGCCGCGGGCATAGGCCACGTCCCGGTGCACGATCGTGGAAAAGGCATCGACCGACTCCCCATTGACCAAGAAATCCAGGCGGACCAGCCGGGAGGGGCGGAACCCGATGAAACGGTAATCGAAGGAGGCATAGCCCCGGGATGCGGACTTCAGACGGTCGAAGAAGTCCAGGACCACCTCGCTCAGCGGAAGCTCGTATTCCAGGGCCACCTGCCGGGCGTAATAGTGCAGGCCGGTCTGCCGCCCCCGTTTCTCCTGGCACAAGGCGATCAAGGCACCCAGGTGATCCGGTGGGGTCAGCATCCGGGCGGAGATGATCGGCTCGCGGATCTCACGGATCAGCGAGACAGCCGGCAGGCCGCTCGGGTTGTTCACCATGAGGGTTCGCCCATCCAGGAGAACCACCTCGTAATGCACGGTGGGTACGGTCGTGATGAGGCTCAGGTGATACTCCCGCTCGAGCCGCTCCTGGACGATCTCCATGTGGAGCAGTCCGAGGAAGCCGCACCGGAATCCGAATCCGAGGGCGACCGAGGTCTCGGGTTCGTAGCTCAGGGCCGAATCATTGAGGCGGAGCTTGGAAAGGGCGTCGCGGAAGGCCTCGTATTGTTCGGAATCGGTGGGGAACAATCCGGCATAGACCCGCGGGTGCACCGGCTCGAAACCGGCGAGAGGCGCCGTGGCCGGACGATCCGCCTGCATCACCGTATCGCCGACCGGCGCTCCCTCGACCTCCTTGATACCGGCAATGAGATATCCCACCTCGCCGGCCTCCAGCGCCGGACAGTCCTCCATCTGGAGGGGGCGGAAGAGCCCGACCCGGTCGACCGGGTGGGCCCGGCGGGTCGAAAACAGCTCGATCCGGGAGTGCGCCGCCAAGCGGCCTTCCTGGACCCGGACCAGGGAAATCACCCCGACGTAGTTGTCGAAACGGGAATCGATGATGAGCGCACGGAGGGGATCCGTGGACCGGCCGGCCGGCGGGCGGATCCGCCGGGTCACAGCCTCGAGCAGCTCGCGCACCCCCGCTCCCGTCTTCGCACTGACCCGGAGTGCCGAGTGGGCCTCGATCCCGATCACGTCCTCGATTTCCGCAATGACCCGATCCGGATCGGCTGCCGGCAGGTCGATTTTGTTGATGACCGGAATGATCTCGAGTCCCTGTTCGATGGCCTGATAGCAGTTCGCAACGCTCTGCGCCTCCACGCCCTGGACCGCATCCACCACGAGGAGCGCCCCTTCACAGGCCGCCAGCGATCGGGAGACCTCGTAGGAAAAATCGACATGTCCGGGTGTATCAATCAGGTTGAAACGGAAGACCTCGCCGCTTTGTGCGCGGTAATCGAGGGCGACACTCTGGGCCTTGATGGTGATGCCTCGCTCGCGCTCGATCTCCATCGAATCGAGCACCTGGTCCATCATGGCCCGCTTGGGAAGCCCGCCGCAGAGCTCGATGAAACGATCCGCCAGGGTGGATTTACCATGGTCGACATGGGCCAGGATGCAGAAATTACGGATCCGGTCCATACCGGGTCAGCGCTCCCAACCGCAACCCGTCCGGACCGGTCCTGGGTATCCGGTCGCAACCGGCAAGCTGTCATTCACCGCTGGGGGATTCCGTCTTCGGGGCCGAGAGGCACCATTCTACGGGTTCAGGCCGGGCCGCGGGGCCGGATGGGGAGTATCGGCAGTGCCTGTTCCAGGCTTTCCGGGTCCCAGCGCCCCTCGACGATCACCCGGTTCTCCCTGAGGAGGACCGGAACCCGCGATCCGTAACGGTCGACCAGATCGGGGGCACTGTCCACATCGAGCACTTCCACCCAGGCGTCGGTTGTCTCACCGAAGTGGGCCCGGAGGTACTGCTCGAGTCGTTCACAGGGCGGGCATTTCCGGCGCCGGATGAGCTGCCAGGGCGGCTTGGCCTTCACGGACGGAGGACCAGTCGGGCCTGCTCGGCAATCAAGCGGACGGTTCGAAGCGGCACCTCGCCGATAACCGTGAAGGAGAACCCGCCGATCTTCCGCCCGAAGGCCGAAACCGGCCCCATCCGGGCGGGACCCGACAACGCGGGGAAGCGGGCACCCAGCGGGTGGATGAATACCGATACTGTAGCGAGTCCGTCGCTCAGGAGGACATGGCGGATGGGGCCTGGAGCGAGTGACGTCGTGTTCTCGATCACGCGGAATCCCGGCGGGATCCGGCCGAAGATGCACTGCGGGATTAAAGACTGCCGGGTTTTCGGGAGCGGAATGGGGGGGATGTGGGGGGGGATGGCATGCCAGGCCGCGGGCGGATACCAGTCAATGGTCACGAACATCATCTGCTCGATGATCTGCCCCATCGCGTTGAGCAGGTCGGAGCGCAGGGGAAAGCCGTTCCGGGAATCGATCCAGAGCCGATAGCCGTAGCGATAGCGGTCCAGGGGTCGGACGACGATAATCCGGGCGATGTGGCCCGCCACCCGGCCCAGGCGCGACACCGGGATGAACCGGTATTCCCGGGCCAGATCCCGGCGGAAGTGTTTTCGGAACCCGATCCAGTTCTGCGGCAGGCCGGTATAGCTGCCCAGAACGTGCATCATGCGCACCGGGTGCCCGCGCAGCAGAAACAGGAGACGATGACCGTTTTTGAGAAGCTCGCGCGGGGGTCCATTCAGCGTCCGGATCCGTTCCCATCCCCCGTAGCGGGCCACACCATGCGTGACCGAAATGGACTTGAGCATGTCGTTGTGCTGGAAGACCAGGATCCCCCGGTAGTTGACCGAGAGCAGGACCTGTTGCATGCGCAAGAGGGCCTGTTCCGGTCTGAACGGGGGGAGTGGCCGGGCTGTGGCCGTCGCGAGCACGAGGAGCCCGAGGCCGAATCCTCCCGACCAGCGGCTGCAGGACGCAGTCGTCACGGGTGCCGCTGCCGCCAACGTTGTCCCCGGCCCGAGACGGCGTAGTTGTAGGCCGCAATCCTCGAATAGGCCATGGTCGGGGTGGCCGAGATGGAGGCGGCATGGAGCATCCAGTATGTCGTGAGCTGACGGCGCACCGCCCGCGAGGATACGCTCCACGAAACCGAGCGGACCCGGCCATAGGACGGGGAGACCAAAGCCGTCGCGCGGGTCTCCGGGAAGACCGGGGGCGGCCGGGTCAGACCCATCCGCGACCCATCCTCACGCAACCCGACGGCCAGAACCACCGCCAGGGACAGCGCGAAAGCGCCCCGCCAAGCCCAGAGCCCGGGCAGACGTCCGCCCTGCGATCTCAGTCGCCTCCGTTCCGGCACCGGGGGGAACCCGCGCTCGCCCACCCACTCCCGGAGCCGCCACTCCTCGCTATGCAGGATTTCACGGATGAGGCTGTAGCGGGACAACGACCGGCCGGCATCCGGATGCATCCGGAGGGTCTCGAGCAACCCCGCGCAGTCGATCTCCGTCAGTTCCCCATCCAGGAACGCGGACAGGGATTCCCCGCACGCGGACCCGGTTTCCGATTTCAGTCCTTTCATCATGAGTCCCCCCCCCCGCCCAGAAGCGGTTCCAAACGGCTGTTGATGGCTTCCCGTGCCCGGAAGATCCGGGAACGGACTGTCCCGATCGGACAATTCATGGTTTCGGCAATATCCTCGTAACTGAACCCTTCGACCTCCCGGAGCAGGATGGCCATCCGGAGATCGGGTGCGAGTTCTTGAATGGCCTGGACAATCACTTGGCGCATCTCCTCCGAGATCAAGAGTGCTTCGGGCGTCTCGAGTGACTGCAAGCCTTCCAGGCTATTTGCAGCTTCATGGTCACCATCCTCCACGAGCGCGGATTCCTGGCGCTTGGCCTCAAGCGCCCGCTGGTTTTTCGAGGCATTGATGGCAATCCGGTACAGCCAGGTATAAAACGCGCTGTCTCCCCGGAAGGACCGGATCGACCGGTACGCCCGCAGGAAGGTTTCCTGGGTAATGTCAAACGCCAGATTGGCATCGTGCACATATCGGGTAATGAACTTGTAAATCCGGTATTGGTACTTCCGAACCAAAAGATCGAATGCCGTCCGGTCTCCGGCTTGAACCCTCGCCACCAGCACCTGATCATTGTCGGCTCTCGGTCCGGGACTCATGACAGAGGGACCCCGGTCACGTAATATGACCGTTCGGAAGCAAAAGAGTTCGCCCCCCTCTCTTCCGGCGGATCCGTGATCGGTGGACGCAACCGAAGCTCATGCCCCGCCGGGGAAATCTGCGGAGATATGGATTTCATATGGAAGATCAGCCGCTTGCCCGGCTCCCGTGACCGGCCTCAGGATTTCCAAAGGGTTTTCCGATAATAAGAGAGTTCGTCAATCGAGTCCAGGACGTCGGCCAGGGCCGTGTGTCGGCTTTCCTTGCTCAAGCCCCCGAGTACAGACGGACTCCAGCGTCGGGCCAGTTCCTTCAAGGTCGACACGTCCAGGTTGCGATAATGGAAATAGGCCTCGAGCCGGGGCATCCAGCGGGCGAGGAAACGGCGATCCTGGCAGACGCTGTTGCCGCACATGGGGGAGGCCCCTTCCGGGACCTGGCCGGCCAGAAAATCCAGGGTCAGACGCTCCGCCTCCGCCTCCGTGCAGTGGCTGGCACGAACCCGCTCGGTGAGACCGGAGGACCCGTGATGCTGGCGGCACCAGGCCCCCATCCCGGCGAGCACGGACTCCGGCTGGGCAATGGCCAGCACCGGACCCTGGGCGATGATTTCAAGATCCGGTCCCGTCACGACGGTCGCAATTTCGAGAATGCGGTCCTCAAGCGGATCGAGCCCGGTCATCTCGAGGTCGATCCAGATGAGACGCAGTGATCGCTGTCCCGGCCCGCCTCCGGCGGGCTCGCTCACCCCGGCGGCCATCCGAGAACCCGTCCGGACAAGAGGTGGAGATGCAGGTGGGATACGGTCTGTCCTCCCCACGGGCCCGTATTGATCACGAGACGGTAGCCACTTTTCGCGAGACCCAAACTCGCTGCAAGGTCTCGGGCCCGGAGCAACCAGTCTCCTGCCACATGGGGTTGCACCCCCACCCATTCGGCCAGCGAGGCCACATGCCGCTTCGGGATGAGGAGGACATGCACGGGAGCCACCGGGTGGGCGTCATGAAAGGCGATGAAGTCAGGATCTTCATCCACGATTTTTGCCTCCAGCTCATGTCGGGCGATCCTACAGAACACACATTCGTTCATGGCGCACAAGCCTCCCCTCGGGCGCGGGGCCCGTCACTCATAGTTCCGCCTTCCCTGAATGGCCTGGACCAGCGTATGACCATCCAGATACTCGAGTTCACCGCCCATGGGGATCCCCTGGGCGATCCGCGTTGATGGAATGGAACGAGCCCGGCACAGGTTGGCGATGAAGTGGGCAGTGGCCTCCCCTTCCACGGTCGCATTGGTCGCGAGGATGACCTCCCGGATTCGTCCCTCGGCCAGGTGTGTGACCAGAAGGTCGAGTCCGATGTCCTCCGGACCGACCTGGTCGAGCGGTGACAGATGCCCGTAGAGAACAAAATAGGTGCCGCGGTAGCTCGCGGTGTTCTCGAGCGCGATCACGTCCGCCGGCGTTTCCACCACGCAGACCTGACTCCGATCCCGTGATGCCGAACGGCAGATCGTACAAAGCGCGTCCTCGGCATACATGCGGCACGACTGACACAACTGCAAGCGGTCGAGCGCCTCGCTCAAGGCCCGGGCCAGGCGCCGCGCCCGTTCTCCCTGGTCGTTGATCAGGGCGAGCGTCAGCCGCTGCGCCGTGCGGGGACCCACGCCGGGCAGTTGCCTCAGCGCTTCGGTCAAATGCTCAAGCGGCGCTGGCATCACTTTCATGGCCGGGGCCGGATCCGAGGATCCGCTCCACTCCTACTCATGTTCCGCCCCCCCCGCCCCCTCGGGCGTCACCGAACCGGGCTGGATCTCGAAGCCCAGTCCGAGGAGCTCCTGGACGCCGGGATTCCGTTCGAGGGTTTCCCGGGCCTCCTGGCGTTTCGCTTCACGAACCGCTTCCTCGTGATGTGCCGGCGTCGGCCCTTCCGCCGGACCGGTCTCGAAAACGATATGCACAGCCTCCCCTTGGGCCTCCCGGAGTGCGGCTTCGATCCGGCCTTTGAGCTGTTCAGTGAGCACGGTCTCCATCCCGACGGGCAGACAGAGCACGAGTTCGCGGTCGGCGAACCGGCGGCAGACGGACTGGTTCAGAACCTCTCGGGCAACACCTCCCAACGTGAGCCGGGACACATAGCGGGGCCAGTTTTCCGGAGACAAGGGAACGGGGGAGCCGGCCGGGGCCGAATCGCGGGCGCTCCCGGGGGGGGCATCCGGCGCGGGGAGGCGCTCCGCAAGCGGGGGGCGGGGAGCGGGAGGATGAGCGCCGGACGACGGCGGCCGAAAACTCAACAGGCGGATGCACGTCATGTCAAATGTCATCCGCGGATCGTCGACTGCCCGGATCTCCTCGAGTCCGCGGCGGACGATCTCGTAGTCCAACTGGAGGTCGAGTGGATCGACACGTGTGAGCAGATCCTCCCAGCGCGCCAGGTCTCCGGCACGAACCCTGAGACCTGCCCCCCACTCCTGCCGGGCCGCCAGTTCGACGAAGCGGCGACCCATGGACTCGAGGATTCCCGCATAATCCGGCTCAAGCGCGTGCAACGTCTCGAGGAGTGCCCCCAGGCGGTGGGGATCACGTTCGAGTACCGCAAAGACCAAGGCATCGAGCTGCTCGGGAGCCAGGGTGCCCAGGATTTCCACCACATCGCTTTCCCGGATGCACCCCCCCCCATAGGACAGGGCGAGATCCAGGAGGCTCAGTGCATCCCGGACGCTGCCCCCCGCAGCACCGGCCAGGAGATCGAGAACCAATGGATCGGCGTCCACACCCTCCGCCCGGATCACCTCCGCCAAGTGGGCGGCGATCCGCTCCGACGGGACACGCCGCAGGGCAAAACGCAGGGCACGGGACTGGATCGTCGCCGGCACCTTCTCCGGTTCCGTCGTGGCCAGCAGAAAATAGACATGGTCGGGCGGCTCCTCCAGCGTTTTCAGGAGGGCATTGAATGAGTGGGCCGACAGCATGTGCACTTCATCGATCAGGTAGACCCTGAAACGACCACGGGTTGGCAGGTAGGGAACATTCGCGAGGAGTTCCCGGGTCTCCTCGACCCGGGTCCGCGAGGCGGCATCGATTTCGAGAAAATCCGGGAAGGATCCGGCATCGATCGCCTGGCAGTGGGCACAGGTTCCGCAGGGCTCCGCGGTCACCCCCCCCTCGCAGTTGAGTGCCTTGGCGACCAGCCGGCCGAGGGTCGTCTTGCCGATCCCCCGGGTTCCCGAGAACAGAAGGACTGGATGCAGCTGTTTTTTCCGCAGGGCATTCTGCAGGGCACGCACCACGGGTTCCTGGCCGATCAGCGCCTGGAAGGAACGGGGTCTCCATTTGCGGGCCAGTGGCTGGTGAGCCACCGGGGCGGACCCCGCAGTTTCCACCGGCGTCATGGCTTCGACTCGCCGACGGGGCAGGAAACACCCGGCATCCTGGCGGAGAGGGTGGGATTCGAACCCACGATACGGTTACCCGTATACACACTTTCCAGGCGTGCTCCTTCGACCGCTCGGACACCTCTCCACACAACCGCTGACGGGGAACCCCTGTGCTCCCGGGCTCCCCTTCCCGTCTCGCCCGGGGCTTTGTGACCGCCGGACGCCGGATGGCGAGATCCGGATTCCTCCCTCACGGGACGCCGTGACTCAACCGCCCCCCGTTCCGGGATGGGACGCCATGAGTCCCGGGGGGACAATCGGGCATCCCCTGCCGGAGGAGGGATTTTTGGCCTTGATCTCCGGGATGCGATAACGACCGGACGGCAGGACGGAGACCCCGCGAGCGCGGAGCCCTGGCGCCGGCTGAACCCGCGGCGGATGGTGGGGCACAGGACAGGCGACCCCGGCACAACCCGCAAGCAGAACCAGGCAACCCAGAACGACCAGACTTTTCGAAATACGGTCAGGCAATGCGTCATCTCCCCATGCTGGATCCGGCCCGGCCGATGTCCAGCCGTTCCAGAGTTTTGCGAACCCGCTCCTGATTCCTCTCGGAGAGGGTCACGAGTGGCAACCGGATGCCCCCGGGTATCCACCCCATCTCTTGAAGGGCCCACTTGACCGGGACCGGGTTCGACTCGATGAACAAGACGTCGTTCAGGGACACGAGCGATTCTTGCACCTCCCGCGCCTCGGACCACTCGCCCCGGAGCGCATGGGTCACCCACCGGGCCATCCGGTCCGGCACCACGTTCGCGGTGACCGAAATCACCCCGGCTCCACCCGCCTCGATGAAGTCGAGTGCCGTCCCATCGTCACCGCTCCAGTAGCCGAAATCCGGCCCACACACCTCCTGGAGTGCCCGCAGGCGCTCAACTCCCGGCAGGGCTTCCTTGATCCCCACGATGCCGGGAACCCGGCTCAGGCGGGCCACGGTCTCGGGCAGGAGATCGCAGGCGGTGCGGCTCGGCACATTGTACAGGATGATCGGAACCGAAACCGATCGGGCCACCGCTTCGAAGTGGCGGAACTGACCCTCGGGGCCCGGCTTGTTGTAGTAAGGGGCAACGAGCAGACAGCCGTCGACGCCGAGCTCCGCCATACGGCGGGTCAGCTTGAGGGTTTCGTCGGTGGCATGCGTGCCGCTGCCGGCAATCACCGGGATTCGTCCCCGCACCCGTTTCAGCACCGCCTCGACCAGGGCCACCTTCTCGACCGGCCGCAAAGTTGCACTTTCCCCCGTGGTGCCGGCGATCACGAGTCCCTGCGTGCCGGAGGCGAGATGCCATTCAACCAAGCGGTCAAGACTTGTATAATCAATCTGGCCGTCTTGGGCCATGGGGGTGACCAACGCCACCAAACTACCCTGGAACATGGCTCACACACGCCTAGGGAGGACGCTATTGAACTATCTTAAACGTTTAGGGAGAGACCGCTCAAGTCCCGCCCGATCGGGATCGGTCCGCAGAACCGAGAGGCCGCGTCCATGAGGCAGGTTTTGGTGTTGAACGCGATGGGCCCGAACCAGCCTGCCCTTCTGCCGGATCTCACCCGTTATATCCTCGAATGCGGCTGCAACATCGTGGAAAGCCGCATGTCGGTCCTGGGAGCCGAATTTGCCTGCTTTCTCCTGATTTCGGGTGCGTGGGATGCGATTGCCCGGCTCGAAAGCGGCAGCAAAAAGATGGAGCGCAAGCTGCAGGTGACACTCACCCTGCAACGCACGACCGAGCGCCCACAGATCAAGGAAATGACCCCGTATGCCGTCGACGTGGTCTCCCTGGACCAGGAGGGAACCCTGTTCAACCTGACCAGCTTCTTCACCGAACGGGAGATCACCGTCTGCGAACTCAGTTCCCGGACTTACGTGGCCAGTTACACCGGTGCCACCATGATGGCATTCCAGATGACGATTCTGGTTCCCGCCTCGCAACCCATTGCCCACCTCCGGGAGGAATTCACCGACTTCTGTGACAAACTGAACCTGGATGCCATCATGGAACCCGTGAAATCCTGAGTCCCCATGCCCGACCCAGAGCAGATTCCGGACTTTGACCTCCCCGCCCATCCCGGAGGCCGCCTCCGTTCCGGCGATCTCCGGGGCCACCCGATCGTGCTTTACTTCTACCCCAAGGACAGCACTTCCGGATGCACGGTGGAGGCCATCGAGTTCACGGCGCTCCACGCCCGGTTCCGGCAGCTCGGTGTCGGGATTGCCGGCGTCTCACGGGATTCACTCTCATCCCATGAAAAGTTTGCCCTGAAGTACGCGATTCCCTTCCCCCTCCTGGCCGACACGGAATCCGTGCTCTGCCGGGCCTGCGACGTCATCCGTGAGAAATCACTGTATGGACGGAAATACCTCGGCATCGACCGCAGTACATTCTTCTTCGATGCCGAAGGTCGGCTGCGCGCGGTTTGGCGGAACGTCAAACCCCGGGGGCACGCCCAGGCCGTACTCGAGCGGGTGATGGCGACCCGGGCGGCACCCTGAACGCTTCATGACGCGACCCGGAAAACGCCTCTGCATCCTGGACACGAACGTCCTGATGCACGATCCGGCCGCGCTCTTCCGCTTCCACGAGGACGACCTGTTCCTGCCCATGGTGGTGATCGAGGAACTGGATGCCGCAAAAAAGGGGTTGAGCGAGGTGGCGCAGAACGCGCGTCAAGCCAGCCGCTTCCTTGAACAAGTGATCCACGGTGCCACCCAGGACGCCATCCACCGGGGATTGCCGCTCGAAACCTTCTCCCTGAGGTCGGGATCCACTTCCGCCAATGGGTCCCGGAACGGCGCACGGGGGCTGCTGTTCCTCCAGACCGAAACCCTGATTGAGCCCTTGCCCCTCGAGCTGCCGGGCCATCATCCCGACCACGCGATCCTCGCGCTCTGCCTCGCCCTCGGCAAACGCCAAACCCACCATTCGGTCACCCTGATCACCAAGGATGTCAACCTGCGCATCAAGGCGGCTGTTCTCGGCGTCCGGGCGGAAGACTACGCCAGCGATCAGGTGCTCGAGGATCTGAGCCTGCTGGAAAGCGGGATGCGAAGCCTGCCTGCGGATTTCTGGCAGACCCACAGCGAGCGGGTCGAGTCGTGGAACCGCGAGGGCCTCACCTACTATGCCGTGGAAGGCCCTCTCGTTTCCGGATGGTTCCCCAACCTGTGCCTGTACGGGGGCGGGGAAAGTCCGATCGAGGCTTTGGTCCGCGAGACGGATGGACAGCGGGCGGTCCTCGAACTGGTCCGGGACTTCCGCACTCCCCACGCACCCGTCTGGGGCATCCACGCCCGCAACCGGGAGCAGAACTTCGCCCTGAACCTCCTCCTGCATCCGGACCTCGATTTCGTGACCCTCCTGGGACCGGCCGGCACCGGCAAAACCCTCATGACGCTGGCCGCCGGTCTCCAGGAAACCCTGGAACACAATCGCTTCCGGGAAATCATCATGACCCGCATCACCGTCCCCTTGGGCGAGGACATCGGCTTCCTGCCCGGAACGGAGGAGGAAAAAATGACGCCCTGGATGGGGGCCCTCCTCGACAACCTGGAGGTTCTGAGCGGCTCCTCGGGGGGCGGCAGCTGGGGACGCGCCGCCACCCAGGATCTTTTGGCCCAACGCATCAAGATCAGGTCCCTGAACTACATGCGGGGCCGGACCTTCCTCAACCGTTACGTCATCATCGACGAAGCCCAGAACCTCACGCCCAAGCAGATGCGGGCGCTCATCACCCGGGCCGGGCCTCACAGCAAGATGATTTGTGTCGGCAACATTGCCCAGATCGACACTCCCTATCTCACCGAGACAACCTCGGGTCTCACCTATGTGGTCGACCGCTTCAAGAGCTGGTCGTATTCCGGTCACATCACCCTGTCCCGGGGCGAACGATCGCGCCTTGCCGATTTCGCGAGCCAGTCGCTATGAGCCGGAAGATTCCCCGCCCCCCATTCTGCAAGCGGGAGCCTGTGTTACCATAAAAGTGGACATAATGAAACGATTTCGACCACGCGATGTTCCCGGGGAATCCGGAGAGCCGGCCCCCGATCAACGACCCAACAAATAGCCTTCGCAGGAGCGACGAACATGCTGACGATGAAACGTCTGTCCGCCCACAAAACCGCCCGGCGTCTTTCCCTTTTTGCTCTGCTGTCGGCAGCGGGGCTGGGCGTCCTCACCACACCGGCATGGGGCTCGGGATTCGCCTTGAACGAATCCAGCGCCCGAGAAATGGGGAAAGCCTATGCCGGCAGCGCCGCCAAGCCGGATGGAGCCACCGCGGTCTACTTCAACCCGGCCCTTTTGACCCTCCTCAAAAAGCCGACCCTCAATCTGACCGCAACCATTATCAAGCTGGACGGTGAGTTCACTCCCACCCAGGCCATCGATGCCATCGGGCAACCCCTGGCGGGCGGCAACGGCGGAAATGCCGGCCGCAAACTCAACTTCGTCCCCTCGGGGTTCTTTGCCGCACCCATCAACCACCATTGGTCGTGGGGCATCGGCATTTACGTCCCCTTCGGGCTCAGCACCGATTACAACCCCTCGTCGATCCTCCGCTACGAGGCCATCTACACCTCGCTGGACATCATCAACGTCAACCCGTCCTTGGCCTACCGCCTGTCTCCCCACTTCTCCATCGGCCTCGGGCTGGACATCTCCAAGGCCTACGCCAAATTTACGAATGACGTCGATGCCGGGGCCGTGTGTTTCGCGAAGCTGGGACCTTTGAACTGCCAGAGCCTGGGCCTCACCCCCCAGTCGCATGACATCTTTTCGGAGGTTCAAGGAAGCGATACGGCCTTTGGCTGGAACATCGGCTTCCTGTGGCATGACTCAGGAACGCGGATCGGCCTCACCTACCGGAGCCGGATCACCCACAATCTCGTCGGGACCGCCACGTTCAACAACGTGCCGGCCATCTTCCAGCAAAGTGACATCTTCTCCCCGACCGATGTCAGTGCCAACCTCGAAACACCGGACACGGCAACCTTGAGCTTCAACCAGCAGTTGTCGCAGGCATGGTCGATCGGTGCAACTGCCAGCTACACCCGCTGGAGTTCCTTCCAGCAGATCCAGATCCTTTTCGCGAATCCCAACCAGCCCACGGCCACCACACCCGAGAACTATCACAACACCTGGTATGGCAGCGTGGGAACCAGCTGGCACTATAACGCCCACTGGACCTTCAGGGGCGGCCTCGGCTGGGACCAGAGTCCGGTCCCGAACTCGACCCGGAACGCCCGTCTGCCCGACGGCAACCGGGATTGGCTGTCTTTGGGTTTCACCTACCAGGTCAACCCCGCCACCAGCCTATCGTTTGGTTATGCGCACCTGTTCCTGAACAGCCATATCCCCATGGACAATACCAGTCCATCGGGTGACCAGGTGGTCGGAACCTGGAACCTGGATGCCAACCTCTACGCCCTGGAGTTCGGCTACCAGTTCTGAACCGGGAAAAACGGGCGGGCCGCGACATCGTCGCGGCCGCCTGAACCGGTTCTATCGAGCCGGATTTTAGAGGATCGGATGCCCACCGGCGATCCGAGGGCGACCTGTTTGCGCCCGAACCTCACCCGACCGAACGGAGCCCACAACCGATCATGCCTTCATCCAGACAACCGTGTGATGAAACCCCAACCCCACGTGACGAGCCCGCGATTGGACCCGGAGCCTGCGCCTGGGGACACCGCCTGGCGGTTTCCACCGCAATCCTCGGGCTCACCCTCACACTGGGCGCTTGCGCGAGTCTATCCGGGCATGGCCCGGGGCCCTTCCATGACATCAACCGCGCCAACTTCGCCCTGAACGAAGCGGTGGATCGGGCGGTTCTCCGACCGGCCGCCCACGCCTATGTGGCGGTCGTGCCCCATCCCATCCGGATCGGCATTCACAACGTCTTTTCGAACCTCACGGACCCGATGGTGGCCCTCAACGAATTCCTGGAAGGCCGGCCCCGGCAGGGATTTGAGGAAAGCGGCCGCTTCCTTGCCAATACCACGTTTGGGGTTTTGGGTCTTTTCAACGTGGCCTCCGCCATGGGCCTTGAGCACCATCATGCGGATTTCGGACTGACCCTGGCACACTGGGGGCTGCCGCGGGGACCCTACCTCTACCTGCCTCTCTTCGGCCCCAGCAGCCTGCGCAGCCTCGCCGGCCGAATCGTCGACAGCGATCTCGGAAATCCGGTCCAGTACATCTCATCCGTTCCGATCCGCAATGGTCTCACGATCCTCAACCTGCTCGAGATCCGCGCCCAGCTGATCGGCCAGGTCCATCTCATCTACTCCGCACCCGATCCATATCTCATGATGAAGGATGCCTACCAGCAACATCAGCGCTACCGCTTCTACCACGGCCATCCGCCCATCGTCTATCCGGGCCTGCCGGGCGGTTCAACACCAGGATCGGAGGGATCGCCCCCCGTGGCCCGGAGACAGCCGACGCAGGCCGGCCCGCATCCGGGGGCTGATTTCAGGAAAGCGGGGGAAGGTCCTTCAAGAGGAAGTCTTCGACCTGGCAGAGCCGGGTGATGGCCCGGGCCTGATCGGGAAGATTCCGGATGTCGAGCGACCGGCCCTCTTCGTGGGCCAGTCGCTTCCATTCGATGAGCTGGGCCACTCCCGCACTGTCCATGAAGGGGACCTCGCTGAGATCCACCGTCCGGACCCGGCCAAAAGCCCGACGGGTCTTCCGGTCCGGCCGGATGAGTGTTGCCGCCGTAAGCGGTCCGATCACGTTCATCCGGTCATCCGAAATCCGAACCTCGAGACGGGCCGGCCGGGGCCCGGGCACGTTCGCCATCAGGATGGGGGATGCACGACGGGGTGGATCGTCTTCTCACGGAGTTTGCGGATCAGCCCCACCACACCCACCCGTCCCAGGATCGGCTCGAACTGTTTCCGGAAACTCATGACGTAGGAGATGCCCTCGACACTCACGTCAAAAATCCTCCACCCGCGAGCGGTGCGGTAGAGGGCATAAGTGACGCCCACCGACTGGCCGCCTTGCGTGTGAATCTCGCTCATGACCTCCACATAGTGCACGGTGAGCGAACCCCGGTAGGGTTTGACCCGGACCTGGGCTCCGCGGTAGTGCTTGAGGGCGGTTGCGAAGGTGTGGATCAGGTAGTGGTAGAAGAAGCGCTCAAACTGCTGCCGTTGCACCGGTGTCGCCGACCGCCAGTACCGACCGAGTACGTACTCCGCGGTGAGCGAGAAGTCGAAGTAGGGCAGAAGCTCATTCGCCAGGAGGAGGGCCGTCTTCCGGGGATGGAGGTGGAGTCCCTGCCGGTGGGCCTTGAGAAAGACCAGGACCTTCCCCGTCGCCTGTTGGATCAGGGCGGTGGGTGTGGCGGCCGGGTTGTCAACCAGCGGCACCGGAGTCACGGGTGCGGCATGAGCCGGGACCCCGAGAAGAAGGAGGGGAAGCAGGGAGAGGGGAAGGAGTCTTTTCATCATCTAAGATCACCAGTGGGGCCGCGGGATCCCGCAGCAGGGCGCGGGTCCGCAGTGGGACGGGGTCCGGGGGCGTCCATTTTCTTCATTTGCCGGAATGGCTGCCGTGGGTCAACAGCTGACCCAACAGGTTTTCCAGGATAATCGCGGACTGCGTGAAATGAATCGTACTGCCCTTGTGGAGGAAGGTCGGCGCACCCCCCGGACTCAGGCCGATATATTGCTCCCCAAGCACGCCCTGCGTCAGGATCGCGGCGGTCGAATCCGCAGGAATCTTGTCATAGTGGTCCGAGATCAGAAGGTCGACCTCGGCCTGATAACGCGTCATGCTGTAATGGATCCGGGTCACCCGACCAACGGTCACTCCGCCCATGCGGACGGGTGCTCCCACATGCAATCCGCCCACGTTGTTGAAGAAGGCCCGGACCTGATAACTCCGTCCGCCATAGCTCCGGTAGTTGGTGGTCTGCGTGGCCAGGTAGAACAGGGCCGCGACACCCAGCAGTACAAAAAGGCCGGTGGTGACTTCGAGCGTGCGGATCGAACGCATAAAACCCCTCTCGGCAATACCCGTCAATACATGAATGAGGTTAGCAGAAAATCCAAGGCCAATATCGCCATGGAACTGATGACCACGGACCGGGTCGTAGCCTGGCCGACACCCTCGGCCGTGGGCCGGGCATGATAGCCCTCATAGAGGGAAATCAGGCTGCAGGCGACGCCGAAAATCAGGCTCTTGATCATCCCGTTCACAAAATCGGAGTGGAACCGGACTTCGTGCCGCATGCTCGACCAGAAGACGCCGGGGTCGAGGCCCATCATCTTGATGCCGATCAGGTAGGCGCCCAAAACACCCATGGCGCTGAAGATGGCCGCCAGGAGGGGCATGGCCAGGATTCCGGCCAGAAAGCGCGGGGCCACGACCCGCCGCATGGGATCGACGGCCATCACCTCCATGGCATCGATCTGGCGGGTGGCCCGCATGAGTCCGAGTTCGGATGCGAGCGAGGTTCCGGCCCGGCCGGCGAACAAGAGGGCGGTCAGCACGGGACCGAGCTCGCGCAGCAAGGCCAAAGTCACAAGCCCCCCCAGGGAACTTGTGGCACCGAAGCGGGACAGGGCGGTATAGAACTGCAGGGCTAGGACCAGACCCACGAACAATCCCCCCACCGCGATCAGGATGAACGAGACGGAGCCCACATAAAAAAGCTGTTCGATGAACTGACGCGGGCGGGCCAAGGCGGATGGAACGAGAACCAGACTCGTGACCAGAAAATGCAGGCGCCGTCCCAGAGCCCCACAAAATTCCAAAAACGGCTGGATGAGGGCGTAGAACCGCTTCATGCCGACCGCACCTTGCCGAAAAGGTCATCTGCGTAGTTGCGGCTGGGATAGTGGAACGGCACCGGCCCCTCGGCGCCACCGCTCACAAACTGGCGAACCCAGGGGCTCTTCATCTCCCGGATGGAAGCCGGCGGGCCTGCACCCTGCACACAACCCTCCGCAATGAGATAGCACCAGTCCGCCACCTCGAGCATCTCGCTCACATCATGGCTCACGATGAGACTCGTGATACCGAGACTCCGGTTGAGATGGACAATGAGTCGCAGAATCATGCCCATGGCGATCGGATCCAGCCCGACCAGAGGCTCGTCGTAGAACATGATCAAAGGATCAAGGACAATCGAGCGCGCCAAGGCCACCCGCCGGGCCATCCCCCCCGACAGTTGTGACGGGTAGAGCGAGTGGGCTCCCCGCAACCCGACCGCTTCGAGCTTCATCAAAACCAGGTGGTGAATCAGGGCTTCCGCGAGGCGTGTGTGCTCCCGCACTGGAAAGGCGACATTCTCGAAAACCGAAAGGTCCGTGAACAGGGCGCCATCCTGAAACAAAACCCCCATCCGCCGCCTCAGGCGGAAGAGCGCCCGACGGGACAGGACGCCCACTTCCTCGTCCCCGACCTCGATCTGTCCGCGGAGGGCTTTCTTCTGCCCGGTCATGAGCTCGATCAGGGTGCTTTTGCCGGATCCGCTCGGACCCAGAATTGCCGTGATCTGCCCTTCCGGAACCGTGAGGTTCAAGCCCGAAAAAACAAGACGCGAACCATAACCGAAATGCACGTCCTGAACGCGGATCGCACTGGGGCCTGTGGGCTGAGCGAGATCCCGGGTGCCGGTCAACGGTCGGGGGGGGACAGGAATCGTCATGCGGGATCCTGGGGCTTGAGGCCGGAGGCTTCAGGCCACTTTTTCCAGATCCGGATGGTAACGCCCCATGCTCGCGAGACTATTCAGGCGAACGCGTTGACTGAACAGCTCCTGGGCCTGCCGGACCCGGTCTGGCTGACCGGCCCACATCCGGAGCGGTGGTTCCTGGAGTGCCCGCGAGAAGGAGAAGGTGAGCCGCCAGGGCAGGCGCGTGGCCCGCTGGTTGATGGCATTGAGATGCCGGGTGGCTTGTTCCGGAGACTGCCCCCCGGACAGGAAAGCCACTCCGGGAACGGATGCCGGCACCGTCCGGGCCAGGGTTTCCACCGTGGCTTGTGCCACATCCTCCACGGATGCGGGACGGGTGCACTGCTTGCCGGGAAGGACCATGTTGGGCTTGAGAACCAAAGCCTCGAGCCGGACCCCCTGGGCCTTCAGGGCCATGAACAGCTGATCGAGGGCGGCTGTGGTCACGGCTTCGCAGCGTTCGAGGTCGTGACGGCCCTCCATCAGGACTTCCGGCTCCACAATCGGAACCATGCCGGCTTCCTGCACCAGTCCGGCATAACGGGCCAGAACCTCGGCGTTGGTCCTCAGGGCCAAAGTGGAGGGACGTTGCTCGTCCACGGCAATCACAGCCCGCCACTTGGTGAAACGCGCCCCCAACTCATGGTAGGTGGCCAACCGTTCGCGCAGGCCATCCAGTCCTTCGGTCACGGATTCATCGGGCCGCCCCGGCAAGGGCTTGATCCCCCGGTCCACCTTGATGCCCGGCAGGATGCCCCGATCCTCGAGAATCTGGACGAGTCGGCTGCCGTCCCGGCCGGTTTGGCCGAGAGTCTCCTCATAGAGGATCACGCCGGAAAGGTGCTGGTCAATCCCCGGGCTCGAAAACAAGAGTTCACGGTAGTCGCGTCGCGTGATTTCGGTTGAGGGGATACCCACGGCCTGGAAGCGCTTCTCGATGGTGCCCGAGCTTTCATCCGCTGCGAGGATACCCCGATCCGGTGCCATCAACTGTTGTGCCAGTGCATCGAGTGGATGGGACTTCATGGATGGATCAGGGCCGTGTGGGGAAAACCGAACCAAGGATTATGATAGCAGAAGTTCCGGGACACCCTGGGCCCACCCGAACGGGCCCGTGTTCGCCGCTTCGCGGATCCGCTTCGTCGGAGGGCTGTGTTTCCTACCTTTACAGCGTATGCGTCGGCTTGACGCCGGGCAGCCTGCCGGTCAACAGTTTCTCGAGCTTGAGCTGCGTCACCTTGGCGGTTTCTCCGATGAACTGGACACCGATCCCCTGGTTCGCACCTTGGGAACGGAAGCGGTTTCCCGCACCCACCGGCGTGACCCAGACGACCTTTCCTTCCACTCCGACCGGCTGTGTCTCACGGGGCAGTTCGATCAACAGGAACACGGACTCCCCCAGACGAAAGCCGGTCTCCGTGGTCAGGAAGAGCCCTCCCCCGCTGATGAAGGGCATGTAACAGCGATAGAGCTCGTCCAGATCGGTGAAGGCGAGCTTGATGAACCGGTTAGTCGGATTTTGAGGCATGCCGATGCACCTCCCGGGTAATACCCACCACCAGCGCTTCCAGGGCGAGCCTTTGGTTGATACCGGCCTGCGCCATGCGCTCGGTCTCGCGGGCCCGAGTATACAGGAGCCCGAGGCAATCCACGGGCAGGGCACTCAGTCGACGTTCGAGGGCCTGGGGCAACCGCTCCCCGACCGGCCAGCCCAGGCGCTGTCGGCTCGCCGTCCACAGGCACTGAGCCCAGAGACGGGCCTGGTCGGCCCACGTCAAGGGCGACCGCTCCCGGACCTGCGCGAAGGGACTCGTTTCCCCTCGAAACATCCGTTCGCATTCGTCCGCCCATTCCGCGACCAGAGCCTCCCACTCCGGGGGCCCGAGTCCGGAAACCGTCTCCTGAGCGTGCAAGGTCCAGCGCTGGCAGCGGCTCCTGAGCGTGGCCTTGAGTGCACGAGGCCGACCTGCTTCCAGGAGATAAAGGGCATGCGGGGGGGGTTCCTCCAGGGTCTTGAGGAAGGCATTGGCTGCCCCTTCCGTCAGTCGGTTGGCACGGGGAATCCAGCCGACCTTCCATCCCCCCCGATGGGCGGTCAGCGCCAGTGCGTCTTCCAACGCCCGGATCTCGTCGATCCCGATCTGTTCGGGCTCCTCCGCGATGGTCTGGAGATCGGGGTGGGCATGGCCCGCCTGCCGTTGCCGGCAGGACCAGCAGCGCCCACAGGGGGGATCACCAGACCTGCTCTCGCACAAGAGCCGCTCGATGAGATGGGTCGCCAAAAGCCATCTCCGGGATTCGGTTGCACCGGTGAGGAGGATCGCGCCGGAGGCCACCGCCTGATCCCGCCCCGGTCCCAGCGAGGCCAGCAACGACTGGGGGATTCCCCAGTCGTGGTGCGCCGCCGTCACACGGTTCGCACCGGGCTGATTCATCGCGGCGGATCCTGGGGCGGGATTGCCCCCCCACTCGTCCAAGCCGCGAAACGGCGGGTCAAGGCCATCTCGATCATCGCCCGGACCTTGTCCGGGGAAAGCCCCCCCTCGATCCGGACGAAACGTTCGGGATCCGCCTCCAGGCGGGATTGGTACCCGGCCCGCACCCGTTCATGCCAGTCGAGACTCTCCCGTTCCATCCGGTTCAACTGCCCGCGCTGACGGACCCGATCCAGGGCCTGGTCAACGGGTGTATCGAAGTACAGGGTGAGGTCCGGCCGGCCGGCCGATCCCAAAACCCAGTGCTCCAGCGTGGCAATCCAGGCCACCGGAAGGCCGCGTCCCGCCCCCTGGTAGGCATAGGTGGAATCCACGAAACGGTCGCAGAGCACCCAGGTCCCGGACTCCAGTGCCGGTTCGATCCGTTCTACCCAGTGTTGCCGGCGCGCGGCAAAAACGAGCAAGAGTTCGGCCATGGCCTCGGGCGGATCGACGGTCGGGGACAGCACCCATTCCCGGATCGTCTCGGCCAGCGGGGTTCCCCCGGGTTCGTGCGTCTCGATGAGCGAAACGCCCTGGGCCCGGATGAGGTCACGGATCCAGCCGGCCTGGCTGGTTTTTCCCGCGCCATCGCCACCCTCCAGGGTGATCAAGCGCCCGCGGGTCATGGTTTTTTCTCCTTCTTGCGCAAGAGATAGCGGGCAATGTGCCGGTCCTGCTGGCTCAGGGTGCGGGCAAAAATATGTCGTCCATTCCCCATCGCGACGAAATAAAGGGCCCGCCCGATCTTGGGATGGAGCGCCGCCAAGAGGGCATTCCGACTGGGATAACAGATCGGAGTCGGTGGCAGCCCACGATGACGGTAGGTATTCCAGGGACTCGCGACCGCCATGTCGCGTGCCGTCAACAGGCCTGAGAAGCGGGGACCCAGCGCGTAGATGACCGTGGGATCACTCTCGAGCGGCATGCCGAGCGTGAGCCGGCGAATGAACACCCCGGCGATTTTTGGACGTTCCTTCCGGTAGGCCGACTCCTTCTCGATCATGGACGCCAGGATCAGGGTCTGGTAGGGCGTCTTGAGGGCCGGGGTTCGCTCGCGATGGATCCAAGCCTTTTCGAGAAAATCCGCCATCCGGTGATAGGCCCTCCGGAGGAGAGCGGAAACGGGGGTCTTTTGGGGGAAGAAATAGGTTTCCGGCGCGAAAACCCCCTCCGGGCTCTCCGCGGGATGTCCCACCATCTGCATGATCCAGGACGCTGAAAAGGCGTGGTGCGTCGGTTTCTGGAGTTCGGGATCCGCGATCAGGGCCGCCCTCAGTTCATCGAAGGTCTCCCCTGGAATGATCGTAAAACGGTAAAAGATGACCCGGCCCGCGACCAGACGGCGCAGAAGCCCGACCTGGCTCATACCGGGTGACAGGCGGTACTGTCCCGCCTGGAGTTCCCGCGCCATGCCGAGCAGGCGGCCCAGGAGGTCGAAAGTCCACCAGTGCGAGAGGATTCCTCGCTTTTGCAGCCGGAGACTCAGGTGATGCAGGGTCTCGTCCCGGTGCAGCGTCACCGTTTCGGCATGCTTGAGCTGGATGGGGGCATTCACGGCCCAGAACCCCATGCCCAAGACGGCCGCAAAGGCCAGGAGGATGGCGGTCAATCCAGCCCAGAGTACCCATCGGATCCGGGGTATGCCGTGTTTTTTGTTCATCCGGCTGTTCTCGCTTTCCCCCTTCTATCTCCCCGGGGATGAAGGAGCCGGAAATCCCCGGATGAGCGGCCGGAACGGGATGCCACGACCCGCTTCAGCGATACGCCTTGAACACCAGGGTGCCGTTGGTCCCGCCGAAGCCGAACGAGTTCGACAGGACGACGTCCAGGCGGGCCGGCCTGGACTCGTTGGGCACATAGTCCAGGGTGCATCCCTCACCCGGATGGTCCAGATTGAACGTCGCCGGGACGACCTGGTCACGCAGCGCGAGCAGACAGAAAATGGCCTCGATGGCTCCAGCTGCCCCGAGCAGGTGTCCGGTCACCGATTTGGTGGAACTCACAACGACGCGCCGCACATCCGCCCCCCAGACCGCCTCAATCGCCCGGGATTCGGCGAGGTCACCCACCACGGTCGAGGTCCCATGGGCATTGATGTAGTCGACCTGAGATGGTGCCACGCCCGCATCCTTGAGGGCGAGCCGCATGCAGAGCGCCGCCCCCGCCCCATCCTCGGGCGGGGCGGTAATATGGAAGGCATCGGCACTGGCGCCGAAGCCGATGAGTTCCCCCCAGATCTGGGCACCGCGGGCACGCGCATGGTCCAAGGATTCCAGAACCAGGATGGCCGCCCCGTCCGACAGGACGAAGCCATCGCGTTCCTGGTCCCACGGCCGGCTGGACCGGCCGGGATCCTCATTCCGGGTGGACAAGGCCCGCGCCGCGCAAAAGCCGGCCACCCCCCCCGGCGAGATGGCCATCTCGGCACCGCCCGCAAGCATCACATCGGCATCGCCCCGTTCGATGATCCGGGCCGCATAACCGATACAGTGGGTTCCCGTGGTACAGGCCGTGGCCAGTCCCAGATTGGGGCCCCTCAGCTGATAGAGGATCGACAGATGTCCGGCCACCATGTTGATGATGGAACTCGGAACAAAAAACGGTGAAACCTTTTTGGGTCCGTTGTAATCCCGGACCAGATCACGGATCTTCTCGATGCTGAGGATTCCCCCGATCCCGGCACCGACGATCACACCGCGCCGTTCGGACGCCTCACCCTCAACCGCTTCCAGTCCCGCCGACTCGAAGGCGAGCCGTCCCGCCGCCACCCCATACTGCATGAAGAGATCCATTTTCCGGGCCTCTTTCGGAACCAGATAGCGGTTGGGATCGAAATCCTTGACCTCGCCGGCAAAACGGGTGGGATAACCCGAGGCATCGAAATGCGTGATGGCGGAAAAGCCATGACGTCCCTCAAGGACGTTCTTCCATGCCGTCTCCACATCCAAACCGACCGGCGAGATCAGGCCCGCGCCCGTGACCACGACCCGCGAGCCAGTCACGGTCCGACCCCCTTTTCAAGAGTCTGGCCCGCCACCCGCCATCCGCCTCCGGACGGTCTGGATTCCCCTCCCCTGTTCAATGGGTTTCGGTATGGGCCTTGATGTAATCCACGGCCTGCTGGACGGTCGTGATCTTCTCGGCCTCTTCGTCCGGAATCTCGCATTCGAACTCCTCTTCCAGGGCCATCACCAGTTCCACATTGTCCAGCGAATCGGCACCCAGATCGTCGACGAATGAGGCCTCAGGCTTGACCTGCTCTTCCTTGACGCCCAGCTGCTCCACGATAATTTTCTTGACTCGCTCTTCGATATTGCTCATGTGTCTCGAGTCCCCATCAGGTTGGCAAAAATGACGCCACGGCGCCGGAACGGCAATTGTAGCCAAAAAAAATCCCTGCTCGGCAACTCAGTGATGAAGTCCATAAGATTCATGACCTTTGCCATGAAAGTGTTCACGACATGTACATGCCGCCATTGACCTGAAGGGTCTCTCCGGTGATGTACCCGGCCCCCGGCGAGGCCAAAAAGCCGACACAAGCAGCCACATCCTCGGGGGTCCCGAGCCGTCTCAGGGGGATCCGCTCCGTGAGCCGCTCCCGCTGTTGCGGATTGAGCACCCGGGTCATATCGGTCTCGATGAAGCCCGGGGCCACGGCGTTGACTGTAATCCCCCGTGAACCCACTTCCTGGGCCAGGGAGCGCGTAAGTCCGAGCAGGCCCCCTTTCGCTGCCGCGTAGTTGACCTGGCCGGGATTGCCGGACAGGGCCACCACGGAGGCCATGTTGATGATGCGGCCCCACCGCTCCTTGAGCATGGTGCGGAGGCAGATCCGGGTGAGTCGGAAGACGGCGGTGAGATCAACCTCGAGCACCGCCTGCCAGGCCTCCTCGCCCATCCGGAGCATGAGATCGTCGCGGGCGATCCCCGCGTTGTTGACCAAGACCCGGACCGGTCCGAAGCGGGCCTCGAATCCCCGCACGCCCTCCTCCATCGTCGAGACGTCGGTCCGGCCGAGATCGAGCATCCAGCCGGTTCCGGTCCAGCCGTGGCGGGACAACAGTTCGCCGACACGCACAGCCCCGGCCTCGGTCGTTGCCGTCCCGACCACCGTAAAACCGTCGGTCCCCAAGCGTTCGAGGACCGCCTGGCCAATCCCCCGGCTGGCGCCGGTGACCAAAGCAAAACCTGACTCCCCGTTCATGGATCTCCCCTCAGCGGATTTCGGCATATTGAAGGATGGTCTCGCGATCCTCAAGGCTCCGGTGCTCGAGCTCGGGGGCAATGCGCCGGTCGAGACCAAGAAGGATCCGCCCCGGTCCGCATTCCACGATGCGGGAAACCCCGTACCGGTCGCGCAGATGCTGGATCGTTTCCGTCCAGCGCACGGGACTTGCGAGCTGGGCCACCAGAGCTTCGCGGATGGAGGGGGGATCGGGATGCGCCGCGAGATCGGCGTTGTGTACCACCGGCAGGACCGGTGGCTTGAAATCGATCTGGGCCAGTTCGTGAGCGTAGGCGCGGGATGCCGTCTTCATGAGCGAACTGTGGGCCGGCACGCTCACCGGAAGAAGGAGGGCCCTTTTCGCGCCGGCGGCCCGGGCAGCGGCCATGGCCTCTTCCACGGCTGCCCGCTCGCCCGCGATCACGATCTGGCCGGGGCAGTTGTAGTTGACCGGCTCGACGATCCCACCGGTCACGGTCCGGCAGACCGCCTCGAGGGCTTCGTCATCCAATCCGAGAATGGCCGCCATGGCACCGGCTCCCGGGGCCACCGCCTCCTGCATGAGCCGGGCACGCACCACGACCAGACGGGCCAGGGCCGGCAGCTCGAGCACCCCGGCCGCATAGAGTGCCGGATATTCTCCCAAGCTGTGCCCGGCCACCACCCCCGGCAGGAGCCCCCCCCGGGCGCGCTGGATGGCATAAAAGGCAACATCCGCCGCAAGCATGAGTGGCTGGGTCACCGTCGTGGAATCCAGGTCCTCGGCCGGTCCCTCGACCGCGAGACGTCTGAGATCACGGCCGACCTCCCGGGATACCGTCTCGAAAACTTCCACCAGGATGGGATCCTGGGCCAGGTCGGCCAGCATGCCGATCTTCTGTGAACCCTGCCCGGGGAAAACCATGGCAGTCTGGCTCATGATCGGTCTCCAAGCGATGCGGAGGGGCCGCAAACCATCCCCGGGATCCGCCGGCGGGCCTTTCGGCGGTCGGTTGCGATCCACAGGAAGCCGAGAAGAGTCCCGGCGATCGCGCCATACAGGTGGGCGATGGTGAGAATGGGGCCGCCAATGGCCCAGTGCGAAGTCGGCAACGGTCCGAACAGCCTTTCGTAGGTGAGCTTGAGGACCAGGAAGGCCAAAAGCCAGCGGCCGCCCCACTCACGACGGTAGACCGCGAGGAGCGCCCCGGCCGCCCAGTAGGTATGGAGGACGCCGGAGATGCCGTCGAACCAGAAAACCCCCGGCGAAAATAGAAAAACACCTCCTCCGACCGCCACCGCCCCGACGGCCGTCGCGATCCAGAAGCGCCGCACGCCGAGGATCGCTCCAAAAAGCAACCACAGGAGCACGAACCCGGACAGATCGAGCCCGAGATGCGCCCAGCTCGAATGGATGAAGTTCGCCGTGACGAGCCGCCACCATGCTCCACCCATCACCTTGGCCCGGTCATAGCGGAGCGCATGCCGCCACGCGGAGCCGCCGAGTTGGAGACAGGCGCAAACCAGGACGATCACGAGGGCCGGCCAAGCCTCCCGGATGGCCTGCCTGAGCCACGCGCGGAGATGAGCGGGGGGGGGACGGGACTTGGGTGCGGGAGAGGAAACCATGCCAGGCCTGTTCCAACTAGTGCTATGATGAGGGTCGTGCCCCCGCGTCCAGGCGCGGTTCTTGCGAACGCTTGCCGGAGGCGGGTTTTTCGCGTGTCGTTTTCGCGAGTCGCTCCAGGAACTAGTGTAACCGATCCCCATGGCCACCCGATCTCTCACCCGACGACTGGACCGGATCTCCGGGGCCCGATCCCGTCCGGAGAACGGATTCACGCTGATTGAAATCATGGTCGTGGTCGTGATCCTGGCCATTCTCGCGACCATCATCGTGCCCAACGTGATCAACAAGCCCGAAGAGGCCCGGATCACCAAGGCCAAGGCCGACATCCGCTCCATCGTGGCCGCCCTCGAGATGTACAAGCTCGACAACTACGTGTACCCGACTACGGGCCAGGGACTCAAGGCCCTCGTCGTCAAGCCGACCTCCGGACCGACTCCTCACCACTGGCATCACTACCTGGACCAGGTTCCGATCGATCCGTGGGGACACCCGTACAAATACCTCTACCCCGGGGTCCACGGGACCTTCGATGTCTGGACTGACGGCCCTCCCGGGACAGGCGGCCATCACCGGGTGATCGGCAACTGGAACCTCGACCGGTCCCGATGATCCGGCATCGGGCGCCGGGGGAGCGCGGATTCACCCTGATCGAGATCCTGGTCGTCCTGCTCATCGTGGGCATCCTGACCGGTATCGCGATTCTTTCACTCAGCGCACTGGGCCAAGCCTCGCAACGCGAACAGGCGGCGCGCCGACTGGCCGGCCTCATCGAACTGGCTTCCCAGCAGGCCGTGATCCAGGGCGAGACCTACGGGCTGTGCCTGGAAACCCACCGCTACTGGTTCCTCCGGGACGAGCACGGACAGTGGGTACATTTCGCTCACGGTTCGATCTATCACCGGCGGCGCCTGCCCCGGGCCCTCACGATCAGTCTGGATTTGACCGGAACCCGTCTCCACCTACCCACCCGGCGACCGGTCCGCAAGACTCCGGTCCGGCACAAAACCCGGTCCCAGGCTCCAGTCAGCCACCTGAGGCCCGCCCACCGGCCACCGGATATCCTGATCCTGCCGAACGGCCAGCTCAGCGCTTTCGAGATCAGCATCTCGGCCCATGGCCACCGGCGGCCGTTCCGCATCCGGGGCACGGCCACGGGGAAGCTCTCGCTGATCCCGCCCCACCGCAGCTCGTCATGAAGGATGGCCGGACAACGCGCATTCACGCTGCTTGAAGTCCTGATTGCCCTCGCCATCGTCGGCATCGGACTGCTTGCCCTGCTCGGCACCTCGATCGAAAACACACGCGTGGCGCATGCGCTCGAGGCCCGCACCCTGGCCGGATATGTGGCAGCCAACGAGATCGAAGAGCTGCGTCTCGCCCCCACCTGGCCAAGCCTGGGCCGGAGTACCGGCCACACCCGCCTCGGAGGAATCCGCTGGCAGTGGACGCTCCATGCCTACCACACGGCGGCTCCCGGAATCCTCCGGGTCCGGGTCGGCATCCGGCCGGCCGGCAGCCACTCGGGTGCACTCGTCACCCTGACCGGCTTTCTCGGCCGTTCGCTGCTCAACCAACCAAGCCCACTCAGCAGCACCGCCCCACCCCCGGGAGTCATGCCCAACCCGATCGGACCGGGACTGCCCGGTCCCCCGCTCCCGGGTGGTCCTCTGAGCCCGGGTGGCGCAGTACCGGGCGCCTGAACCCATGGAACGCTCGCCCGGCTTCACCCTGATCGAGATCCTGGTCGCCACCGCGATCCTCGCTCTTTTGGCCATCATGGCCTATGGATCGCTCGACACCATCATCCGGGAGCGGGCCGTCACCCGTCACCGGGGACACGAGCTCCAAGCCCTCCAGATGACCATGCTGCTCATGAGCCAGGATCTTGCGCAAGCCGCCCCCCGCCCGATCCGCGCCGCAAGCGGGATCCTCAAGCCGGCCCTGCATGGCGGGCGGGGTGAACCCGGCCCGCTTTTGGTCCTCACGCGCAATGGTGATGCCAACCCGGCCGGAGCCCACCGATCCGACCTCGAGCGGGTGGGATACGGACTGGTTGGCCACCACCTCGTCCGCTTCACCTGGCCGGTCCTCGACCGGGCCATGCCGACCCCTCCCCGAAAAGACACCCTCCTCCACGGCATCCGTTCCTTCCGCGTCCGCTTCCTCGGTCCGGCGGGTCACTGGCACCACCACTGGCCTCCGCTCGATCAGCCCATGGCGAGCGAACTCACCCACCGCCCGCTCGCCGTCGAGATCCGGCTTCGGACCCGGGCCTGGGGCCGGATCCAGCGCATTTTCGAACTGCCATGAAACGGATCTCGCAACGGGGCGTCGCCATCCTGATTGCCCTTGTGGTCATCGCCCTCGCGGCCGGCATCGCCGGCCGCATGATCTGGGATCGCAACCTGGAGCTGCACCGGACCGAAAACCTGCTCCGTTTTCAGCAGAGCTATGAGTACGCTTTGGGTGCCGAATCCTGGATCGACAGCCTGATGCACGAGGAGCTCGGCACCGGGCCCACGGTCAGTCTCACCCAGACCTGGGCCCAAAGGCTCCCCCCCTTCCCGATCCCGCATGGTGCCATCGCCGGACAAATCACCGACCTTCAGGGACTTTTCAACATCAACAATCTCGCGGCCCAGGGAGGAGGAGTCAACCCCAGCCAGCTTGGGGTTTTCGAACGCCTCCTGGCCGAACTCCGCATCGATCCGGAAGTCGCCCAGGCCGTGGCCAGCTGGGTCGCGAGCACACCCGGTGGATCCCCCCCCGCCCTGGACAGCACCTATGCCGCGGAAGACCCGCCCTACCGGGCGCCCATGATCCCCATGGCCAGCACCACCGAGTTGCGCCTGATTGCCGGTCTCAGCTTCGCGCAGTACCAGAGCCTGCGACTCTGGGTCGTCGCCTTGCCGGTCCCCACGGCGCTCAATGTCAATACCGCCCCGCTTGAGGTCCTGGATGCCCTGGTGCCCGGCGTCACGAGCACGGCGCTCGCGGCGATTCTCAAGCAGCAGCGCACGGGCGGGTTCAACAGCACGGCCGAGTTCGAGGGGCTCTTGGGACAGACGGTCACGGTTCCGGTCGGGACTGACAGCAGTTTCTTCAGGCTCCGCCTGGACATTCATTTCGCCGGAAGCCGCTTCCATCTGAGCAGCCTGCTGTACCGCGAGCCGAGCGGTTTTTTCCGGGTCTACACCCAGACTTTGGGTGCCGGGAGCTAACACTCCGACCCGGATCTCCCGCGCCCGATGGGCAAAGTGGGTGAGATCAGGTATCATCCTCTGACCGGGGATGAAAAGTCCGCAACCGATTCGCGGCCCCTCCCCGATCACGTCATGGATCCCGCAGCGAGCCCGAGATGGTGGAACAGATCCTGATCCGACTAGAACAGGACGCAACTGCTGCGGATTGGTGGGTCCTCGACACCCAGGGACACCGGCGCGGCGGCATCGGTCACGCGCCCCTTGTAGAGATCACACGCCATGCCACCTCGCGCCGCGTGGTGGTGGCCATACCCGGCCGCGAGGTCACGCTCACCCAGATCCGCCTGCCTCCCCGGTCCCGGCGGCAATGGGCGGAAGCCATTCCCTTCGCGCTCGAGGAACAGGTCGCGGGCGATCTCGACACCCTCCATTTCGCCTCCGGGAATCCGAACCCCAAAGGCGAGATTCCGGTCGCCATCATCGAGCGCGCGAGCCTTGAGCGGTGGCTTGGGATCCTGCTCGAGGCCGGCCTGCATCCCGACCAGCTCTGGCCGGACCTCTTCCTCCTCCCCGCCCCGCGCCTTTCCTGGAACATTGCCCGCAGCACCGACCTCCTGATTCGCGGGCCGGGTTTTCAGGGTTGCGCGGTGGCGGAGAATCTCGCGCCGGCAATCCTGAAACGAATCCACCGCGACCTCCCGGAAACGGTCCGGCCCCATGAAATCCTGTTCTGGGGGGATCCCACGGATCCGGCCGTCCCCCTCCTCGAGACCCTCGCGGCCGACTTGGGCTGCGAGTGGAGGATGTGCGATGGCTTTTGGTACGAAGAGGCCACCCGTGCTCCCGTCCAGGGCCTCAATCTCCTGCAGGGCACCTTTGCGCCCGGCCATCAGCGGCGGGCCCGCTGGGCCCGCTGGAAACCGGTTGCCCAGCTCGCAGCCCTCGTCCTCGCCGTGGCACTCGCCCTCCTCATCACCGAGCGTGTCCATCTCGCATCTTCCGCCCAGGCATGGAAAACACGGGTTCACCGGATTTTCCACAAGCTCCTGCCCGGCCAGCCATACGTCTCCCCGCGGGCACAGATCGAACAGGCGCTACGGGAGCGGTCTTCGGGGCCGGTCGGGACGCTTCGTTTCCTGACCTTCCTGACCCGCCTCTCGAAGAACCGCCCGGCCACGATCCATCTCCTGTCGATGAGCTACAGCACCCGGGCGATCAAGCTTCACTTCACCGCACCCAGCCTGGCTGCGGCCCGGATTTTCGAGCAATCGGTCCTCCACAAGGGACACTGGCTCCGCCAGCACCAGAAGGTGGTGAACCTTCCGGGCGGAGTCGGAATCCAGGTCGCCTACCGACCGGGACGGTCGTCACCATGAGAGGGGCGGATGAACTGCGCGCGGCATGGGCCCGCCTGTCCCCGCGGGAACAGGTGGGCGTCGGGGTGGGCGGTGGGGCGCTTGCCCTCCTCCTCTTCTACCTGCTCATCCTCAACCCCCTGCTCGGCGGCCTGCACTCGGCCACACGCCGGATCAGCCGCGAACGGACCCTCTATGCCTGGATCGCCCGCCACGAAAGCCGTCTCGAGCAGGCGGCCGGATCAACTCCCCGCCCGCTCACCCCCTCCTTCCGGGCCGGGATCCAGGATCGTCTGGTCCGCCTGTTCGGTCACCACCATGTTTTCAAGATCCACGCAACGGGCCGAAACCGGATCACCGTGGTGATGAAGCGCGTGCCCTATGAACAGCTCCTATCCGACTTTCTTCCCTTCCTGATCCGGCATGGCATCGAGCTGCGCCAGATCGACATCGATCATCGGACCCCGGGCTCAAGCCTCGTCGGGGTCACGGTCAAACTCGCGGACCATGCGCAGACCCACTAAATCCGTCCTCCGTCTCGTCGGCGTGACCCTGGTTGTTTACCTGATCGCGCTCGTCGCCGAGTTCCCGGCCGCTTTCGCTCTCCATCTCTTCGGGCCCCACTCCCCGGACTTCAGGGTCGAGGGGGTGAGCGGGACCGTCTGGCACGGTCGGGCCGGACCGGCCCGGATCGGTGCGATCGCGATCAAACAGGTGGACTGGAGCCTAGATCCATGGCCGCTTTTGATCGGCCGACTCGAGCTCCGGCTCCGGATGAGCACCCCGGATGCGGGCTCCGAGAAGGGCAGCCTCGAGTTCTCGAGCCTGAACCAGTTCCGGCTCAAGCACGTCACGGCCACCTTCGACCCGGCCGCATTGCTGCTTTCCTCCCCGCCGGCGCTGGCCGGCAGAATCCGGCTCCAGATCCATACGCTGGCGATCCGGGGCGGAAACCTCACCCGCCTGCACGGACAGCTGGTCGCCCGGCGGATCATCCTGCAATCACCCATTCGCCTGCGGCTCAGCCCCCTGTCCATCCAGGCCCAACCGGCCCCGGGGCAGATCGGTGTGATCCACTTCATGGCCGGGCCTGCCGGTGACTTCGCCGGAACGGCGACCGTCACCCTCACCGGCGGCAACGGCTACCAGCTGGTCGCCCGCATCAAGCCGGAACCCACCGCACCGGCTTTCCTGGAACGGCTTCTCGCGGGAAGCGGCCAACCGGACCCCCAAGGCTTCTACCACCTCCAGCTCAAGGGTGTTCTGCCTCCGCTTTCCACACTCCTGCCCATCCGGTCTCCGGCCCCGGGGATTTCGCCATGATGCCCAAAGCCTTGACCCCGGATACGCGTATCTCCATCATCGGACTCGGCTATGTGGGCCTGCCCCTGGCCATCGCCTTGAGCCGCCACTTCAAGGTCCTGGGCTTTGATCCGGATCCCACCCGTGTCGAGGAACTCCAGGCGGGACAGGACCGGCGACGGGAAACCCGTCCCGAGGACCTGACCCCGGGTCCGGCCCTGCGTTTTTCGACCGACCCGGAGGCGCTCCGGCATTCCGACGTCTTCATCGTGGCGGTCCCCACCCCGATCGACGAGATCAAGCGCCCCGACCTCACGGCGCTCTGCACCGCCTGCGTCACCGTCGGCGCCCGTCTCGGACCGGGCAGCGCCGTCATCTTCGAGTCCACGGTCTATCCGGGAGCGACGGAGGAGGTCGCGGTACCCCTTCTGGAACAGCACTCCGGGCTCCGGCTCAACCGGGACTTCATCGTGGGCTACAGCCCCGAACGGGTCAATCCGGGTGATTCCAGCCATCCCTTCACCGAGATCATCAAGATCACCTCCGCCTCTTGTCCTGAAGCCCTCGATTGGGTCGACCACCTCTACCGCCGGATCGTCCGGGCCGGAACCCATCCGGTGGCCAGCATCCGCATCGCGGAAGCCGCGAAAGCCATCGAGAACAGCCAGCGGGATCTCAACATCGCCTTCATGAACGAGCTTGCGCTCTTGTTTTCCCATCTCGGGCTCGACACCGAAGACGTGCTGGAGGCGGCCGGCACCAAGTGGAACTTCCTTCCCTTCCGACCCGGTTTTGTGGGGGGACACTGCATTGGAGTCGACCCGTATTACCTCACCCACAAGGCGCAGCAGGTGGGCTACCAACCCGAGGTGATCCTGGCGGGACGGCGGATCAATGATTCCATGGGTCGCTGGGTGGCTACACGGGTCATCAAACTCATGCTGAAAAAGGGCATCGCCCTCCCCCAGGCGACCGTTCTCGTCCAGGGCTGTACCTTCAAGGAGAACTGCGCCGATATCCGGAACACGCGTGTCACGGAACTCGTCTCCGAACTTCAAAGCTACGGGGTCACGGTCGAGATCACCGATCCCTGGGCCCATCCGGATGAGGTCCGCGCGGAATACGGATGGAGGTTGGTGAATCCGGAACCTCAACGGCCTTACGATGCCCTGATCCTGGCCGTGGCGCACCGCGAGTTCGCAAGCCAGACGAAAGCCGATCTGGCCCGTCTCGTCCGTGATCCCCATGTCATCTTCGACGTCAAGTCCGTCCTGCCACGGGACAGCGTGGACGCCAGGCTCTAGGAGCCGCCGACGGGCGATGCTGACCCATTTGCCCGATGCCGGGGCAGCGGCCTTTTACCGGTGCTTCGGCTTTGAAACGACCCCAGAGAACGGGCGGCAACTGATTCTCCTGCCCAAGGATGCTCGGCGTTTCGCTGGGGCACCACATTGAAATCGGGTCGGGAAGCACGAAGGGGTTCCGCCTGACAAAAGGGCGGCCATGACTCTCGGGCGGATGGCGCGCAACGCCCGCGCTCAAGCGCTGGATGAGCCCCCCGGGGTTCTGCATCCTGTTGGCGCCGCCATCGCCTGGCCTTCCATACCCGAGCCCGTCGATCTGGGATGCCGGCCCAGTGGCATGAGACACCGAAGATGGCACCTCGTCCCGATGCCCGAACTCACGATGCTGGATCTTCCACAGCGTCAGGAGTTCGCCCGATTGAACTCCCGCGCCCGACGGCTGGACGGGCTAGACTGTCCCCATGTCAAAGACTCCACACGGTCGTGACGAGTGGGCGGTCGTCACCGGGGCCAACCGGGGACTGGGCCGTGCCGTGGCGGAAGCGCTCGGCCGATTGGGGTTTCGGATTCTCGCGGGCAGCCGCGACCGGACCCAAGGCGAGGCGGTCGCGGCCACAATCCGGGAACAGGGCGGAGTGGCCGAGTTTTGTCCGCTTGATGTGACCGCTGAGGACGATCTCGCCCGGCTCGCCGCCCGGCTGCGCGAGTCCGGGGTTCCGGTGGCGGTCTTGGTCAACAATGCCGGCATCTACCCGGAATCTCCAAGGTCGCATGGCCCCGACGTGGATCCCGACCCGCTGGGGGTCTCCCCCGCGGTCCTGGTCGAGAACTTCAGAATCAATGCCCTGGGCGCCGTCCGGGTCATCCAGGTGCTCGCTCCCCATTTCCGGGCGGGGAGCCGCATCCTCAACGTGTCCTCCCAGATGGCGTCGCTCAGCCGGATGACCGGCGGTTCACTGGGTTACCGGATGTCCAAGACCGCGCTCAATGCGGCGACGCGGGTCTTTGCTGAGTCTTTCGCAGACCAGGGCATCCTGGTCAACAGCGTCTCACCCGGGTGGGTCCGGACGAACATGGGGGGCCCTTCGGCCCCACGCTCGATCGAGGAAGGCATCGACACCCTGGTCTGGATGGCCACCGACCCGAATTTCAGCGAGAGCGGTTTTTTCTGGCAGGACCGGCAGAAGATCGACTGGTAGCCCGCGCTTTCAGGCTCTTCCGTGCGACAGGCTCCCGGCTCCGGACCAGGCTTCCGCCCGGGCAATGTCGCCCGGTTCATCGACCGCGGGACCCGGGACCACACGCGCGCTTTCCACGGCGATTTCGAAGCCGACCCAAAGCGCCCGCAACTGCTCCAGTCGTTCGATCTGCTCGAGTTCGCAGGGTGGCTCGCGGACCAGGCGTCTCAAGGCACCCACCCGGTAGGCGTAGAGGCCGATATGCCGCAAGGCCCCCCGCACCCGCGTCGGCACCTCGGTCTGACCGGAATCACCGCGGGGATAAGGGATGGGCGCCCGGCTGAAATACAGGGCGTGCCCCCGGATGTCGGTCACGATCTTCACGATATTGGGATTGGCAAAATCTTCCCGTGCGTGAAGGGCCACGCCCAAGGTCGCCAGGGACGCATCCGACGATCGGGCCAGAAGAAAGGCACACTGCTCGACGAGCGAACCGGGCATCAAGGGTTCATCCCCCTGCAGGTTGACGACCAGGGTCTCATCGTCCCAACCGAGCCGGTCGGCCACCTCACCGATCCGGTCGGTGCCGCTCGCATGGGCCTCCGAGGTGAGACAACCCTCGACCCCAAGCGACCGGGCCACCTCGAGAACCCGGTCGGACTCGCTTGCCACGATGATGCGGGAGGCCCCGCTTTCACGGGCATGATCCACGACATGGGCCAGCAGGGGCCGACCCCGGAGGGGATGGAGGACCTTGCCGGGGAAACGGGTCGAGGCCCACCGGGCCGGAATAACCACCCGGTAGTCGGATTCGGTCATGGACGCGGATCGGAGGGGGTGGCTGTGGCCGGTTCGTCCGGACTCCGGGCCTCGTCCAGGAGCAGGACGGGGATCCCCTCACGGACCGGGAAGAGGAGGTGGTCTCCGGGACACCAGAGTTCATTCACCTCCTCCCGGAAATCCAGCCGGCCCCGGCAACGCGGACAGACCACCCACTCGAGCCAGCGGGGATCCATCGTCAACGGTTCCATGACCGGACTCGTGCGGCCAGTTCATCGATTAGCTGAAGACAGGCGGGTGCGTCCACGGTGACCTCGACGGGTACCGACCACATGCGGTCGGAACATTCTTCCGGAACATATTTTACGGCGTCCTTCTCGGTGAGGAAAATCGGTGCCTCGGGGCGCCATTCGAGAAGGCGCGGGGCGGGGAGATGCTCGTGATCCGCAAGCGGATGGGGCAGGACCGCCAGGCCCTGGGCGGCCAGAAGATCGAAAAATGAGTCCGGGTTCCCGATTCCGGAAACGGCATGTACGCGCTGTCCGGCAAAGTGCGCAAGCGGCCGGCTCTCCTGGTCACACAGACGAACCGCCCGGCCGGCGGTCAGATGGAAGGGGTGCCCTCGGGGGCTCCCGGGAACCGGCGCCTTGACCCAGACGGCATCCACCTGCCGGGCCCGTCCCAGCCGTTCGCGGAGGGGACCTGCGGGCATGAGCCACCGGTTACCCCACCCCCGGGATCCATCGACCGTGATCCATTCGACATCCCGGGCGAGCCGGTAGTGCTGCAGGCCGTCGTCGGAGACAATGAGATCGACGGTTTCGTGTTCCAGAAGCCAGCGGGCGGCCCGGGCCCGGTTATGCCCGATCACCACGGGCGAGCTGGTGCGCCGGGCGATCAGGACCGGTTCATCCCCGAACTCCCGCGCGGAAGCCTGGGGCGGCACCCGGACCGGACCGGTCCGGGTGCCGCCATAGCCGCGGCTGACTACGCCGACCCGGATCCCCCGTTCGCGGAACTGCCCGACGAGCCAGATCACGAGCGGTGTCTTGCCGGTTCCGCCGACCACGAGGTTGCCCACGATCAAAACCGGCACGGATGGCCGGTAGGCCCTGGGCAGTCGAAGCTCGGCCAGGCCCTGCCGGAGGAGGCTTGCCGCACCGAAAAGGCCGGCCAGGGGAACCAGGGGATAGAGGACCGGGCTCAGTCGGGGTGCATACCAGCGCCGGGTGAGAAAGCGCTCCATCCGACCCCGTCTCATGCCCCCCCGCCTCCCGGGGGTTCGATGAGGCTCCGCTGCAGCTGGGCATAGGCCCCCGACTTCGAGACCAGCTCCGCGTGAGTGCCTTCCTCGACGATCCGCCCGTTCTCGAGAACCAGGATCCGGTCTGCCCGTTCCACCGTCGACAGGCGGTGGGCGATGATCAGGGTGGTCTTCCGGCTCATGGCCCGCGCAATGGCCTGCTGGACCTGGCGCTCGGCCACCGTGTCCAGGGCGGAGGTGGCCTCGTCGAGGATCAGGATCGGCGATTTCCGGAGCAGGGCCCGGGCAATCATGATGCGCTGGCGCTGACCACCGGAGAGAAGCATCCCACGCTCACCCACCGGCGTCTCGAAACCCAGAGGCATCTTCCGGATCTCCTCGAT
>DAHVLZ010000019.1:0-161171 GCA_027320085.1 Pseudomonadota bacterium
AATCATCCCGCTAAGCATGTAGACCGTCGGGTGGATGACTCGTGGACGCGGGTTCGATTCCCGCCGCCTCCACCAATAACAAAACCCCAACCGTTCTCGGTTGGGGTTTTTTCTTGCCCGATCGCGCCGGTTCCCGCGTGTGGTTGGGGGTTCCTGCGGAAGCCTGCGGACTGCGCCGGTCAGCCGAAGTGGCCGTTCTGGGCCGCATTCCACTCTCTCCCGGCCATTCCTCGCTCCGACCTCGCTCCCTGGAATCGGCCCGAAGTCCGCAAAGACCACAAGTTGGACTCATACAGATCAAAGAGTTACGCGCGGACGAATCAAGCGGTTGGATTGCAGCATCGGATGGCGAAAGAAACAACTTGTCAGGACAACGTCCGGACGACTATAATGAGTGCATCCCAAAGTCCGGAGGGCACCATGAGCACCCTGAATCTTTCCAAGACCGAACGCATTGACGTTCGCGCCAGCACGCAGGTCAAGCAGCTGCTGCAGGAGGCCGCACGAGCCTGCCACAAGAACGTCAGCGAATTCCTGCTCGACGCGGGCGTGACGGCGGCCGCACAGACGCTGGCGGATCGTCGCCAGTTCGTGCTGGACGAGACGCAGTGGCAGGCGTTTCAGGAAGCACTGGATCGTCCTGTACAAAGCAAGCCGCGCCTGAAGAAGTTGCTGAATGAACCCGGGGTGCTCGGTTGAGCAATGGCTATGCATCCGTCCGCAAGCTGCTTGCTACGGATCAGGTCGATGCGTTCGACTGCGGTAAGAATGCGCTGAACCAGTTCCTGCAGCGCTACGCGCTCGTCAACCAGAAGGCCAACAGCGCGCAGACCTACGTCTGCTGCCAAGGTGACACGGTTGTTGGTTTTTATAGCCTCGCCGTTGGCAGGGTTGATCCGGAAGCCACACCGTCGAGAGTGATGAAGGGGCTGGCGCGTCACCCGGTACCGGTCATGATCCTGGCCCGGCTCGCCGTGGACAAGGAGCATCAGCGCAAAGGTCTGGGCCAGGCCTTGTTCAAGGATGCGCTGCTGCGCACGGCGCAGGCCGCCGATATCGCCGGCATCCGCTGCCTGCTGGTACACGCCAAGGATGATGCGGCGCGGCACTGGTACGAATCGTGGGAATTCGAGCCCAGCCCGACTGATCCGTACCATTTGTTCCTGATGCTCAAGGATCTCAAGGGCATGTTGAGCTGAGGTGGTGTCTCCACCTCAGAGCCCGACTCTCTCGCACTGCTCATCCCAATGCGCCGATGACGGACACCTTGGTGTGGGAGCGTCCGCGTTGCAACAGTACCGGGGTATGGCCTCTCGGCGCCCAACTTCGGCGAACAAGGGGGCCCATCATGAATCCGCTTTCGTCGAGGAAGATGATCGACGCTTTGCGGCGCTTGGCGTTTTTTTGGCCCTCTCCCAATCTTCCTGCACCCAGCGACGGATTCCCTCTTCGTCGCGCTCGATGGCTCGTCGTGTGGGCTTTTGCGGGCTCCAGCCCGGACCGTGCAGCAGCCGTCCGATGTGGTCGACGTGGTACTGCACTGCAAATCGCCGCTCGATCAACTCGGCTACGCGCGGACAGGTCCACAGGTCCATCCCGAAGCCCGCGGCCACAGGCCCCTTGAGCCGCAACCCCCCGGGCTTGCGCTTGTCCTTTGCAAGGAGCTTGGGAGGTCGGCCGGGAGCGGGGCGAGCCCGCAGTCCCTCTGCGCCATCCTCGTGGATCGTCGCCTTCCCGCGGCGAACGCTCCTTCGATCGACTCCGACACGCTTGGCTACCTCCCCGGGCCGCCTCCCTTCCCCAAGCAGCGCCAAAGCGCGCAAGCGTCGACGTTCAAGTTCCCCTGGGGTTCCGGTCGGTCGCAGAGGGCACCCCCAACCGGAAGTATAGGACATTCATTTTGCAGGGGTACCCGCCCCGGCAACGCGGCCTTCGTGCCGCCGCCAGCCGGGGAAGTGCTGGAATGCATGAGCCGGCTCGAACGCTTTCTGAACGATCTACCGGAGCCGACACCGGAGCTGCTCAAGGTGGCGCTGGCGCATGTGCAATTCGAGACCATCCACCCCTTCCTGGACGGAAACGGGCGTGCGGGGCTGACCCGCACGGAGCGGGTGCGGCTCAAGGTGCTAGAGCGGGAGAACCGGGAACTGGAACGGGCCAACGAGAGCTTGCGCAAGGCATCGTTGCGTGGCGGGATCCAGCGAGTGTGGGAAGAAAACTTCCAGGCTTGCGGGCCTACTCAAGCAGCCCTGCGGGGCCTTGAGCAAAGAGTTCATCCGGGTTCCGGAACGCCTTGAATTCCAGCGCATTGCCACTCGGGTCAGCCACAAACAAGGTTGCCTGTTCCCCGACTTTCCCCCGAAAGCGGACGCAGGGCTTGATGAGAAAGCGGCAGTGTGCGTTTTCCAGCTTGCGGGCCAGCTCTTCCCACCGATCCCATGCGAGAACCACGCCGAAATGGCGTACGGGCACATTTTCCCCATCCACCGGATTGGTCGTGTTCGGATCCGATGGGGCTGCGAGATGAGCGACGATCTGGTGACCGAAGAAGTTGAAATCGATCCAGTGCGCAGACTCCCGTCCGGTCGGACAACCGAGCAAATCCCCGTAAAAGCCTCTGGCTGCCTCGAGATCGTGGACCGGAAAGGCCAGATGGAAAGGAGGAACGGGGCTGCCTTGGTCTTTTTCCTCGGAATGAAGCATGTGGGGAGAGGCTGGGGGAGGGTCAGGGGTCATGCGAAAAGCCTCCAGGGGACGGGTCGGGCCGGTACCGGAAGGCACCGTCAGGTCGGCTGTCGCCTTCCATCTGCCGGACGGTGCGTCCGGGATCCCGGCCTCAGAAAGTGCCAGAGCAGCAGGCAGGCCCCGACCGTAATGGCCGAATCCGCCACGTTGAAGGCGGGATAGTACCAAATTCCATAATGGACCTGGATGAAGTCGATCACGTACCCGAAACGCAAGCGATCCAGTGCATTTCCCACCGCTCCTCCAAGAATCAGGCAGAGGGGGAGGGACAGACGCCGCTGAGCCTTTGGGAGGCTCAAGATCCAGAACAGGATGACAGTCGAGACTAGGCTGGCCAGGCCCAGAAAAAGGAGATTGGGCCATGCCGAGTGGCCATTCAGAAAATTGAAGGCTGCACCCCGGTTCTCGACGTCGGTCAGGTTCAGGAAGGCATTGAGCCGGATGCGTCCATCCAGCGGGATGGTTTTTCGGATCCGGTTCTTGCTCCACTGGTCGAGGGTGACAACAAAAGTGCTCAGGGCAAGATAGGGCCAGGCCTGCCCCAGGTTCCTCGAGCGTCTTGTGGAGCTAGATGAACTCACGGTGTTCCGGTGATCCAAAAAGGTTCCCGTGACAGCGTACGCAGAGTCCCGGGTGATCCTCGAACCGGCCCACGTCTTCCCGCCAGTGCCAACAGCGCTCGCAGCGTCTGCCCGGGGCCTTGTGAAGCGTGATGGCCGCATCGGCTATTCCGGCAACCGGCCAGGCATCGCTTGGGCCGGGCGTGGGCCGTAAGCTCACTTGGGAGGTCAGAAAAAAGAAATGCAGCTCCGCCTGCATCGGAATCACGGCCTGGAGGAGCGGGGGAGGCAGGTAGAGATGGGCCCCAGCCTCGAGGCTTTTCCCCATGTGACCGGCACGGCGTTCCTCCTCGATCCTTTGGTTGATGGTATTCCGGACCTCAAGCAGGGTTTCCCACGGGTAGGGGGATTGCACACGGCCGGGTGATGGCAGCGTGGGGAAGGTGGACAGCATCACCGATTCCGCATGGGTTCCCGGCAGCTCCTTCCAGGCTTCCTCGGCCGTGAACGGGATGAGGGGAGCCAGCCAGTGAATCAGGCTCAGGGCGGTGGTCTTGAGCGCATTTTGGGCCGAACGCCGGGGGTGGGAGTCGGCGGGGGTGGTGTAGAGGCGGTCCTTCACAATGTCGAGGTAGAGGCTTCCCAGATCGACAGTGCAGAAGTTCAAAAGCTTCTGATGGATGACATGAAAGGCATAACGTCGGTAGGCCTCGCGGACTTCGTCATCGAGAGCGCGCAGTCGAGTGAGAAGCCAGCGGTCGAAGGCCAGCCAACGTTCGGGTGGAATGCTTTGGTGGTTGGGGTCGAAATCACCCAGGTTGGCGAGGATGAAACGGAGGGTATTGCGGAGTTTCCGGTAGATGTCCGCCGTCTGGTCAAGGATGGCATCGGAGACCGCGAGTTCGGAGCGGTAATCATTGCTCGAGACCCAAAGGCGCAGCACATCGGCGCCGAGTCGGTCGATCACCGTTTGGGGGGCAATCACGTTGCCCTGAGACTTGGACATTTTATGTCCCCGTTCGTCGACGGTGAATCCATGGGTCAGGACGGTCCGATAAGGGGCTTGTCCGGTCAATGCGACGGAGGTGAGCAGGGAAGACTGAAACCAGCCGCGGTGCTGGTCCGAACCCTCGAGGTAGAGATTGGCCGGCCAGCCCAGTTCGGGACGCTGGGCCAGAACGGTGCGGTGGGTGAGTCCGGAGTCGAGCCACACATCGACGATATCGCCGAGCCGGTGATAGCCGGGAGGGGGAGAGCGTTCTTCGGGAGCCGACAGTGCGGCCTCGACCCCCATCCGTTCGATCCGTCCGGCCAGCTCGATGAGCCGCTCGGGGGTTTCAGGGTGGAGGGCACCCGAGGAGTCGTGGACCCACAGGGCCAGTGGGACGCCCCAGATTCGCTGGCGCGAGATGCACCAGTCCGGTCGGTTGCGGATCATCTGGGCCATGCGTTCCCGGCCCCAGTCGGGGATCCACTCGACGGCATCCACAGCCTCGAGCGCACGTTCACGGAGGCCGGTCGCGCCGAGTGGGATGAACCACTGGGGGGTGGCCCTGAAGATGACGGGGGTTTTGTGGCGCCAGCAATGGGGGTAACTGTGATTCCAGGCGCTCGCGTGGAGAAGGGTGCCGGTCCTCCGCAACTCCGCGAGAATGGGTTGATCCGCATCCCGAATCGACAGGCCGGCAAAACGGTCGACCGAGGCATCATAGCGACCGTGGTCATCGACCCGGTTTTCGAGCGGCAAACCGTAGTGCTGGCCGATCTCGTAATCCTCGAGCCCGTGAGCCGGTGCGGTATGGATGGCTCCTGTTCCCACATCATGTTCCACATGGGTGCCCAAGACCACGGGAACCAGCCGATCCTCGATGGGATGTCTCAGGCGGATTCCGGCAAACAGCCGTCCCGGTCTCCGCAGGACCGGGCCCATGATCTCGAGGCCGTAGCGTTCGCACGCCCGCTCGGCGAGACTGTCGAGAAGAACCAGGACTTCGTCCCCGGCCTTCCCCCGGATCAGGTGACAGGCATAATCCGCTTCGGGATCGAGACAGACCGCCTGATTGAGGGGTAGGGTCCAGGGCGTCGTGGTCCAGATCGGGATCGACCACGGAAGCGACCGGATGGCGGGGTCATCATGCAGGGTCACGGGAACCGGATCCGCGAACCGGAAACGGACGTCGATGGCCATCGAGGTATGAGACTCGTATTCCACCTCGGCCTCGGCCAGGGCGGATTCGCATTCCAGGCACCAGAGCACCGGTTTGGTACCCGGCGTGAGCTGTCCGCTCTCGATGAGTTCCGCGACTGAGCGGAGCTCGGTAGCCACTGTCGCGGCATCCATGGTCCGATAGGGACGGGCCCAGTCACCGAGAACCCCGAGGCGCTCGAAATCCTGGCGTTGCAACGCAATCTGTTCCTCGGCGTAACGCCGGCACTCGGCGCGGAAGCGGGCCGGATCCATATCCCGTTCGGAAGTGCCGAGCCGACGTTCGACCATGAGTTCGATCGGCAATCCATGGCAGTCCCATCCAGGGATATAGGGAGCATCAAACCCGAGGAGGGTTTGCGAGCGGATGACGATGTCCTTGAGGACCTTGTTTACGGCATGGCCGATGTGGATCACGCCATTGGCATAGGGGGGGCCGTCTGCCAGGATGAAACGGGGTCGCCCGGAGGAAGCCGCGCGGATTTTCCCGTATAGCTCGGATGCCTGCCATTCCCGGAGCCAACCGGGTTCCCGGTGCGGAAGGTCGGCCTTCATGGGAAAGCGCGTTTCCGGCAGGTTAAGCGTTTTTCGGTAGTCTCCCACGAGCCTCTCTCTGCAAATGCCCACGCTGGTCCAGGATCGCCCGTGCCTCTCCGGCATCGCGGTCAATGGCTTTTTGGAGGGCGTCCCAGCTGCTGAACGGTCGTTCCGGTCGCAGGAACGCGATGAACTCGACGGCCAAACGCCTTCCGTAAAGGTCGGCTGAGCAGTCGAAGAGGTGAACCTCAAGCAGCTCGCCCCGATCGTCGAGCCCGGGTCGGATCCCGAGACTCGCCACGCCATTGTACGGGAGCGGGCCCGCCCCGTACACCCGGACCGCGTAGACGCCGCCCACCGGACACCGTCGCCGGCGCACGGCCAGATTTGCGGTGGGATAACCCAGGAGGCGGCCACGCTGGCGGCCATGCTGAACCCGCCCGATCATCCGGTAGGGATGGCCCAGGAGTTCCGCGGCTTGATCGAGATCACCCGCGGCAAGCGCCATCCGGATCCGGGTGCTACTGATCCGCCCGGCCTCCGCTGTCGCGAGGTCGGCGGCGACGAGTTCGTGGCCGGTTGCCGTGAGGATCCGTTCAAGCCTCGCCAAGTCACCTTCCCGATGGTAACCGAAGCGGAAGTTCCGTCCGACGACGATTCCTGCGGCCTTGAGTCCGTGAAGAAGAATGGCCTGGATAAAGTCGTCGGCACGGATCTGGGCCAGGTGCTGGTCGAAACGTAGACAGACGATCCGGTCGATTCCGGCGGACTGGCTTTCCAGCACTTTTTCGCCCCAGGTGGTGAGACGCGCGGGAGGCTCTTCCGGAACCAAAAACTCGCGGGGCAAGGGTTCGAAGGTGAGCAGGGTGAGCGGCAGTCCACGGGCATTGGCGCATTCGCGGGCAGTCTCGATCAGCCGGCGATGACCTCTGTGGAAGCCATCAAAGGAGCCGATCGTAACCACCGTCGGTCCCCGGTCCCGTACCGTCCGGTCGATGCACAGGCCGCCGACGTTCATGCCGGGGTGTGGGCTCCATCCCGGACCGTATCCAGCATCCGGAGCAGGGTCCGGGGTCCCAGGCCCAAGATCCAGAGCGTGAGGATGTAGAGGGCGAAGCCGAGTCCGATCAGGAACGCCAGATGTCCGATGCGGGCCAAGACCGGCCAGGCCAGCCACTGTCCCAGGGACGATTCGAGCAGGAGCAACGGGAGGGACATCACGGTGAGCGCAATGGCGACCCTGAGGATCAGGGTTCTCCAGCCGTGCTCCAGCTTCCAGTGCTGGTTTTGCCGGAGTGAGCGGCCGAGCAGGCCGGCGTTGAGGAGCGCCGCAAGCGAGGTCGATAGCGCCAGTCCGGCATGGGGCGCGGGCCATCCGGCGAGCGCCCAGGGGATCACGATGGCGGCGTTAAACAGGAGGTTCGCGATGATGGCCCAGACGGCGATCCGGACCGGGATTTTGGTGTTTTTCTGCGCGTAGAAGCCGGGAGCCAGGACCTTGACGGCCGTGAACCCAACGAGACCCACGGCATAGGCCATGAGGCTCGCCGCCGACATCCGGGCATCGAAGCCGGTGAAGGCGCCATATCGGAAGAGGGTCACGATCAGGGGGCCGGCCAGAATCCCGAGGCCCAGGGCAGCCGGGCAGGCCACCAGCAGGACGAGGCGCATCGACACGTCCAGGAGGCGGGAAAACTCGTCATGGGAGCGGCGGGCGTGGGCCCGCGTCAGTCCCGGGAGGATGACCGTGCCGAGCGCGATGGCGAAGACCCCCAGCGGGAATTCCATCAGGCGGTCCGAGTAATACAGCCAGCTCACACTGCCCGGGTTGAGAAATGAGGCGATGGCGGTATCCACGAGGAGGTTGATCTGCATCACCGAGGCGCCCAACAGGGCCGGCAGCATGAGATGGATGATCTGCTGGACCGGTTCGCTGGACCAGCTCCAGCGGGGCCAGGAGAGGAGGCGAAGACGGCCGAGGAAGGGGAGCTGGAAGAGAAACTGAAGCAGGCCGGCGGCGAGGACTCCGAAGCCGAGGGCGTCGACCGGGACCGCGAAAGCCCTGGATAGCCACAGGGCGGAGGCGATGAGTGAGAGGTTGAGGAGGATGGGGGTTGCAGCCGGCACGGCGAAGTGATTGTGGACGTTGAAGGCGCCAGCCGCGAGTGCGGTGAGTGCAATAAAGAAAAGGTAGGGAAAAGTCAGCCGCAGGAGATGTGTGGCGAGATGGTGGGTGGCCGGATCATGGCTGAAGCCCGGTGCGAAAAGGTCAATCAGGTAGGGGGCCAAAACAATGCCCAAGAGGCTCAAGACGAGGAGGATGAGCCCGAGGGTCCCACTCGCCTGGGCGATCAACCTGCGGCTCGCCTCGTGTCCCTGATGGGTGTGGACCTCACCCAGGACGGGAACGAACGCCTGTGAAAAGGCGCCCTCCGCGAACATCCGGCGGAAGAAGTTGGGGATCTTGAAAGAGACGAAGAAGGCATCCATCACGGGTCCGGCACCGAAGTAGCGGGCCAGGATGATGTCGCGGGCAAAGCCCAGAATGCGGGACAGAAAGGTGAAACCGCCCACTGTGGCTGTGGCCCGCAGCAGACGGGGGGTATGGGGACTCCCTGTGCCGGTCAGGTTGGGCTCATCCGGTTCGGGAGAGGGCGGGTTTAAGGTCGAGGGCATGGAACAGCAGTTTACCGGGGCCGCTCCGGGCACGCCAGAGAACGGGCTGTTCTCCGGGGTTCAAGGCTTCTCGGCTTGACATGAGGTGATGGTGGCGTTAGTCTGGACACCAGTCTGGCGCCGATTTGATCCTCAGCTTGCGGGCGCCTTATAAATACGGCTAAAGCGGGTACCGTTCAGGAACCTGCTCCAGCCGTCATGTGGAGTGGGTTTTTTTATGTCGGTCGATCTACGAGAAGTCAAAGGGATCCATTTCAGCTCGGGGATCTCGCCAACCAGGCTTCCGGGTGACGGGGGTTCCCGCGCCCGAACTGGGTGTACGGCCAGGTGACCGGACCCGGTACGACTGGGGTCCGGAAAGGGCAGGGCCGACGGTCGACCTCACCCCGTGTCTCTTTTGAGTTCTTCCCACCGTCAACACCGCAACTGGCCCGGCAATTCTGGTCGGTCATGGACCGACTGGCCCCCTTGGCACCCGACTTTGTATCGATCACCTATGGCGCCGGTGGGCGAACGCGTCAACGGACACATGAAATGGTGGTCGCCGTAAAGCAGCGGACCCTGATCGAACCGGCCGCCCACCTGACCTGTGTCGGAGCCAGCCGCGAGGAGATCCGCGATATTCTCGAACGGTATTGGGAGGCCGGTATCCGGCATCTCGTCGCCCTGCGGGGGGATCCACCGTCGGGAAGTGGTGCTTTCGTGCCCCCGCCCGGGGGCTATGCCGGAGCGGTAGATCTGGTGAGCGACATCCGTGCGTTTGCGGACTTCGAAATCAGTGTGGCTGCCCATCCCGAGGGGCATCCCGATTCCACCTCCCTCAAGGCAGATCTGGAGCACCTGAAGCGCAAGGAGGCTGCAGGAGCGTCTCGTGCCATCACCCAGTATTTTTTCGATCCCGAGGTGTTTCTTAGGTTCCGGGATCAGGCGATCCGGGCGGGGATTAGGATGCCGCTCGTGCCCGGGATCCTGCCGGTCACGGATTTTGGACAGCTTCAGCGGATCAGTGCACGTTGTGGAGCCCGGGTTCCCCTTTGGCTGGAACAGCTCTTTGCCGGGCTTGACCAGGAACCTGAAACCGGCAGGCTGGTGGGTGCCCATGTGACGGCTGGACTGTGCCAGGACCTCCTCCACGAGGGCGTCGAGGCCTTTCATTTCTACACCTTGAACCGCGCGGAGCTGACTCGTGCGGTCTGCCGATTCCTCGGTGTGAGCGAAAGACCCCTGCGCCCGGGGCATTTGCCGGCTGCCGCCCTGCACGACTGATCACATGAAGGTTCAGGAGTTCCAGGCACTGACCCGAACCCGGATCCTGGTGCTCGATGGCGCCATGGGAACCGAAATCCAGCGTTTGGGGCTTTCGGAATCCGATTTCCGGGGGGCACGTTTCGCCGAGCACCCGCGTGATCTCAAGGGCAACAATGATTTGCTCAACCTGTCTTGTCCGGAACGGATCGCACGGATCCACGATGCCTATCTGGAAGCCGGTTCGGACTTGATCGAAACCAACACCTTCAATGCCACCGCCATCGCCCAGGCCGATTATGGAACTCAGGATCTCGTCTATGAACTGAACCGGGAGGGGGCCCGATTGGCCCGTGCGGCGGCTGCGACTTGGAGCGAGCGGACACCGGATCGCCCCCGGTATGTGGTCGGTATCTTGGGCCCGACCAACCGGATGGCCTCCATGTCTGCGGAGGTGGGTGACCCCGGGGCACGGGCCGTTGAGTTCGACGAACTCGTCCATGCCTACGAGGAGGCGGCGCGAGGCCTCATGGACGGCGGGGCCGACTGCCTCATGGTCGAAACGATTTTCGATACCCTGAACGCCAAGGCGGCTCTTTTTGCCCTGGAGGGCCTCTTCGCCTCACGAGGCGAGGCGCTGCCGGTCCTGATTTCGGCCACGATGACCGACCGTTCCGGTCGTATGCTCTCCGGTCAGACGCTCGAAGCTTTCTGGTATGCGGTGCGTCCGTTTCAGCCGGCCAGTGTCGGGCTCAACTGTGCACTCGGTCCCCGTGAGCTCCGTGCCTCGATCGCCGAGCTCGCCCGGCTGGCCGACTGTCCGGTCACTGCCCACCCCAACGCGGGGCTGCCCAATGCCTTGGGTGAGTACGAGGAGTCGCCCGAAGAGATGGTCCGGGAAATTGGTGACTGGGCACGTGCGGGATGGCTCAATATCGTTGGGGGATGCTGCGGGACGACTCCGGCCCATATCCGTGCAATTGCCCATGCCGTCCACGGGCTCAACCCACGAACGCCGGCAGCACCCGATCCGGCCCTCGGTTTGGCCGGTCTGGAACCGCTTCGCATCGGTGCGGAACACCTGTTCATCAATATTGGCGAGCGTACCAATGTCACCGGTTCTGCCCAGTTTAAGAAGCTGATCCTCGAGAAGGATTTCGAGGCGGCATTGAGCATTGCACGCGACCAAGTTGAACAGGGGGCACAGATCCTCGATATCAACCTGGATGAGGCATTGCTGGACGGACCCCGGGCCATGACGAAGTTCCTGCGCCTGCTCACGGCCGAGCCGGATATTGCCCGGGTCCCGGTCATGATCGATTCCTCCCATTGGCCGACGCTCCTGGCCGGTCTCAAGAACGTACAGGGCCGACCGGTGGTTAATTCGATCAGTTTGAAGGATGGGGAGGTGGAATTCTTGAAACGGGCCCGCCTGATCCGTCGCTTCGGGGCCGCCGCCGTCGTCATGGCCTTTGATGAGACGGGGCAGGCAGATACGCTGGAACGGCGAATCGCCATATGTGAAAGGGCCTGTCAGCTACTGCGGAAAGAGGCCGGGTTTGGCCCGCATGACATCATCGTGGACCCCAATATTTTCGCCATAGGAACCGGCATCGAGGCCCATGACCGCTACGCCCTCGATTTCTTTGACGCCACCCGCGTTCTGAAGGAGCGTCTGCCGGGTTCGCTGATCTCGGGCGGGGTGAGTAACGTCTCCTTTTCCTTTCGTGGGAACCGGCGGGTCCGGGAGGCCATCCACGCGGTCTTTCTTTATCACGCGATCCAGGCCGGCCTGGATATGGGCATCGTGAATGCCGGTGCCCTTCCGGTGTATGAGGAGATCGACCCCGATCTCAGGGAACGGGTCGAAGACCTGGTCCTGTTTCGCCGGACCGATGCTGCCGAGCGTCTGGTGAGCTGGGTCGGCCAGCGGGACGCCCCGCCACCCGGAACGGAGAATGCCTTGGCGTGGCGGAACGAGCCGGTTGCCGAGCGTCTCCGTCACGCCCTCGTGCAAGGAATCACGACGTACATCGAGGAGGACACGGAACTCGCCCGGCAATCTGTTGCCCGTGCGATTGAGGTGATCGAGGGACCACTCATGGAAGGAATGAATGTGGTCGGTGACCTGTTTGGCAGCGGACGCATGTTTCTGCCCCAAGTGGTCAAGGCCGCACGAGTCATGAAAAAAGCCGTGGCCTATCTCGTCCCCTACATCGAGGCGGAAAAAGCCCCCGGTGCCAAAAGCCGGGGTCGCATCCTGATGGCTACGGTCAAAGGGGATGTGCACGACATCGGCAAGAACATCGTGGGCGTCGTTTTGGCCTGTAACAACTTCGAGGTGATCGACCTTGGGGTCATGACTCCCGCCGAGCGGATCATCGAGACGGCCCGCCGCGAATGCGTCGACCTGGTCGGCTTGTCCGGGCTGATTACCCCTTCTCTCGAGGAGATGGGACGAGTCGCGGAGGAGATGCAACGGGCCGGGTTCGACATGCCCTTGCTGATCGGCGGGGCAACCACCTCGCGCACTCATACGGCGTTGCGGATCGCTCCACGGTATGAGGCGCCCGTGGTTCACGTCAAGGATGCTTCCCGGGCCGTCGCGGTCACCAGCCGGCTTTTGGGGTCGGATGCGCCCGCGTTCATCGCGGAGATACGGGAGGACTATCAGCGGGTCCGGCAGGATCACGAGACCTCAGCCCGGAAAGACTCCTGGCTGACGATCCAGGCTGCACGGAAGAACCGGACGGCAATTGACTGGAATGACTATGATCCACCCCGGCCGCAAGAGGCCATCCCCCGGGTGATGGCTCCCTATCCGCTCGAGGAGCTCGTCCCCTACATCGACTGGACTCCTTTTTTCCACGTCTGGCAACTCAAGGCCAGTTATCCCCGCATACTGGACGATCCCGAGCGCGGGGATGCGGCACGCCGGCTCTTCGGAGACGCCCATGAGATGCTTGCGAAAATCATCAAGGAGGGCTGGCTTGAGGCGCAGGCCATCTGGGGTCTCTATCCGGCAGTCCGGATCGGTGACGACGACGTCCGGCTTTCCACCCCCCGTGTCGGAGGTGATCCGGTTGATTTCCATTTCCTGAGGCAGCAGGATGAGAAACCACCGGGCCGGCCCAACGCCTGCCTGGCGGATTTTGTGGCACCCGAGGCGGCTGGCCGGACGGATTGGCTCGGTCTTTTCGCGGTCACCGCGGGAGTTGGTCTGGATCGGGCGCTCGAGCGTTTTACGGCGGATCATGACGATTACGGGGCCATCCTGCTCAAGGCCTTGGCCGACCGGCTGGCCGAGGCACTGGCAGAACGGCTTCACGAGCGAGTCCGGCGTGAGTTTTGGGGTTATGCGCGGGATGAATCTCTCGGCCCGGATCGACTGGTCGACGAGGCATTCCAGGGGGTACGGCCGGCCCCGGGCTATCCGGCCTGTCCGGACCATACCGAGAAAGCAACCCTCTTCAGGGTTCTCCAGGTCGAGGAAAGGACCGGAATCCGCCTGACAGAAAGTTTCGCCATGTGGCCTGCAGCCTCGGTCTGTGGCTATTATCTTTCACATCCCCGCTCCCGCTACTTCGCCGTGGGCCGGATCATGCCGGACCAGGTCGAGGATTATGCGCGGCGCAAGGGGTGGAGCCTCGAGGAGGCGGAACGGTGGCTCGCCCCCTCCCTGGCCTATGAGCCTCGGCACCCGGACAGGCAGGTGGAGCCGACCCCTCGAGTTGCGAAGAAAGTCCGTTCTGCGTCATAATACCGCTCTCAAACAGCATTCCCGAAGCGGAGATTCGATTGGCTAATACTCGCCAAGCCAAAAAACGTGTACGCCAGTCCGAACGGCGGCGTCTCGCCAACATGGCGAAGCGTTCAACCATCCGTACGGGAATCCGCCGGGTTCGTGAAGCTGTGGCCAAAGGTACCGTTGAGGAAGCCCAACAGGCTTTCCGGGGGGCGTCCTCCCTCCTGGACCGGGCTGTCCGAAAGGGTCTCGTCCACCGCAATCATGCGGCCCGACTCAAGTCCCGGCTCAACCGCAACGTCAAGAAGCTCGTTTCCGGCTCCGCCCGGCAGCCCGGCTGATCCTAATCCGTTAGCGAAGCAAAGTCCGCCTAGCCCGGCTTGGGCAGTGGGGGCGGGGTGTTTTCAATCGGCGCATTAAAGATAAGGCAGGCCTGGGTGACCAGTGCCTCGAGCCCTTCTCCCGCGAGCGCTGAAACCGGAAACAGGGGTCGGGGACCGCGGGGATCGATCGCAGCGAGCCGGTCACGGCGGCGGGCTACTTCGGCCGGCGAGAGAAGATCCGTTTTGTTGAGTACGAGCCAAATGGGGCGAGAGGCCAGGTTCTGGTCATAGCGGGTGAGTTCCGCTTCGATCTCCGTGATTCGCCGCATCAGTTCGTCTGGTTCTCCTGCGCTCAAGTCCACGACGTGAAATAACAGGCGGGTGCGGGAGAGGTGCTTGAGGAATCGGATGCCGAGCCCGCGACCCTCGGCGGCACCGGCGATTAGCCCGGGAATATCCGCCATCAAGAATCCGGTCTCCCCCTCCCGCTGGACCCAGCCCAGTTGCGGGATGAGGGTGGTGAAGGGGTAATCCGCCACCTTGGGACGAGCTTCAGACACGGCTTGGAGCACGGAGGACTTGCCCGCATTGGGCATGCCCAGGAGCCCCACGTCCGCAAGCAGGCGGAGTTCCAAGCGGAGCTCCCGCTCCTCACCCGCCTGGCCGGGAGTGGCTTGGCGCGGGGCTTGGCGGGTTGAGGATTTGAAGTGGGTGTTGCCGAGCCCTCCGCGTCCTCCGCGGGCAACCAGCAGATGCTCGCCATCCCGGGTGACTTCCCCCAGGTACTCACCGCTCGACTTGTCGAAGACCAGGGTACCCAGGGGAATGGGGATGTCGCAGTCCGCCCCACTGGCCCCGGTGCGGCGGCTCCCGGATCCGGGTCGCCCGCCCGGAGCCTGCCACACCCGGCGGTAACGGAAATCGACCAAGGTATTGAGCCCACGCGTTCCTGTGAGGAAAACTGACCCACCCGCTCCGCCGTTTCCACCATCCGGCCCGCCTCGGGGTACGAATTTTTCCCGGCGAAAGCTGATGCAACCGGCGCCGCCTGTGCCCGCGACGACGCGGATCGAGGCTTCATCAACGAACTTCACGGGATGCACTCCGTGCGAACACCACCGAAGGCGGTGGAGGAGGTCTTCGCTGGGGTTGGGGAATGGTTCTAGTCGCCACTCACTGGCTGAACATGGACCACGGTTTTCCCGATCCGGTGCTTTTTCTGGAAATCGACCGTCCCGGTCACGAGTGCGAACAGGGTGTGATCCCGACCGACACCGACGTGGGTTCCCGGCAGGATTCGGGTTCCCCGCTGGCGAACAATGATGGCACCCGCCGTGACCCGCTCACCCCCGAAATGCTTGATGCCGAGCCGCTTGGATTGGGAGTCGCGTCCGTTCCGGCTTGAACCGCCTGCTTTCTTGTGCGCCATACGATAGACTCCTCAGGAGATTTCGATGCTTGAGATTTCGACTTCCGAGTAGGGCTGACGGTGGCCGGCCTTGCGGCGGGAGTTTTTCCGCCGTCTCAGCTTGACGGTGACCACCTTCTTGGACTGGCCGTGGGCGCGGATGGTCCCGCGGACCCGGCTCCCGGCCAGATACGGATGGCCGGTCTTGACCGAACCGTCATCGGTTTCCACCAGAAGGACATTCGTGAAGTCGATGGGAGAGCCGACCTCGCCCGTCAGGGACTCCACCCGTAGGATTTGTCCCGGTTTGACCTTATACTGTTTGCCACCAGTGGCCACGACTGCAAACATGGCGCGTTTCCTAGTCCGAAAAATCTGCCTTCGAAGCGGGCAATTTTATCGCGAAGAGGGGACCTGGGTCAATACGCAGAACCGAAGACCGCATCCCCTGAGGTGATCATGCCTGTTGCCACGCTGTCTACCGCCCAAGACCTCCCGCAAGAGGGTTTCGAACGAATCCGGATGCCATTGAGCGCCGATCTTGACGAGTTGGATCGGCGGATCATCGACTGCCTGCAGTCCGATGTGCCCCTTGTCAACCGCGTCGGCTTCCACATTATCGGTGGTGGAGGCAAACGGTTCCGGCCCTTGCTGCTGATGCTGGTGGCACGCGCGTTGGGGTACCGCGGCACGGATCACATTGATCTTGCGATGGTCGTGGAGTTCATCCATACTGCGACCCTGCTTCACGATGATGTCGTGGATCATGCCGAAACCCGTCGCGGGCGCAAGACGGCTCATCTCATCTGGGGCAATGAGGCGAGCGTGCTTGTGGGAGACTTCCTGTATTCCCGTGCCTTCCAGGTCATGGCCTCGCTGCATCGCCAGGAAATCATGGATATTCTGGCGGATGCGACCAATGTCATTGCCTCCGGGGAGGTGATGCAGCTCATGTACTGCCGCAATCTCGAGACCACCGAAACCCACTATTTCGAGATCGTCCGCAGGAAGACCGCGACCCTGTTCGCAGCCGCCGCCGAGCTGGGAGCCGTTGCGGCCGGCCAGGACGCTGCCCGTCCCCGATGGAATCGGGTGGGGCACCATGTCGGAATGGCCTTCCAGCTGATCGACGACATGCTGGACTACAGTGCCCCGGCCGAACGGCTGGGCAAGACGGTGGGTTCTGACCTTGCGGAGGGAAAACCGACGCTTCCCCTCATCCGGGCACTGGCCGTCTCCGAGGGAGCGCGGCGGGAAGCGCTTGAGGTGGCCATCCAAAGCCGGGGCGTCTCCGAGCTGGATGCCGTTTTATCTGCCATTCGTGAAACCGACGCTCTGGAGTACACGCGGTTGCGTGCCGAGCACGAGGCGCGGAGCGCGCGCAGTGTCATTGAGTCACTGGATTCCACGGTCTACGCCCAAGCGTTGGGCCAACTCATCGATTTTTCAGTCCAGCGCGTTTTCTGAGGACCCGTAGGGACGCGGTGGTTTTTGCCGTGCTACCATGAGCACCTTTTCGGGGTGTAGCTCAGCCTGGTAGAGCACTACGTTCGGGACGTAGGGGCCGGAGGTTCAAATCCTCTCACCCCGACCATTCCCCGGTCCCCTCCTCCCGTCAGTGCCAGATGCCAGAACCCCGAGACCGGAGGCGAACATGCCATCCTGGCTGGTGCAAACACTTGAATCCCTGATCCACTTGGCCAGCCCGGTACTGCAACGCTATGGTCTGGCTGCCGTGGTCGCCATTGTTTTTATCGAGAATCTGGGTGTGCTGGTGGCCCCCGGTGAAGCCGTGATCGTGACGGCCGGTTACCTCTCGGCCCGGGGGCTTTTCCCGATCAGTCTGGTTCTCGTATTGGCGACGCTCGCGGCGACCCTGGGTGGTTTTGCCGCCTATGGGCTGGGGTTTCGCTACGGTTACGCCGGACTGTCCCGCTGGGGGAAATACCTCTGGATCACACCCGCCCGGCTCGAAAAGACCCACCGCTTCCTTCAAGCGTACGGACCGCCGGTGGTCCTTTTCGGTCGTTTTGTCGTGCCCTTGCGCCAGCTCCAGGGTTATCTGGCAGGTACGGTGGCCATGGGTTTCCGGTCCTTCGCGTTCTGGAGCTTTCTCGGGGCCGTTGCGTGGGTGGGTTTTTGGGGATTTGGCACCTGGTGGCTCGCGGGCTCCATCGCCTGAAAACCCCTCTGCCCCGTTTCGGTCTAGAGTATCCGTCGAAGGGGCTCTGGAGGAGGGGGATGGGGCATCGATTCCTTCTCGGCGCATGTGCCGGGCTATTCTTGATGGTCACGAGCCAGGCGGCTCCATCTTCCACGATCGGCTATCCCGCGCCGGTGCGGGCCCGAGGCGGGATGGTGGTCACGGCCAGCCGCTATGCCACGCAAGTCGGTATCCAGGTCTTGCGGGCCGGCGGGAATGCGGTGGATGCCGCGGTCGCGGTCGGTTATGCATTAGCGGTAACGGATCCCTGCTGCGGCAACTTGGGCGGTGGCGGCTTTATGGTTTACCGACCGGCCCATGGCCAGCCGTGGTTCTTGGACTTCCGCGAAGTGGCTCCCCGGGCGGCGACTCCAAGTCTCTACCTCAATGCCCAAGGAGAACCGGTACCCGGGGAAAGCTTGTGGTCCTGGAAGGCCATTGGTGTTCCGGGAACGGTAGCCGGACTCGAGGAAGCCCGTCGTCTCTGGGGTACTTGGCCCACGGCCCGCCTCTTGGCGCCGGCGATCCGGCTCGCCCGACGAGGATTCCGCCTGGGCCCGGGGCAGTATCGTGAACTGGTGGCCGATGCCCGGAGACTCCGCGATGATCCCTCCGCCCTGCGGATTTTCTTCAGGAAGGGACGACCGCTGCCAGCCGGCTCGCGCATCCGGCAACCGGCATTGGCCGCCACCTTGACCCGTATCGCCCAAGGGGGGGGCCGTGCCTTCTACCAGGGTGCGACCGCCCACGCCGTCGTTGCCGCGAGCCGGAGAAACGGAGGCATTCTTTCGCGGGCCGATTTTGCGGATTACCGGCCGGTCGTGACCCGACCGCTGACCTGCCGCTTCGCGGGGGGGCGGGTGATCACCGCCCCGCCACCGGGCGGGGGGGTAACCCTGTGCGAGATGCTCAACATCCTCTCGGCCTATCCCTTGGCCCGCGATGGATTCCATCATGCCCGGTCGGTTCACTGGATCGCCGAGGCCATGCGCTGGGCCTATGCCGATCGCAACCGGTTCCTGGGAGATCCAGCCTTCGTTCGGATGCCGTTGCGACGCCTGTTGTCTGCCCGCTACGCACAGGGGATTCGCGACCGGATCGCACCCGTGAGGGCCACGCCGTCCTCCGAGGTCCGCCCGGGTATCCGAGTGATCCGGGAGGGCCACGATACGACTCAGTATTCGATCGTGGACCGGGCCGGGAACGCCGTTTCCGTGACCTATACCCTGAACACATTTTTCGGCACCGGTCTCATGGCGCCAGGCACCGGGTTTTTTCTCAACAATGAAATGGATGACTTCACGACAGCACTTGGACATCCCAATGCGTACGGTCTTGTGCAAGGACGCATCAATGCCATTGCCCCAGGAAAAAGGCCGCTTTCGTCCATGACCCCCACCCTTGTGACGGTGGGACACCAAGTCGAGATCGTGACGGGCAGTCCCGGAGGATCGACGATCACGACCACGGTACTCCAGATTCTGCTCAACCGGCTCGTCTACCATCTGGGGGCGTCGGCATCCGTCGATGCGCCCCGCATCCACATGCAGTGGCTGCCCGATGTGTTGTACTACGAGCCTGGAGCGTTAACTGCCAAGACCCGGCGTCGACTGGCCCGCTGGGGTTACCACCTGAAGCAGGGGGCGCCTTGGGGAAGCCTGCGATGGGGAGATGCCGAAACGATCTTTCGGTCACCAACGGGTCTCTGGGAGGGGGTGAACGACAGCCGTCATCCCTCGGGATTGGCCGCAGGTGATTGAGGAAGCAGACGACCTTCAGTGGAGATTTCGGGCCAGTTGCCGCTGATAGTCCAGCCTGTGGGCTTCATTGTCAATCAACGGGAAAGCCGACCGGATGGCGCTCTGGAGCGGTTCGCGTTGGTCGACGGACACATCTGCCAGCGCCTCGAGCCATTGTTGGACCGCCGTTTCGGCTTGTCCGGAGAGTACCTCGCGGGCGCCGATGTTCAGTCGGTGGCTGAGATCAGGCGGCATCTTGGCCAGTTCTGATTCCAATAACGACACAAAATAAAGGAGCGAGGAGACCCGGACGTGGAGTGGATCCGCGAGGGCCGCGGGAGGGAGTTCCGCCAGCTGGGCACGAGCTTTCTCGGTATCGCCGCGCAGGAGATTGACGAAGCAGAGGGCGAGGGGCAATCGCGGGTTCTGCGAGCCGTTTGCCTGAAGGGTTTCCAAAACCTGCAGGGACTCCCGGTGCGCTCCCCTCTGGGCCAGGGCAAGCGCCTCATCGATCCGTGGGGCATCGGGATTGGGGAGGTGGGATTCGATGAGGTCGCGGATCCGGCGCTCCGGCTGGACGCCAGCGAACGCCTCCACCACCTGGCCGTCCACAAACAGCTTGACCGCCGGGATGCTCTGGATGCCGTATTCCTGCGCCAAGGCCGGAAAGACGTCGGTATCGATCTTGGCGAGGTGGACCTGGCCTTCGTAGTGCTGGATCACTTTTTCGAGAATTGGCCCCAGCATACGGCAGGGTGCACACCAGGGTGCCCAGAAATCGGCGAGTACCGGGTACTTTTTTGACGCCTCGATCACGAACGTCTGAAAATCGTCGCCGACAATCTCATGAATCCAAGCCGATGGGGCCATGAATCACCTGACCGGTTGTGGGGTGCGCTCCCTCTTATTTTACCCTTGGACAAATCGGGCTTGAGCTTGGGCTATGGGCTGCGATCACGTCACGGGCCGTTCGGGGATGGCTTCGACGCCGGGATTGCTTCGGGGTCGGAAATCCGGTGATCTTCGAGTATAATCGCCACCGCATGGGAAACCGTGCTCCCCCAGCCGCGGATTTCGTTTCAGGGTCGAGCGTGACGTGAGTGGGAAGCAGGTTCAAGACCTGGGACCGATCTCAATCCAGGTGGTATCCCTGTGGTCAAGACCTGCCGAGGATGTTGATGTCCACTGATACACCCGCCCTGCGAGGCTCGTGGTTCCGCTGGAGTACCTTTTTCGCGGTCTTGGGACCTGGCTTGGTGGTCATGCTGGCCGATACCGATGTCGGCAGTGTCATTACGGCGGCCCAGAGCGGCGCACAGTGGGGCTACAGGCTCCTTCTTCTTCAGTTCCTTCTGGTCCCGGTGCTTTACCTCGTCCAGGAACTCACCGTTCGTCTGGGTATCTTTACCGGCAAGGGACATGGGGAGCTCATTCGGGAGACCTTCGGGGCCTCGTGGGCCTATCTTTCAGTCGTGGGACTGAGTGTGGCCTGCACCGGGGCACTGCTCACCGAGTTTTCGGGCGTGGCGGGTGTGAGTCACCTCTATGGCCTGCCACGTCTCGTCGGAGTCGGGCTTGCGGCGGCCGTGCTCCTGGTTGTGGTCTGGACCGGCTCCTACCGCCGGGTGGAACGTGTGGCCTTGGCCATGGGCCTGTTCGAGCTGGTTTTTTTCGGCATTGCCTGGGCCAGCCACCCGAGCCTTCACGCGCTCATGATGGGCCTCACGCACGTGCCGCTGGAGCGCCCGGACTACATGGTGCTCGTCGCCGCCAATATAGGTGCGGTGATCATGCCGTGGATGGTGTTTTACCAGCAGTCGGCCGTTGCGGACAAGGGATTGAAGCCGGGTCAGTACCGAGAAGCTCGCCTGGATACGGCCATCGGGGCGGTCATCACGCAGCTGATCATGGGGGCTGTGCTGGTCGCCACGGCGGCCACCATCGGCCACCGCAACCCGGAGGCCCCCCTCAATACCGTCCACCAGCTCTCTCAGGCGTTTGTTCCCTTTCTGGGTATTGGCTGGGGACGGGTGGTCTTTTCCGTTGGCATCTTGGGTGCCAGCATGGTTGCCAGTATCGTGATTTCGCTGGCCGGCGCCTGGGGATGGGGGGAGGTCACGGGTTTCAAGCACTCGCTTGAGCATCAGCCCCGGGAGGCGCCCTGGTTTTATGCAATCTACTCGATGATCGTGATTGCGGGAGCCGTGACCGTGGTGACGGTGCCGAATCTTGTCGTGATGGATATCGCGGTTGAGGTCATGAACGCCTTCCTGCTTCCCCTGGTCTTGGGTTTTCTGGTGGTGTTGGCGATCCGGGCGTTGCCGCAGGGACACCGGATTTCGGGGGGGTATTTCTGGCTGGTGGCCCTGGTCGTGACCGTGACGGCGACCCTCGGGGTCTATGGCGGAATCATCAGCATCCCGGGCTGGTAGCAGGGTCTGCCGGGGCCTGCCCAAGGCCTTCCGCCTGCGGGGCGCCGACGGATCCGTCGCCCCGCTCATCCGGCCGGGAGAAGATGGCTGTGCAGGCCGTGCCCTTATGAAGTCCGCGGCAAGACTGCTCTTTTTGTGGCGAGCGATGTCCCCACACATGGCCTTCGCACGACATTCTGGGACCAGGCATCGCTGACGCGCCTGTGGATGCGGAGATGTGCAGCCAGCCAATCGGTCGCATATCAGCCTGCCTTCTCCGGGAACAACCCTGGCATCCATCGGGACGCGAGCGCCGCCGGGAAAGCAAGACAAAGTGGCGCGCGCGTGCTCTCCGATGTAACCACGCCGCGCTCGACGAGCGCGGAGACAACGCGGCGGGCTTGGCGCTCGCCCGTGCCGATGATGGTGGCAGCGTCGCCGCGCGGGAGTTCACCGCGATAGAGCAGTGCTTCAAGAATGTTGTGAGCCTTGGGTGGCAGTTTGTTCAGGTGCACTTCTTCGTCGACCCAGGTGAGAATGCGGGTGCGAAGCTGATCGGGCTGCATCAGCCCTTCCATGAATTTCACCTGATCGAGGCAGGTGGTCAGGAAGAATTTCGTGAACTCGATGAGGCTCTCCTCGCTGAGGTTGCCGCGTCCGTCGAGATCATTGCGGCGGGGCAAGTCACAGGCGGCGAGGTGTCCCTTGTATTCGTTGACGTGACGCGCAAGGCCACGCGCGATTGACCAGACGGCGCCGGTGTCGAGCGTATGGAGGAGGGTTGCATGCGAGACAAGACGCGCGACGCGTCCATTGCCGTCGAGGAACGGATGGATCCACGCAAGGCGATGGTGTGCCGCCGCTGTCGCTATGATGGTCTCTGTTCTACCAAGCCTTGAATAGACTTCCTCGTAGCGCTTCAAGAAGCGGGGTACGGCGGGCGCGCTAACAGGGATATGACGCCCGACGGAGACATCGCGATGGCGCAGCTCGCCGGGCACGACTTCGATCTTCTCCTTCGTCCCTGGATCTTCGACCCATCGCAGGTCTTCCGGCAGTTGCTCGCAAAAACACCGGTGGATTTCGAGGATGGAATCCACTGCCGTAGCAGGGCTCCTGAGCCCACCCCCCTCGATCCAGTGTTGTACGGCAATATGAGCCTTCGCCTCATGCTGGAGATCGCGCTTCCCGGCATCCTTGCTGTAATCCCCTTTAAGTGCGCGCTCGATGTCGATTGGGTGGGTGTCGTGGCCTTCGATTAGGTTGCTGTAGTAGCAGTTCATCGCCCGGACGAGATCGGCGAGCGAGCTGAGCAGGCGGTTGGGCAAGGAGCGGCGAAAGCCGGCGCTCTTGGCTGCCAGTTCGACCGCCAGGTCCGTGAGTTCGGGCCGGTGCCTGGAGCCGCCACCGATCAACAGCGGCTCCATCGCGGAGACGTTTTCACCCTGGTCTTCGGCCGCTTTTATGTCCACTTATATATCCTGTTTATCATTCATAAGAATACATTATACATCAATAAATTAGTGTACTAAAATCTCGGTATAGGACCACATAAAAGTCCGGTTGTAAGTCCGGTTTAGATGGACCTTATTGTGGCCAAAGTCAATGGCTTGTCGGGGTGGTGCTGGCGGTCCGGGTCGTGACCGTGACGGCGACCCTCGGGGCCTGTGGCGGAATCATCAGCATCCCGGGCTGGTAGCAGGGTCTGCGGAGTCCTGGTCAGGGCTTTCTGCCTGCGGTGCGCCGGCGGGGGCCTCGCTCAGCTCATCCGGTCGGGAGAAGATGGCTGTGCAGGCCGTGCCCTCGCATAGGTAAAGACGCCCTTCCCCCGGTGCGTATGCCGGAAGGGCCAGATCGTCTCCGGTTGGCTCATCGGGGCCGGGTGCGAAGACTGGCAGGTTTTTTGAATAACGTTGGCGAATGAGGGTCAGCCACCGCGACCGATTCTCGGGCGCACTCCGAAGAAGCAGGAAGGAGGGTGGCGAGTCGGCTTGGCACTGGCTCAGGATCAGTCCGAGGTGGGGGGCCGGTGCCGCACGGGCGTGGGGGCGCCCGGCGGCCAAGCCCCGGAGTGCCGCGTCCTGGTAGCGCGATCGTCCGGAAAGCCGGGAAAGGGACAGGAGTGCCCGGCAAGCGATCGCATTGGCTGCCGGGGCTGAATCGTCAGCCCAGGTTTTGAGCCGGATGAGCGGGGTCGGCTGGTCGTGGGCGGTGAACCAGAAACCGCCTCCCGACGGGTCCTCAAAGCGTTCGAGAAGCTGGTCGGCCAGGACCAGTGCCCATTCGTACCCGCGGGTCTCCCACCGCGTGCCCAGCAGCTCGATCAGTCCTTGAAGCACATACGCATGATCCGGCAGGAAGGCTGGCCCTCCCGGGTTTCCCTGGTGGACGCTGCTCATGAGCCGGTTGTCCTGGACCAGGGCGGTTGCGAGGAAATGGCTGCAGCGGATGGCCATCTCGACCCAGTCAGGCCGATCGAGCAAGCGTCCCGCATGGGCCAGTGCCCACAGCGCGAGTCCGTTCGATGAAGCACGGATTTTGTCGTCTCGAGCGGGGGATCCGCGCTGTTTGCGGGCCTGGAAGAGTCGAAGACGGGCACTTTCGAGGAGTGCCTCCTGGTTTCCCCGGATCCGCCCATCCCATTCCGGGGACAGGGGTTGCGACAGGTGCCAGCGGTCCTCGAAGTTGGGCGACCGATCGAGTCCCCAGGCCGGTTCAGCGACGGCCCATTCCGCCGGGGTCAGGAGACGTTGGACCTCGGCCCGGTCCCAGAGATAGTAGCGGCCCTCCCCACCGGGACTATCCGCATCGAGACTGCTGTAGAACCCGCCCTCCGGGGCACGCATGTCGCGGGCCAGCCAGTCCACGAGCGAGGCGGCGGTCCGGGCATGGGTGGGCTGTCCGGTCAGGACACTCGCATCTGCGTAAAGGGCCAGTAGAAGGGCATTGTCGTCGAGCATTTTCTCGAAGTGGGGGATTTGCCAGTCGGCATCCACGCAGTAGCGGAAGAACCCTCCTCCGATCTGGTCCCACAGGCCGCCTCGGGTCATGGCGGCCAGGCTTTGGTCAATGAGCGGACGGATCCGGGAAGGAGCTTCCGGGTCCGGCGAGGGGACGGCGAGCCGTTCGAGGAGAAAAGCGAGAGCGGTGGGATGGGGAAATTTGGGTGCATCGCCAAACCCACCAAAGCGCCGGTCGAAATCACCTTCCAGTTCGGTTTGTGCGACCGCGGCCAGATCGGCCTCCGCCGGGATGGATCCGGCAGACGGGGAGGGGTTTGAGGCCAGGCTCGCGAAAGCGGTCTGGATTCTTTCGGTCAGGCGTTTCCAGTCGCCGGTCTGTTCACGGTAATACCGGGCCAGGGTCAGGATGATCTCCCCAAATCCGGGCAGCCCGTAACGCGGTTCGCGGGGGAAGTAGGTTCCTGCAAAAAAAGGGGTCAGCTGGTCGGGTTCGACGAAGACGGACAGCGGCCATCCGCCCGGACGGCCGGTGAGCCAGCGATGGGCCGTCTGGTAGATGTGGTCAAGGTCCGGTCGCAGCTCCCGATCGATCTTGATGTTCAGGAAAGAGTCGTTGAGCAGGGCGGCAATATCCGGATCCGCGAAGCACTCCTCGGCCATCACATGGCACCAGTGGCAGGCGGCGTAACCAATCGAGAGGAAAATCGGTTTCCGTTCCGCCCGTGCCCGGGCCAATGCCGCCTCCCCGTAGGGGTACCAGTCGACCGGCTGGTCTGCGTGTTGCAGGAGATAAGCACTGGCCTGCCCGGCGAGGTGATTCATGACGGGCACTCCGGGCTCTTCCTGGTGTCGGCCCCGTCGGAGCGCGGGAGACTCAATCCTCGAGCCACCGGCGTTTGTCCGTCATGTTGCGCCACTGGTCGGCATCCGGAAGCCCGGGTTGTCGCCGGGTGATCCGGGGCCAGAGTTTTGCCATGCGCGCATTGAGCCCAAGGAAATTCTTCTGGGCATCGGGCAGGAGGTCCGCGTGGAGAATGGCTCCGACCGGACAGGCCGCAACGCACAGACCGCAATCGATGCAGGTCTCGGGATCGATGGCCACGAAGATCGGGCCGAGGTGAAAGCAGTCGACCGGGCAGTCTTCGACGCAGTCCGTATACCGGCAGCGGATACAGGGCTCGGTGACGACATGGGTCATGAGGGCGTCTCCCGGCGCGAACGGGACCCGGATTTGGGCCCACCTCCGTGAGGTGGCGCTCCCTAGGGGATTCGAACCCCTGTTTTCGCCGTGAGAGGGCGACGTCCTGGGCCTCTAGACGAAGGGAGCCGTGGAAATCACGGGCAGGGACCAGAACTTGCTATTATAGATGAATCACCCCGTAGCAGGCTGCGGTGCACGAAAGAAAAAACCATCCGGGATCCGAGGCCACTGAACCTGTCGTTATCCCGCGGACGGAGCACCGTCTTGATCCGGGTCAGATTTCAACGTCTGCTCTCCATGTCGTGCATCGACTGGTCGATCAGGGATTTGTCGCTTACGTGGTCGGAGGGGGTGTTCGGGACCTTCTGCTGGGTATTCCACCCAAGGATTTTGACGTGGCCACCAATGCCCGTCCGGAAGATGTCCGGCGCCTGTTTCGGCATAGTCGCATCATTGGGCGGCGTTTCCGGCTGGTGCACGTGTTTTTCGGCCAGGAGATCGTGGAGGTCGCAACTTTCCGGCGGGGCAGTCCGGGGACGGTTCGGTCACACCCCCAGTTCGAGGCGACCGCCTCCGGCCGCCTGCTGCGCGACAATCTCTACGGCAGTGAGCAGGAGGATGCCTTCCGGCGTGACTTTACCCTGAACGCGCTTTACTTCGACGCCGTTCAGGAGACCATCCGGGACTGGGTGGGCGGGTTCGATGACCTCCGAGACGGGATTATCCGGCTCATTGGCGATCCCGAAGCGCGTTATCGTGAAGACCCGGTGCGAATGCTGCGTGCGGTGCGTTTCCAGGCCAAAACGAATTTCCCGCTGGAGGCGGCAACAGCCGCCCCCATTGCCCGTCTTGCCGCCCTGCTCACGACGGTGCCTCCCGCGCGCCTGTTCGAGGAGACCGGAAAGTTGATGCTGTTCGGCCAGGGCCTCCGGAACTTCAACGGGCTGGTCAATCAGGGACTCTTCAAGACCCTGTTTCCCTGGACGGCGGAGTGGCTGGCGACCGATGGGCAGGGCATTCACCATGCACTCATCGAACGGGTACTTCGGGTCACGGATGAAGCGCCTCGCGAGATGGCGGATCGCTCGTTCACCTTCATTCTCTCCGGGTTTTTCTGGGGGCCGGCCCGCCAGTACATGCACTGGCATGTCAACGAGGGGATGGACCGCGTTGCGGCCATGCGCCGGGCCCTTCAGGTCATCATGCGCGAGCAGCAAAAACACGTCTCGATTCCGCGTCGCATCCTGGATCCGGTTGAATCCCTCCTGGTTCACCAGATCCGGCTGGATCAGGGAACCGCGCAACCCGCTGCGAGCCACCTGATTCACCATCCGGCCTTCGCCACGAGCCTGGACTTCCTCCGGCTGCGCGCCGACATCGGGGATGCATCGGCCGATCTCGAGGCCCTCTGGCGGGATTATGCGGCGAGCGCCCCCGCGGAGGAGCCGGTTTCGGGTCCCGCCCGCATCCGTCGTCGTCGCCGTCCCCGACGCACCCTGTGAGGAAGCAGCGCCGTGGCGACGGCTTATGTCGGGCTGGGCAGTAATCTCAATGACCCGCCGCGGCAGATCAGCCTGGCGATTGCTGCGCTGAGGAACGCCACCGGGATCCGTTCCCTGCGCGTTTCTTCCTGTTATCGAAATCCGCCCTTCGATGGATCCGACCAGCCCGATTACTGCAATGCGGTCGCAGTGGTCGAAACTGCGCTTGAGGCGCGGGAGCTGCTCCGTGCTTGCCAGCGGATCGAGCAGGCCCAGGGACGGATCCGGGATGCGGTACGCTGGGGACCTCGTCCATTGGATCTCGATTTGTTGCTTTACGGCGACTGCGTGTCACAGGTTCCCGAATTGATCCTGCCCCACCCGGGTCTGGCACAACGCCCCTTTGTGCTTTATCCTCTCTTGGAACTTGATCCCGGTCTGGTCATTCCCGGGTGGGGCCCGGTCTCCGGGCTGGCCGCCCGGTGCGATGGGAGTCAACTTGAGCGCATCCCGCTTGACGGTTCCAACGCCTCCTGATCACCGCTATCTCGTGGTGGAGGGACCGATCGGTGTCGGAAAAACCACGCTGGCGAGGCGTCTGGCCGAAACCTTCGGCGCTGAACCCTTGCTGGAGCAGGCCGACGAGAATCCCTTTCTCGAGCGCTTCTACCGGGATCCCCGACATAACGCGCTGCCGACCCAGCTGTTTTTCCTCTTCCAGCGGGCACGCGCCCTCGCGGGACTCAAGCAGGGAGAACTCTTCCAACCGGTCCGGATCAGTGATTACCTGTTTGCCAAGGACCGCATCTTCGCCCAGCTCACGCTCGAGTCGGATGAACTCGCGCTCTATGACCAGGTTTACGAACGGCTGGCGGTCGGGCTGCCCAACCCGGATCTCGTGGTCTACCTGCAGGCTCCCCCCGAAGTCCTGGCCCGGCGGGTCGCCCGCCGGAACATCGGCTATGAGCAGCTGATGCGGCGGGAGTATCTGGAACAGGTGGTGGCCGCCTATGCCCATTTTTTTCACCACTACGATGATTCCCCGCTGCTCATCGTGAATGCCAGCGAGATCAACCCGCTGGAACGGAAGGAGGATTACGAAAACCTGGTCCGGGAAATCGGCAAGGTTCGGGCAGGGCGCCATTTTTTCAATCCCAGCCCGGCGGCTGCACCTTTCGAGACCCTGGCATGAACGGACCCTACGCGAGCCCTCGATCGGCTGCTTCCGGCGCGGCTGTGACCCTCCCCATGCTCCGGAAGCTGCGTCAGGCCGGCCAGCCCATCGTCTGTCTCACCGCCTATGATGCGAGTTTTGCCGCGATCTTGGACAAGGCCGGGATCGATCTCGTGCTGGTGGGCGATTCCCTGGGGATGGTGGTTCAGGGACATGCCAGCACGATTCCGGTCACGGTGGACCACATGGTTTACCACACCACGCTGGTGGCCCGTGCGCTGAAGCGGGCGTGGCTGGTCGCCGACCTGCCGTTTTTGAGTTACGCCGATCCGTCCCGGGCACTGGCCAGTGCCGGGCGTCTGCTCCAGGAGGCGGGGGCGAAGATGGTCAAACTCGAGGGACATGCCGGCCAGGCGGCCATCGTCGAGGCACTCGCCACCAACGGGATTCCGGTTTGTGCCCACCTGGGCCTGCGCCCGCAGTCCGAATACAAGATCGGGGGGTTCCGTGCGGCGGGACGGAACCAGGTGGAGGCCGAAAAGATGCGCGAGGACGCGCGGCGTCTCGAGGAGGCGGGTGCTGATCTCCTGCTGCTCGAGTGTGTGCCCTCATCACTGGCCGCGGAAATTACGCGAGCCGCACACGTTCCCGTGATCGGGATCGGCGCCGGGGCTTCCGTCGATGGCCAGATCCTCGTGCTCTATGACATCGTGGGATTGAGCCAGGGCATTCGTCCCCGTTTCGTTGAAAACTTCCTGACCGGTGGACGTTCCATTGAGGAGGCCGTGACGGCCTATGCCGATGCGGTCCGGAACCGGACCTATCCCGAGCCACGGCATGGCTTTGAGTCCTGAACCTTCAGTGACGGGGAGGGGCGAGCCTGTGCAGGAGGACCGGGTGACCGACCCGGGTGAGCGTCCTTTTGTCCGGGCACAGCATCGAGCAGGACTCCGCCGGCTGGTCCGGGAGTGGCAGGATGCCGGACAGTCGGTGGCTTTCGTGCCGACCCTGGGCAACCTGCATGCTGGGCACCACCATCTGGTCGAGTCTGCCCGCTCGCTGGCACATCGCACGGTCGTGAGCGTGTTCGTGAATCCGACCCAGTTTGGCCCGGGAGAGGATTTCGACCGCTATCCGAGGACATACGAACGGGATCTCCAAGGGCTCGAGCGGCTCGGGGTCGATGCGGTCTACACGCCCGATGTCGAGGACCTTTATCCCTTCGGGACCGTGGAAGCCGTCCAGGTGTCAGTCCCCCGTCTCTCCGAGATGCTGTGTGGGGCGTTCCGCCCGGGCCATTTTGACGGAGTGGCTGGGGTTGTCCTGCGTCTCCTTTTGGCGACTCGTCCGGATGTGGCCCTTTTCGGGGAAAAGGACTACCAGCAGTGCGTGCTCATCGGTCGGCTGGTGGCCGATCTCGGTCTTCCCGTCAGGATCCAGCGGATTCCGACCGTGCGCGAGCCCGATGGCTTGGCGCTGAGTTCACGCAATCAGTACCTCACGGCCGCGGAACGGCAGCGTGCACCGGAACTGTACCGGACGCTCATGGCCCTGTCCCGTGCGCTCAAGTCCGGTCGGCGGGATTTTCCGGCCCTCGAGGCCGAGGCCGGACAACGGCTCGTGGACGCCGGATTTTCCCCGGATTACGTCGTCATCCGGACCGAGGAGAGCCTCGAGCCCCCCGATCCACAGGCCGGACCGGAAAACTGGCGTCTTTTGGCTGCCGCCCGTCTGGGCGAGACCCGGCTCATCGACAATCTCCAGGCCCATGCCGCTGGTTTAGAATAGGCGCGTCCCGAGACGGGACCGGAGCCATGCTGATCACGACTCTCAAGGCAAAAATCCACCGCGCACGCGTAACCGGGATTCATCCCGATTATGAGGGCTCCTGTGCCATTGACCAGACGCTTCTGGATGCGGCCGGCCTCCTCGAGTTTGAGCAGGTGCATCTCTACAACGTGAGCAACGGAGAGCGGCTGGTCACCTACGCGATTGTTGCACCGGCCGGCAGCGGGACGATTTCATTGAATGGAGCGGCCGCGCACAAGGCAGCCGCCGGGGATCTCGTGATCATTGCGGCCTATGCGGTCCTCACGGATACCGAAGCCCGCCGGTTCCGGCCGACCCTGGTGTATGTCGATACCGCAAACCATCTGGTCCGGGTGGGATCCGAAATCAAGCGGGCCGGGGCACCGGCCTGAATGGCCCGGCGGGGGCGAGGCGAAATCGGGGCGAGCCCCGTGCTAGAATTCCAAGGAACCGCTTCCCCATACAACTGATCAACCGCTTCCCGTCACAGGCTCCGGTCGGGGCTGGGTACGGCAGGCGGAGGTGAATGCGACCGACCGATTATGATGTCCACGGCACTTCTCGCCCTCGCTGACGGAAGTATTTTCGAGGGCCACTCCGTTGGACACGAAGGCCAAGCCACCGGCGAGACGGTTTTCAATACGGCCCTCACGGGGTACCAGGAAATCCTGACCGACCCCTCCTACTGGGGCCAGCTCGTGGTCCTCACCATGCCCCATGTGGGCAATGTGGGGGCTAACCGCGCTGACGAGGAAAGCACCGTTCCGGCGGCAGCGGGGGTGATCCTCCGTCACGCCAGCCGGTTTACGAGCAGCTGGCGGGCCGAGATCCCGCTCGAATCCTTTTTCCGGTCTCGTGGCATCGTCGCCATCGCCGGAATCGACACCCGCCGTCTGACCCGTCATCTGCGGGATCACGGCGCGCAAAATGGCTGTATCCTGACCGGCCCCGTGACGGAGCGGCAACGGGAACTGGCCGTGAGCACGGCCCGGGCTCTGCCTTCCATGGTAGGACAGGACCTCACCCCGGGCGTGACCCGCCCGAGCCCGGTTTCATGGACCCAGGGGATCTGGCACCCGGCTGAAAAGCCCGTCTCGCCGGCCTCTCACCGGGGCCTTGGGCATCCCCATGTCCTGGTTTACGATTTCGGGGTCAAAAAGAATATTCTCGGCCTGCTTGTCGATCGCGGTTGCCGGGTGACGGTGGTCCCGGCGACGAGCCGGATCGAGGACGGGCTGGCGCTTCGACCAGATGGCGTTCTCTTCTCCAACGGTCCGGGAGATCCGGAAGCGATGGGACATGCGGTGACCACGGCGCGTGATTGGCTCACGCGCCGGGTGCCCTTTTTTGGCATCTGTCTCGGGCACCAGCTCCTGGGTTTGGCCAGTGGAGGCAGGACCGTCAAGATGAAGTTTGGACATCACGGGGCCAATCATCCGGTCATCGAGCTGGCCACGGGACGGGTCTGGATCACGAGCCAGAACCATGGCTTTACGGTCGATGAAGCGTCACTGCCGGGCACGGTGCGGGTGACGCACCGTTCGCTCTTCGACGGTTCGTTGCAGGGTCTTGCTCGCACCGATGTGCCGGCCCTGGGATTCCAGGGACACCCGGAAGCCAGCCCCGGCCCACACGATGCGGCTGGCTTGTTTGACCAGTTCCTGGGACTCCTCACGGGATCCGGCACGAATGCGGGGAACGGACGGGAAGGCACACATGCCCAGACGGACTGATCTCGAAAGCATTCTCGTGATCGGGGCTGGCCCGATTGTCATCGGGCAGGCCTGTGAATTCGACTATTCGGGTACCCAGGCCCTGAAGGCGCTTCGGGAGGAGGGATACCGGGTCATTCTGGTCAATTCGAATCCGGCCACGATCATGACCGATCCGGAGATCGCCGATGCCGTCTACATCGAGCCCATTCGATGGCCGACCCTCGCCCGGATCATTGAGCGCGAGCGGCCCTCCGCACTCCTGCCGACCATGGGCGGACAGACGGCGCTCAATACCGCCCTGGACCTTGTGCGTGAGGGCGTGCTGGGCGAGGCGGGCGTTGAACTCATAGGCGCCTCCCGTGCCGCGATCGATATTGCGGAGGACCGGGAGCGGTTCAAACGGGCCATGACGGAGATCGGTCTCCTCACCCCGCGTTCGGGCCTCGCCCATTCGCTCGATGAGGCATTGGTCATCCAGAAAGAAATCGGATTTCCGACCGTGATCCGGCCGTCCTTTACGTTGGGGGGCTCGGGAGGAGGGATTGCCTACAACCGGGAGGAGTTCGTCGCGATTGCCGAGAGCGGTCTATCCCAGTCGCCGACAGGAGAAATCCTGGTTGAGGCCTCGCTGCTCGGGTGGAAGGAGTTCGAGCTCGAAGTGGTGCGGGACCGCCACGACAACTGCATTATCGTCTGCACCATCGAAAACCTGGACCCCATGGGCGTTCACACGGGAGACTCGATCACCGTGGCGCCAGCGCTCACCCTGACGGACAAGGAAGCGCAACGCCTGCGGGATGATGCCATCGCCGTCCTCCGCAAGGTCGGGGTGGAAACGGGTGGATCCAACGTCCAGTTCGCCATCCATCCCCGGACCGGCGAGATTCACGTCATCGAAATGAATCCCCGGGTCTCGCGTTCCTCGGCCCTGGCATCCAAGGCCACGGGCTTTCCGATCGCCCGCGTCGCGGCCAAGCTCGCGGTTGGCTATACCCTGGACGAACTCAAGAATGAGATTACCGCCGGGCGTACACCGGCCTCGTTCGAACCGACGATTGATTACGTTGTGACCAAGATCCCCCGCTTTAATTTCGAGAAATTCCCCGAAGCGTCGGACCGGTTGTCGACCCAGATGCGCGCCGTGGGTGAGGTCATGGCAATCGGGAGCACGTTCGCCGAATCCCTGCAGAAAGCCCTGCGGGGTCTTGAGATCGGGGACGACGGTCTCGTTCCACGGATGCCGGCCGGACCGCTGGGCCCTGACGAGCGGGAACGCCTGATCCGGGAATTGCGGGTTCCCGGTCCCGAGCGGCTGTGGTATGTGGCCGATGCCTTTCGCCAGGACTGGACGTGCGAGGAAGTCTCCGAGCTCACGGCGATCGATCCCTGGTTCCTCGATCAGATTTGTTCACTGGTGGCCGAGGAACGGCAAGTGGTCCAAGCCGGTCTTTCCAGCCTGGATGGAGAACGCTTGCGGGCCCTCAAACGCATGGGCTTTTCCGACAGCCGGCTGGCCCACCTCGTCGGATCCACGGAATCCGAGATCCGCCAACTGCGGACCGCACGGGGCATCCGCCCGGTCTACAAGCGGGTCGATTCCTGTGCAGCCGAGTTCCCAACCGAGACCGCTTACCTCTACTCAACGTACGAGGAGGAATGCGAGGCCTGCCCGACCTCGCGGCCCAAGATCATGATCCTGGGCGGGGGACCCAACCGGATTGGACAAGGTATTGAGTTCGACTATTGCTGTGTTCACGCCGTCCAGGCATTGCGGGAGGAGGGCTTTGAGACCCTCATGGTGAATTGCAATCCGGAGACCGTCTCCACCGACTACGATGTGGCGGACCGGTTGTATTTTGAACCGCTGACGCTCGAGGATGTGCTCGCCATTATCGAGACCGAACGCCCGCTCGGCGTCATCGTCCAATACGGCGGGCAGACCCCGCTCAAGCTCGCTCTGCCGCTGGCCAAAGCCGGTGTGACCCTGCTCGGTACCCCGGCGGATTCCATCGACCTGTCCGAGGATCGCGAACGCTTCAAGCAACTGGTCGCCGAGGTGGAGCTCCGACAACCGGCCAACCGGACCGTCCGAACGGCCGGAGAGGCCCGAGGGGCGGCCGAGGCACTCGGATTTCCGTTGCTGGCCCGGCCCTCCTACGTGCTGGGCGGACGCGCGATGGAGGTGCTTTTCAAGTTTTCCGAGCTCGATGATTACATGGCGCGGGTCGAGCGAACTCCGCAGGCCCTGCCTGTCCTCTTGGACCGCTACCTCGATCACGCAACCGAGGTGGACGTGGATGCAGTCGCGGATGGGACGGATGTCCTGATCGGCGGCATCATGGAGCATGTGGAACAGGCTGGAGTTCATTCGGGAGATTCGGCCTGTTCACTGCCTCCCCACCACCTCTCCCCCGAACTCCAGGATGTGCTCCGGAAGCAAACCACGGCCTTGGCCCTCCGCCTGGGTGTACGGGGACTCATGAACGTCCAGTTTGCCGTTCAGGATGGTGAGATCTACCTGATTGAAGTCAACCCGCGTGCGTCACGGACCGTTCCCTTCGTTTCCAAGGCGACGGGGTTGCCCCTGGCGAAGATCGCGGCACGGGTCATGGCAGGCAAGTCCTTGGCCGAGTTGGGGGTCCGAAGTGCGACGTCTTCCCGGCACTACGCCGTCAAGATGCCGGTTTTCCCGTTCGTCAAGTTCCAGGGTGCTGATCCCATTCTCGGCCCGGAAATGAAATCAACCGGCGAGGTGATGGGTTTTGGCCGCCATTTTGCCGAGGCTTATGCGAAAGCACAACGCGCGGCCGGGGTCGAACCACCGGACGCCGGAACCGTTCTGATCTCGGTCCGGAACTCCGACAAATCGGCTGCCGTGGATCTTGCGCGTGGCCTGGCCGAACGGGGATTCAGCCTCATTGCCACCCGGGGAACCGCAACCACGCTCCAGGCGGCCGGATTGTCCTGCCGGGCGGTCAACAAGGTACGCGAAGGACGACCGCACGTGGTGGATCTCATCATCGACGGGGACATTGATCTCATCGTGAATACCACCGAGGGTCGTGAGGCCATCGCGGAGTCGCGTTCCATCCGGCGGGAGGCTGTTCACCATAAAATCGCCTACTATACGAGCGTGGAGGCTGCGCATGCGATGCTGACCGCCCGGATTCACCGTGGGGAGAATGCGGTCTGCCCGCTCCATTTGTGGCTTGATGATGGAGGTTCCCGTTGAATCCCCCAGGAGCACCGACCCGTTACCCGATGACGCAACGTGGAGCCGAGCGGTTGCGCGAGGAACTCAAGCGGCTCAAGGGAATCGAGCGTCCCCGCATCGTGGCAGCCATCGCCGAGGCGCGAGCGCATGGCGATCTTCGTGAAAATGCCGAATATCACGCCGCGCGCGAACAGCAAAGCTTTGTCGAGGGTCGAATCCGGGAAATCGAGGAGCGATTATCGAATGCGGATGTCATCGATCTCCGGGACCGGGAGCCGGATGGCCGTGTGGTCTTTGGGGCAACCGTGATTGTCGAGGATACGGTCCGGCATGAACGGATCCGCTATGAAATCGTGGGAGTCGATGAGGCGGAACTGGAACAGGGGCGGCTGTCCCACACCTCGCCCTTGGCCCGGGCCCTGATCGGCCGCGAGGAAGGGGACGCCGTGGAAGTGGTGGTTCCGGGAGGGATGCTTCATCTCGAGATCGTCGAGGTTCGCTACGAGTAGGGGAGCCCGGGGGCTCACCGGGGCGGGTCATGGGAGTGCCCGTCTCCCATGACCCGCCGTTCCACCCGCGGCTGGTTGTCGCGCCACCGGAAGGATCCCTATGTCCGCAAGGCCCGACAGGAAGGATTCCGGACCCGGGCCAGCTTCAAGCTCGCGGAGATCGATCGGCAAGAAAGGCTCGTCCCGGCCAGCGGGCTGGTTCTCGATCTCGGTGCGGCACCCGGAGGCTGGAGCCAGTACGTTCGCCGGCGCATGACGGGCGGAGGACGCCTTGTGGCCATTGATCGCCTGCCCCTGAGTCCGCTTCCCGGCGTGGAATCGCTCGTGGCTGATCTTGAGGATACGGACGGAGTGACCGGGCAACTTGAGACACTGGGTCTCGAGCGCGGCAGTGCAGCCCTCGTCCTGTCGGACATGGCACCCAACCTGACCGGTGACCGCGTGGTCGACCAGGCCCACATGCTCACGCTCGGCCTGGCGGCGCTCGCTCTGGCCCGGATCTGGCTCGGGGCACGGGGCGCACTACTGATGAAATTCTTCCAGGGACCGGAGTGTGCCCACATGCAAAAGATGCTCGAAGAGGGCTTCGTTCGAGTCAAAATCCTGAAGCCCCAGGCCTCGCGCGCAGCGAGCGCCGAGCTCTACCTTTTGGCGCGGGATCCGCGCTTGGTGTAGGCTAATGGGGCTGAAGGAGTCGCCCCATGCGATCCGGGGATTCGGCAGCGGAGGTGAGTAGACGTGAATGAACGGTTAAAGACGGCTTTGCTGTGGGCGCTGGTCTTGGCGGCCCTGTTTTTCTTTGTCATGCATTTCGGCCAGAGCCCGAAAACGACGCAGTCGATCACCTTCTCCCAGTTCATGCGGGACGTGCGTCACCATGACGTGACGGCCGTGACCCTGCAGGAGAGCCGGATCAGCGGCCAGTTGTCCTCGGGAACCGCATTCGAGACCTATAACCCGCAGACCGACAATACCCAGCTCATCGCCGAACTCGATCGGGACCACATCCGCATCATCGGCAAACCCCCCCCTCAACCCTCCTTTTTCATGACCTTTCTCGAGGATGTGCTGCCGTTCGTCCTCCTGCTGGGTCTTTGGTGGTGGCTCATGCGCAGCATGATGCAGGGAGCAGGTGGTCGGGGTGCCTTGTCCTTCGGTAAAAGCCGGGCCCGTCTCATGACAGAGGATCAGGTGCGGATCACCTTCAGTGATGTCGCCGGGGTCGACGAGGCCAAGTCGGAGGTCATGGAACTGGTTGATTTTCTGAAGGATCCGGGGAAGTTCCAGCGTTTGGGTGGACGCATTCCGCGGGGGGTCCTGCTGGTCGGTTCGCCGGGCACGGGCAAGACGCTCCTGGCCAAGGCCATCGCAGGCGAGGCCAAGGTGCCTTTCTTCAGTATCTCCGGGTCGGATTTCGTGGAGATGTTTGTCGGTGTCGGTGCCTCGCGGGTGCGCGACATGTTCGAACAGGCCAAAAAGCATGCTCCCTGCATTGTCTTTATTGATGAGATCGATGCGGTTGGCCGTCATCGCGGTGCCGGACTGGGTGGCGGACACGACGAACTCGAGCAGACCCTGAACCAGCTCCTCGTCGAAATGGATGGATTTTCGGGGAACGAAGGGGTGATCGTGATTGCTGCGACCAACCGTCCCGATGTGCTGGATCCGGCCCTGCTCCGGCCTGGCCGCTTCGACCGCCAGGTGATCGTTCCCCTGCCGGACGTCCGGGGGCGGGAGCAGATCGTCCGGGTGCACATGCGGCGCCTGCCGGTTGCCGATGATGTCCGTCCGGAAATCATCGCCCGCGGCACGCCCGGCTTTTCCGGCGCCGACCTCATGAACCTCGTCAATGAGGCAGCCTTGATCGCGGCCCATAAGAACTCGCGATCGGTTGCCATGGCGGATTTCGAACGCGCCAAGGATAAGATCTTGATGGGGATCGAACGACGTTCGATGGTCATGAGCGAGAAAGAGAAACGGCTGACGGCCTATCACGAGGCCGGGCACGCCATTGTCGGGCTCAATGTTCCGGATCATGATCCCGTCTACAAGGTCAGTATCATTCCCCGCGGCCGGGCCCTCGGGGTGACCATGTTTCTTCCCGAGACCGACCGCTACAGCTTGAGCAAGCAGCGTCTCGAGAGCCAGATCAGTAGCCTGTACGGAGGACGGATGGCGGAAGAGATCGTCTTTGGTCCGGACCAGGTCACCACGGGGGCGTCCAATGACATCGAGCGCGCCACCGAGATCGCCCGCAATATGGTCACCAAGTGGGGACTGTCGGACCGTCTGGGCCCACAGGCCTACAGCGAGGAGGAAGGCGAGGTGTTTTTGGGTCATGCGGTATCGCGACACAAGCAGGTTTCGGATGAGACGACCCACGTCATCGACGAGGAGGTGCGTACAATCATCGGCCGGAACTACGAGCGGGCCCGAGCGATTCTCATCAGCCATCGGGACCAGCTGGATCTCATGGCCGAGGCACTCGTCAAGTATGAGACCATCGATGACGCTCAAATCCGTGACATTCTCGCGGGCAAGGTTCCCCGCCCACCAGCGGGCTGGAATGATATGGGTGGTTCCCCGGCGGTTGCCACGCCGGTTCCTCCTGGAGGAGCACCCAAGGAAGGGACCATCGGAGGTCCCGCCAGTCAGCACTGATCGCATCCGATGCGCTGGGCGACACTGGATTGCTCCCGACCGCGGATCGTGGGGATCCTTAATGTCACGCCCGACTCCTTTTATGACGGTGGGAAAAACCGGACCGTAGAAGCGGCCTGTCGACGGGCGGCCGACCTGGTCGAACAGGGGGCGGATTTTATCGAGATCGGAGGTGAGTCGACCCGACCGGGAGCACAGCCGGTGTCCCTCGAGGAGGAGCGGGGACGGGTGATTCCGGTTGTGCGAGCGCTGGTCTCCCGGGGGATCCCACTGATCGTGGATACCAGCCAGCCGGCCCTGATGGCCGAGGCCATTGAGTCTGGGGTGATTGCGATCAACGATGTCCGGGCCCTGGAACGGCCGGGGGCGTGCGAGATCGTCGCCCGGAGCGGGGTCGCGGTTTGCCTCATGCACATGCAGGGTACTCCGCCCACGATGCAGGAAGCCCCGGCTTATGGAGAGGTTGTGGCCGAGGTACGGTCTGCACTCATCGGTTTTGTCGAGCGGGCGCAGGCAGCCGGCGTCGAAAATGACCAGATCGCCATTGATCCGGGGTTCGGGTTTGGAAAAACACCCGCCCACAACCTGACCCTCCTGCGCAAGCTTCGGACTTTTGTCGGACTGGGATTCCCCCTCATGGTGGGGCTATCCCGGAAGTCGTTGATTGGCCATCTCACCGGACGCCCCTTGGATGAACGCCTGGCGGGCAGTGTGGCCGCCGCGCTCATGGCACTCGAGGCGGGGGCTCGTCTCATCCGCGTTCATGATGTGGCCGAAACTCGGGATGCGATCCGTATTTGGGAGGCGATACATGACGACGAGCCCTCGGCTGCCGCCTGAATCGCCCCGGCCCAAGGATACAGCGGGCAAACCGGGTAGTCGGGCCGGGCACCTGTTTGGAACCGATGGCATCCGCGGGCGTGTCGGGCTCGAGCCCATGATACCCGAGACGGTGCTCAGGCTGGGCTGGGCCGCCGGCCGCGTCCTCGCCTCAAGGGACCGGACCGGTCGTGGGGTCGTGATCGGCAAGGATACCCGCAACTCGGGTTACCTGTTCGAGTCGGCACTGGAGGCGGGTCTCTCTGCCGCAGGGGTATCGGTTTTCTTGCTGGGTCCGTTTCCCACCCCGGGTGTATCCTTTGCCACGAACCGGCTCGGGGGGGCTGCGGGAATCGTCATCAGCGCTTCCCATAACCCCTACATCGACAACGGCATCAAATTTTTTGGTCCGGATGGCAAGAAACTCCCGGATGCCGTCGAACAGGCCATCGAGGCCCAGCTGGCTGAGCCCTTGGTTCCGGTTCCCGTCGCCGAGCTGGGGCAGGTCCGGAGACCCGAGGGAATCCGGGAGGACTACCTGGATTTCTGCTGTGCGTCACTACCGGACGGGATGGTCCTTCAGGGGCTCACCTTGGTTGTCGATTGCGCCCATGGGGCGACCTACCGGCTGGCGCCCGCACTTTTTGAGCGCTTGGGAGCACGGGTGATCGCTCTGGGTGTCCAACCGGATGGACTGAATATCAATGCGGGTGTAGGTTCTCTCCACCCGGAAATCCTGTCTCAAACCGTGCGTCGCGAGGGTGCAGACTGTGGCATCGCCTTTGACGGTGATGGCGATCGGGTCATTTTTGTCGACCCCAGGGGTGAGATCGTCGATGGAGACGGGCTGCTATATGTACTCGCCATGGATCGGTTGGAAGAGCGCCGGCTCGAGGGTCCGGTGGTGGGAACCCTCATGAGCAATCTCGGACTGGAAGAGAGCTTGGGCCGTCACGGAATTCGGTTCTGCCGCAGTGCCGTGGGAGACCGTCATGTTTTGGCATGCCTGGAGCGGGAGGGAGGGGTGCTGGGCGGCGAAAGCTCGGGACACCTCATCCATCTTGATCTCGCGCCGGCGGGAGATGGGCTGCTTTCGGCCCTGCAGGTCCTGCGTGCCATGTGGCGGCAGGGGCGGGGGCTCGACGAGTTGTGCCGGAATCTCCACCGTTATCCCCAGAGGATGGTCAACGTGCCGTGGCCGAAGGGCGTTCCGGTTCCGACCGAATCGATCCTGGGTCCCGATTACGAGCGTGCCCGCGGTTTTATTGGAGAACCGTCCCGGATCCTGATCCGTCCTTCCGGCACGGAGTCGGTTGTGCGGATCCTGGTCGAGGGCGGGGATGGACGGGGACTCGAGCCGGCCCTCACCCACCTGGTCGGGCGCCTGTGTGATCTTCGGGATCAGGCCTCATGACCCCGGGCCATCCACGCCGTCGCAAGGTGATGATCGCCAACTGGAAACTCAATGGATCCGCAGAAAGTGTTGGGACCTGGATCGAGACCATGAGCCCACTCGCCGAAGAGGGGGTATTGGACATTATTTTGATGCCGCCTGCGCTTTGGATGGAACGGGCCCGGACGCAGCTGGCCCGTCATCCATCCCGTTTGATGCTGGGTGCCCAGAATGTCGCCGCCTGGGAACAGGGAGCCTATACCGGAGAGATCAGTGCCCACATGCTGGCCGAGGCCGGGGCCCGCTATGCCTTGGTCGGGCATTCGGAGCGACGGCTGCTTTTTGGCGAAACGGACGACGTGGTGTCCCAGAAACTGGCTCGCTGCCGGACGGCCGGGTTGTCTCCGGTTCTCTGTATTGGGGAGACCGGGCGCGAGCGGGAGGCAGCTGAGACCGACTGTGTGCTGAAACGCCAACTGGGGGCCGTGGAGGGCTGGGTCCCGCCGTCTCCGGGAAACCCCTTGTGGATTGCCTATGAACCGGTCTGGTCGATCGGTACGGGTCGGGCGGCCACCCCGGACCTGGTCGCGGCGGTTTTGGCCGGGATCCATAGCCATTGGGCTGGACTCAATGCTACAATTCACGATCGGCCCCGGCTTCTTTATGGGGGCAGTGTCAGTTTGGCCAATGCGGCTTCGCTCATTGCCTTGGAAGCGGTCGATGGGCTTCTCGTCGGTGGCTCGTCAGTCAATCCCGAATCCTGTGCCGACTTGTGTCGGTCCATGATCCGGGCCCTGGATTGAGCCCTCGAACAATTATCTGGGGGGACCCGTTTGCGATGCTCCTGAAATTGCTGACAGCCTTTCAGTTTATCCTGGCGATCGTCCTGCTCGTCAGCATTTTGTTGCAGCACGGGAAAGGTGCTGATGCCGGTGCGGGGTTCGGGTCAGGAGCTTCGGGGACGGTGTTCGGTGCCCGTGGGGCGGCGAACTTTCTGAGCCGTACAACAGCCATTGCGGCCCTGCTCTTCTTTGCCAACTGTGTGGCACTGACTTACTTGACCCAGTCGACGGGACCTTCGGCGCAGAGCCTGGTCCTGGGTGCGAAATCCCACCATCCCGTCCCCGCACGGGTCCCGCTCCCTGCGACCCCCAAGCCGGCACCTGTGAAACCCTCGACCCCGTTACCGGTTCCGCACCGGGCAAAGCCGGCGTTGCCCGCGGGAGGTCCAGGTCGCTGACCGTTTGGCCGACGTGGTGGAATTGGTAGACACGCCGTCTTGAGGGGGCGGTGGCGAAAGCCGTGTGAGTTCGAGTCTCACCGTCGGCACCAGAATAGAACCCGTGAATCATAAAACCGGTCGAGCGGGGCCGGAATCGGGAAAACAAAACGTCCGGGTTCGGTTAAAATAACGGGCGAACCCAGGGTTCCCGCGGCTGGATTCCATGTTGCCCAACTACCTCACCGTTCTCGTTTATCTCTTGGTCGGCATCGTGATCGGCGGGGCGCTTCTCACGCTCGGCTTCCTGCTGGGTCCCAGACAGCCGGATGCCACCAAAGTCCAGCCCTACGAGTGCGGATTCGAGGCCTTTGAAGATGCCCGCATGAAATTCGAGGTGCGTTACTACCTCGTGGCCATTCTTTTCATCCTGTTTGATCTTGAGATTACCTTTCTATTTCCCTGGGCTGTGGCGCTGCGGCGGATCGGTTGGCCGGGATTCGGAGCCATGATGTTGTTTCTCCTCGTGCTGGTCGTGGGATTCCTCTACGAGTGGGGCAAAGGAGGGCTCGAATGGGAATGAGCGCAGAGCCGCTGCCGCCCCCTCTCGCGGGATTCGGCAGCCAGGGTTACGCCACGACCACGCTTGATGCATTGATCAACTGGGCTCGTACCGGCTCGCTCTGGCCCATGACTTTCGGACTCGCTTGCTGTGCGGTCGAGATGATGCATGCGGGTGCCTCCCGTTACGATCTCGACCAGTTCGGAGTGATTTTCAGGCCGAGCCCCCGCCAGTCTGATGTCATGATCGTGGCCGGGACCCTGGTGAACAAGATGGCGCCTGCGCTCCGCCGCCTCTATGACCTGATGCCCGAACCGAAATGGGTCATTTCAATGGGCTCATGTGCCAATGGAGGCGGCTATTACCACTATTCCTACTCCGTGGTCCGAGGTTGCGACCGGATCATTCCGGTTGATGTCTATGTGCCGGGATGTCCTCCCACTGCCGAAGCCCTGATCTACGGCATCCTGCAGCTCCAAAGGAAGATCCGGCGCCAAAAAGCGCCGATTGGTTGATGGTCATGACGGACGGGTCCGTAGACGAGGGGCAGGAACTGTGCGAAGCGGTCCGGGCCCGCTGGCCTGAAGCCCGCGTGAGCCGGTCGGCGCGGGGCGAGGTGACTTGGTCACTCACCCCGGATACCCTCCTTTCCGTGGCCCGGGTGCTCCAAGGGGATCCCCGATTCAGTTTTGAACAGCTGATGGATGTGACTGCTGTCGATTACCTGGCCTACGGAAAAGAGGATTGGGTAACGGAGACGGCAACCGCGACAGGTTTCAGCCGGGCCCGGGTGGCGGTCCAGGCTCCCGCAGTGCACCCGCCGATGGGGGGGCGGTTCGAGGTGGTCTACCATCTCCTCTCGGTGAGTCGGAACGAGCGGCTTCGCCTCAAGGTGGTCCTGTCTCCCGATTGCCCCCCCCTGGTCCCCTCGCTTACCGGAATCTGGGCTTCGGCGGACTGGTTTGAAAGAGAAGTTTTTGATCTATTCGGGATTCTTTTCGAGGGTCACCCGGACCTGCGCCGGATCCTGACCGACTACGGTTTCATCGGCCATCCCTTCCGGAAGGATTTCCCCCTGTCGGGCGAGGTTGAGGTGCGTTACGACCCCGAATCGAGACGGGTAGTCTATGAGCCGGTCAGCATCACTCCCAGAACTCTGGTGCCCCGGGTCATCCGGAACGATGCCCGCTATCAAAATACGGATCCCGGGAAGAAGGAACCCTCCCATGACTGAAATCCAGAGCTACACCCTGAACTTTGGACCGCAGCACCCGGCGGCGCATGGCGTTTTGCGGCTGATTCTTGAGATGGATGGAGAGGTGATCCGGAAGGTCGATCCCCATATCGGTCTGCTGCATCGCGCCACTGAGAAGCTGGCGGAAAGCAAGCCGTTCAATCAGAGCATCGGCTACATGGACCGTCTGGATTATGTCTCCATGATGGTCAACGAACATGCCTACGTATTGGCCATCGAGAGACTGTTGGGAATCGAGATTCCCATCCGTGCCCGCTATATCCGCGTGCTTTTCGACGAACTGACCCGCATCACCAACCACCTGCTCTGGCTGGGCAGCCATGCACTGGATATCGGGGCCATGAGCGTGTTTTTGTATGCGTTCCGCGAGCGCGAAGACATCATGGATATGTATGAGGCGGTCTCCGGAGCGCGCCTGCACGCCACCTACTACCGGCCGGGCGGGGTCCACGCCGACCTGCCCGACCGCATGCCGCAGCATGCCCCGTCCCGCTGGCGATCAAAAAAGGAACAGGCGGAGCACAACCGCAATCGTGCGGGGTCCTTGATCGATTTCATCCGGGATTTTACGAAACGCCTGCCGGGGCGGATCGATGAGTTCGAAAATCTCCTCACGGATAACCGGATCTGGAAGCAACGGACTGTCGGGATCGGTGTGGTCAGCCCGGAACGCGCCCTCCAGCTTGGATTCAGTGGTCCCATGCTCCGGGGTTCGGGAGTGGCCTGGGATCTCCGGCGAACTCAGCCCTACGAGGTTTATCCGGATCTTGAGTTCGATATTCCCGTCGGTCGTGAAGGTGACTGCTACGACCGTTATCTGGTGCGCATCGAGGAGATGCGCCAGTCCAACCGGATCGTCAGCCAGTGTCTGGACTGGCTTGTGGACCACCCGGGACCGGTGATTCTCGACGACTACAAAATCGCGCCGCCGCCACGCACGGTCATGAAGCACGATATGGAAGCGCTTATCCACCATTTCAAGCTGTTCACGGAGGGCTATACGGTGCCGGCGGGCGAGACCTATGCCGCAGTTGAGCACCCGAAGGGAGAGTTTGGCATCTACCTCGTCTCTGACGGGGCCAACAAGCCCTACCGGCTCAAGATCCGGGCAGCGGGCTTCGCCCATCTGGCCGCGCTGGACGAAATGGCCCGTGGCCACATGATTCCTGACCTCGTGGCGATCATCGGCACGCAGGATATTGTTTTCGGGGAGATCGACCGGTGAATAAACCGACGACCTTGAGCCCGGAAATCTGCCGCGAGATTGACCACTGGATTGCCCAGTATCCGCCCGAGGGACGTCGTTCTGCGACCCTGGCGGCGTTGCGCATCGTTCAGGAGCATGAGGGGGGATGGATCCGCCCCGAGTCCATCCTGGCCATCGCCGAATACCTCGGGCTACCCCCGGTGGCGGTCGAGGAGGTGGCCCGCTTCTACTCCATGTACGAGCTCAAGCCGACCGCCCGGCACAGCGTTTCGGTTTGCACCAACGTGTCCTGTATGCTCTGCGGCTCCAGCACGATTCTGGACCATCTCGAAAAACGTCTCGGTATTCGTCCCGGACAGTCGACAGCAGATGGCCGTATCTACCTCAAGCCCGAGGAGGAGTGCCTTGCCGCCTGTGCGGGGGCGCCCATGATGATGGTCGACCATGTTTACTATGAGCACCTCACCCCGGAGCGGGTGGATGAAATCCTGGAGTCTCTCGAGTGACCGGCGATAGCCATGTGGGACCGCTCTGCTACGCTACCCTCGGCGAGCCCGAGCCGTGGAGCCTGGATACCTACCACCGGTTGGGGGGGTATCAGGCCTGGAAGAAAATCCTGAGCGGGCGGACGGCTCCTGCCACCATCGTCGAGCAAGTCAAGCAGTCGGGTCTGAGGGGACGTGGGGGCGCCGGTTTTCCCACGGGTGTCAAGTGGAGCTTCATGCCCCCGTCTCATCCGGGACCCAAGTACCTGGTCTGCAATTCGGATGAGAGCGAGCCTGGGACCTGCAAAGACCGGGATATCCTTCGATTCAACCCGCACGCACTCGTCGAGGGGATGGCGATTGCCTGTTACGCGATGGGAGTGCGGGTCGGATATAACTACATCCGGGGTGAGTTCCAGGATGAACCCTACCGCCGGTTCCGGACGGCGGTGGAGGAAGCCTATGCCGCGGGCTACCTGGGGGAAAACATCGGCGGCAGCGGAGCTTCGGTCGACCTCCGGATCCACCTCGGGGCGGGGGCCTACATTTGCGGGGAGGAGACCGCTCTCCTCGAGTCCCTCGAGGGCAAAAAGGGATTTCCACGTTTCAAGCCTCCCTTCCCGGCCTCTTTCGGACTCTATGGGGCCCCCACCACGATCAACAACACGGAAACCCTGGCCTCCGTTCCCGGCATCCTGCGCGAGGGAGCCCAGTGGTTTCTCGGCATGGGGGTGACCGGGGCTGGAGGACCCAAGATTTTCTCGGTGACCGGGCACGTCGCACGCCCGGGCAACTACGAGGTACCGCTCGGCACTCCATTCGCGGAACTGCTGAAGCTCGCGGGCGGTGTCCGCGCCGGACATCGGCTCAAGGCGGTGATTCCGGGTGGCTCTTCGGTCCCCGTTCTCCCGGGGGAGATCATGATGGAGACTCGGATGGACTACGACAGCATCAAGCGGGCGGGCTCGCTCCTTGGCTCGGGTGCGGTCATCGTCATGGACGAGACCACCTGCATGGTCGAGGTGCTGGAACGGATCAGCCGGTTTTATTATTCCGAATCCTGCGGGCAGTGCACCCCCTGCCGGGAGGGAACAGGCTGGCTGTACCGTATGGTCCGCGACATTGAAGCCGGGCGCGGCCACTCCCAGGATCTGGACCGTCTCGTGAAGGTGGCACACAACATCGAGGGACGCACGATCTGCGCGCTGGGGGATGCAGCCGCCATGCCGGTCTGGAGCTTTCTCCAGCATTTTGCCCCGGAGTTTGAAGCCCACATCAGCCACAAGGGTTGTCCATTCCGTAAATCGGAAGGGACATCCCGGGTCCGGTCGGTCGCATGAACGGGAACGTGACACCCAAAACCATCCACCTCGAGATCAACGGGGTTGCCTGCGAGGCCCACCCGGGGGAGATGATTATCCAAGTCGCGGATCGGGCCGGAATTTACATTCCACGCTTTTGCTACCACCCGCACCTCAAAATTGCAGCTAACTGCCGGATGTGTCTGGTCGAGGTTGAAAAGGCACCCAAACCCCTCCCTGCCTGTGCGACCCCGGTGACCGAAGGGATGTGTGTCCGTACCCATTCGGATGCGGCGCTCCACTCCCAGCGGGCCACCATGGAGTTCCTCCTGATCAACCACCCCCTGGACTGCCCGGTTTGCGACCAGGGGGGGGAGTGCGAACTCCAGGACCTGGCCATGGGCTATGGCTTCGATCATTCGCGCTACGAGGAGCCCAAGCGTGTGATCGCGGACGAGAGCCTGGGTCCCCTGGTCAGTACCGACATGACCCGCTGTATTTTTTGTTCCCGTTGTGTCCGCTTCCTTGAGGAAGTGGCCGGAGCCCAGGAGCTTGCCATCGTCGGTCGTGGGGAACGCTCCGCCGTAAGAAGCTTTCTTGCGGGTGAAATCACCTCGGAACTGTCCGGCAATATCATTGACTTGTGTCCGGTAGGGGCGCTCAACTCCCGACCGTTCCGGTTTGCGGCACGGAGCTGGGAATTGCTCGCACTGCCGGGCATTTCTGCTCATGATGCCATGGGATCGAATCTGTACGGCCACACCTTGCGGGGACGTCTCATGCGGGTTGTGCCGCGGCCTGCCGAGGGGCGCAATGAAACCTGGCTGTCAGACCGTGACCGTTTCAGTTATGCCGGTCTTTATCACGAGGATCGGCTGGGTTCGCCCAAGGTGCGCGAGGGTGGCGTGCTCCGGGAGGCTTCATGGGACGAGGCACTCGGGGTCTGCGCGAAAAAATTGGCGGAGGCGGTTTCCCGGGACGGGCCGGAGTCGGTCGGAGCCCTGATCTCCCCGCAGGCCACGCTCGAGGAACTCTACCTCCACGAGAAGCTGCTGCGCGGACTCGGCGTTCGCAACATTGACGCCCGTCTGTACCGGGCGGATTTCCGGGATGGCCCGAGGGGGGCACGGGCCGAGGTGCCGGGTGTTCTTTCGGCAACCGAATGGGAAAGCCGCAAGGCCTATCTCTTGGTGGGGACCGATCTCCGGTCTGAATACCCCCTGATCAGCTGGAGACTCAGGCGGGCCGCGGAAGCGGGTGCCCGTCTGGCTGCCCTGAATCCCGTGCAGTTTGAAAGCCGCCTGCCGCTCTTTTTTGATCGGCCGGTCGGCCCCTGGGGGCTCGTGGCGGTGCTCGCTGCACTGCTGGGGAGACTGGATCCGTCGAGTTTTTCGGGCCATCTGGCCTGGGCCGCCCCGTGGGCCGAAGAGTCGCGGCTTTCGGCTGCGGAGCTCGGAGCGCTCGGCGAAATCCTCTCCGCCGGTTCGGAGGCGGTTCTCGTCCTGGGAGAGTTGGTGGAAGCGCATCCGGAAGGCAGCCGGATCCGTGCCTTGGCGGCAGCCTTGGCGCAGGCCAGTGGCGCCCGGCTCATTGACCTCCCGGTTGGAGCCAATGCACTGGGTGCGGAACGGGTCGCCCGGTATTGGCCGGATCAAGGAGATCCGCTTCCCCGCCTCTTTGACCACCCCAAAAAGCTCTATTCCCTGTTCGGTGTTGAGCCGGAATTCGATCTCTGGGATGGGGATCGGGCAGTCCAGGCCATTGCCCAAGCGCCGGAACTCCTGGTTTTTGCCAGTTGGCTGGCCCCTTCCCACGCGGCCCACGCATCGGTGGTCCTCCCCATTGCGGCGATTCCGGAGACGGGTGGAACCTATGTTGATCTCGCCGGCGAGGAACAGGGTTTCGAAGCCATGGTCCCGCCTTGGGGAGAGGCCCGGACCGGATGGAAAATCCTCGCGGTGCTGGGGCAACGGCTTGGACTTTCCGGTTTCCACTACGAGCGGCGACAGGAAATTCTCGAGGAAATGAGAGCCCGCGGGAACCATCCGGTGAGTGGGGCCAAAGCTGGCGTTCCTGAACTCGAAGGCCAAACCGGACCCCGGGTTGTGCGCTTTCCGTACCGGATGGGACGCAGGGCCGTTTACGGAACCGATCCCTACGTTCGCCGGTCGGCCCCGCTCCAGCAAACCCCGCTGGCCCGTCTCTCGCGTACGCTGTTCATGCATCCGGATGACGCACGGGAGCAGGGCATTCAGCCGGGAGCCCCGGTGCGGCCGGCCGGAAGGCCCGATGCTCCCGTGCTGACGGTGGCCGTGAGCAACCGCCTGCCCCGAGGGGCCGTCTGGCTGGATTCCGGAACCGAGAGTGCGGTCGGTTGGGGGCCGAACTGGGGGAGACTGGAACTGGATTTCCCGATCTCAACGGAAGTTCCGACATGAATCCCTGGTTGACCGGACTCCTGTCGTGGTTCCTGCCCCGCCTGGTGGGCATCATTGTGGTTACGGTCGTGGTGATCCTGTCGGTGGCCTACCTGACGTATGCCGAGCGCAAGATCATTGGATACATGCAGTTGAGGCTCGGACCCAACCGGGTTGGCAAATGGGGGTTGCTCCAGCCCTTTGCCGATGTATTCAAACTTCTGCTCAAGGAAATCGTTTTTCCGGAACGCTCGAGCGTTACCTTGTTCGTGCTTGCGCCCATTCTCGCCATCGTGCCCGCGCTGGCCACCTGGGCCGTGATTCCTTTTGCCCCGCACGTCGTGCTGGCCAATCTCAATGCCGGCCTGATTTACATCCTGGCGCTGACTTCAATCGGCGTCTACGGCATTATCCTCGCGGGCTGGGCGTCGAACTCCAAGTATGCGCTTCTGGGAGCCATGCGATCAGCGGCCCAGATCGTCTCCTACGAGATTGCCATGGGTTTTGCCCTGATTGGTGTGGTCATGGCGGCCCGCACCCTCAACCTCGAGGCCATCGTCCGGGACCAGTCTGGCGGCATCGGGCACTGGTACTTCATCCCGCTCCTGCCACTCTTTGTCGTGTATTTCGTCTCCGGTGTGGCTGAGACGAATCGTGCTCCTTTTGATGTGGCCGAGGGCGAATCCGAGCTGGTTGCCGGTTTCCACGTGGAGTATTCAGGCACCACCTTTGCGGTGTTTTTTCTCGCCGAGTACGCCAATATGATTTTGGTCTCGGCTCTGGCTGCGACCCTGTTTCTCGGGGGCTGGTCGTCACCCTTGGCCGGGACCGGCGTTCCGTTGCTGGCCGCCAGCGGGCTCGCCTGGCTGGCGGCCAAAATCGCGGTCCTGCTGTTTGTCTTCTTGTGGCTCCGCGCGACTTTCCCGCGCTACCGCTACGACCAGATCATGCGGCTCGGCTGGAAAGTCTTCATTCCGCTGACCTTGGTCTGGCTCGGTGTTGAATCACTCCTGATCGTGGGCCAGGTGGGGCCCTGGTTCCGGGGAGGTCTCTGATGAACCGGATCCGGCATTTTTTCAGAAGCTTTCTCCTGGTCGAACTGTTGACGGGTCTGGGTGTGACCTTCCGGGAGTTCGTTACACGCAAGTTTACGCTTCGTTACCCGGATGAAAAAACGCCCCAGTCGCCACGCTTCCGGGGCCTCCATGCGCTTCGGCGGTACCCCAATGGCGAGGAACGATGCATCGCCTGCAAGCTCTGCGAGGCAGTCTGCCCCGCCTTGGCCATCACGATCGATTCGGAACGTCGTGCCGATGGAACCCGGCGGACGACCCGCTACGATATTGACCTCTTCAAGTGCATTTATTGCGGATTCTGTGAGGAGGCGTGCCCTGTCGATTCGATTGTCGAGACCCGGATTTACGAATTCCATTTTGAGGCCCGGGGCCAGCAGATCATGACCAAGGAAAAACTGCTGGCGATCGGGGACAAGTTCGAGGCCCAGATCGCCCGTGACCGCGAGCAGGACGCGGTTTATCGGTAGGGGGAAGCCATGAGTCCTTCCGCTTGGCTGCAAGAGACGGTGTTCTGGTTTTTTGGGGCGGTGCTCGTCATTGCCGCCTTGCGCGTCATCACGGCCAGGCACCCGGTCCACGCCGCCCTGTTTCTCGTGCTCTGCTTTTTCAACACCGCTGTCCTCTGGATCCTGTCGGGGGCCGAGTTTCTGGGCTTGGTCCTGATCCTGATCTACGTCGGCGCCGTCCTTGTGCTTTTGCTGTTCGTGGTCATGATGCTGGATGTCGAGGTGGCGAAGCTCCGTGAGGGTTTTGTCCGTCATGCCCCGCTCGGGGCGGTGATCGCCTGCCTGCTTGTCTTTGAACTGGCTTATGTGTTCTGGGCCCATGCCCTGGGTTTCCACGCCTTGGGACACCTGCCCCGGGTTGCGGCCACGCATAACAACACCCGGGCACTCGGAACCACGCTCTATCGCCATGACCTTTACCCCTTTGAACTGGCCGGCATGATTCTTCTGGTCGGCCTGATTGCCGCGATTCTCTTGACCCTGCGCCGCCGCCCCGGGATCCGGAGCCAGAATCCGGCCCAGCAGGTTCTGGTGCGGGCTCGGGACCGGATCCGTCTGGTTTCCCTTCCCTCCGGTCGGCGTCCCTCGTCATGATCACACTCACCGACTATCTCATTCTCGGGGCCCTTCTGTTTGCCATTGCAGTGATGGGCCTGTTCATCAACCGCAAGAACCTGGTCGTGCTGTTGATGTGTGTGGAGTTGATGTTATTGGCGGTCAATATCAATTTTGTGGCGTTTTCCCGCTACCTCGAGAACCGGACCGGCCAGATTTTCGTCTTCTTCGTGCTGACCGTGGCGGCTGCGGAGTCCGCGATCGGATTGGCGCTGCTCGTCGTGGTTTTCCGGCACCGCCGGAGTATCAACGTCCAGGATCTGGACCAGCTCAAGGGCTAGATGATGATGGGGCTCGTACTCACGATTGTTCTACTGCCGCTTGCGGCCGCCGCACTCACGGGCTTGGCGGGGCGAAGGATTGGCCGCCGGCTGACACATGCATTGACGGTAGCCGCAGTCGGTGTGTCGTGGGTGTTATCCCTTTTCCTTCTGGAGCGGGTGATCGGGGGTGCGCGACTGGATCGTGTGCTCTACACGTGGATGGTGAGTGGCGGGGTCCGCTTCCCGATCGGGTTTTTGATCGACCCCCTGAGTGCCCTCATGATTTCGGTTGTGACCTTTGTGTCGTTCGCCGTTCATGTCTATAGCATCGGTTACATGAGGGGTGACCCCGGGGAGATCCGCTTTTTCAGCTATATCTCGCTTTTTACTTTTGCCATGCTGCTGCTTGTCACGGCCAACAACTTTCTGCAGCTTTTTATCGGCTGGGAAGGTGTGGGACTCGTTTCCTACCTCCTGATCGGGTTCTGGTTTGAAAAACCCTCGGCCTCGGCTGCGGCCCTCAAGGCCTTTCTGGTCAACCGGGTGGGTGACTGCGGCTTTGTCCTGGGCATTGCCCTCCTGCTTCATGAGACCGGCTCACTCAGCTATTCCACCCTGTTCGCTTGGGCTCCCAAGCTGGTCGGGAGAACCATCGGCCTGGGCCTCGGTCTCCACCTCCCGGTTCTCGACCTGATGGGGGTCCTCTTGTTCGTGGGAGCCATGGCGAAGTCCGCCCAGATCCCGCTCCATGTCTGGTTGCCGGACTCCATGGAAGGTCCCACGCCGATTTCCGCCCTCATCCATGCAGCCACCATGGTCACCGCCGGGATTTTTATGGTGGCCCGTCTGTCCCCGTTCTACGTCGAGGCTCCGGGTGCGCTGAGCGTCATTCTCGTGATTGGTTCACTCTCGGCCCTGTTCATGGGACTTTTGGGCATTGTCGCGACGGACATCAAGCGGGTGATTGCCTACTCGACCCTCTCCCAGTTGGGTTACATGACCGCAGCCCTCGGTGCCTCGGCTTTTGCGGCCGGTATCTTTCATCTGGTGACCCACGCCTTCTTCAAGGCGCTTCTCTTCCTGGCAGCCGGCTCCGTGATCCTGGGCATGCATCATGAGCAGGACATGCGCAAGATGGGGGGGCTTCGCCGGTATATGCCCATCACCTATATCACCTTCCTGGTCGGTTCCCTGGCTCTCGTGGCCTTCCCGGGTTTTGCGGGATATTTTTCGAAAGATGCCCTGATCGAGGCAGTCGGGCATTCGCGCATTCCCGGCGCCGGGGTGGCCTACCTCCTTCTGGTTCTCAGCGTATTCGTCACCGCCCTTTACACCTTCCGCATGTTTTTCATGGTCTTTCACGGGGAGGAGCGCATGGATGCAAAGACCCGTGAACATCTTCATGAGAGCCCGTGGGTCGTGACCCTGCCGCTCATCCTCCTGGCCATTCCCTCCCTCGGGGCCGGTTGGATCCTGTTCCATCCGCTGCTGGGCGGTGGCTATTGGGGTGGGGTGCTGGCCAATGTCGCAGGTAACCGGGCACTGGCTTCCTTCCGGACGGAGAGTGCCTGGCAGTTCTTTCTCGGCGCCTTCACCTCTCCCACTTTTTATCTCATGCTGGCCGGCATCGGGGTTGCCGCCTATGGCTATCTCCTGCGACCCCGCTGGCCCGCCGCGGTCGCCGACCGTCTGGCTTCTCTCTACCGGATCCTCCTCGCGGGTTATGGATTTGACCGGCTTTACCTCTGGTTCGGAACCCGGGTCTCACCGGGGATGGGCCGGTTCCTTTGGCGGCATGGGGATGAACAGGCCATTGACGGTCTTGCGGTCAATGGAACCGCCCATGGGGTGGGACGCATCGGATCATGGGTGAGGCGGTTACAGACCGGACTTCTTTACCAGTACGCCTTCACCCTGGTGGCCGCCCTCGTCGTTTTGGTGTTCTGGGCCCTCATCCGCTCTCCGGGGGGGATTTTGGGATGACGCACGGACCTTGGCTCAGCTTCCTGATCTGGATCCCGGTGCTGGGGGGGGTGCTCCTGCTTTTGCCCGGCTGGAAAAACCCGATCCTGAGACGCAGCTTTGCGCTGACCGTTTCTTTGCTGACTTTCGCGCTCAGCCTCTGGGTTGGGTTCCACTTTGAGGACCGGACGGCAGCCATGCAGTTTGTTGAGCGGGTGCCCTGGATCCCGTTCCTGCATGCCAACTACCATCTGGGGATCGATGGAATCTCGCTGCCGTTCTTGGTCCTCACGACTTTCAGTACGGTCCTCGTGATTCTCGCCGGCTGGCGGATCATCGACTACCGCCAAGCCGGCTACTTCGCTGCGTTCCTCATCATGGAAGGTTTCATGAACGGCGTATTCTCGGCACTCGACGGACTGTTGTTCTACTTTTTCTGGGAAGCCATGCTGATCCCGATGTTTTTGATCATCGGGATCTGGGGCGGTCCCCGGCGAATTTATGCCAGCTTCAAGTTTTTTCTCTACACCTTCCTGGGGTCGGTCCTCATGCTGGTGGCCCTCATCTACCTGGGCCAGCGTGTCGGCAGCTATGATCTTTTGGCCTTTCAACGCGCACCTTTGGGACTGGGTGTGCAGATCTGGATTTTCATTGCCTTTCTTGTGGCCTTTGCCGTCAAGGTCCCCATGTGGCCGGTTCATACCTGGCTGCCGGATGCTCATGTCGAGGCACCGACCGGCGGATCCGTGATCCTCGCGGCGATCATGCTCAAGATGGGGGCATACGGCTTCCTGCGCCTGTCATTGCCCATTGCCCCGGATGCCAGCCGGTACTTTGCCGGACTCATGGTGGCTTTGTCGCTGGTGGCCATTCTCTATATCGGCTTCGTGGCCTTGGTCCAGACCGACATGAAGAAGCTGATTGCCTACTCGTCGATCGTGCACATGGGCTTTGTGACCCTGGGATTCTTTGCGCTTTATTTCATGATGGGTGCCTTCACGACCGAGGCTGCCCGGATGGGGGTGGAGGGGGGGATTTTCCAGATGATCTCCCATGGGCTGGTTTCGGCCGCGCTTTTCCTGTCGGTGGGTGTGCTCTATGACCGACTCCATTCACGCGAGATCGGAACTTACGGTGGGGTGGCCAAGGTGATGCCCGCGTTCGGTGCGTTGTTCGTCTTTTTCGCCATGGCGAATGTGGGTTTGCCCGGAACGAGCGGGTTTGTGGGGGAGTTTCAGGTGATTCTCTCCACCTGGCAGGCCAACCCGTGGTGGAGCCTCGGGGCAGCGCTCAACCTGATCATTGGTGCCGGTTTTACCCTGTGGCTCATGAAACGGGTGGTTTTCGGTCCGGTCCAGAGCGGGGCGGTTTCTGGATTGCCCGGTCTCGACTGGCGGGAGCGGCTGGTCTTGTTCAGCCTCGCTGTGCCGGTGCTCGTTTTGGGTCTGTGGCCGGCCCCTGTCATGAACGTCATGCGGGCTTCGGTGGCTCACCTGGTCCGTCAAGCCCTCGCGACGAAGATCGGATGAGGGGAGAGATGATGAGCCGGGGACACGCATCATGATGTCTTTTTCAGCCATGGCTCCGGAAATTTGGATTGCCATCGGAGTGCTCGCGGTGGTGGGATTCGAGGCCCTGAGGTCGCGCCTGCCCGGGGATTTCTTGAAAACGGCAATTCCGGCCACGGCGCTATTGGCTCTGGCACTGGCCCTGATCGAGGCCCTGTTCTGGAATGGAGCCAGCCAAGGCGTGTTTTACGATGGAAGCCTCGTGATCGACGCGTTCTCGAGGGTTTTTGTCGCTGCGGCCTGCTTGGGTGCCTTGATCATCCTGTTTTACTCGGTGGCTGACATGGAGCGTCATGGCCTTGGGGGAGGGGAGTACCATGCCCTCGTGCTGACAGCAACGCTTGGTGTGGTCGTGATCATCACGGCCGCGAACCTCCTTGTTCTCTATCTCGGTCTCGAGTTGCTTTCCCTTTCCCTCTATACCCTGATTTCGATTGATCGGGAACGAATTCCGGCTGCTGAAGCCGCGATGAAGTATTTTTTCCTTGGCGCCATCGCCTCCGGTGTTCTGCTTTATGGTTTGTCCCTGCTTTATGGATTGAGCGGCACGCTCTCGATTGCCGGACTGTCAGTCGATTTGATGGCGATGGGTTCCGGCACCATGCTGGCGTGGGTTGCCGCCGTTTTCGTGCTGGTTGCACTGTCCTTCAAGTTTGGGGCGGCACCCTTTCACATGTGGGTACCCGATGTCTACGAAGGCGCGCCTACCCCGATCACCCTCTTCGTGGCGACCCTGCCGGAACTGGCCTCCATTGCCCTCTTTGTCCGCCTGCTCAGTTCGGGTCTCGCCCCGCTGGTCCGTGACTGGAGCGCCATGCTCGTCGGGATCGCGGTCCTGTCGCTTCTGGTGGGCAACCTGGGTGCGCTCTTCCAGACCAACTTCAAGCGTCTCCTGGCCTATTCGGCGATTGGGCATGTTGGATTTATCCTGCTGGGCATCGCAACTGGGACGCTCCGTGGCGAGGTGGCTGCGGTTTACTACACGCTGGTCTACGTACTGATGACGGCGGTTGCCTTTGGTCTTCTTCTGGCTCTCCGGGCACGGGGTCAGGATATTGAGGCGATTGATGACCTTGCAGGACTGGGCCAGTCCCAGCCCTGGTGGTCCCTACTCATGCTTTTTGCCATGTTTTCACTGGCTGGAGTCCCTCCCTTTGTGGGGTTCTGGGCCAAGTTGGCCGTGTTGCGGGCGCTCTTGAGTGCCGGTTTCCCCCCCGTGGCGATTTTTGCTGTCCTGATGGCGGTCATCGGCGCTTTTTACTACCTGCGGGTCGTCAAGATCATGTACTTTGACCGAACCGACCGGCCGCGGGCCACGGGGAATTTCTGGAATGTGCCCAATCTCATTCTCTCGCTCAACGGGCTCGCCCTTTTCATTCTGGGGCTTGTCCCGAGCGCCTTATGGGGGCTTTGCGCCTGGGCGATTCGGCATTAGCCGGGCTGGGTGGGATCAAACCAGAGGAGGGGATCGTTATTCACCCCATTCCTTGGGGACAGGGAGGCTTTGGACTGAGGTTAAATTGCGAGTCCGTCTCGTACGGTTTACAATGTTGCCCTGAAATAAGGTTGCGGGGTGGAGCAGTCTGGCAGCTCGTCGGGCTCATAACCCGAAGGTCGCAGGTTCAAATCCTGCCCCCGCTACCAGTCTTTTTAAGGTCCATACCGGGGCCGCAGGGGTGACGGATGATTCCGGGGACAGGGGTCACACCTTGGCCTCGAAGGGATGGTCTGTGCATTCGGCCCGATTGGTTTCGAGGTCGAAGAACCCCAAGTCGTCGTGCATGAAGGACACCCGCCAGAGCGGGTCGGCGATCTCGCGGATTCCGACCTTTGGGCCGGCAAAGACCCGGCTGAGGTTGATTTTGCGCCGACCGCAGCAGAGACGACGGCCGCAGGCGGTCACGATGACGGTGCGATCGTGGAAAGGGTATTCGAGCCCAGGCAAGCCCTGATCGGGGCGTGAAGTGGTCGAACTTGGCCTGCTGCTGCAGGAAATTGCGGCCGGGTGGCTTCTTTCTTTAGTGTCAGGTGCATGCGCTCGTGGCGACCGTTTTGCTGGGGTTTGCCGGGTTTGATCCGTTCGATGCCGATCCCCAGTCTCAGCCACCAGACCGACAGTTTGCTCAAGCCAAAGAAAGCACTGCGGCTGGCGAAATCATCGGTGAGGGTCAGCGGAGAGCAGTAACGCCGATCATGGCGGTCCTCATGCATTGCTCCAGGGGTTGACAAGCTTGACCCCCAGCGCCTCGAAATCCGAGACGTTGCGTGTGACAAGGGTCATGGGCGACCGTCCATGTCTTGATGCTCATGCCTTCGCTCCCCACGCGTGGAAGCGATACGGCCTGAATCGTGACAGGGGAACTCCGGTGGATCCGGATGCCTGGAACGCGAATCCCCTCTCGTCAAGAAAAAACCCGTGGTTCCTTGCGGAACCACGGGCCAGGTTCTTTTGTTGTCGTTATAGGATCGTTAGAAGCGCACCCCGATCCGTCCGTAGATGAAGCGGCCCGGCACCTGGTATCCCAGGAAGGGCTGGTAGCTGTTCTTGAAGGCCGTCATCGAAATCGGCGGGTTCTTGTTGAACAGGTTCCGCACGCCGAGCGTGAAGTCCGTATTCCAGGTTGCGAGATTATAGGTCACTTGGATATTGTTGTAGACCGTGGTTCCCAGCCGGTTCAGGCCTTTAAAGGGGCTGTCGGGATGGGCACTCCCGGGACCCGAAAGGACGTCGCTGCACCATCCGGTTCCGATTTCAGGGATACCGATGAATGCTGCCGCCCCCGAGTTTTGGCACTCCTCGTACATCGGGCCGAGGATGTTCAGGGTCCAGTTCGCGGACCATGGGCCGTAATCCCAGTCGAGGTAGATGTTGTATTTGTGCTTGGGAATGAGTGACGTCACGGAACCTGCCACTTCCTTGGTAAACTCCGTCGGCACGCCGGCAGCACTCAAGCCCAGAAACGAAGTCACGAAGTTCTGCGTGAAGGTCAAGTCGGCCGCGACGCTGAAGTCACCGATCGGAGTCGAGGGCAGACGGTAGTTCAGGTTGACGTCCCAACCTTCGGTCTTGATCGCCCCGACGTTCTGGTTGAGCGACAGGATGTCCGTGATGGCGCCGTTGGTGTTGTAGGAGGCATTCGCGCGCTGGATCAGGTTGCAATCGAGGCTGACTGCGCTGTAGCAGAACGCCAGGATGTTCTGTGGCCCGATTCCGCCGGGGGTGATGGCATTGACCACTTCCACCTTGTAATAGTCAGCCGAAATGTTGAATCCCGGGATGAAGTTCGGGCTGTAGACCACGCCAACCGTTCGGGAGATGGCCCGCTCCGGCGTCAGGTTGGCATTGCCCCCTATAGTGACCGGTAGCTGTGAGATCACCTGAACGGGGTGCGCCGGACAGTTCGGGAGCGTGGGGGTGGCCACGCAGGGATCGACCAGCGGATCGAAGCTCTGACCCTGTCCCGCAAAGAAGTTGCTGATCGTGGGAATCCGGAAGCCCTGGGACCAGCTGGCCCGGATGAGCAGGCTCCGGATGGGGGCGTACTTGATGGCGAGCCGCCCCGATGAGTTGTGCGCGAACTTCTGCGGAATGGGGGTAATGGGGTTTGCAAAACCCTGCCAGGTGGCTTGTGTCCAGCGTTCCGCCAGGTCAAAGGAGAGGTGGTGGACCAGGAACATGTCGCGCACGAGGGGGACGTCGAACTCGATGTACTCTCCGTCCTGGGCTTCACGACCCTGTGTGGGTTCGGCAATGTTGGTGGTGGAATCGCCAACGGCGATCAGGGGGTCCGGCGTGAAGTAGCCGTTGTCCTCGAGATACTCGTAGCCCACGGCGACACCCAAGGGACCGGCTGGCAGGTTGATGAGCGTTCCGGTCAGGTTGGCCGAGTAGTCGCGCTGGGTCACCGCATCTTCATTGAGGCTGGTGTATGTGATGTAGTTGGCAGCCGCCGGGGAGATCGTGCCCTGTCCCGTTGCCAGGTTGTAGCCTCCAAAGAGATCCAGAGGAACGCAACCCGGAGTCGCCTGGCAGGTCGAGAGTGGTCCCAGTGCGAGCTGCATCCGGGGCGTATCTTCTAGCCCCAGGTCGGTTGTCATATTGTTCCGGTTACCGTAGGAATAGTGGACGTTCCAGTTCCAGTCATGCCCGATGGCGCGGAAGTAGCCCTTGAGCCCACCTTCGAAGAAGTAGGTCTGGACGTTGGTGGCGAAGACCCGGTCGCCGGTTTCCAGCATGCGGCGTGTCATGAAGAGCATGGAATCACTTTTGGTCAGGCAGTTGGGCGTCCCGTAGAGTGTGCACCAGTTGGCGTATCCGGCCGTACCCGGCAGGTAGGGTACGAGGTCGACCCCGAAGGGGTTGTAGGGGTTCGTGGCGGATACCCCCAGGAAAACCCCGTTCGCCGAACCATAACCGATCGCCCCGAAGGCACCCATCACGAGGGGAGTCGCAGCCAGCTGGGAGACCGAGGACCGGTCGTTATAAAGGATCGTGCTGTCAAACTCGAGGTGCGAGTTGAACCTGTAGTGAGCCTGCGTGTAGGCGTACCACTGCTCGGAAGGCGTCAGGAGATAGTAATAGTGTGCCCAGTTCCAGTTGTCGGCCGCAGTGAAATTGGTCGGGTTGGCGAAAGGCCCATTGAGCGGGCCGGCCAGGTTGCAACCGGAACTTCCATTGCTGGGTGAAGCGCCCGGAGTGCCTGCCGGCAGGCAGTTGCGGCCGGGCAGGGTGTTCGGCCCGTACGCGCCGTCGATCACAAACTCCCCACCCGCGGTGAACGGATTACCCAGGAGGACACCCGTCCCGATCACGGGCAGCTGGCCCATGGTGGTCTGTGACGGCTGGATCGGCTGCTGTTCCCGGTAGCCCACGCTCAAAAGGGCGCCTTCCTTGCGGTTGCTCGCCCCGATCGTGAAGTCATACTCCTGGACCTTGCCAGTCCAGTGGGTGGCACCGGGAATCGCGGTCGTGATCCCGAGGGTGGGATTGGCCGCCACTGAGGCTTGGTTCTCCTGGTAGATTCCCATGTAGGCGTGGGCTTCCGCACCGTTGAAGTTCTGCACGGTGATGATGTTGATCACGCCCGCAATCGCATCCGATCCGTAAATCGGTGAAGCCCCATCCAACAGAATCTCGACCCGCGAGATGATCGCCGACGGGATCGTGTTGAGGTCCACCGGTCCGCCCAAAGTCGGAATCCAGCGGTGACCGTTCACCAGGACCAGGACACGGGCAGGTCCCAGGTTGTGCAGGTCAATGAAGGTATCGCCGTCATTGCCGTTGTTGGTCTGGGCGTTGAGGGCCGCCCCCGACTGCGAGATCGACTGGAGAATGTTCCCAATCGTGACCTCGCCGGTCAGGTTGAGCTGTTGGCGCGTGAGCACCACGACCGGTTGCGCTGTGACCGTACTCGTGCGCAGGATCCGAGAACCCACGACCTCGATTTTCTGGAGTTTCGTGGACTTCTTCCCCTGCGCCAGCGCTGCCGGTGCGGCGATGACTGCGGCGGATGCGCCAGCCACGAGGGCCCCGCGTACCGCCTGCCGCACGAGATTTCGCTGATTTGCTTTCATCGATATTATTCCTCCACATTAATGGATGCGGATTGTTTCTGTTGTCCCAGCTGCCTTGGGATGTCTCGGATATCCTGTCCTGTTGTGAGCGTACTACGCTGCGGAATTTTGTCAAGACAGGAATTGACTCCGGATCGCGCTCCACTGCTTTGGTGGAGACCAATCGAGTTTACGGTTTCAATTACCGAGAAAAAATGCTGAATTGAATTTTGTATGATTTAAGCAACAGGCAGTTGGTCCTGGCATCGCTTCATCCAATCCCACCGCGATGAGATGCCTTTTGCGCATTTTTGAGATGCTTTCATGACCTGATCGATCGGAGGGGACCCCGGCTATCGGGAATTGGCGCGACCAGCAACTGTTATTTGAAAAGCGGAATCCATGGTCTGTTCGGGAAAGAGAGTGCCAGTACCATGACTTTCGACATCACCCGTCAGGCCTGAAAGCAGTTGGAATCATGCCATTGCAGCCGGTCGGGGTCGGGGCGGAGATTTTTGTCGTCGGGGATCACCGACAGGGGCTGACCATCCAGCCGGTAATACACCTGGCCGTTAAACCAGGTTTCACGGATCCGGGAGCTGACCTTGATCCTCAAGTTGGGCGTGATGCTGATGAGTCCGGCATCAAAAAGACGGTGAAAATCAGCCCCGAGGAGCAACCCGTTCGGGACGTCATGGGAATCCTCGTTTCTCCCATACGGGACGATATGAGCGGCTTCGAGTGTAACCAGCGCTTTCTCACCGGTCATCGCACATCGCCTTTTGTAGCCTTCAGTAACGAGTGCCCGGAAGGACGATTGGCCCAGACGTGGCCGGGACCAGTAGGGATGGCCGTACCGATCCTGAATCATGGTTTCTGTCATTGCGGCGGGATCGGGGGTGGTTGACGGAGCGGGTATCCGCCCCTGCAGGTGATCGAAGATACGACGGCCATCCGGCTCATCGCGATCGTACATTTTCCCGCGCATGATGGAGGAATCCCACCCTGGGGGATTTTCCAGCCAGTCGTCCGGATTCCAGAAAAAAGGCATGGCGAGAAGCGTGCATCCGATTTCGGGATCTCGTTGACTTGTGCGGTTGAGCGGGCAAATCCGGTCTTCAAGCTCATCGTGGGTGGGGGCACCATTTTTCTTGCCGAAAATTTCCCATGCGAGGGAAAGCGGGAGGTGCAGGTAGCCAATCAGAAACCCCCCTCCGGCGATGTGGTGGTGAGGTCTTTTGAGCTTGAACAGGAACAGCATCCCCGCCGGTATATTGGTAAAAGGTGGCCGGGCGTTGGGCTGCCAGGAATTGACCTCGTCAAACGGGTGTTCTTTCAGGAATCCAAACCAGTGGGGATCCGTGACCCCGACCCAAAAGCGCACAGGTACCCTCCCGGGACCTGTGAAGGGATGACTGGGGTGCTCCCTTGAGATGCTCTGACCATCATGGCACAAACAAGATCGGCATGGCTCGCCCCTTGTGGCACTCGCCCCTTGTGAGACTGGACCCGTTCTTCCCCCTTTTTGCTATGCTTAAACGCATTCTGCGTTTTTCCGAGCCGGTTCCATGAAATTCCGAATTAAGGTTCGATCGCGGCTGGTCTGGCGCTCGTTGGTCCGCTGGGGACAGGAGATGCTGAGGGGTCTGCGCCATTCCTGGTTCTGGGGGCGTGCGCTGGTCCGGGAGTACGGCAGTTCCCAGATCAACCTGAGGGCCATGAGCCTGGTCTATACGACCTTTCTGTCCCTCGTTCCACTCATTGCCATTGCACTCTCGGTGCTCAAGGGCTTTGGCTGGCATCACGTGCTTTTGCCGTTTTTGATCCGCTTTGTCGCTCCAATGGGGAGCCATGGCATCCTGATTGCCCAGCGCATCCTGTCCTTTATCCGACGAGTCAAGGCCAGTGTGCTCGGGTCATTCGGCCTCCTGTTGCTGCTTTACACCGCCGTGTCACTCCTGCAGAAGGTTGAATCGGCCTGTAATCACATCTGGCGCGTCCGGAAATCACGCACCCTGCTGTCCCGTTTCAGTGATTATTTGAGTGTCCTGCTGATCGGGCCGGTACTGGTTTTCGCCGCCCTTGGCATGACCGCCGGGCTCCTCTCGAGTTATTGGAGCCGGCAGATCCTCGCCCTGCAGCCATTCGGGGTGCTTTATCTCACGGTAATTCGGATCGCTCCCTACCTTCTGGTCATCAGCGCATTCACTTTCCTGTACATGTTTATTCCGAACACCCGGGTTCGACTACGCTCCGCCTTTATCGGCGCACTGATAGCCGGGCTGGCATGGGAGGGATTGGGATGGGCATTTGCCAAGTTCGCCGCGACCACCTCAAGCTATACGGCGATCTATTCGGGTTTCGCGCTTCTTCTCTTGTTCATGATCTGGTTGTACCTCAGCTGGCTCATTTTTTTGTTCGGGGTCGAAATCAGCTTCCTGGTCCAAAATCCATCGGCGCTGCGCCTGCACGACCTACGCTATACGCTGACCAACCGCGAACAGGAACGGGATGGTCTTCTCATCATGTACCTTGTGGCCCAGGCCTACCAGCGACGGGAGACGTTGTGGACGCTCGCGAATCTCAGCAAGCGGCTTTTTCTGCCTCCGGATGTGGTTCAGGGTTATCTGGACCTGTTCCAGGAAAACCGCCTGCTCCTGGTCACGGAAGGAGATACGCCGGGTCTTGCGCCGGCCCGTGAGCTCACAGATATTTCCCTGATGGACGTTCTCTCGTCAATCCGTGGCCGCAACCCCGATCCCGATTTCACCCGGGCACCCGAAGGTAGCCCGGAACGGGCTGTCGATGAACGTCTCTCGGTGCTCGATCAGGCTATTGAGCGTGAGTTGGTATCGACTTCCCTCGGTGACTGGGTGGCCATGGGGCGACCGCTTCTGCCGGCACCCTCTGCGGAGGAGGCGGTGAGAAACGTAGCTGCGGCCGTCCGCCGCCGGCCTACGGGATCCTCCCGGGATCCGTCCAAGGCTCCGGGCTGAAGCCGTGTCCGTTTTCCGCTATAGTCGTCGCCCTGTCGCTCGGGTTTTGCCCATTTCACTGGGAAGGAGAACAACCATGAAACCTGTATTCCGCAGATCCCCCGTTCCGGGCGTTCTGGCACTCGGCGCCCTGATGCTCGTCTGCTGGGTCCCCTCCCAGGCGCGGCCCAACGCGGATGCCCGATCGTACAGCACCCCGACCCATCCGGAACGATTGTTCGTCGATGCCCGGATGGTGGCGAGGGGATTGGTCCCCACCCGCATGATCCTGCCGGTCCGTCCGGGACCCTTTACCTTCGTTTTCCCGAAGTGGCTACCCGGTTACCATTCGCCGGCCAATCCGCTCTGGGATTTGTCGCAGATCCGCGTGACGGCCCATGGCCATCCCGTTGTCTGGAGGCGGGGCAAGGTGGATCTTTACGCCTTCCACGTTCAGGTCCCGGCTCACGTGCACCACCTCGTCATCCGCTTCACCGCCATTCTGAATGGACCGGGACGTGTGATTTCGACTTCCCATCTCGCCGTTCTCAACTGGAACCGGTTTCTCTTTTACCAGAACGACACCAACTCTCATGATGACTACTTCCGGGTCAGGATCCGTCTCCCCCGGGGGTGGCATTTTGGAACGGCCTTGCCCGATCCGCACCCTCTGGGACACGGCTGGGTCCGGTTTGGAGAAGTGAATCTGGCGACCCTGATTGATTCACCGCTGGATACCGGCTGCTACTTTAGACGCATCGTCCTCTGGCACCACGGAACCGCCCGGCAGGTTCTCGATCTCTTCGCGGACCATCCTCAGGACCTTGAGATTTCGCCGCGTCTCATCGCCCACTACAAGCAGATGACTCCCGAAGCGCTTGCACTTTATGGTTCCCGCCACTGGATCGATTACCACTCGCTTCTGGCCCTTTCGAATGCGCTTGGTTTCCAGGGGATCGAACACCACCAATCGAGCGATGACCGGGCACCCGGGGATTTCATGACCAATCCCCTCGAGCAGATGGTGGCCGGAGATCTCGTGACCCACGAGTTTTCACATTCCTGGAACGGGAAATATCGTCGTCCCGCGGATCTCACCACCCCGAATTTCCAGGTTCCCCAGAAGACGGATCTGCTCTGGGTCTATGAGGGGATGAACCAGTATCTCGGCGACCTCTTGTCATTCCGGACCGGGATCCGCAAGCCCGCCGAGTACCCGTCCTACCTCGCCATGCTCTACAGTGAGATGGCGACCGAGCCGGGTCGACTGACCGAACCCCTGATTGACCTGACGACCGCAGCCCCCTACCTTTATGGTGCCCGCGGCGACTATCCCTCGATCCGGCGGACCGCCGGGGATTTTTATACGGAGGGAGAACTGCTCTGGCTGGATGTCGACACCCTGATCCGTACCCTGACGCACGACCGGAAGTCACTCGATACCTTTCTCCACCTCTATGCCGGTCCCCCGGATACGGGGCCCATCACCGTGACCTATACCCGTGCCACGATCGAACATCTTCTCAATGAAGTGGTTCCCTATCACTGGCATGCCTTTTTCCAGAAGCATGTCTACGAGGTGGCTCCCCAGCCGCCGACCGGGGAGCTGAGACGGGCGGGATGGCGCCTGGTCTACACGGCCAAGCCCAACCGGTTCATGGTCGCCCAGGAGAAACTCAGCCATACCAACAACCAGTGGTTGACCTACGGGATCAGGATTGGGGGAAGAGGCCAGATTTTCGACGTCCGGGAAGGCTCGCCCGCATGGCGCGCGGGATTTGCGCCGGGAATGGCGATTCGCGCGGTTGATGGCCAGAAGTACAAGCCCTCGGTTTTGAAATGGGTGCTCAAGGAGACTGCGCGAAACCACAAGCCGACAGTTTTTCTGGTCGTTGATGGTGGGTGGTACCGGACTCTCCGGGTTGATTACGATGGCGGTCCGCGTTTCCCGCACCTCGTCCGCATCCCCGGAACCGTCAATCTCCTCCGGCGCATCATGGCGCCACACGCGGGGCGCTAGCGAAACACGGGCCGGAGATCAGTAACCCACCGTAAGTCCCTCCGGGGTGGCCAAGCCGTGGAGCATCGAGGTCCCGGGGGAGGAGGCCCAGCCTGCTCTTCCCCCGGAGTCAACCAAGATGATCCCGGCGATGCCGGTCACCTCGAGGCCGAAGCGTTCGATCGCCTCGTGCGCAACGCGGGTGGGATCAGGCACCTCCCGGTAACGGCAGGCTGCCTCGTGGGCCAAAACCATCCGGATGATGGATTCACCGTCACCGGTACATGAAACGGCGAGCCTTGAGTCCGCGAAGGTTCCGGAGCCGATGAGCGGGGTATCTCCAAGACGACCGGGATGCTTTCCCGCGATGCCGCCGGTGGACGTGGCGGACGCGAGATGACCCCTCTGGTCCGTGGCGACTGCGCCCACTGTGCCCCGGTGGTCAACCCAGTGCTTTTTCTGCGCGGCCGTGACGAGCATCTGGGGTTCGACCAACGGAAACCGCTGTTGCCGCGCGTAACGAAGGGCACCGTCCCCGACCAGGAGGACGTGACGGCCTTCCTCCAGAAGGAGCCGGGCGAGTTCGACGGGGTTGCCAACGCCACGGAGTGCACCCACGGCTCCAGCCCGCCGAGTCGCCCCGTCCATGAGGGCGGCGTCTGTTTCGACCTCACCGAGTTGGTTCAGAACGGATCCGATCCCGGCATTGAACGTGGGGTCATCCTCGAGCACGCGGACCGCTGCCTGGACTGCGTCCAGAGATTCCCCGCCGGCTTCGAGGATGGCGTACCCCGCCCGCACGGCTTTCTCCATGCCCTGTTCACGCTCGGTCTGAAAATCGTGTGGCCCAACACCGCCATGGACCAGAATGGCGATCGACATGACCGGATCTCCTCGGGATGATGAGTGCGGAAATTATACGTGGAGCATGGCGCCGCCGGTGCCGTCTCGCCCGGGTCCCTGTGTTAGTATTCCGTCGTCGCATTGCAAGCGAGAATCGGCCGTGAGCCGCGAGCATCCCAAAAAGAAACCCACCGTCCCGGTGGTCGGGGTGGTGATGGGGTCCCGTTCCGACTGGGAAACCCTGAAACACGCGGTCAAGACGCTCCGGGAATTCGGGATTGCGACAGAAAGTCGGGTTGTGTCTGCGCACCGTACACCGGATTGGTTGTTCCGCTATGCCGAGTCGGCTCCCGGCCGGGGACTCCGGGTGCTCATCGCCGGTGCCGGTGGAGCGGCCCATCTCCCGGGCATGCTGGCGGCCAAGACCGTTCTGCCGGTCTTTGGCGTGCCGGTTGAGACCCGGGCACTGGGTGGGCTGGATTCCCTGCTATCCATTGCCCAGATGCCGGCTGGTGTCCCGGTGGGAACCCTCGCGATCGGGAAGCCAGGTGCCATCAACGCAGCTCTCTTGGCAGCGGCCGTCCTGGCGCTCGAGAATCCGGGGTTGGCCCGGCGTTTGGCTGCCTGGCGACGGGATCAGACCCGTTTAGTGTTGCGTCAATCCGATCCGGAGGAGCGCTGATATGCGGGTTGGCGTGATCGGGGGAGGGCAGCTTGGACGGATGCTGGCTTGGGCAGGGCTTCCGCTCGGGCTGGATTTTGTTTTTCTGGATCCCTCGCCGGATGCGCCAGCAGCCGCGTTGGGTCAGCTGATCGTGGCCCCGTTCGGGGACCGGGATGCGGTTTTCCGGCTTGCCGGATCCGTCGATGTCGTGACCTACGAGTTTGAGAACCTGGCCGCTCCCCTGCTTCGGGAAGTTGCCGCGGCCCGGGCAGTCCTGCCCCCACCCCTCGCCCTTGAAGTGAGCCAGGATCGCCTGCTCGAAAAACAACTGTTCCAGAAACTGGGAATCCCCACCACCCGCTTTGTCTCGGTTGCAAGCCGGGAGGAGCTCGAGCCGGCACTGGGCATCACCGGACTGCCGGCCATGCTCAAGACCCGGCGCTTTGGTTACGATGGCCGCGGTCAGGCGGTGATCGGGGACGCCGCTCTCTTGGATGCTGCCTTCCAGCGTTTCATGGGCGCCCCGGGCGGACTGCTTCTTGAAAACCGCATCCCCTTCGAGTGCGAGCTCTCTCTGGTGGCTTGCCGCGGTCGGGAAGGGGAGGTCGGTTTTTACCCGCTCGCCGAGAATGTGCATCAGCAGGGGATCTTGCGCAGTTCGCGGGTGCCGGCCCACGTGGATCCCGAAGTGGTCCGCCAGGCCATGGGTTACGCGAGGAGTCTCCTCGATCATCTGGATTATGTCGGCGTATTGGCCATCGAGTTTTTCCTCGAAAACGGCAAACTGATCGCCAATGAAATGGCGCCGCGGGTTCACAATAGCGGGCACTGGAGCATTGAGGCGGCCGAGACCAGTCAGTTCGAAAATCACCTCCGGGCCATCGCCGGTCTCCCGCTCGGCGAGACCCGCCTGCGCGGTGAGGCCTTTCTGGTCAATGCTGTCGGGCGGCTGCCCGATGTTCGTTCGCTTCTTGAACTGCCCGGCGTTCATGTTCACGACTACCGGAAATCGCCACGGCCGGGCCGCAAGGTGGGTCATGCGACGCTCCTTGCGGCTTCCGTATCCGAACTGGAAAAGATCACGCCCAAGTTTCTGGTCCAGATGCCCTTTGAGACCCCGTCCTAAACCCGTCCGGGTCGAGACCGGTTTCCGGGTTTAAACTGGCTCTCCCAGACAGGTTCCAGATCCCATGAGTGCGCTCAGTTCGGATCTTGCATGCCCACCGGCTCTTTCGGAAGGGATCCCGGAGGGGCGCCGTCGTCTCCGGCTCGCCGTCCTCACTTTTGTGCACTTCCTGAATGACGGTGCGGTCAATTTCCTGCCGGGTGTCCTGCCGGCCGTCCTGGTCCGGCTGGCACTCCCCGATGCGGATGCGGGACTCATCATGTCGGCTCTTCTGATCGGGCAGGGCCTGCAACCTGTCATGGGCTGGCTTTCCGATCGTTACGGGCAGGCCTGGTTTCTCGTCCCGGGTCTCTCGCTGAGCCTTTTGGGCGGAGCCTTCGTTGGTCTGGCAGGCAGTCTCTGGGTCTTGATTGCGATCCTGCTCACCATCGGGATCGGTAATGCTGCCTTCCACCCCCCCGGGCTGGCCACCGCGCGCCGGATGGCCCGCGAGAAACGAGCCAGCTTGGTCATGTCGGTTTTCCTCGTGGGCGGAGAGATCGGTCGTGGTCTGGGACCCCTGCTCGCCAGCCTGGTCATCCTGCAGTGGGGATTCCACGGTCTTTTGGTCCTGGCTGTGCCGGTTCTCTGTCTCGTGCCCCTGCTTCCACGCACGCTCCGCCCGGCAGGCCCCCAAACCAGAACCGTTCCGGGCGATCGGCATTCCTGGATGGAACGACTGCGCTCCTTGTGGCCCCTGTTGTTGTTCGCCGGGCTGAGATCCAGTCTGGTCTATGCCAGTGTGACCTTCATTCCGATCCTCTGGCATGAACGGGGAGGCTCCCTCATTGTCGGGGCTTCACTTGTGAGTGTGCAACTCTTGGTCGGCGTCGTCGGTAACCTGGGGGGCGGGTGGCTGGCCGACCGGATGGGGCGCCGTCCTCTCCTCGTCAGCATGAGTCTCATTTCGCCCCTCTTGCTCGGCCTCTTTGAGTTTCTCCCCATGCCATGGGCCTACCTGGATCTCGGCGTGCTCGGGATCAGCCTGTTTGCCACCCTGCCGGTCACGATTCTGATCGGCCAGGATCGTTCTCACGGCGAGCCGGCCTTCGGGTCTGGGGTGGCCTTGGGTCTCGGCAATGCGCTCGGCGCCGTCGGTCTCCTGATCCTGGGTGCCCTGGTCGGGCGGATCGGGGTCGAGGGCGTGCTCGACGGTGCCGTGGGGGTCGGACTGCTGGCCGTGCCGGTGGCCTGGTGGGGACTGGGAGGGGCCCCGCGTTCCGACCTGCTGCAGCCGGGCTGACGGGATGGTTGCGAGGCCATTCCCTTGGTGAAAACGATGGGCGAGGAGGGCGGATCCGTTCCGGAGCGGCTCTTTCATCCCCTGACAGCCGCGCCTGGTTTTTTCAACGGGTGGGGAAGCCGCATCAGGTCCCGGATGAGGCCTGGATGGCGATGCCCATGAGGCGTGAGCAGGCCTCGACGTAACGGTCGCGGGTCGCGGCCAGGACGGGGGCGGGCAAGGACGGGGGCGGTGGTTTTTTGTCCCACCCGCTGATCTCGAGCCACTGGCGCAGGAACTGCTTGTCGAAAGAAGGGGGGCTGGATCCCGGACGGTACTGGTCCCGGGGCCAGTACCGGGTCGAGTCCGGTGTCAGGAGTTCGTCGATCAAAAAGAGGTTGCCGGCCCCGTCGATCCCAAACTCGAATTTCGCATCGGCGATGATGAGACCCCGAGTCTCGGCGTATCGGGATGCTTCCCGGAAAATGGCGAGCGATTGCTCGCGTACCGCCGTGGCCAGGGTCCCGTTGCCGATGCGTCTCACCGTTTCGTCGAAGCTGATCGGGTGATCATGTTCTCCGGCAGGGGACTTGCTGGTTGGCGTGTAGAGAATTTCCGGCAAGGGATCGGCTTCCCGGAGCCCTGTCGGGAGATGGATGCCGGGTAGGTTGTCCCCTTTCCGGTAGGCCTGCCAGGCGGAACCGGCGAGATAGCCACGAACGACCGCTTCCAATGGCAGGGGTTGAAGCCGTCGCACGAGCATGCTCCGTCCGCGAAGATAGGGCAGGGCTTGGGAATGGACAAGACGGGACCAGTCATCCTTGAGTTCGTGGTTCGGGATGAGTGACTCCATCCGGGCAAACCAGAATTTGGACAATGCGGTCAGCAGGCACCCCTTCTCCGGGATGGTCTCCCTGAAAACGACATCGAACGCGGAAATCCGGTCGGACGCGACGATCAACAGGCGTTCGTGATCCACCTGGTAGAGATCACGAACCTTGCCCTGCCCGACCCGGGGCAGTCCGGGATCGGTGGGGCTCCCCGGCACTGTCCCTGCGGGAGGGGAGTCCTTCACGCGCGGCGACGTCTCGGAACGAAGGCTCCGGTCAACCCCAGAAGGAGCAGGAACAGAAGGCTGGTCGGATCGATGGCACTGCTCGTGTTCTGGACGACTTCGACGTCGAAGGCAACGGACGAAGTGAGACCGTTGCCATCGGTTGCGGTCACGGTCACGATGGCCGTGCCCAACTGGTTTGGGATGGGGGTCATCGTGATGGTCCGGTTGGTGCCGGTGCCGGCCAGCTTGATCCCGCTGACTGGCAGGATGCCCGGATCGTCGCTGGATGCGGTCAGGGTGATCGGACTCGTTCCCGTGACGGTGAAGGGATAGGGCCCCACACTGCTGCTGACCGTGATGCCGTAGGGACCGACCAGACCGTTGATGACGGGCCGCTGGGCAACCGTGACCTGGAAGGTCTCGGATGTGGTGGCCTGGTTCGGGGCCGTTGCCACGAGATGGATGTGCGAGATCCCCGCGGCCCCGGAAGGGGCTTCGAGATTGACCGTCCGGTTGAGGCCGAGGCCCCCGAAGCTGATGCCGGAGTCCGGGATGACGGATGGGTTGGAGGAACTGGCACTGTAGGCGAGATCGCAGCCGCTATTGGGACTGAAGGGGATCACGCTCGTTGCGCCGGAGGGGATTGCCGTCGCCGGAATCGGGCCCAGACTGATCGTTTGCGGGATATCGCAGATCCGGACGGTGGCCGGAGCCGAGATGGGGTTCGTGGGCGCACCCGGACCGCTTGAGGCTTCGGCCTGGAAGGAAAAGCGGTCCTCGCCGGTATAGCCGGTCTGGGGAAAGTAGGTGAAGGAGCCGCTGCCGGCCAGGTTGAGTGTCCCATGGGCAGGAGGAGTCGTGACCAGGTAGCTCAGGGTCCGGTTCTGTGTGTCACTCGCATTGACGGCGGCTGAGAACGACATGTTCTCCGGCGTTGTAAAGGTGGCAGGGCTTGCCACGATGTCACCATTTCCGGAAAAATGACCTGAAAAGGCTGCAGCATTCGACAGGTTGAGGGTACTGACCAGCTGGTTGGTCGCCGTATTCAGGATGGAGAGTGCGGCTTTGTTTGCATCCAACACGTAAAGCCGTGTGCCGTCGGGAGAAAGCGCCAGGGTCGCGGGCGCCTGACCCACGCTCACGTTGGTTTCCTGTCCCGGGTTGGCGAGCGGGATCACGGTCACGATGCCCTGTTCGGTCGGCTGGGCGACATAGAGGGTCTGGCCGTTGGGGGAGACGGCGAGCGAGGTTGGAAATCCCGGGACGGTCAGCGAGGTCAGGAAGTTTCCCGTCCGGATGTCCAGGACATCAATTGTATCGTCGCCGGAGTTGGCGACGTAGAGACGGGTTCCCGCGGGTGAGAGCGCGAGCGCCAGGGGGTCAAAAGCGTCCGGGAGCGTGAGCGTGGAGATCGCACCGGTGGAGAGGTCGATCACCGAGAGCGTGTCGTCCCCACTCAGGCTGACATAGAGATGGCGGCCGGATAAACCGGCTGCAATTGCCGTGGGGGCGGTGCCGACGCCATAGCCGCTGAGGGTGTCGACGGAACCGTTCGCCAGATGGAGGTCATATAACGTGCCGGTATCGGGATTGATGAAATAAAAGGTTTCCCCATTGGGAGCAATGGCCATGGCGCCCAGGCCAATGTTGGAGGTACCGCTTTGCAGGGTAAAAATCTGGACGATCCGTTCGGAGGCCAGATTGATCTCGGTGAGGCTGGATGTCACGACCCCGGAGACGGACGAGATGCCACCGACGTAGGCGAGGTCCGGGTCGGTGGGTGACATCACGACGTTCACCGGATCCACTCCGACCGGGAGTTCAGCCAGGAGGGAATTGGTTGCGGCGCTCACGATGTCGACACTGTTTTGCGAGGACTGCGGAATGGCGAGGTAGGGTTGGGCGAAAGCCACAGCCGAAAGGGAAAAAACCACGCCCAGGATCAGGGCCGGAAGCCAGCGGGAGGAATGCAGGGCCGTCACGGATGGGTGTCTCCGAATAGTAGAAATGCCGTCTGCGCGAGAGGCGGTTACCTTGAGATTATAGTAGATCAGCGTACAAATACCCATCCGCCTTGAGCGGCGGGTCGTCAAGCGCGGCTGCCCGCCAAGGGAGTTCCCCCACCCGTATTTCCCGGAGATGGCGAGGGTGAGCTGCGGGTGAGGCCTGCCCCGGCCGGATCTTGGCGAGGCGGGTCTGCAGAGGAGGGGGGTGGGGAAGTATGATACCGTTGCGTTGGGCGGTCTCCGGCGATGGCTGGAGGGTCGGCCCGCCTCGTCTTACCGGAGGAATGCGGAATGAACCGGCCCCGGCCACCTGAGATCGTCCCTTCGCTGCTTTCCGCTGATTTTGCCCGGCTGGGGGAGGAAGCCCAGGCGATCGTTGCGATTGGGGCCCGGCGGCTTCATTTCGATGTCATGGACAACCACTACGTCCCGAACCTCACGGTCGGGCCCCTCGTGCTCGCGGCATTGCGCCGATATGGGGTTGAGGTTCCGGTCGAAGTGCATCTCATGGTTCGGCCGGTGGACCGGCTGATCGAGGAATTTGCCCGTGCCGGGGCGAATGTGATTTTTGTCCACCCGGAGGCTACCGACCACCTGGACCGCAGCCTCGGGCTGATACGGGATCAGGGATGCGAAGCCGGACTCGTCTTCAACCCGGCTACTCCGCCCACTCTCCTGCCTTATGTTGCAGACCGCGTGGAACACCTTCTCGTCATGACGGTCAATCCGGGTTTCCCGGGCCAGGCGTTCCTGCCGGGGGTATTGCCCAAGATCCGGGAGATCCGGAGCTGGATCGACAGCCACGGCGGGTCGTGGGTCCTCGAGGTGGACGGCGGTATTCATCCAGGAACCATTGCCCAGGCGCGTGCGGAGGGGGCCGAGCGTTTCGTGGCGGGATCCGCCCTCTTCAGTACCCGCGATCGGGCCCGGGCCTGGGCCGAGTTGCATGCGGCAATCGAGCGGTCGGGTGATCCAAAGGAGGTGCGGCCGACGCTCCGGCATCCAAAACCTGCGATAATGGACGAGGTTCCAGGCGGTCAATAGACCCGGTGCATCGCTTTGGAGGAAAACCAAGATTGGCCCATCCCACCCAGAAAGTCCGGCTCAACGGTTTCAATAACCTGACGAAGACGCTCAGTTTCAATATCTACGATATCTGTTACACCAAAACCGAAGAACACCAGCGGGCCTACATCAGCTACATCGACGAGGCCTACAATGCCGAACGGCTGACCCAGATCCTGACCCACGTCTCCGGAATCATCGGCGCCAACGTGCTCAACTGCTCACGGCAGGATTACGATCCCCAAGGGGCCTCCGTCACCATGCTCATTTCCGAGACGACGGTCGGTACCGATGCAGCCGTCCAGAGCGACCTTGAAACCCCAGGCCCCCTGCCGGAGGGAGTCGCCCTGCATCTCGACAAGAGCCACATCACCGTCCATACCTACCCGGAAAGCCATCCGGACAACGGGATCAGCACTTTCCGGGCCGATATCGACGTCTCCACCTGTGGACGGATTTCACCCCTGCGGGCGCTCAACTACCTCATCCACAGTTTCGAATCCGATATCGTCATGGTGGATTACCGGGTGCGTGGCTTCACCCGCGATATTCATGGACAAAAGCTCTTCATCGACCACCACATCAACTCGGTCCAGAATTTCATGTCCCGGGACACCCGCGAGCGCTACCAGATGGTCGACGTCAACGTGTACCAGGAAAATATCTTTCATACGAAGATGATCCTCAAGGAATTTGAGCTTTCGAACTACTTGTTCGGTACGGAAAGCGAATCCGTTGCACCCGACGAGGCCGAACGGATCCGGGATCGCGTGAAGACGGAAATGCTGGAAATCTTTTACGGACGAAACATGAAACGGGGCTCCCTGGCCTCGATTCGGCGGCTTGACCCGGTTACCCTCTCGGCCAGCCCTCAGAACAAGTAGGAACCGTAGACCAGGGCACGCGAGGTCCAGTGCATGAGTCGCCGGACGGAAGCCGGCAGCACCCCGCCACCCGCGGCCCGCGCCCAGGCGCCGTGCGCGACTTCTTCTTCCCGCATGCGGTCCAGAATCCGGCGCGTCTCCTCGTCTTCGGGCGGCAGGCGTCCCAGATGGTCCGTGAGATGGGACTCCACTTGGGCCTCGGTTTCCACGATGTAGCCCAAGCTCGTCCTGCGTCCCAGGGAACCGGCCAGAAGCCCGCTCAGGAAAGCGAGCCCATACCACAGCGGGTTCAGGGAACTCGGATGGCCGCCGAGTTCGGCCAGACGCCTCTCGCACCAGACGAGGTGACGATGTTCCTCTTCACCCGCCTGGACCAGCTGCCGGGACAGGGCGGGGTCCTCGCGGGCCGTGAGGGCCTGGGCCCGGTAAAGGGCCTGTGCCGCCACTTCTCCCGCGTGATTCACCCGGAGCAACCGGATGCTGTGCCGCCGCCAAGCGGGGGCTGGGCCTGGGTGTGGGGAGGCTCCCTGGGTCAGGACCCAGCGTGCGTGGTCGATCTCTCCGATCAGCCGATCACCGAGATTCCGACCCACGGGCCTAGAACGGAATCAGGGCGTAACCCCGGTTTTCATAGAGGATGAGCGTGCTGGGTCCGCTCGGTGCGACCCCGATGTGGGGCCAGAGAGAGGCGGGTGTGAATTTCCAGCCGGCCAGGGCAACGCCGCACACATAAAAGCGCACCCCGTGCCGGAGGAGGGCGGATACCAGCCGTCCGTTTGGGTTGGGATGACCGAATCGCTTCTGGTAGGCGGCATTGGACAGTGCCGCGGGAATCGCACCTCCGTCGAAAACCACGACAAAGTGCAGGTTGCGGGTCGGCACCCTTTCAGCCTTGAAAATATTGAACATGCGGGCCACCCGGCCGAGTTCGGGATCGGCCTTGGTCTTGTTGGCGAGGGCTTGCGGAATGTAAAAAATGGCGTGGTATTGCCGGGTCCGGGGAAGACGCGCGCTTTCATGGGGCCAGAGGTGGATGGCGCCGTATCCGGGGATTGCCGGCGTCGTCCAGCCAGGAACCCGTCCCGGTGTCTTCAGGGGACCGGCCGAGGCCACGGAGGTGGCCAGGACGAATCCTGCCACGGTCGCGAGAGTAAGTCGTTTCATGGTCGTTCTCCCGTGGATCAACCCACGCATTCTAGCAATTCCCCTACGGGATGGAGCCCTTACAGGGAGGGATCTCCGAGCGCCTCATCCAGAACCTCGACCGGATGTTGCACGGGAATCGCGAGTCGCGCCCGCCGAAGTGCGGTCTCGAGTTGCAGGCGGCAGCCCAGGTTGGTGGTCACGATCCGGTCCGGGAGGGGGTGGGGCAGGGCGTCGAGGAGTGTCGAGGCAAAGCGGTCGCTCCATTCGGGACGGTCGAGAAGATAGCTTCCGGCACCTCCACAACAACCCAGAGGCAGTTCGAACGGGAGCAGGATGGCTTGGCCAATGTGTCCGAGCAGTCTTTCTGCAGCGCGGGGGTTGTGGACTTGGCTGGACTGCGAACAGGGGACATGAACCGCGATCCGCTGGCTTTTGGCGAGAGTGGCTGGGGTTCCTTCGGGCCATGCCCGGACGAGGAAGGAAGTGAGTTCGAAGACGTCATCGGCGAGCCCCCGGGCCTCCTGCCAGCACCCGCTGTCTGCGACCAGCAGGGGGATCGAGGGATCCAGGCGGGCGCGGGCCTTCTGCCGTTGTCGTGTCGCGCGGGTTTCCTCACCACAATGCCGGGCGAGCGCCCCACAGCAAAGCGGGCTTTCCGGAATCTCGACCGGGTGCCCCCAGCGGGTGAGAACCCGGGTTGCGGCGCCGTATAACGCAGGTGACCAGAGGCTCGAGAAGCAACCGGCCAAAAGCGCAACCCCGCCGGCCGGCGGCCCTTGGGGGAGCCATCGTCCTTTTTGAACCGGCTTGGGGGGATAGGGCTGGGGTAGGAGACGGAGCGGCCGGCCGCCTTGGCCGGCCAGGATCCTCCCGAGAGCGCTGAGCAGACCGGTTCGGGCCAGGATCCGGAGCAGCCGGTCAAAGAACCGGAGTCGGCCCGGGTGTTCCGCAAACCCGATGACCCAATGCCTCAGGGAGAAACGGCGCCGGATCGGCATCACGGCCCGGACCCGGTCGATCAGGTCTCCATAGGGGACGGAAGCTGGGCAGACGGCCTCGCACGTGAGACAGCCGAGACAGTGATCGAGTGCGTCCACCACCGTGGGATCGAAGCCCACTTCCCCCCGGTCCAGTGCTTCCATGAGCCGGATCCGTCCGCGCGGAGACTCGGTCTCGAGGGCCGTGAGGCGGTAGGTCGGACACTGGGGCAGGCAGAGCGCGCATTTCACGCATTGGTCCGTCCGCTCCAAGCCGTAGCGGCCGGGTGACGGAGGGGAGGGGTCAGTCATCGGGTTTCAGGTCGCGGTTTGGATACAATAGTAGATCCTTGGATCCCTGAGGTGAAGTATGAAGGGGACCGCGCCCAAGGGTCCAGGTGGGGTGCTCCGGAATTGTCCGGACCCCCGAGGGATCCGAGGACTCGTTCATGCCCCATGAGCTTTTCGGGTTGCGGCTCGTTGCCCGCCGCCCGCTCACGCCCCGCGTTTTGGAGTTTCGATTTGCGCGCGTCGATGGGCACCCCTTCGACTATATCCCCGGCCAGTTCATCACCCTGCATTTTCCCAGCCCCGAAGGAGAACTGCGCCGGAGCTACAGCATTGCCTCGCCACCGGAGGAGGCGGCGGAGAACGGATCAATCGCCATCGCCGTCACTGAGGTGCCGAACGGTCGTGCCTGCCGTATCCTGTTCGGCCTGTCGTCCGGTGAGGTGGTACAGGCCTCCGGCCCGTTCGGCCGCTTTATCCTGAGGGATGATCCCGGCATGGACTACCTGCTCGTGGCAACCGGCACCGGCGTCTCGCCCTATCGGGCCATGTTGCCCAGCCTGGGCCAGCGTCTCGCCGGATCCGGTCGGGAGATCCGGCTCCTGCTCGGGGTGCGGGGTCCCGAGGAGTTGCTGTACGGCCAAGATTTCCTGGCTCTCGCGCAAGCCGTCCCGGCGTTTGGATTTACCGCTTGCCTGAGCCGGTCCCTGTCCGATCCCGCGCGGGATTATGAGCACAAGGGTTATGTCCAGGAGACACTGAAATCATTGCCCCTGGATCCCCGTCGGCAGGTGGTTTACCTTTGCGGGAACCCGGAGATGATCGATGCCTCACTGGTCTACCTCAAGTCGCTGGATTTTGCCCTCCCGGCAATTCGACGTGAGAAATACCTCTCCGCAAACTAGCCGTCCCCGACGCGGTGGGAGGGATGCCGCGTAATAAACTCACTGTAGTCGCCTTCCTCGAACAGGGTCTGGCCGGTTCCATCGAAGGCCAGGATGTGGGTGGCGATACGGTCGAGAAACCAGCGGTCATGGGAGGTCACGAGGACGGATCCCGGAAAGGCCAGTAACGCCTCTTCCAGGGCGCGCAAGGTCTCGACATCGAGGTCGTTGGTGGGTTCGTCGAGAAGCAGCACATTACCGCCTTCGCGCAGGAGCCTTGCAAGATGGACCCGGTTGCGTTCTCCGCCCGCGAGCCGGCTCAACGGCTTTTGCTGGTCGGGACCCCGAAAGTTGAAGCGTCCCACATAGGCCCGGGAGGCCATGGTGAAACCGCCCACCACGAGCTGGTCCACGCCGTCGGTGATGTACTGCCAGACGGTCTGCGTGCCGTCGAGATCCTGACGCAACTGGTCGACATGGGCAAGCCGGGTGGTCTCGCCCCGGATGATCTGCCCGCGGTCGGGTTTTTCCGAACCGGTGATCAGGTGCAGAAGCGTACTTTTGCCGGCCCCGTTGGGGCCGATGATGCCGATGATGGCCCCGCGTTCGACCTCAAAGCTCAGGTGATCGAACAGCAGACGCGGCCCGTAGCTTTTTCCCGCATCCTGGACCCGGATCACGACTTCCCCGAGCCGGGGGCCGGGGGGAATGTAGAGTTCCCGCGTTTCCTGGCGTTTCTGGAAGTCCCGCGAGCTCAGTTCCTCGTAGCGCTGGATCCGGGCCTTGTTTTTGGCCTGCCGGCCCCGGCTGCCCTGACGGATCCACTCGAGTTCGTCCTTGAGTGTTCTCCGGACGGCGGCTTCTTCGCGCGATTCCTGGGCCAGACGGGCCTCCTTGCCGGCGAGCCAGGAGGTGTAGTTGCCTTCCCAGGGCAATCCCCGGCCCCGGTCGATTTCGAGGATCCAGCCGACCACGTGGTCGAGAAAGTACCGGTCATGTGTCACCAGGATGACCGTCCCGGGATAGTCACGAAGCGTTTTTTCGAGCCAGGCGACCGATTCGACGTCGAGGTGGTTTGTGGGCTCGTCCATGAGAAGGAGATCGGGCTGTGAAAGAAGCAGTCGGCACAGCGCCACGCGCCGGCGTTCCCCACCCGACAAGGTGGCGATCCGGGCGGTGGGATCCGGGAGACCCAGCGCGGCCGAAGCCACCTTCAGGCGGTGTTCCCAGTTCCATCCGTTCTGGTGTTCGATGGCATCCTGGAGCTCAGCCTGTTCGGAGAGCAGGGCATCCATCTGCTCCGGCGTGAGCGGCTCGCCCAGCTTCTGGCTCACGGCATCAAAGCGGGAGAGCAGGGCACGCAGATCGGAGAGTCCCTCCTCGACGCTTTCCCGCACCGTTTTTTCCCCGTCCAGTTCGGGTTCCTGCGGCAGGTAACCGATGCGGGTTCCGGGAACCAAGAGGCGTTCCCCCTCGAAATCCGTATCCACACCGGCCAGGATGCGGAGCAGGGTCGACTTGCCGGCCCCGTTGATGCCCAGAATTCCGATCTTTGCGCCCTGGAGAAAGGAGAGGGAGAGACCCTCCAGAATCACCCGCTGGGGGGGGACCACCCGGCGCAGTCTCTGTACCGTGAGGAGAGGGGTGGCCACTTCGGTCTCGGGTGATGACGGGCAGGTGGGCAATTCTGCCACATTCGCGGAGTTTGGAATGGATCGTCAGGGAGGGGGCGGCCCGGATCGGGGAGGATGGGTCCGTCTTTCGAGAATGCGCCGTTCGAGGTCGCGGATCATGCGTCCCGCGATGTCGATCCGCGTCGCCTTCTCGACCCCCTCCAGTCCGGGCGTGGCGTTGACCTCGAGCACGACCGGTCCCGAGTCCGTTTCCAGGAGATCCACTCCCGCAACATGGAGCCCGAGAATCCGTGCCGCCGTCCGTGCCAGGCGGGCGGCCACCGGATCCTGAGGGATACGCCGGGCCGAGCCCCCCTGGTGGAGATTGGCACGGAACCCGCCCTTGGGGTTCCTGCGCTCGATGGCTGCGGCGATCTCGTCTCCGATCACGAAATAGCGAAGATCCCGGCCGCGGGATTCGGTCACAAAGCGTTGCACGAGAAAGTGGGCCATCAAGGCACGCAGGGTTTCGGTGACGCTTTCTGCGGCCTCGGGATTTTCCGCGAGTACGACTCCGATGCCTTGGGATCCTTCAATGAGCTTGATGATGAGGGGCGGGGGTGGCAACAGCCCGAGCAGGGCCGGATTGTCTTCGGGAGCGAAGGCCATGGCGGTTTCCGGGATCGGAATGCCGGCTGCGACCAAATGCTGCAGCATGCAGAGCTTGTTGCGTGTCCGGAGAATGGCCGCACTTGGATTCTGGACGGTGGCTCCCTGGATCTCGAACTGGCGGACCACCGAGGTTCCGTAGCTTGTGATCGAGGTTCCGATGCGGGGGAGTACCCCATCAATTCCGGTAATCGCCCGGCCCTGGTAGTGAATGCCCGAATGCTGGGTGGAGAGGGAAAGGTAACAGCGGACGGGATCCACGATGCGGATCCGGTGGCCCCGTGCGCGCGCTGCTTCCACCAGGCGACGCGTCGAATACAGTTGAGCATAACGGGACAGGAGGATGAACCGCATGACACCGGCGGGAGTGGATGGAACGGGCTCAGTGTAGCCCGGTCGGATCCCGGAAGCCTGGCAGGAAAAGCCCCTGGGCGGTTTGGGGGGCCTCGACGGTCCCCCGTGGAGGGGCTACAATTGCCATCGCCGAAGCATCTGCCCGAGACCCGCCATGTCCCCACTCCCACGCTACGGACGGATGACCTCCCTGGCCGACTACGATCCCGAGCTGGGACAGGCCATGGAACACGAACGGGAACGGCAGGAGCAATACCTGGAACTGATTGCTTCGGAGAACTATGCGAGCCCCCGGGTTCTGGAAGCCCAGGGATCGGTCCTGACCAACAAGTACGCCGAAGGGTATCCGGGACACCGGTACTATGGCGGTTGCACCTTTGTGGATGTGGCTGAAAACCTGGCGATTGAACGGGCCCGCGAGCTCTTTGGTGCGGACTACGTGAATGTACAGCCCCACTCCGGATCGCAGGCCAACGCGGCGACGTATCTGGCGTTGATCCGCCCCGGCGACCGGATCGTGGGCATGAGCTTGGCCGATGGAGGCCATCTCACGCACGGTGCCAAGGTCAGTTTCTCCGGAAAATTGTTTCAAGCCTCTCAGTATGGCGTTGACCCGGTGACAGGTCTTCTGGACTACGAAAAACTCGAGGCTCTGGTTGATCGCGAACGCCCGAAACTCCTGATGGCGGGGTTTTCCGCCTATTCCCGGGTTCTCGATTGGGCCCGCTTCCGGGCGATTGCCGACCGGGTCGGGGCTTTCCTCGTGGTCGATATGGCGCATGTCGCCGGCCTCGTCGCGGCCGGGCTTTATCCCAACCCGGTGCCGCATGCGGATGTGGTCACTTCGACCACCCACAAGACCCTCCGGGGGCCCCGGGGTGGCCTCATTCTGGCCCGGCAAAACCCGGAAATCGCAAAAAGGCTGGCCGCGATGATTTTCCCGGGAACCCAGGGCGGACCGCTGATGCATGTGATTGCGGCCAAGGCCGTGGCCTTCAGGGAGGCCCTCGAGCCCGAGTTTCGGGAATATCAGGCCCAGGTTGTCGCCAATGCCCGTGCCATGGCCCAGGTGTTTTTGGAACGTGGGTTCAAGGTGGTTTCGGGGGGGACCGATAATCACCTGTTTCTCCTGGACCTGATCGGCCATCCGCTGACCGGTCAGGATGCCGAGCACCGTCTCGAGGCGGTCCATCTGACCGTAAACAAAAATGCCGTTCCGAACGATCCCCGCCCACCCCGGGTGACGAGCGGTCTCCGAATTGGCACTCCGGCCATGACGACCCGCGGGATGGGACTGACCGAGTCCCGACGCGTGGCTGAAATCATCATCGAAACCCTGGATCCGGCCACGTCCGCCGTCCGTCAGGATGCGTTGCGTGAAGAAGTCACCGATCTCTGCCGGAGATTCCCGGTTTACGGGTAGGCCGATGCATTGTCCGAGTTGCGGACATGTCGAGACCCGGGTGATCGATTCCCGGCTGCTGAATGACGGGCAGGGAATCCGCAGGCGACGGCATTGCCTCTCATGCGGGGAGCGATTCACGACGCTGGAACAGGCGCAATGGGCTTACCCGCGGGTGATCAAGCGGGATGGACGGCGCGAACCGTTCGAAGAGCAAAAAATCCGTGCGGGTCTCCTGCGTGCTCTTGAGAAACGGCCCGTCCCGACGGAGACACTCGAATCACTGATCCAGGATCTCCTGCGCCGGATCCGGACGGTTGGAGAATCGGAAATCGCAGCACGGCAGATCGGGGAGTGGGTCATGGAAAAACTGCGTGATCTGGATCCGGTGGCCTACGTTCGTTTTGCCTCCGTTTATCGCGATTTCAACGATGTCCATGATTTTCGCAGGGCCATCGACCGCCTGTCCGAGCCCGCGAGCCGTCACGGGAATCGCAAAAACCGCCCCCCCCATTCCTCCTGAAGTGCCCATGCGGAGCGAGCCGGGTGAATTGCGGGACGCCTTCTACATGGCTGAGGCCTTGGAACTGGCGCGGCGGGGATGTTTCACGACGCGGCCCAATCCCTCTGTCGGTTGCGTGATCGTCCGTGAGGACACGGTGGTCGGCCGGGGTTTCCACCGTATCGCCGGAGGGCCCCATGCGGAAATCGAGGCACTCAAGGAGGCGGGTGAACTGGCGCGGGGAGCGACCGTCTATATCACCCTCGAGCCTTGCTCGCACAGGGGAAAAACCGCGCCCTGTGCCTCCGCCCTGGCCGCAGCCGGCATCGGCCGTGTCGTCTACGCCGTGGCCGATCCCAATCCGGCCGCGCGCGGAGGGGGGCTCTGGCTGGGCAAGGCCGGCATCCCGACCACCGCAGGTGTCCTGGCACAGGCGGCCCGGGAAATAAACCGTGGCTTTTTCAAGCGGTACGAGACGGGTTTTCCCTGGGTGACCCTCAAGCAGGCCTCCAGCCTGGATGGCCGGACCGCACTGGCTTCCGGTAAAAGCCGCTGGATCACGGGATCGGCAGCTCGGGCCGATGTGCGTCGCCTGCGCGCCCGACATGGGGCCGTGCTTACGGGATCAGGCACCGTGCTGGCCGACAATCCCCGCTTGTCGGTCCGCGAGGGACCCGCAAGCCGTGAGGCCCCCGAGCCCCTCAGGGTTGTGCTCGATTCCCAGGCCCGCTCTCCGCCGGACTCCCGGGTCTTCTCTCCCGCCCAGGAATCGCTGCTTGTGACATCTCCCCAAGCCGATGCGCGACGGCATGAGGATGCCGGAATCCCGGTCGTTCGGGTGGCCCAGAGCGCGCGGGGGCTTGACCTCCGTGAGGTCCTGGTTCTTCTGGCCCAGCGGGAAATCAACGATCTTTTGGTGGAAGCCGGTCCGACGCTCGCGGGATCTTTTATCCGCGAGGGGCTGGTTGACGAATGGCGGCTCTACCTGGCAACCCGTCTTCTGGGCCCGGATGCCCGGCCCCTGGTGGATCTGCCCCGCCTCAATGTCCTCGAAGATGCATCGGCGTGGCGGACGGCCGAGCTGCGACGCATCGGAGGCGATTTCCGTCTCGTCCTGCGCCCCGTCCGGGAGACCCGTTGATGTTTACCGGGTTGATTCAGAGCACCGGCGAGATACTGGAGAGTGTGCCCCGGGCGCGTGGAATCTCCCTGTGCATCCACCCGCTCGAGACCCGCTTCCACCCGGCCCTCGGGGCCAGTGTGAGCGTGAACGGCGTCTGTCTTACGGTTGTGGATCCCCGTCCGGACCGGCTGGTTTTCGATCTATCGCCGGAAACCCGCCGGCTCACCACCCTGGGGAGCCTGGGACCGGGGGATGGGGTCAATCTCGAGTCCGCGCTCCGGGTGGGGGATGAGCTCGGGGGGCACTTCGTTTCGGGGCATGTCGATGGCGTGGGGCGGGTTCGGATTCGGGGCGAGCAGGAGGACTGCCTGTTTTTCGAGATCGAGGTTCCATCCGGACTCGAACGCTGGATCGCCCCCAAGGGATCCATTGCGGTTGACGGGGTGAGCCTCACCGTGAATGCTCTCCAGGGACGGATTTTTTCCATCATGCTGATTCCGCACACGATCAGCCGGACCACCCTGGGTCGGCTTCAAGCTGGCGTGGTGGTCAATCTGGAGGTGGATCTCCTGGCTCGTTACCTCGACCGATTGCGCGAAGAGGCCCGGTCCTAGTTCAGGGTCGGTGGCGGTTTTTGGCTGCGGGGTCACGCCGGGAGAGGAGGGATCCTGGCTTCGCGGTGAGCGGAAAGGGATAGAGCGTGTCCGTCTTGAGATTGAGGGCCAGGAGTCGGTTGGCTCCCGTATCGGCAATCAGGAGGGTGGTCTCGTTGAGCAGCGCGAGTCCTCCCGGCAAATCCAGTGGGCCTCCCCGCGCCAAGGTCGAGACCTGATCATCGGCGAGATTGATGGCACGGATGGCGTTGTTGAAGGTATCGGCCACATAAAGCATCCGTCCTTCCAAAGCAAGGCCCTGGGCGTGTTGGAGTTCGGCCCGGGACACACGCCCATTGCGGAATCCCCAATGGAAGAGACCCTGACCCACCAGGGTGCCCACATGACCGCTGCTGATCGAAATCATCCGGATGGAAGAACTCTCCGGATCGGCGTCGTAGAGGATGCCCGGGGTTGAGGCCAAGCCACTCGGTTGAGCAAAGGTCGCCTCCCGCCGGGGGCCATCCGCCATGCCTTCCGAACCCGTCCCGGCCCAGGCCTCGATCTCTCCCGTGGCCAGGTTGAGACGCCAGATCTGGTGTTCTCCGGACATGGCGATCCACAGGATCCGGCCCTGTTTGTCGAGTGCCCAGGGGGAGTTGAGCGGTACGGCCCGGCCCGGACCCTGTCCTGTGACATCGTAGGCACGATGCCCCGTGCCGGCAAGGGTCGTGACCTCGAAGGTGCTGAGACTGACCCGGCGTAGTGTGTTGTTGCCGGCATCGGCCACATATAAGAAATGGCGACCAAACGCCAATCCCTCCGGGTCATCAAACCGGGCGTCATGTGCCGCGCCATTCTTCCAGCCGGGCTTCCCTGATCCAATGACTTGGGTGATCTGACCCCTCCGGTTGGCCAGAAGCACCCGATGGTCGCCGCTGTCGGCGATGGCGATCCACTTTCCCCTGACGGCCAGCTTGTCCGGGGCGAAAAGAAGGCCCGCCGGCCGCTTGAGCGGTTTGAGCGGGAGAGGGCCTGGGTGGAGCGTTCCTGCCCGTCTGGCCTTCCGAATGACGGTCCGGATGGCCGCGGCCAGGTGGTCATAGGAGGTCTCACCGACGAAGGCATTGACCAGTCGACCCTGTGGATTGATCAGGATGAAAGTCGGCCAGGCCTCGACGCCATAGCGGTTCCAGAGAGAGAGTCCGGTATCGTCGAGGACGGGTTCGTGAACATGGAAGTCGACGAGGAACGTTCTCAGGTCCGCGAGGCTCGCGGAAGCCGTGAACTTCGGCGAGTCGATGCTGACCACGATAAAGCCGGAGCGGAAATGTTGCTCCAGCCGTTGCAGCACCGGGATCATCTGGATGCAGTTGATGCAGCCGGGCGTGAAAAAGTCGAGAAGGACCGCCCGTCCCCTGAGCATTCTGCGGTCGAGGGGGCGGGTCACGTTCAGCCACGTCTCCCCACGCGGGAAGGCCAGTGCTTTCATGCCGGCCGGATGGGCATGGCATGAGGCCAGCAAGGCACAGAGCGGCAGGAGACCGGCGGAGGGGATCCATCCCGCCCGCCGGTTTCGTTTCCCTTTAGAACAGTTCCACATCAGATTCCCGGGGCACCGGCAGCGGCGCGGGTTCTTGCAGGACCAGTTTCAGGGGTTTTTCTCCCCGGCCGAACCCCTGGTTGAGCTTCGCCAGTTCGGTCCGGATCCGGCGAAATGCCGACCGGAATGCCTGCAGGCGGATCTCGGCCTGATGGAAGGCTTGCAACTGGCTTTGGGTCGGTGCGCGCTGGGCTCCATCGATCATGCCCAGGAGAACGCCAAAGTGACCCGCGAGGACTTCTGCCCGGGCTGCCTGGATGGCCTGGTTCAGGTGCCGGCTGAAGCGAGTCAGCTGTTGGCGGGGATTTCCGTGGCTGTGATGGATCCGCCCGCGAACTTCGGCAACCAGTCTCCCGAGGGCGTGACTCCGCGCGGTGATTGCCGTTATGGCGTTGGCGGTCTGGGCGGCCAGGCGGTATTGCACCCACGCCTCCTGGACACTGAGGTGGCTGTTCGGATCGAGCCTCACGACCAGCGGCCGTTCATACCGGTGGCCGTCGACCTGGAGGATCAGGCGGTAACGGCCCGGGGGAACCAGGGGGCCCTCAGGGCTCACGGGTGTATTGTGCAGCAATCCGGGGCCACCCCATCCGTAGTGCAGGGCCCATGGTTGGCGGGTCCTCAGGTGCCAGACGAAGCGGTTAAGCCCCGGGTGGTTTGGCAGGCGGTTGATGGGTGCCTTCCAAAACCGGGGAAAGGGCGCGCGGCCCAGGGGTTGGGGATCGCTGTCTGTAGCGCTTGAAAAAACCCGGAGCACCGTCCCGGATCTGGTTTCGATGGTGAGTGTGATGGGCGTTTCGACTCGCGACTTCAGGTAGTAATCGACAATCGCTCCGGCAGGCGGGTTTTTGGCGTGCGGCACCTCCGGTGGAAAGGGCTCGGCGCGAAAACGGATGCGCGGGATGCGGTAGGCCGTCTCCGGCTGGTAGAGGAAAGCCGTTTTCCGGGCAATCCCGGACTTGTCCTGGAAAAGGGAGGTGATGTCATCCAGGACCCAGATGCCCCGTCCATGGGTTCCCACGATGAGGTCGTTGCCATGAACGGCGATGTCATGGATGGCCGTGGTGGGCAGGTTGAGGTTGAATGGTTGCCAGAGCCGACCCTGGTTGAAGGACACGTAGAGGCCGAACTCCGTTCCGGCGAAGAGGAGGCCCCGGCGCTTGGGATCCGCCCGGACCACGTGGACGTAATCGTCAGAAGGCAGGCCTTTGACCAAAAGTGACCAGCGTCGACCGAAATCCGTTGTCCGGTAAATGTAGGGGTGGTCATCATTGACCCGATGTCGGTCGACTGCCAGATAAGCGGTGGCCGCAGAGAAAGGCGAGGCCTGGATCCGGTCGATCCGGCTCCAGGGGTCCAGCCCGGCCGGTGTGACCTGTTGCCAGTAGTCGCCATTCCGGGTGAGCCATACCCGGCCGTTCGTCGTGCCAGCCCAGATCTCACCGAACCGGCGGGGCGAGGGGGCGAGACTATAAACAGTGCCGTAGCCGAGTGCCGTGGCATTTTGGAGCGTGGGCTTCGGAAGGGGGTGCTTTCCGGGTTTGGACGGACGGGCACCGGTCAGGTCGGGACTGATGATTTTCCAGCTCTGACCGTCGTTATCCGACTGCCAGACGATCTGGGCGCCCAGATACAGGATGTGTGGATTCTCCGGCGAGAAGGCCAGGGGGACAACCCAGGGATACCGGTACCGGACGAGCGGCAGTGGAGTTCCGAAGGTGCTGTAGATCCAGGGGGAGATATTCTGGGAGTCCCCGGTGAGACTGTCATAGCGGGACACGCTGCCTCCGATGTCGGTCCCGAAGACAATGTGGGGATCCACAGGATCGGGGAGGGCGTATCCGGCTTCCCCGCCAGCCGTAGGGTTCCAGGAGTGGTTGCTCAGGATCCCCCGACGGCTGCGGCTTGGGATATCCAGGCTCCCCGAATCCTGCTGGGTTGCATAGATGTGGTAGCGGAAGCGGTTGTCGGTCGTGAGCCGGTAGATCTGGGCCGTGGGCTCGTTGAACCAGGGTGTCCACGTTTTTCCGCCATCCATCGAAATGGAAGCCCCTTGGTCGACACCGATGATCATGCGATCGGGATTTTCGGGATCCATCCAGAGGGAGTGGAAATCGTCACCGCTGGGGGAGCCTTTGATGCAGGTGAAATGCAGACCGCCATCGGTGGATTCGTACATCGCGGTATTGAGGACGTAGACCACCCGCGCATTGCGTGGATTCACGTAAACTCCGCCAAAATACCAGCCCCGTCCCCACAGCCGATGGGTGTGGTTGATGAGGGTCCAGTGATGGCCTCCGTCGGTTGAACGATACAGTCCGCCACCCTGACGGGCACTGACGATGGCATAAAACAGTCGCCCGTTGCCGGCGATGGCGAGCCCGATCCGGCCGGGATGGTGGGGCAGGCCAACCGTCCGGAGCGGTTGCCAATGCTGTCCACCGTCCATGGAACGCCAGATCCCGCTGCCCGCACCCTGCAGGGGCGGGTACTGGCTCCAGGGGGGGCGGACCGCGTTCCAGAGCACGGCGTAGAGTTCATCGCGGGGATCACGGGGGTTCGCGATCAGCTGGATCGCTCCGGTTAGGTCATTGTGGTAAAGCACCCGTGTCCAGTGACGACCACCATCCGTGGTCCGGAAGACGCCCCGTGTCCGGTTGGGTCCGAAAGCATGCCCCATGGCGGCGACCACGACGATGTTGGGGTTTTGGGGATTGACCCAGATGGAACTGATTTGCTGGCTTTGGACCAGCCCGATCCGGTGCCAGGTGAGCCCACCGTTGTCCGAGCGGAACATGCCGCCTCCGGTCGAGAGATCGGACCGCATGTCCGCCTCGCCGGTTCCGGCGTAGAGGATCCGGGGATTGGACGGGGCTACGGCGAGGGCGCCAATCGAGGAGACGGGCTCATGCTGGAAAAGCGGATGCCAGACGGTCCCGCCGTCGGTCGTCTTGAAGATGCCTCCATCGACGGACCCGAAATAGTAGGTTTCGGGCTCGTCGGAAACCCCCGCCACCGCGAGCACGCGCCCGCCCCGGGTGGGGCCGATGAAACGCCAGTGAAGGCCTTGGTAGAGGCTTTGCGGCATGGCCTGGACTGAAGGAGCCAGGCAGAAACCCAACAGGACGAGGAAAGCAAGGCGGAAACGAAAACGGGACATGGACATACCCTCCACGGGACGGTTCCGGGCGTCCGCCTGATTCTATCACCCGGGTTTGCGCTCGCGGGCGGAAGCTCGAGGCGACGGGGTTTTTGCGATTCGGGTAAGCTCACGGTCTCGCCGCGAGTCTGTCCCCGGTGTCCCCGAACGAACCTCCGAGCATCGTCGTCCAGCGCCTTCCGGCCAATCGCAAGGGACGGGATTTTGTCCTGAGCGATGTGCATGGGTGCCGGAATACCCTTGAGCGGCTTTTGAACCGCGTCCGCTTCGACGCCGCCCGGGACCGGTTGCTGTCCGTGGGCGACCTGATCGATCGCGGACCCGAGTCGATGGCCTGTCTCGACTTTCTGGATGAGCCCTGGTTCCACGCGGTGCAGGGCAATCACGAGCAGATGCTGCTCCATTTCTGTGCGCGGTCGATGGCGGAGGGCGGGCGCGTGATTTGGGAAGAGAACGATGATTTTCTCCTGAATGGGGGCTACTGGATCGAGCGCGAACTGGTGGACCGTCGCCGGCGTCTGGGGACACGTCTCATGGAGGTCCTGGAAACCGTGGGGCGTCTGCCCCACATCCTGGTGGTCGGGGAGGGGGCGGAACGCTATCAGGTCATTCATGCCGAACTTTCCCAGTCGAGCCTCGATTACGAGCCGCCGGTTTACGGGGACCGGGATATCGACCAGTCATTTGAAAACCTGGGTCCGGGGGAGCGTGAACAGCTCGGTGAAACCCTGACCTGGGGACGTCGGATCATGCACCTTCGTTCAAAGCGGAGCTGGCCCGAGCGTCATTCTGACCTGTCCGTCACCTACTGTGGGCATACGCCGTCACCGGAGGTGCGCCGGCGGCTGTCCCATGTCTGTATCGACACCGGAGGATATCTGCCGCTGGTTTCCGGGGAACGGATCGACCAGGAGTGGGGACTGACCATGATTGAGCCGGCGACCGACACGGTGTATTTCGCACAGACGGATGAGCGACCCGGCTGGGCCGCATGGCGCGGCCGGACTTATCGGTGAGGATCGCGGGCGCGCGAGGGGAAGTAGCCCGGGATCCGGTGAATCGTCGCAGCCGGACCGTAGCGGTTGTAGAGGTGGAGGAGCGGATCCTTCAGGGTCAGGCTGATCGCCATGATGAGATAGCCCCCGAGTGCCACGAGCCCGAGACTGATCCGCACGCGGGAGCGGGCCAGCTTCGGGAATCGCTGCGGTCGGATCAGCACGATGGCCAGCAGGAAAAATGCTGCGATCGAAAGGATCAGGAAAAAGGCAACGACAAAAGACCACATGGAACGCTCCGCCTCCGCGGAAAACCGGACAGGACAAAACCGCACATCGGGAACCCGCGTGCGCGGGGACCGCGTGACGGAGTGGATTCATCATACTCGATTTACCGGACGGACTGCGGATGATCCGGGTGGGGACGCTTCCCCAAAAGTTTGCGGGAATGCTCCGGCTCCCGGGCAGCAAGTACGTTGCCAATCGTGCCTTCCTCATGGCTGCACTCGCCCGGGGAACCAGTGTGATCGAAAACGCCCCGGACAACCAGGACATAGAACGGGCGCGTGATTTCGGTTTTTTCCTCGGTGCCGATCTTTGCCGGGACGGGGAGGAGTGGCTGGTTCGAGGTGTTGCAGGATGCCCGGAATGGAGAAAACCAAAGGTGTTTTTCTGTGGCGAGAGCGGGACCCTGGCCCGCTGGGCTTTGGCCCTGGCCACACTGTCTTCAGATCCGATCCGGCTCGAGGGTGCCCCGCGACTCCAGGAACGGCCGATGGCGGAACTGGTGTCTGTGCTCATGAACCTGGGTGCGCGGATCGAGCCGGAAAACGCAAGGGGATTGCCGCTTTCGATATCGGGACCCCTGCGCGGTGGACGGGTGACGCTTTCAGGACAGGTCAGCAGTCAGTTTGGCAGCGCCCTCCTCACGCTGGCACCCCTTTTGCCGGAGGGGCTGGTCATCGATTTCACCCATCCCCCCGTTTCCCGGAGCTATCTCGAACTCACGCTCGAAACCCTGCGGACCTTTGGCGTCTCGGGAAGATGCGATCCGGACTGGCATCTCGAGGTTCCGGGCGGACAGCACTACCGGGCGACCCGCATCCGGATTGACCCGGATCCGGTCCTCGCGGGCTACTTCATGGCGTTGCCGGCCGTACTGGGCGGCAGCCTCCACCTGCCCGGCTTTTTCCCCAAGGATGCGGGTGAGGGGAGAGTGGCCACGCTCCTCTCCCGCATGGGTCTGTCGGTCCGCGCCGGCGCGGAGGGTCTCACGGTTCTTGCCTCCGGAGAACCGCTCTGTGCCTTGGGGACCGTGGATCTGTCGGATGCGCCCGATGGGGTCCCCACGCTGGCCGTTCTCGCTGCACTGGCGGAATCCGGGACCACCCGGTTTACCGGCATCGGTCATTTGCGGTACAAGGAATCCGACCGGCTCCTGGATCTGGCCCGCGAGATGGTCGCGGCGGGCCTCAACGTCCGGGTCGAGGCCGGAGACTTGGTCATTCACGGGGGCGGGCGATTGCAGCCGGTGGTTTTGGACGCGCATGGGGATCACCGGCTGGCCATGAGTTTTGCCCTACTGGCGGTGGCCTGTCCCGGGCTTTCCATCCGCGGGGAAGCCAGTGTCGGGAAGTCTTCCCCGGATTTCTGGCGTAGACTCGAATCCCTCGGTATTTCCTGGGTTCCCGCCCGTGACTGACCAGACGAAGAAAGATGGAACGGGGATGCCTGAACCCGGGATTGATGGGGGGGCTCCAGCCCGGGCGGTTTCAGGTGGCGGAAACTTTGGGGTGGGACGGTGTCTCCCCATGCGGTCCGGTTTAGTCGTGCTCCTCATGATCGGGCTTGCGGCATGCAACATGACCGGTTCCGCATCCGGACATTTAGGACGCGACCGGAACCCCAGCCCGGTCACCGCTCCGGGCAAGACTTCCCGGGTGCTCCCGGCCCCAGTCACCCGTTTGACGTTACGCGTGCTGGCCCGGATGCGGGCCGGGCAGGATCCGGCGGTGCTCAGTGAAGCGGGGCGCTGGCAAGTCGACCGGAAGGGACGCTTGGATCTCGTGATCCGGCTCCAGGGGCATTGGGCCCCGCTGGTCCGCTGGATCCGGCATCAGGGGGGGCGGGTTGTGGCCGTGGTTCCCCTGGTGCACGAGTGCGAGGCCTGGATTCCGGCGGATCAGGTGGCTCGTCTGTCCCGGAGACCAGGGGTGGTTCTTGTCCGGTTTCCGCATTATGCTATGAACCGAAGGTAAGGAGTATTCATCATGATGAAAGCTGTTTTCAGACTGGTTGTCGCGTTCGGGCTCGTCACAGCCTCGATCGGACTGGCCAAGGCCGGCAACAACCCGGTGAACCTAAGCAAGCTGGCGCCCGCCCTGCGGGAGGTGGCGAATGCGGCCCATGCGCCTCAGGCTCTCGCACGTGTGCAGGCGGAAGGCTATGTGTCAGGGTTGAGCAATGAGGTCCGGCCGGCTCCCGGCCAGGTCCGGTGGAATCGGGAGGGTGCGGTCCAGGTGGACGTGCGCTTTGCCACACCGCTCGCTCTCGGGGCCACACAAGCGTCCTTGCGTGCACTGGGTGCGCGCGGACTCGTCACCGACCCGTACAACAGCATTGCCGAGATGTGGCTGTCTCCGGCCAGCCTGATGCAAGTGGCGGCCCTGCCCGGTGTCCAGGCGATCACGGTGCCGCACTATGCGGTGGTGAGACGGGAGGTCGCCTACGGATCGAATCCAACCTACTACGATACCGCGGGGTCGAATGCCTTGGGAGCCGTTGCCTTCGCCAATGCGACGGGGGATATCGGGTCGGGAATCAGCGTCGGGGTGATTTCGGATGGCGCCCAGGACTACCAGACGGATGTCCAGCAGGGGTACCTTCCGAGCACTGTCTGGATTGATCCCAATGACTCGAAATACAAATCGTCGGGGAACGAGGGCGCTGCCATGATGCAGATCGTCTACGACTCGGCGCCCGGCGTGAAACTCGGATTTTGTGGGCCGTCGACGGACATCCAATTCCTCTCCTGCCTGAGCGACTTCGAGAGTTCGTCCTTCAAGGCCAACATCATTGTGGACGACCTCGGTTTCCCGGGGGTGGCCATGTTCCAGAACGGGACGTTTGCGACGGGAGTCGCGAGTTTTGCCCAGTCCAACCCGAGCGTCCACCTGGTCACCGCAGCCGGCAACGACAACCAGGCCTTCTGGCAGGGGACGTTCACGCCGATGACCCTGAGTACCCCGCTGACTCTGAATGGGGTTACCTATACGGAAGCCAACAATTTCGGGACCAGTGCCAATCCCAATCCTTATGCAGATGTGGGCATCGCGTCAACCGACACTGATTACTGGATTCTGGAATGGGCCGATCCTTGGGAAAGCCCGGTCGGGGATTACGATGTGGTGGTCTATGCCCAAAAGCCGGGTGGGACGCCCGTGGCCTGCAACCAGGGTGACCAGATCGATTCGACGGGCTGCTCGTTTTCGACCACGCCCGGTACGAGCCCGGGACCCAATCCGGTCCAGGGGAATGCCTATAAGAATACCGCGACGACTGCCCAGATCCTCTACATCGAGGTCCTGCTGCGCAACAGCACGACACCGAGTACCTCGCTCAAGCTCCTGACCGGATCGGTGAGTTCCCACGCGCTTTTCCTGAACCCGGATTCCCCGAACGGCAGCATCTATGGGCAGTCCGCCCTGCCCCAGGAGTTTACGGTCGGCGCCATGGATGTCGATGAAGTGGGTAGCAGCACCGCGAAGATCGAACACTACAGTTCGACCGGTCCGGTTGATTTCGAGTACTCCTCCCTCACCTCGACGACCCCCTCGCCCACTTCGATTCCCAAACCGGACATCACGGGGGTGGACGGGGTCACGATCAACCCGCTGAGCGGTTTCACCCCGCCCTTTTTTGGCACGTCGGCGGCCGCGCCCCACATTGCAGCGCTCATGGCCCTGCTTCTCCAGCACGCCCCCACTACCAATCCCGAATCGACCCTGAAGACGGTTTCCAGCCTCCCCGGGGGGGCACCTGCGACCGGGGCCAGTAGCATTTATGGTGCCGGTGTGCCCTGCCTTGCGAAACTGACGGCTGCGGGTGTTTCGGCCTGCAATCCCGACTCGACGGCTACCATCACGGTGGGTGGCAGTTCCTCTTCCGGGAGCAGCAGCTCGAGTTCCGGTGGGGGAGGGGGGGGGCTGGGTCCGATCGTCCTTCTCCTGCTGGCCGGTTTTGCGTGGGGTGGTGGATGGGCAAGCCGCCGGCGGAAGGGTGTTGGGTGTCCAACCGATCGGGGAGGGCCACGAAATTCGGCGCTGTCATTGGAATAGATTCGGGTGGAATAGATTCCGGGTGATTCAGCCTGACCGCCCAGGGCGGGGAAGCTTTGAGCCCCAAGGTTGAGGGCCCGTCTGTTCCACCGATGGTGCCAGATGCCGGTGGCTGGGTTGTTTTGGGCTGGCCTGCAGGGAGGATTCTCGGGGTCAGCCAAACCGTTGCCTCTGATTTCCAGGTTCTGAAAGAGGGTGCGGAACCTTCTTCGGATCGTCCCTCCACCGAATCCGGATTGCGCGATTGGCTGATCCGCGCGGTTCAGGAAAGCCAGAAAACAAACCCCCAACCACAGGATCCCCTCTCATCGCCAAACGGTCGGACCTGGTGGCTGTCAGGACATCCTGAACCCCTGGTTTTCAAGGGGCTTTCTTCATTTCTACTGAATCTCGTCGATCGGTCGCCCGCGCTCTCCGCACAGGTTCAGGATGGGTTTTCGGAAGAGGAGAGTCCGGATCGAGAGAATGCTTTCCTCAAGGAGCGCTACGACGTTTTGGTCGAGCACAGCCAGGACGGCGTGTTCCTGGCCCATGAGGGACGGTATCTCTACGTCAACCAGACCTATGCCAATATGCTGGGTTATTCCCGTGAGGAGATGGAAGGCTCTTCGTTCCTGCGTTTCATCGCCCCGGAGGAGCATGTTCGCATGCTCGAGATCTGGCGGGAGCGGGAAGCCGGCCGCTGGGAAAAGTCCACCTATGAAATGTTTCTGCTCAAAAAGGACGGAAAGACCCGGGTTCTGGCGTCAGTCCGGTCCGGCCCCATTTTTTTCAATGGCAAGCTCTCGAGTACCGGGACCATCCGGGACATCACGGCGGAGCGGAGTGCCGCGCGGGCCTTGCGGAAGATCGAGAGAGACTACCAGGCGATTTTCGAGAACTCGCTGATCGGAATCTATCAGAGCCTGCCCGAAGGTCGATTCCGGACGGCTAACGAGTCACTGGCGCGCATGCTGGGTTACGGAAGCGCCCATCAGCTCGTGGAGCAGGTCCAGAACATCGCCAATCTCTTTGTGGATCCGGCCGACCGCTTGCGGCTCAATCAACGGCTGGATAGTGATGACCATGTGACCGGATACGAACTGCGGTTGCGTCGGCGGGACGGAACACTGCTTTTCGCGGAAGCCAGCTCCCGTTCCATCCGGCGCAAGGATGGAAGCTTGGCCTATTACGAAGGCTCGCTCGTGGATGTGACCGAACGGAAACGGGCGGAAGCGGCCTTGATGCGATCGGAAATGCGGTATCGGACACTCGTCGAGAACAGCCATGTCGGCGTCTTCATCCTGGAAAAGAATCGCTTCGTATACGTCAATGAATCGTTTGCCCATATGCTCGGATGGGAATCGGAACAATTGGTGGGTCAGTCGTTCCGGGACTTGGTGCTGCCGAAGCTGCAGTCCGTGTGCGACGAATGTCTGGGCCGCCTGGCCCGTGCAGAATCCACCGTCGAATCGCGCGAATGGTCCTTGGTCCACCGGGATCCGGCAGTGGTTCCGACGGCGCTGGTCAGCATGCAGAGTCTCGTGACCGATCTGGGCACGATTCTCATGGGCACTTCCGTCGATATTACCGAGCGCAAACGGATCGAGGCGCGCCTGATCCATCAAGCCGGACACGATCCCCTGACCGGTTTGCCTAACCGCGTTCTTTTCAGTGAACAACTCGATCAAGCAATCCGGGGATTCGAGCCCGATCAGCGTCCCTATGCGGTCCTCTTGTTTGAAGTCGATACGTATCAACTGGTCAATGACAGTCTGGGCTACGTCGCCGGCGACGAGTTGCTCATCCGGGTCGCGCATCGACTGGAGCAAACCACAGGAACCCGGGCCTTTGTCTCTCGTCTCGAGGGCAGCGAGTTTGCTTTGCTGCTTTCCGTGCAGACCGTGGCCCAGGTCCGGGCCATGGTCGAGCAGATTCGCCAGAGTTTTTCCAAGCCCTTTACCGTCCTGGAACGGGAGATTTTCACCCAGGTCCACATGGGGATCGTTTGGGGGGAGTCCAGCTACCAAGACAGCAATGCGGTTCTCCGGGACGCCGATACGGCGCTATCCGTCGCCCGCCTCCACAGTGATACCGGCTACGCTCTTTTTGACCGCCGCATGCGGCAAGAGGTTGTTCGGCGACTCAACCTTGAATCCGAGCTCAGGGCGGCCTTGATCCGGCAGGAGTTTCGTGTGCTTTACCAGCCGGTTGTTGAGCTGGACACGGGCCGGATGGTGGGGGTCGAGGCGCTTTTACGCTGGCAACGTCGCCCGAGCGAGCAGGTTTCGCCCCAGGTGTTCCTGTCCATCGCCGAAGAGATCGGCCTGATCATCCCGATTGGCATCCACTGCCTGCAGCAAATCTGCGAGACGGTTGTACGCTGGAAGCACGAATACTCCTCAGCCGCCGAGTTGGTGGTTAATTTCAATCTGTCCCATCGCCAGTTTGTCGACCCCCTGTTCTGGGATCTCATGAGCAGCGTGCTCAGTGAGAGTCGCTTTCCGCCGAAGTATTTTCAGGTTGAAATCACGGAAAACGTTCTTCTGGGACAGGATCGTGGACTTTGGTTGCAGCTTGAGAAACTGTTGGGGATGGGGGCGAAGCTGGCCCTGGATGACTTTGGAACCGGATATTCCTCCCTCAGCTACCTCCACGATCTGCCATTGAGCAGCCTCAAGATTGACCGCTCATTTACCCTTGATCTTGAAGACAATCCACGACACCAAACAATCGTCCAAGCGATTTTGCGTCTTGCCAACGATCTTAACTTCAAAGCGATTGTGGAAGGGATTGAAGAGGTGGGACAGCTCCGGGCCCTGCAGAAGGCCGGAGCGCGTTTTGGTCAGGGATATTACTTCGCTCCGGCCTTGACTGTGTCCGAACTGGAGGCTGGTCTTGCGGAAGGGGCCTGCTTTCCCCGCCCAGTGCTGCACTAAGCACTGGGCGGTCCGAGCAGCTAGTTAGCTTTGATGTGGAATGTGCCCACCACCGTGCCCGCCTGCTCCCCGCATGGGCCCGCCCCGGAACCGTCCTCCGGGCCCGCCCCGGAACTGGCCGGGTCCGCCCCGGAACTGGCCGGGTCCGCCACGGAACTGGCCGGGTCCACCACGGAACTGACCGGGTCCACCCCGCATGGGTGGCCGGCCTGGAGCCATGGGTTGGAAAGGGCCGTGCCGGAGGGGGCCGTAAAAATGGGGATGGGGAGGGTAACCTCCACCCTGGCGTGCGCGATACTGGTTGAACCTCTGCCGGATATTGGGGTGACTCGCGATGAAGCTACGGCGGTAGTTGGGATGAGCCGGCGCAAAAATGGGGTGCATGCGGGGGCCGCCGCGATGTTCCCAGAAATCGGGGTGATTGCGGAAGCGGGGAACGGCACGCTGACGCCAGTCATCGAAGTGATCGAGGTAGGGGTGATAGCGACCCCACCAGTAGGGGTGATGCATTTCGTACCAGGGTCCGACATAGCCCCGCCACCACATGAAGTACGGACGGTAGGCGATGACAGGTGGGGGTGGTCCATAGAGCAGGACCTGAGGCAGGACAAACCAAGGTGGTAAGGGAGCCCAGGGGCCATAGTAGACCGGGGCATAGAGCCAACCCCCTTGATACCAGCGATAGTAGTAGCCGTTACCGTAATAGGTATAGGTTGCAAAACTTGGCATCCAGAAAACGTTGACCCCGCCGAAAAGCGAGAAGGCGAATGTCGGTGCACCTATAAAAACACCGAACTGCGCACGGGCAGGCCGAACCGGAACTAGGAGAAAAAGAGCCAATATCCCGGCCATCAGGAGGGTCTGATGGTTTTTCTTTCGTGGATTCAACATGGTAGTCTCCTCTGCCGGGTTCCCCGGCGTTGCCAGGTCACGGATCCCTCCGCCTGCCACTCGAAAAGAGGGTGGGACACCCCATCCACTGTATCAAACGCTGTCTGCCCGGGTTGGTTGACCCCTAGGGGTTTTTTACAGTGGTTTAGTGTATGATGCCACGGGTCTTAGTCTGATTTGGAGCTTCGGCTCAGGAGTTTGCGTTGAACAATAAGCTTTATGTTGGTAACCTGAACTACCGGACCAATAGCGCGGAGCTTGAACAGCTCTTTGCTGCCTATGGTTCGGTGCGTTCCGTACAGATCATATCGGATCGACATACCGGTCAGTCCAAAGGGTTTGGTTTCGTGGAAATGGGCAGTGCTCAGGAAGCCCAGGCAGCCATGAACGCTCTCAATGGAAAGGATTTCAATGGCCGGAATCTCACCGTGAATGAAGCCCGCCCGCAGACGGAAAATGGAAACCGTGGCGGCGCCTCCCGGGGCCCGGGTCGGCGCAGTGGCGGCTTTGGGGGCAGCCCCTCGTCTGGAGGACACGGTCACTTCTAAATCGATTTGCCCCCGTCCTGCTCGATCCCTCTCCCTCTTTCCCGGAAGTTCAGATCGCAAGCCTTGACCCTTCACATCGTGAAGGGCGGTAGTCTTGTGTTTTCATCCGGCGATGAGAAGATGGCTGGATGGCCACCGAAGGGGTCAAATAGGATGGGACTGGATAGGCCAAGGTTCCAGATGGAACCTTGGCTGCCCAGAGCTTCCGATCTTTACTCCACTTGGGCTCGTCGTCGAGAGGTCGCAGTGAGATGCCGCCATACGAACGTTCCCCAGCATGCCTACAATGGGCACGAGAAGTTTGACCTCATCCTGCGGCATGAGTCCGGGACTCGTGCGCGGGGTGCCTACATGCGGGACCCGGTGTATGAACAGTCTGCCGCGCAGGATCCTGGGGCGTGAGAGGGACTGATGGCCACTCGACCCACGGCCCGACGCACCCCTGTCCGACTGCTTCTGGTCAATCCCCGCTTCCCGGAAAGTTTCTGGAGTTTCCGGTGGGCGTTGGAGCGGATCTTGCCGGGCAAGCGGGCGGTCAATCCGCCTCTGGGTTTGGCCACGGTAGCCGCCCTGTGCCCCCCTGACTGGTCGGTCCGGATTGTCGACGAAAACATCGAATCGATCCCGTTGGAGCCCGATGTGGATATCATCGGGGTTTGCGGGATGGGCGTCCAGTTCAAGCGGGAAAGCGAGATCCTGAAGTACTACCGGAGTCGCGGCTATTATGTCGTGGCGGGTGGCAGTTATGCGTCCCTCTGTCCGGAATCCTTCGGGGAGCTGGCACACACCGTCATTTCGGGCGAGGCTGAATATGTCTGGGGACGGTTTTGCGAGGACTTCCAGGCGGGGCAACCCCAGTCGCTGTACCGGGAAACCGGAACCGTGGACCTCGCCGATTCACCGCCCCCCCGTTTTGACCTGCTGAAACTTGAACAGTACACGACTGTCAGCTTACAGTTTTCCCGCGGGTGTCCGTATCGGTGCGAGTTCTGCGACATCATTGTCATGTTCGGTCGCCGACCGCGCACCAAACGGCCGGAACAGATCGGAATGGAACTGGATCTCCTGCGGGAGCGAGACGTTCACAACGTCTTTTTTGTTGATGACAACCTGATCGGTAACAAGAAGGCGGCGCGCGAGCTCTTGATCTACCTTGCCCAGTACCAGCGAAAACATGACTATGTCTTTCGTTTCGGCACCGAGGCCTCTCTCAATCTCGCCCTGGATGACGAGTTGATGGAACTGTTTCGCGCGGCCAACTTTAGCTGGGTTTTTCTGGGGATCGAGACCCCGGATCCGGACAGCCTGCAGGAGGTCCAGAAGACCCAGAACCTGGCTCAGGACGTGCTGACGGCCGTGCGGAAGATTTATGACCACGGGCTTGATGTCTTTGCTGGATTTATCGTGGGCTTCGACCATGATCGTGTGGAGACGTTCGACCGCCAGTACCGCTTTATCCTGGATTCCGGAATTCAGGCTTCGATGATCGGGTTGCTGACCGCGATGCCCAAGACTCCGCTCTACGAGCGGTTGACCCGGGAGGGTCGATTGGTGCCCACGCTCGAGCTGGCCGACAACACCAAGCCTGTGACGAACGTGGTTCCGCTGCACATGAGTGTGGCTGATCTGGTCCGGGAGTATCAGTCGCTCTACCAGCGACTGTTCTGCGATGCCAATATCGCCAAACGCATCCGCAACAAGTTCCGGTATCTGGCACACCGGGTTCCGCGTCACCAGGTTCCATCCGAGCGTAACGGAACGATTCTGCGCCGGCTGTTCTATTCCGGCCTGTTGCCGGGCGGGCCGGTTCGGGTCTACCGCTTCGTTTCGACGCTGGTGGTGACTCCGTGGCGGGCCTGGCCTCTGGTTGTCACGGACTGGATTCAGGGCCTTTCCATCCGTTCCTACATTCACCGGCATCTCGACCCTGACTTGGCGCAAGCACAACGCGTGGTGGAGACGACACGAAAACGGTTGAGCAGGTACCTGCACCCGCGGTCCTCAACCCCTTCCCTCCGGGTGGCCCTGTCCATGAATGGCACAATCCCCTGCCTGCAGCTGTGGTTGGAGGGGACGGTGGATCGGGCTTTTTTCCGGTATGCAGCACGTCGGCTCTGCGGCATGCTGAACCAGAGTGCGGCGGCGCTTTTCCTGCATGTGGCGGATCTGCGCGAGGATCAACACCGGTTGTTTGACCGGTTTCTGGACCGTTTGTCTCCCTATGGAGACCGGGTCTCGATTTTCATCAACCAGAAGATCCGGACGCAGATGATGGTCGACTCGTCTGTTTTCCATCTCCTGCTCGAAGATCCGACCGCCAGCGCATCGTGAGATCCTAAGGTCGGAACCCTCTCCGAGTGTGCGGAGGGGATCCGGGGCAGTGGATCCCCGGGCGAGAGACGGGGGTATCATGACTGGTGGGGGAAGCCGCTCGATGCCCGTTTGCGGGCGGGTCCCGGATGAAGGGGGAGGAGGGGCGATGGATCAGTGCGCACGAGAATCAAAGCCGGATCTTTTGAATGACCGGAAGGCGACCTTCAGCTTGTGGGTTGTCCCTGTGCTCATCATTCTGATCGGCAGCAGCCTGCCCCGGCCTCTCCATACGGCACTCTGGGCACTCGGTTTTTCGGTCCTGGCGGCGGCCTGTGCGGTCAATGCCCGCCGTTGCGGTCGGCGACATTGTTTTTATACGGCACCGTTGTTCTTGGTTCTGGCTTTGGGTTCCCTGCTCTTCGGAATGGGCCTGCTCCCTCTGGGTCCTCACGGTTGGGGTGACCTCGTGGGGGTGGCCGTAGGCGGCTGGCTTTTGTCATGTTGCGTCATCGAACCCTGGAAGGGCCGTTACCTCCGGACCAAGTGATCCTGGTCCCTGAACCGGGTTCTCGCCTCAGTCACTCAACGGCTCAGAGGATCTGCGGTTCCGGTTTGAGGTCGAGCCCGAAATTTGAACGGACGGATTCTTGGATCCGTTGGGCGAGTGACCAGATCTGGGCGCCCGGGGTCGAACCATAAATTGATGAGAACCAGGTTCAGGATTGGGAGATCCCGGATCCCCGGGATCTGGCTTGGGTTCCCGGATTCGGCGAGCCGAGCGGCACGAGCCGGCACGCGAAAGGTGTGATGACGGTCGAGTGGGGCATCCGGCCAGAGCGTGGGGTTCGAAGATCGGGACACTGTTGGGACGTTCTCTGGACAGCCTGAGCTGATTTCCGGTTCGGTCCGCCAGATGTAGAGCTGCAGTTGGGGGCGATTGGGGCGTCGAATCACTGAGCCTGCCATGCGGGAGGCAGGAAACACCAAAAGTACCCCAAGTTTTATAGGGACCTGAGCTGCACGAAAGGGCCCGGTCAGCGACCCGCTTGCACCGGATTTGTACCGGTCATCACCAGCCAGATGTCTCAAGGGACATGGTCAGGGACATGGTCAGGATTGATGTTTCGTAATCATTCGATTACAATGCAGCGATGACCTACTCGGTGAAGCTGCTCGGTGAGTTTTCTGACTGGCTTGCAGGCTTGAAGGACGGACTGACAAGACAACGCCTCGTCAAGCGTCTTCGTAAAGCGCAACTGGGCAACCTTGGCGATGTGGAGCCGGTAGGAGGAGGTGTATTTGAAATGCGCGAGCATTTTGGACCTGGATGGCGTATGTATTATGTTCAGCGCAGTAGAACGCTGATTGTCATGCTGGCAGGTGGCGACAAGACTACGCAACAGTCGGACATTGAGCGGGCCATTGCGTTTGCAAAGTCGCTGGAGGATTGATCATGGTTCATAAAGTCAAAGTCTCTGAGCTTTCAGAACTCGACGTATCTGAGTACCTGGATAGCGGGGAAGATATCGCCGCCTATTTGACCGCTGTTCTGGAAGAAAACGATCCGGCGCTGCTAGCTGCAGCCTTGGGCGACATTGCCCGCGCCCGAGGAATGACTCAGGTGGCCAAGGACGCTGGCATCACTCGCGAAGCCTTGTATAAGGCACTTCGACAAAACAGCGAACCGAGATTTGAAACGATCCAACGGGTTTGTACCGCTTTGGGTGTGCAACTGGTAGCACAATCCATGCACTTGCGTCATGCTTGATGCGCACAACAGGCGACCAATCCACCCGCGTGAAATTTTATGCGAGGGGTGTCCGGATTCCGGAGGAACGCTGTGCCTCTGGTGCAAGGTTGATGCAGATTCTTGTGCCATTCACTCAACGGCTCAGAGGATCTGCGGTTCCGGTTTGAGGTCGAGCCCGAAATTTGAACGGACGGATTCTTGGATCCGTTGGGCGAGTGACCAGATCTGGGCGCCTGTTGCCGTGCCATGGTTGACGAGAACGAGAGCATGCTGGGGTGAGACGCCCGCATCCCCCTCCCGGAATCCCTTCCACCCCGCCCGTTCGATGAGCCAGGCTGCGCTCACCTTCTGGCCTGACGGACTCTCAAAGACGGGGAGGTCGGGAAAGCGATCACGGAGCGACTGGACGCGCTCCGGTGTCAGGATGGGGTTCTTGAAGAAACTTCCTGCATTCCCGATCTCGGCCGGGTCCGGCAGCTTGCGTCGCCGTAGCCGGATGATGGCCTCGGCGACAGTGCGGGCCGTGGGAGGATCGGCCTGCAGGGCGGCCAGTTCCTCCCGGAGGCCGGGATAGTCGATCCGGAGAGCGGTCTCGAGGCCCAGCCGGAGCTCGATGGCGGTGATGATCCACCGGTCGGGCTCCCTCTGGAAACGGCTCTGGCGATAGCCGAACCCGCAAGCTTCCCGGTCCAGTCGCCGCCCCTGCCCGGCATGGCAGTCAAAGACTTCGACCGCTTCCAACACGTCGGAGAGTTCTGAGCCATAGGCGCCGATGTTCTGGACTGGCGCTGCCCCGACGCTGCCCGGGATGAGCGCCAGATTCTCGAGTCCGCAGAGGTTCCGATCGAGCGTCCATGTGACCAGCTCATGCCAGCCGACCCCGGCTTCCGCCCGGACACCCACGGTTCCGGATTCGGTGGAAAGGACTTTCGTGCCCCGGTTCCTCAGGATCAGCACCAGCCCCGGGAAATCCCGGGTGAAGAGCACGTTGCTGCCGGAGCCCAGTACCAGTCTCGGCTGGTTCCGGATTTGCGGGAGGTCCAGGATCTCCGGAATTTGATCCGGGTTTTCGATTTCGGCGAGCCAGGCAGCACGAGCCGGCACGCGAAAGGTGTTATGACGGTCGAGCGGAGCATCCGGGCTGAGCGTGGGATTCGAGGATCGGGACATATTCCGGTCGTCCTCGTGGGCAGCCTGAGCCGACTTCAGGTCTGGTCCGCCCGACGATGGTGCGGTTTGGTGGGCGATAGTGGGATCGAACCACTGACCCCTGTCGTTGTGAAAGCTCACTGGGGTCGGCGTCCAGTATGGGTTTTCAGCCAAATCAACGAGTTAGGACAGCACAAAACCCACCTAGCAACACATTTTACACGTCGAATTGTACCCAAAGTGTACCCAAATGTCTTGGCGTCGTAGGGGCACCGGGCCGGACCCGGCGGCGAATTTTTCCGGGCCCTTGTCAGACACGCCGGGGCCGCCTGGACGGGGAGCAGGCCGAACAACGGCGCGTAGCGCCGGCGGTAAGGCCGTATCTCCTGCACAGTAGGAGCTTCGTCGCCTCTCGGCGCCGAAGGTGTACCTCGTGCGGTTTATCAGCAGGAGCCATCTCCGCGAATTTTTCCCGTGGCCTAAGAGCACCTCAGTCCAATAACTGTGGTAACCAGTATGCCCAAAGCAACCCTCGACGCCAAGCAGCTGGCGGAAGTGCTACACCTGAACGCCCGCACCATCACCAATAACGTCCTGACTCACCCGGAACGGCTACCGTCCTTCGTGCGTCTTCCCTCCGGGAAGACCATCTGGTTTGAGGAGGACGTCCAGGCCTGGCTGGAGGAGCGGCGTGTCCAGGTGTTACCGACGCAGCGACATCCAACCGACTTTAGCCGCAGGTGGTGGTAATGGGGTCGGCCCGGGAAGGCCAGGCATGCGGTAGGCCCGACGTTGAGGCGTGGCTGGCAGCCTTGACTGTGCGCGCCACTGGCCGCAGGCAGCCCCGCAACCGAACCAGCCACCGCCGGCCCTGACCGGCGAGGCGGCAATTTGGGATAAGTATAAATAGCGGCGAATTGGAGCGCACCCAGAGGGCGCTTCGTCGCTCGCTGTGCCGATGTGGCAGTTCTGGAGATTGAGCGGTTTGCCGATAAGTACTGATAACAGTAGACTCGGAGAGCGTGGATTCGCGCACATTGGGGTTAACTTACCTTGCCGAAACATCTATGACTTCAGCGTACTTTTTCGCTAGCTAAGGATGCGGAGAATTCAGCGCGTGACGTCCAAGACTTCGACTACGCGCGGTACTGGCAGCCCAACAGTCCTTCCAGCTCTGTGTCATGGGAGTAACTCCTTGAGCAGCCTTTTTGTGTTGTCTTGGGTGAAGCTGGCATCGGTAAGACCACCGAATTTCAGGACCGAACCAGTAGGCTTCAGGAGGAAGGCAAAGCGGCCTTCTTTGTACCCCTCGATATTGCCGAAAATGAAAAAGCCTCTTCGGTCGGCTTGCCAGGGGACTGTACCCTTTCAACATATGGCAGGCGGGAACAGACGTCGGCTACTTTTTTTAGATGCAGTCGATGAAGCGCTCTGGCGAAAAATGCCGACCTCGAAGTGGCACTCGAAAATGTGGTCCACCAGATAGGCTCTGTCCCAGGTGCTCTTGCCCGTGCCCGATTCATAGTGTCGACCCGTATAGGTGACTGGTATACACGAGGCGTGCCAGACACTGTCGGACAATTTATCGGCCACACATCCAACGGCAACCAGGCAACTTCGGTCGCGCCGCTTGTGTATTCCTTGAACCCATTGTCTGCAGAGGATGCAAAAGCTCTGGCCAAGTTTTATGGCGCTATTGACGCGAACTTGTTTTGGCGAGAGGTAGAACGGGTCGTGTCGCAAAAGTGGTGGAAACAAAAGTGGCGTAGTCTCCGAGATTGAAAACCAACGCAATCACGGCGTGACAAGCGCCGAGGAGGCTACGCCATGCGGAACCCTGGCACGGGACCGACAGATTTGCTGGAGGGAAGCGAGTGGCTCGATCCGCTCGAGCAGCAGGTGCTGCTCCGGGGTGCGCCCGTTCCTGCCGGAGCTGATTGAGCAGGAAGTGACCGAGGCGCTGGGACGGCTTCGGCACGGGCGGGACAAGGGCGACGGGCACCGGTCCCGGACGGTGATGGGCTCGTTTGGCCGGGTGGAACTGTCGATGCCGCGGGCCCGGGTGCGTGGTGAGGAGGGTTGCAGCCGTGAGTTTCACAGTGCGTTGCTGCCGCGCGACCAGCGTCTGACGGGCTCGGCGAGTGCCCTGATGGCCGGAGCGTACCTGGCGGGGGCGAACACCCGGCGGGTGCGCTTGGCGCTGGGGAGACTCTTTGGTGGGGCGGTGGGCAAGGAGACCGTCCGTCGTGCCTGGCACCGGGTGCGGGAGGACTTCGAGACCTGGAACCACCGCCGCCTCGAGGGCGAGCCGATCGTGCGGCTAGTCCTCGATGGCACCGGGGTGCATGTGCGCCTGGACGGGGCGAGCACGGCCTTGTCGATCCAAGTGGCCCTGGTGGGGGTACGGGCCGATGGGCCGAAAGTGCTGCTGGGCTTGCGGGCACTGGCCGGAGAGAACTAGGCAGCCTGGGCCGATCTGCTCGGGGACCTGGAGTCCCGAGGCCTGAAGACCCCCGAGCTGGTGATCATCGATGGCGGCAAGGGGTGGGAAGCGGCGTTGGCCGCCTGGTGGCCCCGGGTACCGGTACAACGCTGTACGGTCCACAAACTCCGAAACCTCATGGCCCATGCCCCGAAAAAGCTGCATGAGGAGATCAGCGCCGACTACCACGCCATGATCTATGCCGAGTCGGCCTCCCAGGTGCTCGCCCGGCGGCAGGCCTTCCTGCGCCAGTGGCGCCTGCGTTGTCCCGGAGTGGCCCGCAGTCTCGAGGAAGCCGGCGAGCGGCTGTTCACCTTCCTCCGCTATCCTCCCACCCAGTGGAAGCCGATCTGCACAACCCATGCCATCGAACGACTCCACCTGGAGTTCAAGCGGAGCATCCAGACGCAGTGCATGCTGCCCTGTGCCGACACCGCCTACATGATGTTCTGGGCCTTGCTCGCCAGCGGTCAGATCACGCTGCGCAAGGTGACCGGCTGGCAGATGCTTCTTGCCCCCCCACCCGCTTGACCTCGCCGCATGACCCGTGCAAGACTTAACCCGTCTGGAGACCATCCGTCAATTTCTACCAACTTCCGGACACAACCCCCACCACATCGGCAATGGCGCCCATAATCGAAAGCGTGTACGCATTCTTTCACAGAAACATTTCTCGTGAACACGACATTCGCCACAAGAGCGGCGAGGCCTATTCACCCGGCGAACGGGACATCGCACAATCCGTGCGCGACAACTTGGCTGTACACCTCGCGCGCATACCAGGTAATGCGCCTCACGAGAGCCTTCGTCGACTGGCAGTCAGTGCTAAAGACCGGCCAGAAGAAGTGGGCCTCCAGGCCCTTCTGCGCAACCACGCCTCCGAGGGAGCGGCACGGCTGGTGCTTCGTGAGCCCAAGGACATCCCGCGCTTAGGGGACGTGTATTGCCGGGAACTACGGTCTGAGGCCGAGTTGTTTGAAGTCGTTCTTGCGCGCCTAGAAGCCATAAAAGACAGTGTCGAGTCCGGCCGGTTCAGTGAGAGGGTGTTATTCGAGCGCGGTATGGAAGAAAAAAGCTGCAGACGTGGCTCGCGGCGCGGCTTGAGGAGGCATGCGGCCGGCACGCGTTTGGGGTTACGCGGGAGTTTGAGGGTGACGAAGGCAAGAGGCCGGATATTCACATCCATCATGCAAAGGGAGCGGTCTGTTTGGAAATCAAGCCCCTGGATAAAATGCGCTATACGCATAAGAAGCTGCGAAAGGCGTTGGAAAGACAGCTTGTCGACCAATACATGGGTAGGCGCAATAGTCGTCATGGTATTCTCATGCTTTTTCTATTAGAGAGTCGAACGTGGCAACTTCCAAGAAATGGGCGAGCGGATTTCAACGAGCTCCTGGTCTTTATACAGGAATGCGGAAATATGCTCGCCAAAAACAGGCCGGATGTCGAGATTCTTAAGGTCTTCGGTATTGATTGTACCGAGCGTCACGTGCCGGTAGTAGTGTGTTAAGAGAACAAATCTGTGAAGGCGGACACAGGGTCACAGGGTTTAGGTTTGTGGCACCAAGAATACCCCCGTGTCTAGCGACAAACTAAGAACGAAACAACGAGAAAAACGAGAGGAGGACCACATGAAGCTGTATATTACGTCGCCGGCGAAGGCAGACGCAGGGGTAATAGGTGTCTATCGGAGGGCGTTTCGGGAGGCTACGGAGCTCTATCTTGTTTCCGCTTATCTCACAGCGTGGACGGATATCCCGAAATTAAACAGAGCGTGCAAAAGCTTCACCATGATTATAGGCAAGGATTTCGGTATTACGCGCAAGGCAGCATGTAATTCAGTTGTGGATTGGTTACCGAAGAGATTTCTGTCGAATTTCATGGTAGCGGATGGAATGGCGGGGTTCCACCCGAAGGCGCTTTTCTGGAAAGACAGTTGCAATGGGAACCACATGCTTGTAGGGTCGTCGAACATGACAGAAGCGGCAATGTCAGGGAATGTAGAAGCTAACGTGTACCAGCTCATTACACGGAAAGAGTTTGATAGAGCGCGCCTATGGGTTGGAGGCCTGGCGCAACATTCAGTACCGGTGGCGGGGGGCTGGCTCGCCAGGTACAGGGAGGCATCAAAATGGCCTTCTGGCGGCGGAGGTAGGCGAAAGCAGATGGTGGGGGAAAAGGAAGGCGTCTCCGTTATGCCGTTGACCTTGCCAGACCCAACGGCTGGTAAAGAAATGATTGGGGGCCGAAAATCGCAGATAAAAGAGTTCGAACATAACAGAAGGAAGTTTCTACATATGCTCCGCCGGCGCGTTGCAGGAAAGACACGTAATGTTGATGTATACAATAGTATGTTAAATCTATGGGGCATTATGGCATTTCAATCGCAGCAATGGACAAGGAGTGGGCGGCGGAGCAACTGGAAAGCGTTTGCGCGGGCCTTTCTGGAGGTTTGCGATGCCAGAGATGAAGAGCGGGATGAAGTCGTGCGGGCTCAAAAGGACTTGTTAAAGAAAAAGAAGGTACCGACGCGCGGGTCTGTGTTTGCGGAATTGCTGTGCCACTATTTTCCAGATTTGTATCCTGTGTTAAACGAGCCTGTCGGAGAATGGGCGAAGCGGGTAGGATACAGGGCGCCTCGTGGAGCATCGGAAGGAAATCGGTATCTTCTTCTTGCAAAAACACTCCGTGCCGCGCTTGCGCAAAAGCCCAGAAACTATCCCGCTAAAAATCTCGCGGAGCTGGACATTTATATTTGGGCTTACATAAAAAACGAGCGGGATAAAAAGAAAAGAAGACGCAAGAGTAAATAGGGAGTGCAGTGTATATGAGGATTGCGGGGGGCTCTAAGTTGGATGGCGGCATATGAATTTCTCTGAACTCGCCAACTTCATCTGGTCTGTGGCAGACCTCCTGCGCGGTGACTACAAGCGCGCCGACTACGGCAAGGTCATTCTCCCCTTCACCCTTCTGCGGCGTCTCGAGTGCGTCCTTGAGCCCACCAAGGCGAAGGTACTGAAAGAATACGAGAAGCGTAAGAGCGAGGCGGCGCTCGAGGTGCGTCTCGCGCGCGCAAGCGGTCAGATCTTCTGCAACACAAGCCCCTTTACGCTGTCCGCGCTCTTGGATGACCAGAAACACATCCGGCAGAACCTCACCGCCTACTTGGGCGACTTCTCGGCCGAGGCCCGCTATGTCTTTGAGAACTTCAGGTTCTTGAACCGCGTAGGGGAACTCGAGGAGAAGAACCTCCTCTTTCTCATTGTCCAGAAGTTCGCCGCCATCGACCTGCACCCCGACGGGGTGCCGAACGAGATGATGGGCCAGGCCTTCGAGGACCTCATCCGGCGGTTCGCCGAGGACTCCAATGAGACGGCCGGTGAGTACTTCACGCCCCGGGACGTCATCCGCCTCATGGTCCAATGCCTGTTCGCTGAAGACAGCGACAGTCTCTCCCGCCCAGGTGTCATCCGCTCCCTCTACGACCCGGCGGCGGGCACGGGTGGGATGCTCTCCATGGGGCAACTGGCCCTCCACGAGATGAACGACAAGGCCAAACTCGCCCTCTTTGGCCAGGAGCTGAACGAAGAGTCCTACGCCATCTGCAAGGCGGACATGCTCATCAAGGGCCAGGACCCGAACAACATCCGCCCGGGCAATACGCTCTCGGCGGACGCCTTCCCCGACGAGCGATTCGACTACGGGCTCTCCAATCCCCTGTTTGGAGTCGACTGGAAGAAGGTCCAGGAGGCGGTGAAGACCGAATACGAGAAGAAGGGCTACGGGGGCCGCTTCGGGCCGGGACTGCCGCGCATCTCGGACGGGGCGCTCCTCTTCCTCCTGCATCTCATCTCCAAGATGCGGCCAGTATCTGATGGCGGGGGCCGCATCGGCATCGTGTTGAGCGGCTCGCCCCTCTTTACGGGGGATGCCAGCTCCGGCGAGTCCGAAATCCGCCGCTGGATTCAGGAAAACGACTGGCTTGAGGCCATCATTGCGCTGCCCACCGACCTCTTCTACAACACGGGCATTGCCACCTACATCTGGATACTGGATAACGACAAGCGCAAGGACCGCAAGGGTAAGGTCCAGCTGATTGACGCCACCCGGATGTACGCCAAGATGAAAAAGAGCCTAGGGAGCAAGCGGGCCACCATCACGGACACCCAGATTGCCGAAATCGTGAAGGTCTACGGGGACGGTCAGGAAGGGGGCCACCTTCTCAAGCGAATACCAGGACAGCAAGACGAACGGCAACGGCACCCCCCGAACCCGAGGCCCCGCGGGTGGTCTCCAGGGTCTTCGACAACGCCTTCTTTGGCTACCGCAAGGTCACCGTGGATAGGCCGCCCCGCCCCGGCACTGAGGGCAAGCCCAAGAAGGGCGAAAAGCCCTACGATAAAGAGCTGCGGGATACCGAGACCACCCCCCTTACCGAATCCATCGACGACTACATGGCGCGAGAGGTGTTACCCCATGTGCCGGATGCTTGGGTGAACACCACCATCCGGGATGAGAAGGACGGTCAGGTCGGCAAGGTCGGTTATGAAATCAACTTCAACCGCTATTTCTACGTGTACAAGCCACCCCGGCCGCCCGAAGTCATTGCGGCGGAGATTCGGGAGATGGAGAAACGCTTCCTTGAGCTCATGAAGGGGATGGTGGGGTGAAAGTGTTGGCCGAGGTTCTAAATCCCGATGTGCGCCAAGCGGCTCTTGTCACGTTAGACATTGGCGGATGGCGCCCTATAGGGATTCGCGACTACCATACGCAATTGGAGGCTCTCCGAGTTACAGATGTTGTCCCGGAAGCCGTTCGGGAGCAGTTTGATGTTGCTCGCAATTTGATGTTGTATGGCTGGTTTGTGTACGAATTCTATACAGTTGCAAGCAATCATGCGCTGGCATGCTTGGAATACGGCTTGCGAGAAGCCTGTCAAATCGTAAATGGCGGCATGAACCCGTGCGCGAAAAAACCCGGACTCAGGTGTTACCTCAAGAAAGCGACGAAACTCGGATTGATTCCCGCGGGTAAGTACCATGACAAACTGGACTTTCTCCTTTCGAGTGTTCGCAATAGCATAGCCCACGGCGGCCGCACACTGCTCAACTACGCAATGGCGATGGCAACTTTGGAGGTAGTGGCCGACTTATTAAATGACGTATTCAGTTCGGAAAGGGTCTCGTCATGTCGGCCAATATAAGACATGTTGGTGTATCTGGTTCGTCCGCGTGGACCAAGCTGAAGTACGTCGCAAGAATTGGAGGTGGGGCAGGATTTCCTCCTGAAGAACAGGGTCAAACTGGCAACGAGCTCCCGTTCTGCAAAGTAAATGCGCTCGAGTCTTCCACAAGCGATGGCATACTCTCGGCGCCTTGGGACACGGTTTCGAGTGCAACTGCCGAGAAACTAGGGGCCCATATTTTCAAGCCGGGTTCGACCGTTTTCGCCAAAGTGGGTGCCGCGCTGTTATTGAATCGCTTCCGGCAGATTAACTGTCGTGCTTGCTTAGATAACAACAAGATGGGCCTTGAACCAGACCAGAGCCGTGTCTCACCACGGTATCTTATGTACGCCCTGAGCACAAAGGACTTGTCCATCGTCGCTAATCCCGGAGCCGTTCCGTCGGTGAATGCTTCCCAAATTGCGGAGGAGAAAATTGTCTGCCCACCCGTCCTAGAACAAACCCGCATCGCCAACTTTCTCGACGAGCAGATGGCGCGGATTAATGCGCTGATTGCGGAGAAGGAGAGGTTGGTTGAGTCATTGCGGGAATACAGGCAGTCATGGCTCTCGGGGCTATTGAGGTCGCCACCTGGTGGCGACGTTGCATAGCTACGAGGCCTGATACGCAAACGCACGAGATTCTGACCCTTCTGCGCCGTGGGGAGGGGTTCATCAATGACCTAGACAGCGACTTACCGTCCGAGGTCGTGGTCATGCGCGATGCGCTGGGCCGGAACCTGTGTAGAGCCGCAGGCCTCCGGTGACGCTTAACCACCAGATGCGCCATTATGGGATGGGCTTTCTATTAGCGGCTATAACTTTTTTGTTAAAATCGTCCTTACGCTTTTGAGCAGCGGCGGGCGCGACGAAGAGGAAGTCAAACAGTCCGTCAAGTACGATCAGATTCCACTCCGCTTCACCTTCCGCGACGGGCATTATTTGCCCGGACGATGCGTCTTTTAATGGGTGCGCAGCAAAGTTTCCGATCTCACGAACGCAGTGGAGTTGAGCGCCCAATTGAGACGGCAACATCTTGCCGTTGATGGCCTTCTCAATCTCATCTGACAGATTGTTTCCCTTGATACCAAGGTTGTTTTGAAGAATGTTTTGAAGGCATCGACGGCTCAGGGCGGCGCTCGCCTTTGGACTGTCCTGTAGCACTAAGGCCGCCTCGGAGTAGTCTTCTGCAAACTCCCGCGGAACATCGGGCGGTGGGGCTGGTCGCGCAGACGCTTTTGGGTAAGCAATGAACGATTCTTGATCTACAAAAGACATGCCTCCATCGCTGTAGTGCTTTACCTGGTTAGCGTGCACGAGAGAAATTATGACTTTTTTGCATTCTGGACATGCCTGATAAGAAACTCCCCAGTTACTGTCTGCATCTCGGAGAAGGTAGTGCAATTGCGGATGGTTAAAAAAAGCTGTGCGGCAATGCGGACACACCATATGGTTTCCTCCTATCTAGCCTAGTAGTGCAGCTAGGTCTTCTGCCCTTAGGTGAGTATAGCGTTTCAACATCTGCAACGTCTTGTGTCCCGTGATGGCGGCCACCTGCATCGGGTTCAGACCCCGCTCAAAGAGTCGGGACGTGGCCTCGTGGCGCAGATCGTGGAACGCCAGGCTCTCGATCTTGGCCTCGGCACAGACGCGCTCAAAGGCTTGTGAGATCGAATCTGGCCGCATGGCCCAGACCTCGCCGTCTATGCGCCGTGGGAGAGCATCTAAGACGGCCAGGGCGCGGGTAGAGAGCGGCACACGCCGGGGCGTTCCCGTCTTGGTTTCCGGGATCAAAAGCACCCGGGCTCGCTGGTCCACATGCTCCCACCGCATGGCGGCGATCTCGCCGCGGCGCATGGCGGTCTCTATGGCCCAAGTGATGATCGGGCCGATCTGCCCGCCGTAGGTGGTGGCTTCTTCCAAGAGCTGCTTTCCCTCGTCGCTGACCAAGCGACGGTCGCGGCCGGGTGGCAGCTTAGGGCGCTGGCTTTTCACAATGTCCACGGGGTTCGAGAGGGATTCCATGCCCCATGCCGTGCGGGCGGTATTGAACAAATGGGAGAGAAGGTTGAGCTCTTTGTGGATTGTCGCCGGTGCGGCGTTTTCGCCGGCGCGTTCGCGCACGTATTTCGCCATGTCTTTCCCTCTGATGACGGCGAGCGGACGAGATGCGAGCGCGTGACGCTGCCAGCGCTCGATCCGAAAACGCTCGACCGCCGTGCCTCTCTTGCCAGGTGTTATCTCCTGCGCGTAGCACTCCAGAGCCTCGCGCAGGGTCGTGCTCTCGGCCTCCGCGCGGGAGACGAACACGCCGCGCCTCATCTCAGATTCGATGGTGGTCGCCCAGGTCTCCGCCTTGTCCTTGCTGTCAAACGTGGCGGTTTGCTGAGGGTAACCCCGCCGGCGAATGAGGACTTGCCATACCCGGCGGCCGCCAGGGCCTTTGCGCGAAACGTAGGTCGCCATAACACCCCCCTTATAACACCTTGATAACACCCATTCGCCGGAACGCGGCCGGATGATTTGCGACAACGGATTGTCGCAGGATTGTCGCAAAAGGAAGGGTTGGCTGGCTAGTTGGCTTGCTAAGTGCTTGATTTTATGGTGGGCGATGCAAGGTTCGAACTTGCGACCCCTGCCGTGTGAAAGCAGTGCTCTACCGCTGAGCTAATCGCCCCGGGGCCATCTTGCGTCTTTCGGATGCTCATCTTAACATGGCCAAACCGTCCGAGCATGCCTGCTCCATGATCTTCCGCCAGTTTTTTGATCCGGTTTCCTGCACCTATACCTACGTTCTGGGGGACGAGGCGGGGCGGGAGGCGTGTCTCATCGACCCGGTTCTGGAGCAGGTCGATGAGTATGCCCAATGGCTCGATGAACAAGGGGTCCGCCTGGTTTATGCCATTGACACCCATATCCATGCGGACCACATCACGGGCTTGGGACGACTGCGCGAGCGGACCGCCTGCCGGACGGCGATGGGGCAAAGGAGCTCGGCCGAGTGCGTGGACGTCAAGCTTGCGGAAGGCGAATCCCTCTCCGTGGGGACTCTCGCGCTCAGGTTCCTTTATACCCCGGGTCATACCGACGACAGCTACAGCTATGTCATGGCCGACCGGGTGTTTACGGGGGATGCACTTCTGATCCGGGGGACCGGCCGGACGGATTTCCAGAACGGGGATCCCTACCAGGCCTATGACAGCCTGTTCCACAAGCTCCTGCTGCTGCCGGAAACCACTGCGGTTTATCCTGCGCATGACTACCACGGAAAGACCGTGAGCACGATTGGCGACGAGAAGAGATTCAACCCGCGGCTCCAGGTCCGCTCAGCCCGGGAATACGCGGATCTCATGGCCTCCCTCAAACTGCCGGATCCGCGTCTCATGGACGTTGCGGTTCCCGCCAACCGGCGGTGCGGCCAGGTTGCCCCACAAAACGATGCCGGACCGGTTGGATGAGCCGCAAGCGAGTGGGGAAACTCGGGTAAAATGACGCATCTTCCGGCCCCCTTCGGATCATTCCGTTGTCTCCATCCCATCGTCTGACCGACCCTCCGGTTGAACACCGCGTCGACCGGGTGCGGACCCGCTTTGCGCCGAGTCCCACCGGCTTTCTGCATATCGGAGGGGCGCGGACCGCCCTTTTCAATTGGCTGTATGCCCGCCATTTCGGCGGTGATTTCATCCTGCGGATTGAAGACACCGATACTCACCGTTCCACGGCAGCCTATAGCCAAGCCATCGTCGAGGGACTTGCCTGGCTCGGACTCGATCCGGATGAGGGCCCCATCTACCAGAGTGGACGTTTCGAACGGTATCAGGCCGTCGCCGATACCCTGATCCGGCAGGGGTCGGCCTATCGCTGCTACTGCACCCCGCAGGAACTGGAAGAGCGGCGGAATGAGCAGACTCGCCGGGGTGAAAAACCCCGTTACGACGGGCACTGTCGGGATTTGACCGTAGCCCGTCCCGGCGTTTCGCCGGTCGTTCGTTTCCGGACTCCGCAAGAGGGGGCGGTGGGTTTCACCGACTCTGTCCGGGGAGCCATCGGTTTTGAAAACGCGGAGCTGGATGATCTTGTCATTCTGCGATCCGATGGGACCCCGACCTACAATTTCGGGGTGGTGGTTGATGATCATGACATGGAGATCACCCATGTGATCCGGGGGGACGACCACATCAACAACACCCCCCGTCAGATCCACATCTATCACGCGCTCGGCTTTCCCCTGCCGGAGTTCGCGCACCTGCCGATGATCCTGGGTCCGGACGGTTCGCGGCTTTCCAAGCGCCACGGCGCCGTGAGCGTCGAGCAGTACCGGCTTGATGGCTTCCTGCCGGAAGCCATGGTCAACTACCTGGTCCGACTCGGTTGGTCGCATGGGGATCAGGAAATTTTCCCGACGGACGAGATGGTGCAGTACTTCGACCTGACCGCCATCAGCCGGTCTCCCGCGATTTTCAATCGGGACAAGCTCACCTGGCTCAATCAGCACTACCTCAAAAGCTTGCCTGGGGAGAGGATCCGGTCCGCGCTGGAACCACTCCTGCCGATCATCGGTCTTTCGGAATGGGCGAGTCCCGCACTCGGTGCCGTAATCCCCCTCCTGCAGGGACGCAGCCGGACCTTGACGGAGATGGCCGAGTCATGCCTGGTGTTCTACCGTGAACCGCAAGCCTACGATGAGAAAGCCTGGAGGGAGCATCTCGGATCCGGCCAGGAGCACTTGCTGGAAGTCGTTCGGAAGCGACTCGATGCCCAGTTGGAATGGACACCAGAAGCCCTTCATCACATCCTCACCGAGGTCGCGGAGGCTCAAGGCCTGAAGCTCGGACAGGTGGCCCAGCCGATCCGGGTGGCGCTCACCGGGAATACCGTCTCACCTCCGATCGATCAGACCCTGGCCGTATTGGGAAAGGAACGGTCGCTCGCCCGCCTGGACCGGGCCCGAGCCAGGCAGGCCGGACTTGCGGGGTAAAGAGAGATACCTCAAAGCTTGACAGAACCCATGGGATGCCTTGAAAATGATCGGCTCCGGGGGGCCATAGCTCAGCTGGGAGAGCGCTTGCATGGCATGCAAGAGGTCGCCGGTTCGATCCCGGCTGGCTCCACCACGTCACCTTTGCTCCCGGAGTTTCGTCCCCATCGTCTAGAGGCCTAGGACACGGCCCTTTCAAGGCCGTAACACGGGTTCGAATCCCGTTGGGGACGCCAACTTTTGGCTCTCGCGAGCAGTTTCCGGAAGCGTCCCGATACGGGTCAGGCCGCTCACCTCGTACTCCCTGTGACCGACCGGCTGGCTGGAACTTCATTGGCTCGGCCAGAAGCTCGACCAAGGCCGACCGTGCGGCGGCGGTTTCCGAGTGCAGGACGTGGCGCAGATGCGCCGCGCGCTGGGTGATCAAACCCTCCATCGCTTGCCAATCCCACGGCAAAGCCATGGCAACCGCCCATTCGCCGGGGCAAAGCGCGGGAAGCGTGCGCTGATGGGTCCAAACACCGGGCGGGTTGCATCAATGGAGTTACTGGCGGAGTTGCCGAACGTCACAAATCGGCCAGGAGCCGTCACTCACGGATTGCGAACATCGGCGAAACAAACGTCGGCAGTACACTCAACAGTTGACGCCGCGAGGGCAAACCGACTTCACGCTGTTCAGCCACACGGGCTGTCGACAAAGACCGTCATTAGACAGCCTGTGACTCTTCCCTGACTTTCGGAAGGTCATCTTCCGGAAGCCTTCGGAGTAGTTCGCCGCGTAGGCACCGCGACCTGACCGTTAGCGCCAGGTCCCGCCATTCGGGTCCCATCGGCCTTTGGCGCCTTCCGGCAGCGCAAGGTTTGCGATAACAGGGCCGAAGAAGCGCCGCAGCTCCGCTTGCAGGTCGATGAAGGACAGCGGTTGAAGGGTCGGTGGATTTCGGCGCAGGAAGCCACTCCAAAGGCCGCGCTCCTCAGCAATCTTCGCAAACCTTTCCGTAAGACCCACCGGCATTTCGCTCGGGATCGCAATCTCGCGGCGCCGAAGCGTTCCTGAGACGGCTTCAGCCAGGCTAGGTAGGTCGAACGGGAACGTGCGGGTCGTGACCCAAATATCATGAAAATCCTTGATCCTTCCGTTCGCCTCCCCGAAGCGGATCATCGCTTCGAACTTCTCAGCCACCACGGCTTCAGGCGGGTACATCAGGATATTCGCCGCGGATAGATCTGGCAGGAGGGCTGGGAAGGTCTGCCGCGTCGGTGGAGGGTAGACATAGTCGCCAAAACCGACGTCCACATGCACGGGAATGATTGCCTTGGCCAGTTCGCCCGTCAGGTTCAGCTGGGCGCCTTGGTACTTGTCGGCTTCGCGCACCGGCTCGACTCGCAGGCTTGCCGGGTCGAAGACAATGCCGTCGTCGGGGGCTTGGACCTGGCAGATGCGGGTAAAGAGTTCGGTGATGGCGGCAGGGTCAGAGTCGCCCTGGCCGAGCAAGTCGAGGTCACCGGTGGGCCGGAAGGCGTGCTCGGGCCAGGTGACGAACAGCATGGCGCCCTTGAGCACATAGTGCTCGGCAGCCTCCGTCTGACTGAGCCGATAGAGCAGGCGTTCGATAGCGTAGCGCGTCAAGACTCGCTGGTAGTCATCGCGATGCTCCTTGGCATGCTGGAGCAGCCGCGCCCTGATGGATGCCGCGGGATTCTTTAGAGTCTTGCCATTCATTGCACCGCTTTGATATAGGGCGCGATCCGTTCGGTGACGCGATCGATGGCTGCGTACTTCATCAGCTCGCTCGGGGTAGTCTTTCTTTTGCGCAAGGCGTCCCGCAGCGCTTCGATGGCGACGTCCTCGCCAATATGGCGGCGATGCTTGAAGCAATCCGCTACGGTTTTTGCGACACCGTAGATCGGCACGTCGACCCCCTCTATGCGGATGTGCTCGATGCCCGCAGTCAGGACCGCACCAGTGGCGCGAACAATCTCGAGCCGCGGATTCCGCACGTTCGGCGTCCTGGCTCCGTGAGGAATGGTCATCCAGACCGCGTGCGGCAGCTGAGTAGTCAGTTCGTGGTACCGAAGCGCACTGACGAGGCTGATCACGCCGTTCGGGGCGAGACGGGCGGCTTCAGCCAGGTCATGAGCAACGTCCTCGCCCACGCGTTCCGGGTCTTGGTAGAGGCCGCGGCCAAGCTGGACAAGGTCGCCGGCGTCGGTCAGGCGCTTCAGGTAGACCAGAGGGATGCCCGCCGCTTTGAAATCGCGTGCGCGCGCAATTCCCCTGTCATGGATGAGGCGGAGCGCGCGTTCGCGATAAGTTATATGACGTTCAGCCATTGTGTTATCTATTGTAGTCAATAATATACATCAATCAACATAAAGTAACAGTTGATAAATTACAGGTGAGATCATATAATTTTTATGATCATGGATCAAGCTACCTCAATCGACGATCTTACGCCCAAACATGTCCGAGCCGCACGGGCACTCCTGGCCTGGTCCCAGCAGGATCTCGCCAAGGCGGCGGGCGTGGCGACTTCGACAGTCGCTGACTTTGAAAGGGGTAAGAGAACCCCAGTTGCCAACAACGCCCAAGCCATTCGCAGCGCCCTCGAGGGCGCCGGCATCCGCTTCCTGCCCACGGGGGCAGTGATTGGACCGGCCATTCCGAGCATCGTGCCGAGCGAGCGTCCTGGCACGCCGATTCGATGGGTGGATGCGGAAAATCTTTCAGACTGGGCGAACCGCAACGATGGCGCCGTAAGCCTGCCGACCCTCATCGCTCATCTTATTCGCGCCACCCACGGTCCGGCCGTCCAGCTCCGCTTTCCCGCCGACGGGGGTGTGCGGCACCCGGGCTGGGACGGCCACACCTCGACCGAGACCGGAAGCACCTACGTGCCGCAGGGTGAAACCGGCTGGGAGATCAGCAGCCAGCGCAGCAACATAGCGCAGAAGGCGATAGAGGATTACCGCAAGCGCACGGCGGCGCCTGCGCCGCTCGTCCCCGCCCACGCCGCCTTTGTCTTCGTCACCCCCCGCCATTGGCCCAAGAAAGACGAGTGGGCAAAGGCCCGCCGCGATGAAGGTGTCTGGCGAGAGGTCCGTGCCTACGACGCTGACGACCTCGTCCACTGGATCGAGCAGACACCCGCAGTCGGACTTTGGCTGGCCACTCGCCTTGGTAAGCGGCCCGCTGGGATTCGCGAACTCGACAATATCTGGGAAGAGTGGTCGTGTGCAACCCAGTGGCCCCTCACGCCCGAACTGGTCCTCAGCGATCGGGACCAGGACGCAACGGCAGTGCTGCAGTGGCTACGCGGCGAGCCGTCCGTCTTCTCCCTCCGAGCGACCACGACGGATGAGGTGATCGCGTTTTTCCACGCCACCCTCAGCATGCTGCCGGACGACATGGCGGCCGCCTATCGGGCCCATTGCCTCGTGGCGACCACGACTGCGGGCGCCCGGGCGCTGGCTAACGCGCCAGCGCCCCTGATTCTCCTTCTGACCGAACCCGAGCCCGGTCTGGCACGGACGCTCGTGGAACGGGGTCACTATGTGCTGCAGGCCTATGACGAGCGGCCGGTCGCGCGCGGCGAAGTCCGCACCCTCGCACGGGCATCACGCGAAGGGATCGCCAGGGCGCTGATCGCGGCCGGAATCGCCAAGCCTCGGGCTGAGGCGCTCGCGCGCGACAGTGCCCGCAATCTTACGGTCCTCCGCCGCCTCATCCCCGGCGCGCCGGGGCGCCTTCCTCGCTGGGCGCAAGACCCCCCCCCCCACGCCTTGCTGGCGGCACTGCTGGCAGGTGGTTGGGACGAGAACATGGAGGTTGATCGGGCTCTACTCGCCGCGATTGCCGACCAGCCGTATGAAACCGTCATCACCGTCCTGGCGCCGTACGTCGGCGATTTCGACGCCCCGCTGCAGAAGATCGGCTCGACATGGCGCATCGCGTCGCCAGCGGACGCGTGGTTCCTGCTCGCGCCGTACCTGACGAGCGCCGACCTAACGCGTTTCGAGGCCGCGGCGCACACCGTGCTCGGCTCGGCGGACCCGCGTTACGAGATGGACCCCAAGGAGCGCTGGATGGCAGCGGTGCGCGACATCCGGCCGGCGTATTCGGGGCTGCTGCGTCACGGAATCGGGCAGGTGCTGATCCTGCTCTCGCTGTGGGGCGACAGGGTCCGTACCGTGCCCGACGCCGCGCGGCGCGCCGACGCCATCGTCGACAAGCTGCTCCGCAAGGCCGACGCACAACGGTGGTGGTCGCTCTCCCGGGATTTTCGACTGCTCGCCGAGGCCTCGCCCGGGGCCTTCCTGGGTGCCATCGAAGACAGCCTCGATGAGGACGATCCGCCCATCCACGCCCTGTTTGGCGCCGACGAGGGGGGCGTGTTCGAGACCGAACACCTCTCAGACCTGCTTTGGGCGCTGGAGTCCCTGGCCTGGTCGCCGGAACTGATGCCTCGGGTGACCCATGTCCTCGCACGGCTCGACGCCATCGATCGCCCGCCTGGGCGGAACGGGAATCGGCCGGCGAACAGTCTCCGCACAATTCACCTGCTTTGGTACCCCCAGACCTATGCAACGCTTGACCACCGACTTCAGGCTCTCGACCTGATTCGTAAGCATGAACCCGATGCTGCGTGGAAGCTGATGCTCCGTCTCCTGCCGAAAGGGCCCGATACCGCGAGCCCGACCCCCATGCCGCTGTGGCGTGACTTCCCGATCGGCAACGTCGAAGACGTCACCTGGGGTCTCGTTGGGCACGGGGCCACCGCCATCACCGAACGGCTCGTCGCCGACGTGGGTGTGAACGCAGAACGCTGGTTGCAGCTGCTCGATCACCTGGCCGCTCTGGCTCCGGATTCCCAGGCTGGAATCGCAGCGCTCGAGGCGGCTGCGCCGAAGATTACGGACAAGGCCGATCGCGACCGGCTCTGGACGAGTCTGCGGCGCGTGCTGCACCACCATCACCACCACCGACGGTTCCCGGGCGCCAAATGGTCCATACCGACCGAGTTGCTGGATCGGCTGGAAGCGATCTACGAGCGCTTCGCGCCCTCGGATCTGCTTGAGCGCACGGCCTGGCTCTTCGAGCAATCCGCAGTACTACCCGAACCTTCGACAGCGGGCTGGGAGGCGCAGGTGCACGACATCGACGCTGCCAGACAGGAGGCGGCACGAATGTTGTTCTCCGAAGGCGGCGCGACATCCATCCTGGCGCTCGCGCGTCTCGTCGACGCGGCCGGGCACATCGGCAAGGCGCTCTACAACAGCGGACTTTCGGAGTCCGGCCTCGATTCGCTCCTCGAGGCGGCGCTGCGGAGCAACAACGATCATGAACGGGACGTCGCCCATGGCCTGATCATCTCCGTCTTCCGCGATCGAAAGGAGCCCTGGGCGGCGACCTTGATTGCCAAGGCCAAGAAAGAGGCGTGGGGTGACACCGCGCTTGTGACTATCCTGCGTGCGCTCCCCGTTCAACGCTGGACTTGGGACCAGGCTACCCAACTCGGTACAGTAATTGAAGATACCTACTGGCGCCATGTGTCTATGTTTTGGGAAAGCGAGGACAGCGAGGACATCGCCTTCGCCATCCGCAAGCTGATCTCTGTAGGCCGCGCGCGCCATGCCCTACAGCTGACAGGACAGGACAGTAAGGCCCAGCTACCGTCAGACCTGCTCGTCGATGTGCTGCGGGAGGCCGTGCGCCAGCCGTCCAAGAGTGACGGTACCATGAACGACGCAACCATGTTTCAGCACTACGTTACCAAGACACTTCAGATCCTGGATGAGCGCAGTAACGTAAGCAGGGACATTCTGGCCGAGCTCGAGTGGATCTATCTGCGAGTTCTGGAGCATTCACACCGACCGGCCAAGGTGCTGCTGGAGGCCCTTTCGGAGCGGCCCGCGCTATTCATCCAGGTGCTCAGCGCGGTATTCAAGGCGAGCGAAGAAGGCGTCGTCGATGTCGAACCCGAGAACCCCGAGAACCCCGAGCACACCCGTACTGTCGCCAAACAGGCGTATCGGCTGCTGGAACTCTGGAACCGCCTTCCTGGCACTCGTGACGACGGCACCCTTGACGGCCAGGTTCTGGAGGCTTGGATCAAGGCGGCTCGGTCACGCGCCAAAACGGCGGGGCGGGAAGAGATCGCCGACAGCCGGATTGGGCACATGCTGTCGGCCTCACCGGTCGGGGCGGACGGCAACTGGCCGGCCGAAGCAGTGCGCGACGTGCTCGACCTGTTTCGCAGTAAGCCGATGATCGAAGGCTTTTGCATCGGGAAAAGAGAACGGGGTGGCGTCACCGCGCGGATGCCGTGCGACGGGGGGAATCTCGAACGCCAGGAGGCTGCGAAGTACCGCAACTGGGCGGAGGCCATCGCCTACGAACATCCACATACTTCAAAGGCCCTCGACACCCTGGCGGACAGCTACGAAAACGAAGCGCGCTCCCACGACGAAGATGCCGAGCGCCGGGACTGGTGGTATTAGAGATCGGCGACGGCAGCAGGAATACCGCTCTGGCGAGGGGGTCGACGTCCTGTCGCAGCAGGCGCCACTGATCGATCCTACAGTCTGCGGTCGGTCCCTGATCACCCTCCACCCTGCCGCGCTTTGTGGCTCCTGCAGACGCGCGACTGTAGCGGCGCGCTATGATCGTTGGTCGGGCAGGTGTCAGCCCGATGAAGATGTCGCTCTTAATGGGTCAGGGAACCCGACGCGCCATATTCGGGTGCGAGAACCATCCTGACGGATAATAAGGTTTACACATATCAATGTGTGTGATCAAAAGGGAGATCAACATGCTTCCACGTCGCCGGTTCGTGTTGTGTTGCTTGATGATGCTCATGTGGCATTCTGCCCGAGCAGGATCAACTCCCGGACCCTCTCCCCTCATTTGGCTTTTCGCAGGAAGTGGCGTTTCCCGTCTGGCTGAGGCTCACGGGGGACGGGCTTTGCTGCGGGGTGTGCTGAACCGGCCGGAGACCTGGGTGATGGGCCACACCCCGGATGTGCCACCGCGTGCGATGCGGGTGGGGGGGGCTTCTCGTCTGTACGGTTTCCACCACGCGGTGGAGTCGCCAGTCCCTGCTGTCGTCCTGGACATCGAGAACTGGCCCATGACACCACCGGCGGAAAAAGAACATCCCGTGGCCACTTATGCCAAGGCGGCCCGGATCGCTGCCGCCCATCACAAAATGCTGATCGCAACCCCGGCCATGGATCTGGTGCGGGCTGTGGACCCCGCGTCGCGGGGTCCTCTCTACCGCCGCTTTCTTGAATTGCGTCTGGCCGCTCGGATTGCGCCCTATGCCGAGGTCTACGAGATCCAGGCGCAAGGGATCGAGAATGAGCCACGCCGTTACCTGGCGGTGGTCCGTGCGATTGCCCGGCAGGTGCGATCGATTCATCCGCAGGTGAGGATTCTGGCAGGACTGAGCACGGGTCCTTCGGGGCAGAGGACGAGTGCCCTCACGTTATATCGGGACGTGGTGGAGACCCGGGACATTGTCTCCGGTTACTGGCTCAACATCCCCGGTCATAGTCGCGGGTGTCCCCGTTGCACCACGCCACACCCGGAGATCGCGGTACGCCTTTTGCATCGCCTGGTGAGGTCCCGTCAGGGATTTTTGACGCGGTGACCCTGCCTTTTGATGATCCAAACAATGACAACCCGTCTCAGTCAGTCAATGGAGCAATACGCGCTGACCGATCAAAATGAAGTTCCGGACAGGACGGATACCGGGATTGTTCTCTCATCTCGATTAAACTAAAGGTTCTTCATTGACTGGGGTCATCATGCCGGGAAAAACCATTCTTGCGGTTATCGGAGGCACGGGCGCGGGTGCACTGGAGGATTTTGTAGAGGAACGACGGGACGAAATCTCGACTCCGTGGGGATCGCCCTCCGCCCCGCTTCGCTGGGGCCGTCTTTTCGGTGCCGAGATCGTGTTCCTGGCACGCCACGGGGACGGCCATGCACTGGCTCCCCACCAGATCAACTACCGGGCCAATCTCTGGGCGATCGATTCGGTGGGGGCCCGCTCCGTGGTTGCGCTCGCGGCCGTCGGTGGAATCTCGCCTCGCATGGAGCCCGGATCGGTGGTGATCCCGGACCAGTTGATCGACTATACCTATGGGCGTGCCCAGACCTTTTTTGATGGGGAGGAGGATCCGGTCAAGCACATCGATTTCACCGACCCCTATGATCCCGGGATGCGCAAATGGCTGTGTGACGGGGCCCGCCAGGCGGGTGTGCCCCGGATCGAGCAGGCCACCTACGGGGTGACCCAGGGGCCACGCCTGGAGACCCGAAAGGAAATCAGCAAGATGGAGCAGGACGGCTGCGATATCGTCGGCATGACGTCCATGCCCGAAGCTGCCCTGGCGCGTGAGCTGGGTCTCGCCTACGCCTGTTGTGCCCTGGTCAGTAACTGGGCGGCCGGCAAGGGAAGCCGACCCATCCACGACGAACTTGAAGAATCCCTGAGGCAGGCGATTTCGCGGATGCGGCTCACCCTGGAGGCGGCCTTGGCAAGGCCGTTACCGGAACGGCCTTGACATAAACCAGAACCCCGTAGGCCGGGTTGTCGAAATAGTTGATCCGCCCGGGACGGACCTGGTTGGCTTGGTGGATGGGGTAGACATTGAGGATCCATCGTGAAGACGGGTGCCGGGTCGGTTGTTGGCCCGCACCTGGCCGCTTCTTTGGGGTGGGGGCTGGTTTTCTTTCGACAAGAGCGGTATGGATCGCAATGTAGACGTGGCGTTGGACGGTGATTTTGACGGTACCGTAAACCGTGGGCTTCCGGGGGGGCGTGGACAGCCTGCCCCGGGCCGGTACCGAAGTGCCCTTCCGGTGGGTGTGGATGGTCCCTCCGGAAACGGGGGGTTTTTCCTCCCGCCCGGGGTTGAGGGCGACGGGAATCGCCGAATCGAAATTGAGGGGAGGCTGGATCCAGGCCACCTTGAGCATGGGGGCGTAAAGGGCAGCGGCCCGGAGAGTGGCCCAGACGCGTTGCATGCGGGGTCCGAGAGAGGCCGGCCGGAAGGCGCTCACGCCTCTCTTGGATAGATGGAGGCCTTCCTGGATGAGTGCCTTGGGCAGACGATGGGACCACCGTTCATGGGCACCGGCATCGGGATCCAGGGTGCGAAACACAATGACCTGGACCCATTGATCCGGCGCAGGGACGGAGGGTGGCTGGGCCCGGGCGGCGCCCGCGGTCACCCCGGCCAGGAGGGCGAAGAGCGTGGGCAGGACGGAGTGCTTTGCGGTCAAGGTGGAGGCCTCATGGGGTTGCGGGCGAGCCTCCGAGTATTGTAAGGATTTCGTCAATCCATTGGGTTCGTTCCAGAAGGCCCGGCAGGGGTTTCCGGTAGACCAGCCGAAGGGCGCCTTCCATGCGGTAGGCGGGTTTCTGGCGGTCCATCAGGCTCACGAGGTGGGCCGGGTCAATGTGCGGGTTCGGGCTGAAAACGATCCGACCGCCCGTGCCCGTGGTTTCGATGCGTTCGATTCCGAGGGCAGTTGCCCGCAGGCGGAAACCGGAGAGGAGAAAGAGCGTGGCCAGGGGTTCTGGAACGGGTCCGAACCGGTCCGAGAGCTCACTGCTCAGGCGCTCCAGGTCGGAGGGGCCGTCGATTGAGGCCAGCCGTTTGTAAAGGACCAGGCGCTGGTGGATGTCCGACACGTAGTTTTCCGGGATCAAGGCCGGCTCGTGGAGGTCGATTTCCGTCCTCCGGAAATCGACCATGATGGCCGGTTGGGCTGTGCCGGATTTCAGCGACTGGACGGCTTCCCGGACATATTCGGTATACAGGCTGAATCCCACCGCTTCGATCTCTCCGCTCTGGGCCTGGCCCAATAACTCGCCGGCACCGCGGATCTCGAGGTCCTGCATGGCGAGCAGGAGTCCCGATCCCAGGGCATCGAAGCGGGTGAGCGTTTCCAGGCGTTTTTCCGCGTCGTCGGCCAGCGCTTCGAGCGAGTGGACGCAGAGGTAGGCGTAAGCCCGGTGGGCGGAGCGGCCGACCCGGCCCCGGAGCTGGTGCAGCTCAGCCAGACCGAAACGGTCGGCTTCGTGGATGAGCATGGTATTGGCCGTGGGAATGTCGATTCCGCTTTCGATGATCTTGGTCGAAACGAGAACGCTGAAACGGTGATGGTAGAAATCCGACATGGTCTGCTCGAGTGCGCGTTCCGGCATCTGTCCGTGGGCCTGCCGGACCATTCCAGCCGGGGCCCAGCGGGCGATTTCCCGAGCCAGGTCTTCGATACCCCGGATTCTTGGAGTCACGACATAGACCTGTCCACCGCGCTGCAGCTCGCGACCCAGGGCTTCCTGGAGGATGGCCGGCTTCCATTCGGTGAGGAAGGTCTGGACGGGCAGGCGATCCTTGGGCGGTGTGGAAATGATGCTCAAGGACCGAAGTCCGCCCAAGGCCATGTTGAGGGTCCGGGGGATCGGTGTGGCCGTGAGGGTGAGTGTGTGGACGTCCTGCTTGAAACGGGCCAGAAGCTCCTTCTGGCGGACGCCGAAGCGGTGTTCTTCGTCAATGAGGATGAGCCCGAGGCGCTTGAAATCGAGCCGGGCCGTGAGGAGCTTGTGGGTGCCGATCAGGATGTCGATCTCGCCCGCGGCGAGTTTCTCCCGGATCTGCGCCTGCTCTCGTGCGCCCCGGAACCGGGACAGCATCTCGACTGTGATCGACCAGTTCGCGAAACGGTCGCTGAACGAGTCCAGGTGCTGCTGGGCGAGGAGCGTCGTGGGAACGAGGACCACGACCTGGTAGCCGGCTTCGACCGCCACCCAGGCGGCCCTGAGGGCGACTTCGGTCTTGCCGAATCCGACATCGCCGCAGACCACCCGGTTCATCGGGGTTGGGGACTTGAGATCGTCCATGACCTCCCGGATGGCCTGGGCCTGGTCCGGGGTCTCCTCGAAGGGAAACTCCAGGGCGAAGCGTTCGTAGGAGACGGGATCCCACTCGAGAACGGGAGCCTGTGCCAGCTGACGCTGGGCATGGGTTTCGAGCAGTTCCACGGCCACGTCGTGCGCCCGCTTCCGGGCGTCCCGCTTGGCTTTTTCCCATTGACCGCTTCCCAGCCGATGCCAGGGGGCCTGATCGGGGTCCCCTCCGAGGTAGGGGCTGACCAAGTGAAGCGAGGCAATGGGGACATAGAGGCGGTCGCCCCCCCAGTACTCGAGATGCAGAAACTCTCCGGCAACGCCGTCGACTTCGAGATGCACGAGTCCCCGGTAACGTCCGATGCCTTGCATTTCGTGGATGACGGGTGCTCCGGGAGAGAGGGTCTTGAAGTCCTCGATCCGCGCGAGCCATTGCTGGGCGGTTCTGGATTCAGGACTCCGGACGGGGGGGCTCGTCCAGATCTCGTTTTCGGTGAAAACGGCGACGCCGGCCTCCGGCCAGAGAAAACCTTCCTCGATCGGGGCCTGGAGGAGGGCCCAGGGTGCCGGGCCCGAGAGGAACGAGTCCCAGTCGCGGGCGAGGGCCGGGGGCGGCGGGGGTCCCTTCGCGAACAGCCGGGTCAGGGTCTCCCGACGGCCCGGCGAGGCTGCCACGACGAGGCCCCGAAGACGCGTGAGGTCCAGATAAGACCAGAGATGTTGCGCGAGGCGGTCCTGCTCGGTCCTCGGAATCCGCAACGACGGTGGAATGGGTTCGGCCATCCCCCGTCCGATGGGCTCCCCGTCTGTATCGATCGAGCATCCGATCTCCTCGAAGGGCAATAACCGTCCGGCCAGCTCCAATGCGCCGGCGTAGGCCTCGCCGGGAGGCAGGGGGGGCAGGTCGAGTGCGTTTTTCCGCTGGTCATGGAGGGTTAACGTACGGGTTTGGGCTTCCTCGAGGGCCAGGCGGGAGCCGGGTGCCCACAGGATGCGCGTCGTCGGGTGGCAGTAATCCAAAAGGTGAAAGGGGTTCTCGAAGAAAAGGGGCAGGTAGGCCTCGAGTCCTTCAACCGGGCCACCCTCGCTCACCGCGCGGTAGACCCCATAGGTTTGAGGGGAGCCTTCGAAATGTTCGCGGAACTTCAGGCGGAAGTGCCGGATGGAATCCTCGTTGAGAAGCACCTCGCGTGCAGGCAGGAGAACAATGCGGTCCAGGCGTTCGAGGGTGAGTTGACTTTCCGGATCGAAACTGCGCAGGGAATCAATCACGAGGTCATTGAGCTCGATCCGGTAGGGGACGGAGGCGGTCGGTGCGAACAGGTCCAGAATCGAACCCCGGATGGCCATTTCCCCCGGCCCGCGGACAATGCCCGTCGCACGGTATCCCGCCTGCTCCAGGCGCGTTCTCAGGCTTTCCAGATCCAGTGTTTCCCCGACGGTGAGAAGCAGGCTGGTCTGGTCGAGAAAGGTCGGTGGGGGTAGTCGTTCACCGAGCGCGCTGGCGGATGCCAGGAGAAGCCGGATGCGTCCCAGGCGGAGTTCGGAGAGGGTCATGAGTCGCTCCGCAATGATTTCCGGTGCCGGCGAAAAGAGATCGTAAGGAAGGATTTCCCGGTCGGGAAAAGTGCGGAGCCGGCCTTGGAGACGGCCCTGGCTCAGGTAGTCGAGTTCACGGGTCAGATGCGCGGTGGCTTCGTTGGAGGGGGAGACGACGAGCCAGGGCCTCTCATCCTGCCCCAGAGCCTCGAGGATCCGGACGGCCAGGAAGGAACCGGCCATTCCCAGCCAGCGGGATTTTGCACCCGCCACCCGTTCGCCGGCCCGGCCCGGCGGCGGGCCGGCGGCTTTGACAGCTCCGGGTTTCACGGCCCGGAGGAGCCCGCGTTCACGATGGGGGGATGGGCGAGCCTCGAGGGCCCGGAATCCCGCCGTGCCTCCCGGTATCGGGAGGCACGGGATCCCCGGGCGGCTGCCCACTCCCGCCGGTCGTCAGCGGGTTCGGTGCGTGTGAGACGGATGGGCATGGGGGAGGGGGGGGTAGGCGGGTAGCCAGGGTGGTTTGGGGGCCCGAGGCACGGGATGGGTCTTGAGTTTCCGCATCAGGTAGGAAACCGCGGTCAGGAGCTGTGCATCCTGGCCCCGACGGAGTTGGCCCGGTTCGTCGTGGACCACGATATTGGGCCTGACCCCATAGTTTTCCACCGTCCATTGGCCGTGGCGGTTGTAGAGGGCGATCTCGGAAACCACGAGGGTGCCGCCATCCTCCAGGGGCAGGGGCCGGAAATAGCCCCGCACGCCTCCCCAGGTCCGGCTGCCGATGACGGGCCCCAGATGGTATTTCTCGAATTCGTAGGCAAAAATGTCACCGTCCGATGCGGATCCATGGTTGACCAGAGCCGCGAGGTAACCGGGGAAGACGTTCGCGGGAACCCGGAACACCCCGCGCTCCCGGTCGATGAAATAAGCCACGAGACGGCGGGTCAGCCGGTCGAACAGCATGTCATCGATGAACCCGCCGGTATTCCAGCGTTCGTCGATGATGAGGGCCTTTTTGTGCAGCTGATGATAGAACTGGCGGATGAACTCATTGAGTCCCATCCCCCCCATGTTGGCGAGGTAGAGATAGCCGATCCGCCCGTGGGAAAGCCGCCGGACCAGGTGACGGTTGTGGCGGATCCAGGCCAGGAGATGGAGCTTCGTCTGGTTGGCGATGGGCCGGACCCGGATGACCCAGCTGTCGCGGGAGGCGCCTGTTTTGCTCAGACGAAGTCGGAGGGTATGCCCGACCGTATGTTCGAGGAGCGCGTAGGGATTGGTCGGCCCGCGCAGCGGAGTCCCGTTGATGGCGAGGAGGAAATCTCCCCGGTGAACCCGAAGCCCGGGCTGGGCCAGCGGGGCGGTGTAGTTTTTGAGGGTGTTGTTGCCGTGAAAGATGCGGACGATCCGGTAGCGGTCATTGTGTCGATCGAGCGCGAGGTGGGCACCCAAAAGCCCGGTGGGGACTGCTGGCACCTGAAGTCCGGTATCGCCTCCGAAAACGAACATGTGAGATTCATCCAGGGAACCGATCATGTTGCCGATGAGGTAGTTCAGGTCCTGTCGTGTGGCCACGAGGGGGAGCAGCCGGGCATAGCGTTCACCGATGCGTTTCCAGTTGTGACCGTTGAAACTGGGATTGACGAAGTAGGCACGGACCTTGCGCCAGGCGGACCAGTAGATCTCGTGCCATTCCGTGGCGGGCCGGATCCGGATCCAGAGCTGGTGGAGGGGAACCGGCCGGGGGTGGAGCGGAGCGGGTACGGCCGGGACTTCAAAAAAGTGGGGTCCTGCCGCATAGAGCAGGAATTGGCCGTTGTGGCTCAGGACGAACGACGAGGGCCCCTTGAGCCACTCCCGGCCCGAGCGCCGGCGCAGCGAAAAGCGGTCGATGGCGGGAGGAGTGACCGGAAGCGGGCCATTGACGGTGGGGAGCGGCTGCACTTCGTAGTAAAGCGCCGTCCGGGTGGCCGCCAGTTCGGAGATATCGGCGGGTGGAACGGGCAGTTGGACCACACGGTCGATGGCCTTGTGCCAATCGATCGTGAGCCGCTTGGCTTTTGGCTTTTTCTTGGCGCCGGGTCGGGGGACCACAGGGTGCGGGACGGGAGGATGCGGTGGGTGGCTTCCCCGGATCGCGAGCGGGGAGGGGATGGCGGGGTTGAGCGTCATGGCATACAGGCCGTCCGCATCGACCACGGCAAAATTCATGCCCGTGGCGCTGAGCGCGGGATTGGTATGGCGTGCCGAAACAAAGTAGAGGTAGCGTCCGGCGGGATCGAAAACCGGATCGCTGTCTGAGGCGTATCCTCGTGTGACTGGATGCACATGATTGTTTGTCAGGTGATTGAGCCAGATGACGCCCAGACCATTCCGTCCGGCCCGGCTGTAGGCCAGCCATTGTGAGTCGGGCGACCAGGAATAGTCGTGGATCCAGCTATAGCGGTCCTGGGTGATCCGCACGAGCTTTCGGGTGTCCACATTGACCCGCCAGAGCCGCCTCGCGCTGTCGGCAAAGGCGATCCAGCGGCTGTTCGGCGACCAGAGCGGTCCGTAGAGGTGGGCGGTCCTGAAATGGGTGAGGATCCGGACCCGGTGCGGATAGGTGAGCGACCGGATCGCGATTTCGCTGTGACCGGTCTGGTCGGTGACGTAGGCCACCCATTTCCCGCTCGGGGACGCGACCGGCATGGTGAGATCGGCCCGGGAGGTGGGAATCAGGTTTTCCGTGGTGCCGTGGTGCAACGGGACCCGGAACAGATGGCCGCGGGCGCCGAAAAAGGCGATCCGGCCGCGGCTGGACAGACTGTAGCTCTGGATCGACTTCCAGGCCTTGATCCACACCGGGTGGCGACGGACGCCGTCCAGAGGGAGACGGACGTGCACCCGGACGAGCCGGTGGGTGGGCAGCTCATAGCAGTAGAGATGGCCTCCGTCCTGGAAGACGATGCCGGTATTGCCGAGGCTCGGCCAGTCGATGTCATAGCGGTGGAAGAAGGTCAACTGTCGCTTGTGCCCCGTGGCCAGATTGTCGGACCAGAGGTTGAGCACGCCCGTGGGGCCGCGATCGGAGGCGTAGTAGAGATGGCGGTGTCCCCATAGGGGAAAAGTCGATGTGCCCGGCCAGCGGGTGATGGCACGGATCCGACCGCTCCGGAAGTGGTAAATCCAGATTTTCTGGGCCCAGCCGCCCCGGTAGTGTTTCCGGTGAAAGCTCTGGTTGCGATAGAGCTTGTTATAAGCGACCCTGTGGCCGTGGGGGCTCAGGGCCAAAGGTCCACTCCATGGCAGCGGGAGGGGACGGGCCAGGCCGCCTGTCACCGGTACCGTGAAGGCTTTGAGGTATTCGGGGCTGGTGCTGTCACGACGCGAGAGAAAGATGACCCGGTGGCTCGTGGGCGTCCATCCCACGACCAGACCGGGGCGGTAGGTCAGACGGCGAGCATAGCCTCCGTGTGCCGGAATCAGGTAAACATCCGCACTGCCTTCGTACCAGCCGGTGAAGGCAATCCAGCGTCCGTTGGGTGAAAACAAGGGATGGCTGTCATAGCCGGTATCCGCCGTGAGACGAATGGCGGTCCCGCCCGCGAGTTTGACCTCCCACAGGTTGCCTGCCGCCTCGAAGACGATGCTCTGGTTGTGGATGGTGGGAAACCGGATCAGGGCCCGGATGGCCCCGAAGGCGGGCAGGTTGAGGCTGATCCATGCGCATGCCATGGCGAACGCCACGGCTTTCCAGTAACGGACAGGACTGGACATAGGGGGGGTCTCCCGGAAGATCACCTTATTTTAATCAGGAAAAGGCGTTCACCACGATCTCAGGGGAGGCCAAGGCCGGGAGGCGGGAGCGGGATGCGGGGGGTCGGATCATGGGATTTCTCGGGTAATGGACACGGACAGCCCCACCGGTCCAAAATAACGGCACAGGTTTTCGTTATCGCAGATCTCCACTTCTGTCCATGACCCAGAGGATCGCCCCCGTGAAAAGATCGCTTCTTGCCATGACCGGTGTCCTGTGTGTGGCCTTGGCCTCCTGTGCCACCGAACATCCGGCTCCGCCCAAGGCGAAACCGGCCCCCCACGTGACCCAGGCACTGCCCAGTTCATCGACCAGCCTGCGGGCGGCTCAGGCGCTGGCGGCGCGGCAGCGACGCCAGGCCGCCTTTCGGGCCTGGATGAAAAGCCATCCCGGCCTGGCGTACCGGTCGGTGTATTTCAACTTCAACCGGTCCCGTGTCCACAATCGTTACGAAAAGATGCTCAAGGCACAGGCCCAGTACCTGTTTGCGCATGCCCGGGCGGTTGTCCGGCTGGAAGGCAACTGCGATGAACGCGGGACGGTCGGCTACAACCTGGCACTGGGCCAGAAACGGGCCCATGCCGTGGCTGAACTGCTCGAATCCCTGGGGACCAACCCGGCCCAGGTCGAAATTGTGAGCTACGGCAAGCAACGCCCCGTGGCGCAGGGCAACAACCCGGCAGCCTGGGCCGTGAACCGCCGTGTGGACATCGTCTATATGCGCAGGCCACCCAAGGGGTGCGTGCCGGTCTTGCCGGCAAAGGACCGGTCGAAGTCCCGTCACTGGCGGATGCGCGAACTCAGTCGCCTCAAGAACCGCCTGTGTCAGGGAGCCACTTTTTCGAAGTAAATCAAAACCCGAAGGAACACCGCACGGCAGGTATCAGGACGGGGGAGGGGCTGCTCGGATATCGGGCATCTCCTCCACCGTCCGGATGAGGGGTTTGCCCCAGCCCGGATGAACCAGGAGTTCTCCCCGCTGCCGGTGGAGCCCGTCCGGGGAAAAATCGAATTCGTACCGCCGCACGAGGGCCCAACCGCGGGCCGTGCGGCTCAGGCGAAGTGATTTCAGGCTCACGGTTTCGTCCAGGAACTGCCAGCCCATCTCTTCGCAATACTGGCGACCGTACGCGGCCAAGGCGGCCTTGCGGTCGGTCTGGCCGATCACCGAAAGCGTGACGGCCGCCCCGACGGCGAGCCCGATCAAGCCCAGAAGCGTCATCCGGAAGTCCTGTTTTCGTCTCCACCCAAGGCTAGCACAGGCCCGGGGCGGGCGAGCCGCCTACGGGCCCGCCTACGGGCCGACCTCGTAAGCCGTTTCCGGACGCCTGTGCAGGTCGTGGGTGATGGCCGTGAACACGGCCTGGGTATGATCCCGGTCCAGACTGTTCCACAGGGCCAAGGCGAGAATGACGAGGCTCCACGCCGCGACGAGGAGGTTGCAGTTCAGGAAACTGAGGAGGTGGATTCCCCCCAGGCGGGCCGGCCCGAGCCAGGTGAGCCCCCAGAGTCCGCCGAAATAGGGAACCAGCCACAGGGCATGAAAAGCGTTCAGGGGAGGGACGGGCCGGCGACGCCCATATTTCTGGAACGCGTAGTAAGCCATGTAGATCGTGAACAGGCCGAGCAGGATTCCGAAGACGTAGCTGTCCGTTTTGAATCCGGTCCAGACAATGATCCAGTTGGCGACGATGAAGGCGATGGGGGCGATGACCCAGGCCCAGCGCAGACGGAAACGGCGTTCCAGGTCCGGCAGGCGTTTGCGTAACTGGAGCAGGACCACGGGCCCGATGCCGTAAGACAGGACGGTTGAGGAGGAAATCACGGCGACCAGCTTCTGCCAGGACGGGAAGGGGAACAGGAAGATCGCACCAATCACGAACGTCGCAATGAGGGCCGCCCACGGGACCCCCCGTGCGCTGATCAGGGTGAGCCGGCTTGGGCCCGATCCCACCTCACCGGTGGCCATGAGGATGCGGGAGGTGGTCGTGGTGTAAATGAAGGCCGTGCCGGTGGGAGAGACCACGGCATTGAGATAAATGAAATAACTCCACCAGACCGCACCCGCCGCGACCACCATGGTGGCCAGTGGCCCGGCGGATCCCTTGAACCGGAGTCCGGCCCATCCGTCCTTCAGGATCAGGGCCGGGTTGATCGAGCCCAGGATCGCGTATTGCAATCCGACGTAAATGAGGGTGGAAATGATGACGGAACCGACGACCGCGAACGGAATGTTGCGGCGGGGATCCTGGGTCTCCCCGGCCAGGTCGATCGCCTGACGGAACCCCAGAAAGCTGAAAATGATCCCGGCCGTGGCCACCGAGGTGAAAAGCCCGTCACGCGGAGTGCTCTGGAGCGCGAGGGTGAGATTGCCGGGATGAAAGGAGAAGGACAAGAGGACCGCGATCGTCACGATCGCGATCAGGATTTTCCACCAGGTGGCGGTGCTGTTGATGAACAGAACCCACCGGATGGCGAGGAAATTCATGGCTACGATGAGCGCGAGCAGGACGATCGAGATTCCGTAGCCCCATTCGGTCAGAAGATGCTGGGGGCCGTGGACGAGGCCGGGAAAGTAGTTGTTGGCATAGTACAGGACCGCGAGCACCTCGACCGGGGGTACCGTCACGTAGGCCAGAAACAGGATCCAGCTCCAGATGCGTCCGACCAGTTCGCCGTGACTCAGGTGGCTCAGGTGAACCAGAACGCCGCTTTTGGGGACGAGAATGGCCAGTTCGGCGAAGACGAACGCGAGGAGCAGGACGGCGATGGCGCCGATCAGCCACGACCCGATGCTCCAGGGACCGGCCAGCTGCATGGCCAGAAAGGGTCCCAAAAGCCAGCCGGATCCGATGATCCCGGAGACACTCGAATAGAGCAACCCGATCCGACCCGCATCCCGTTTCAGGCGGTGTTGGGTCACGAGGTGCCCGAAAGGATGGGGGCAGGGGGCCTGCCGGATGATCCCGCTTGTGGGTGGCGATTCCTTCCCCGGCTGAGAATGGCTGTCCGCTCGTGGGCTTTGGAGACTCCGGACCTGCCGGGACCGGGAAGCGGATCCTTGCTTGCGGGGCGGTTCAAGGCTCCAGACATGGAAAAAACCGGAAGTCCGATTCGTTACAATAGTTCTACCTATTGTAACCAGAAGATTCCCTCACCGCCGGATTCCCGGCGGAGGGGCGGAGGTCTCAGGTGCAGCCAGAACCCGGATTGTATGTACCCGTACCCGAAGCCGTGGTCGCCCGCTTCCGGGCGCTTCTGGACGAGGCGGAGCAAACCGGGATCCCGGAGGCGTCGGCCATGTCGCTGGCCACCGCCACCCCCACCGGCCAGCTCTCGGTTCGTACGGTTCTGCTCAAGTCCTGGAATGTCCACGGGATCAGTTTTTATACCAACCTGAACAGTCGCAAGGCACAGCAGCTCGCCTCCCATCCGCGGGCTGCGGTGTGTTTTTACTGGCGGCCCCTGTGGCGGCAGGTTCTCATGGAAGGCGGGGTGGAACGGCAGGCGGACCCGGAAGATGATGCCTATTGGGAGACGCGACCCCGCGAACACCAGCTGGGCGCCTGGAGTTCCAACCAGTCGCAGCCCCTGCCCAGCGGGGATTTTCTGGAATCCGAGTACCGGCGTTATGAGCAGCTTTTCGCGGATCGGCCCGTTCCCCGACCGCCTTTCTGGGGCGGCTTCCGCTTTCATCCCGACCTCATCGAATTCTGGCACGGGCGGCCGGGACGCCTCCATGAGCGGGACCGGTATACCGTGGTCGAGGGTTCTTGGAATCACCAGCTTTACTTTCCCTGACCCGTCCGGGGGGATCGTCCGGCTGAGGCAGCCCGCCCGCCCGCCCGGTTTCCCGTCCCCCTGAATCCAATTTGCGCTGCTGTTCCTCCCGTTTGCTGCCTTGGAGACATTGCATGCCCACCCATCTCTTCTCTCCCTTAAAGATCCGGGAAGCGCATTTCCGTAACCGGATCTTTGTCTCTCCCATGTGTCAGTATTCGGCACGTGAGGGTCTGGCGCAAACCTGGCATCTCGTGCATCTGGGATCCAGGGCGGTGGGCGGAGCCGGGCTCGTCTCGACGGAAGCCACGGCGGTCTGCCCGGAGGGGCGCATCTCCCCCGGGGACACCGGGCTCTGGAACGATGCCCAACTTCACGCCTGGGCCCCGATCGCCGCCTTCATCCGTGAACAGGGTGCGGTTCCCGCCATCCAGCTGGCCCATGCCGGACGCAAGGCGTCGACCGGCATTCCCTGGCTCGGGGGACAGCCTCTCGACTCCGGCCAGGGGGGATGGACCGTGTCCGCGCCTTCCCCGCTGCCCTTCGATACCGGCTATCCGGTCCCCCACGAACTGGATCCGGGAGAGATCCAGGAGATCGTCCATGCCTTTGCCGAAGCGGCCAGGCGTGCTCTGAAGGCCGGCTTCGAGGCGGTCGAACTCCATTTTGCCCATGGCTATCTGGCCCACGAGTTTCTTTCACCGCTCAGCAATCACCGGAAGGACGACTACGGCGGATCACTCGAAAACCGCATGCGTTTTCCGCTTGAGGTAGCCGACTCGGTCCGAGCCGTCTGGCCCGCTTCCCACCCGCTTTTGGTCCGGCTTTCGGTGACCGACTGGGTGCCGGGCGGATGGGATCTCCCCTCGTCCATCACGCTGTCCCGGGAACTCAAACGGGTGGGTGTGGATTTGATCGACTGCTCGAGCGGGGGCAATGTCCCGCGGGCCGAGATTCCCCTGGGTCCCGGCTACCAGACGGTCTTTGCCGAGGCGATCCGCCGTGAGACCGGGGTGCTCACGGGGGCAGTCGGACTCATCACGGAGCCCGTTCAGGCGGAACATCTGCTCGGCACGGGGCAGGCCGACGTGGTTTTCCTCGCCCGGGCCGAGCTGCGTGACCCGTATTGGCCGCTTGCGGCGGCGCGTCATCTCGGGGTCGAAATCGACTGGCCTCCTCCTTACCGGCGCGGGAAATGACGGAAGTCTTGCCCGAGAGGACCCGGGGAAAATACCCTTGGGGAGGTTCGCCAGTGGACCTGCCCGAATTGCGGAGCCATCCATGACCGGGGGGGACATGCGGCTGGGAATTCCCCGGCTGCTGGCTGGGCAGCCCATGCCCTCCTACAGCGAGTTCCACCGGAGGTGACGCCTGTGAGGCGGCGGTGTTGGCCGGTGTCGCGGGACCCAGGTGAAACCGACCTCTATAAAGCAGGAAGCCAGCTTTTTGCAGCGGATCTTTGCGTTGTTGGGCGGCAGCGATCGCCCGGGGTGCACGAATCAAGGAACCAGGACGACCTTGCCCGTATTCTTGCGTGACTCGATATAGGCGTGTGCGTTGCCCGCTTGTGCGAGCGGGAAAGTCCGATCCACATGGGGGCGCACCCACCCGGCATGCACACCGCCGATCAAGGTCCTCATCCAGGCCTCGATCTTTGGCACCTCGTGCCAGAGGTGCCCGAGATTAACCCCAAACACCGACCGGTTCCGATTCATCAATGCGACCGGGTTGAACCACGGCATGCCCAATCCCACCTTGAGCAGTTTCAGCGGACCCGGAAGCCTTGATTCGGTCATCATGGATGCACCGAATATCCCGAGCCTGCCCGTGTGGCGCAGGGCGCCATAGCTCCTCTTCCATTCCAATCCGCCCAGTGGGTCGGTAATGAGTTCGACGCCGCGCCCCTGCGTGAGCCTTGCCACCTCGCGCGTCCAGTCGAGCTCGATGTAGTCGATCGCCTCATGGAGGCCGCGTTGCTTGAGAAAACCATGCTTGCGGGCGCTCGCCGTACCGTAGATCGTGGCACCGATGTGGCGGGCGATATCGATCGCCGCCAGTCCAACTCCGCTGCCGGCATTATGGATAAGCACCGTCTCGTCGGGCTTCAGTGCACCCATCACGACCAGTAACTGCCAAGCCGTCAGGTAGTTGACTGGAATCGCCGCCGCCTCTTCAAAGCTTAATGCGGCAGGCTTCTCGAAGGTCTGGGTCGCGGGTACCACCACAGTGTCGGCATAGCCGCCAAAGCGTGTCAGCGCGAAAACCTCCTTGCCGATCCAGGCGTGATCCACATGTGGGCCGATGGCATCGACCATGCCAGAGACTTCGTAGCCAACCACGGCCGGAAGCTTTGGCGCGTCCGGATAGAGACCCCGGCGGGCCAGGAGGTCGGCAAAGTTGATGCCACAGGCCCTGACCCGGATGCGTAATTCCTCGGCCTGCGGTTGCAAGTCGGGAGCCTCGCGCAGCTTGAGCTTCTCCGGGCCTCCGGTGGCGATGATCCAGACCTGCTTCATGGCGGGTATGCGGGTTCAGCCTTTGGCGGACCGCCCATTTTAGCCCGGAGTCCCTCCTTCGGCGCTGGGTGAATGTTTCACGGAGGGAGTTGATTTTTCCATGGCGGGAGTGACCGGAGAAAGCGCTTCTAGCAGGCTGGATGTCGTCATGGAATATGCGGGGGCTGGGCCATGAAGGACGAATCGGCGCGTGCCCGCCTTCTGTGATGTTGAGGGGCACATCCGCGAATTGCTCTTCGTTGGCGAAGATCCCTTCACTCCCCCGCCGATCACCACCGCGAACCCGGCTCGATAGGCGGCTCGGGCGCCTGCACCCGAGACGCCCGCAGTCCGCTGAATGGCCAGACAACTGCCCGAACCGAAGGGGGATTCCCGCCTAGGGGGTGGAACCCGCATCGTAGTCAACAGGGGTGGTCTGGTCCACACCCCGCGTGGCCGGCCAGCGGGACAACAACAGGGTTCCCAGGATGGAGACGATGAAGTTGAGGAAAACGGCCACGATGGCGATGTAGACCGGGATGGACTCGGGTCCCCAGTGAAGGACCGTGACGGCGCTGGTGAAATGGTTGGCCATCATGAGACCGGTGCCCGCCACCATGCCGAGCATCCATCCCGCGATCAGGGCCCAGCGGTGGAACCAGCCCGTGTAAAGCCCGGCGGCGATACTGGGCAAGAGCTGGATGATCCAGATTCCGCCCAGTAACTGGAAGTCAATGGCGTAGTGGAATGGGATCGCGAGGACGAAAAGCAGGGCCCCGGCCTTGATCAGGAGCGAACTCCATTTCGCGACCCGGGTTTCGGTGGCAGGTGTGGCATCCGGGTTGACGAAGGCCCGGTAGAGATTGCGCGTGAACAGGTTGGCGGCGGCAATCGACATGATGGCGGCCGGGACGAGCGCTCCGATGGCGATGGCGGCGAGTGCCACAGCGGCGAACCAGGAGGGGAAGTTGGTGAGCAGGAGGGCGGGGACGGCAAAGTTGGTGCCATAGCGGTGAAAGGCCGGGGCGAAGGCCGCCCGGGTGAGCGCCTTCCGGTCGGCCATGGCCATGAACCCGAGCAAGCTGAGCAAGCCGAGAATGAAGCTGTAAGCCGGCAGGTACGTCATGTTGCGGCGGATCACGTCGGGATTTTTCGCGCCGAGCACCCCGGTGGTCGCATGGGGGTAGAGAAAGAGGGCGAGTGCGGATCCCAGGGCGAGTGTGATGAACGCACTGTCCGGACCCAGGGAATGGGCCGCGGGGGGTTCGAGGAGCAACCGGCCCGGAGGGACGGATGCGAAGATCTTTCCGTAGCCCCCAAGATGCATGGGGATGATCACGATGCAGGCGATTGCCGTGATGTAGATGAGGGCATCCTTGACGACGGCGATCAGCGCAGGGGCCCGGAGACCGCTCGTGAACGTATAGGCGGCCAGCAAACCGAAGGCAATGATCAATGGAAAATCGGCCCAGGGCCCGTGCAGGGGGAAGCCCAGGGCAGCCAGGACGACCTCGAGACCGATCAGCTGGAGCGCAATGTAGGGCAGGGTCGCGAGGATGCCCGTCACGGCGACGAGCAAGGCCAAGGTCCGACTGCCGTAACGTCCCTCCACGAAATCCGCCGTCGTGACGTAGCCGTGACGGTGGCTGACCTGCCAGAGTCGGGGCAGGGCGACCAGGGCGAGGGGAAAGGCCATGATGGTGTAGGGAAGGGCGAAATAGCCCAAGGCGCCGGTCCCGAAGATCAGGGCGGGTACGGCTATGAAGGTATAGGCCGTGTAGAGGTCTCCGCCAAGCAGGAACCAGGTCAGCCAGCCCCCGAGACGGCGGCCGGCCAGCCCCCATTCCTCGAGCCGGTTCAGGGGGGCGGCTCGCCACCGCGCAGCCAGAAAACCGAGAACGGTGACCAGGACGAAGAGGCCAATGAAGATGAGGAGCGGAACCGGCGCTGGGCTCATCGCGAATCTTTCTTCCGGGATCGGGGCTTCCGGGTCAGGTAGGTCACGAGCCCGTTGAAGAGACCGGAGAGGGGAACCCAGGCGAGCAGGTAGGTATAAAAGAAGGGAATGCCCCAGAGGGTGGGGTGACGGTGATTGAACACCGGAATCCACAGGCTGGCCAGCATGGGGACGAGGAGCAGGAGGGCCCAGTATCCCCGCCGTGACCGGCTGACGTCGTTGCTCCCGTCTCCCGGGGAGGGAGGGGTGACTCCCGCTTCGATGCCTCCCGGCCGGGGAGGATCCGGTGGCCGTTTCGGCGGCCGGAAAAAAAACCGGAACCGGGCCCCGATGGCCAGGCCGATGGCGAGGCTGTCCCAGACCGGACGAAAGTAACTGGGCCGGGCGTCCCGGGGATAGCGGCCGGAGACTCGGACTCCGGTCATGGGGATTCCGAGCCGTCCCAGCATGATCAGGACCTCACTCTCGAAAGGGAAGCCCCGGGCATGAGGGGGATGGTCTGTGATGGCGGAAACCGCCCCTGCCGGGTAAACCCGGAAACCCGACTGCGTATCCTCGAGCGGGAGACCGGCCAGTCGTGAAATGAAGAAGTCGGCCACCTGGTTGGCCCCGGCGCGGATTCTTGGAGCCGACGCCTTGTCCCGCGTGCCGAGGATCAGGGCGCGGGGGTTGCGGGTCGCAACCGCCAAAAGGCGCGGGATTTCCCCCGGATCATGCTGGCCGTCCCCGTCTACGGTGACCACCCATCGGTAGCCCTGCTCGTGGGCGAACTCGAAGCCGGTCAGGAGTGCGGCCCCCTTCCCCAACCGTCGGGCGTGCCGGATCACCCGGGCTCCGTGCGTCGTGGCGATTTGCGCCGAGCCGTCCTGTGATCCGTCGTCGACCACGAGGCAGGGATGGCCCAGGGCCGAAATCCGGTCCAGGAGTGCAGCCAGGGTCCGGCTCTCGTCCAATGCCGGGACGAGCACCAGAACGGCCGGGCCTGTCACGCCTGGGGTTGCCACGGTCGGGTGGGGGCTGCTCATGCCGGGGAAGGTCCGTCGGGGGACGACAGGTGAAGGGTGAGATAGTGCTCCGCCGAAAGCGGAAACGTCCCCTCCAACAGGGTGGTCCCGGTGAGTTTGCCGGTACCCGAAAACGGACCAGGATAGGGGGGGGCTCCCGGATCCGGGATTTCACGCATGCGGCCCGTTTCGATTTCGAAGCTGAGACATGGCCCGGGGCCGGATTCCGAACCACCAGCACGATCCTGCGATCCGAGGATGAAAGCCACCGCCCGGGCTGGGGGCGATCCATAGATCAACCGGAAGCGATCGGGGACCGTCATCTCGTAATAAATGTAGAGCACCGGCGTTTCGGGTTCAGTCTGGATTTGTCCAAGGGCGGTGAGAAAGCCCATCGCAAAGGAAAAGGGGCCTGCGGCGACGGCGCGGCACGGATTCCGGGATTGTCCCGCGATGGACCAGTAGCCCGCCGCCGTATTGTGCACGGAGTTGTGGAAGAGAACCGGGGACAGCGCCAAGGGTTGTTCCGCGAGAACGCGGCAAATCTGGTCGGTGATCTCGAGTTCACCGAGTGCCGAGGAGAAAACGCAGGCCAGCGTCTGGGAAGGACACCGGGCATTCTCCAAGGCCTGTTCGGCCGCAAGTCCGCACAGCCGGGCGGCGCGGGTGGCGTGACGGAGCGAGGCGCGTGTGAAGCTCACCGGTTCCTCGATCTCCGCCCCCTCCGTCCGCCCATCGGGCTGTTCGCAATCCGTGATAGACCCCCAGCCGAAAAGCCGGACCTGTTCCTTCATGGGCCGGCTCCCGCGAAGATGAGCGCACAGTTGTTGCCTCCGAAGCCGAAGGCGTTGGTCAGGATGTAGTTCGGCCGGGTCCGCTCCGCTTCGAGGAGGATCCGGCTTCTCAAGCCGGGATCGGGCTCCTCGGTATTCAGCGTTCGGGGCAGGAGACCGCTTTCGAGGGTGAGGAGGGAGATGAGTGCGCCCAGCATGCCCGCGGCACCCAGGGTGTGGCCGGTCCAGCCCTTGGTCGAACTGACCGGGATTTCCGGCGGGAAAAGATGGCTGATGGCCCGATCCTCGGAGAGGTCGTTGAGCCGGGTTCCCGTGCCATGGGCGTGGATGTACCCGATGTCTGACGGACGGATCCCTGCCCGGGTCAGGGCACGGGACATGGCCAAGCGGGCGCCTTCCCCATCCGGATGAGGGGCCGTGATGTGATAGGCGTCCGCGCTTTCCCCGTAGCCGGCCAGTCGCCAGGGTCCCGGCCGGTTCGAAACCAGCATCAACACAGCCGCCTCGCCCAGGTTGATCCCTGCCCGCCTTCGATCAAAGGGCCGGCAGGGGGTCGGAGCGACGAGGTTCAGCGAGCGGAAGCCGAACAGGGTGGTCATGCACAGGCTGTCAATCCCGGCCACGACCGCCGCATCGATCCATTTCCGTTCCATCCACTGATGGGCCAGCACGAGCGACTGGGCGCTCGACGAGCAGGCGGAGGAGACCGTGAGTGCCGGGCCCGAGAGCTGCAAGCGCTGCTTCAGATAGTTCGCGGTTGCATGGAGTTCGAAGGTTTTCTCGAGCCGGTCCGAGAAATCAAAGGGTTCGCTGCGCTTCCGGCAATAGGCGTCCTCGAGGCTTGCGATCCCCGAGGAGCTCGTGCCCACGATCAGTCCGATCCGCGAGGTGCCGAACTGGTCGGCGGCCGCTTTCACGGCGGATTCGAAGTGATCGGCCCTGATGGCGTGTTCGGCCAGACGGTTGTTCCGGCAGTCGAAGGTCTGCAAATCATCCGGCAGCCGGACCGTGTCGAGTCCGGCAACGGTCCCGACATAGGTGGGAAGGGGGCCGGGCCAGGGGCTCAGGCCGGATTGTTCCTCGAAGAAAGCCCGTTGGAGTTCCCGGCAACCCGCCCCACAACTGGCGGTCGCTGAACAGGCCTGGATATAGAGCATGATCAGGGCACAGCCCGCCCTGATGAGGGGCGGGTGGCGAGTGAGAAAGCGACTGCCGTATCGAGGAGGACGCCCAGGCAGACGGTGAATCCGATGGTCGTGAGCATGGGAACACCGCTCAGGATCAGCGGAAGAAACACGGCCAGCACGATAAGCATACTGATCAGGATGACGTCTCGTGTCGTCTGCCCGAGCGGACTTCTCGGAACCGAAAGGAAGATACTGTAATCGAGACCGAGGCCGAACACGAGAAAGAGTCCGATCAGCATGTCGAGGTCCGGGCGGATTCCTGCCGTATTGAGAAGTGCCAGGGTTGTCGAGACGCCCAAGACCGGTGTGGCGACGAGAAGGAGTGTCCGTCTGGCCGACCGGGTGAACGCGCCCAGAAACAGGACCACGAGGCTCAGGACGGCCATCCCGATTTCCACCAGCCGGGAGGCCAGATCCTGCTGCAAGTGGGACAAGGCTCGGGACAAGTGGATGCGGTGGAGATGCGGGATCGGGTGTTTTTTCAAGAAACGGCTGAGCCTCGGATCCGAGGTCGGGGATCCCAGCGGAACCCAGGATGCCCAGCGGTGACCGAGACGAAGGAGTTCGCTTTGCACCAGAAACCGCCATCGCGTCTTGAGCAGTCGCGGCAGGTTCAGGACGGGCAGCTTCCGGCTTTGTGCAAGTGCGTGGGAAAAGGGTGAAAAGAAGGCGGGGGTGAAAGGCAGGCCCCGGATGGCGTGCTCCAGTCTCCGGTGGAGCAAGGCGGGGTTTGGGATGACCCGCTCACGCCGGATCTGTAGCGAGGGGGGAGGCAGGAAACGGGTGACCGTGAGAAAACGCAGCTTCGCACCCTCCCGTCGCTGCTCCTCCAGCAGGTCTTGAAGCGCCTGGGTGCGGTCCAGGACGGTCTCCAGGTGGGCTCCCGTCACGACGAGGTAATGGTTGATCTGTGGGGTCCCCATGGCACGGCGCAGCTCTTGGGTTGTGCGCATCAACGCCTTGGGAAGTCCGGATTGGGACAAGGATCCGGCTCGCCAATGCAGTGGATGGACAAGGAGGAGGACCCCGCCGAGTCCAGCCAAGAGAAGGGCAAAACCGGGATGTCCGCGGGGCATCGGGCTCCCGCTTCCGGCCGGGTCCCGGCGAAGCGTCCGGACAGGCACGGGTCCCAGGGCGACCGTGATCAATCCGCCGCCGATCAACCCGATTGCACCTAGGGCCCCGATCTGGACCAGGTCCGGGACTCCGGCCGACAGGAATCCCAGGTATCCCACGCCGGAGGCAACGGCCGCTGTGAGGACGGTTCGGCGATGATCGGCCAAGGATTCCGGATGGAGACGGGCGTGTGTCCAGAAATAGAGCGGGTGATCCACCACCATCCCGATGACCACGCCGGCACAGGCGAGCGAGAGCGCATTCAGGCTGCCGAAGATCCATCCGGCGGCCAGGAGGGCAAAGGCCACGGCGAGGGCTGGAATGGCAAACAGGAGGAGTGCGGTCTTGATGCTCCGGAAGAGGAGACCCAGCCCGATCAGGAGCAAGAGCGTGCTCGTGATCGCGAGTTCGGCCATCCGGGTATGGATACGCCGTGACAGGGCGGTTGCGATCGGGGCCACGCCACCGATCCGGAGGTGGGTCAGGTCGAGTCCGGCCTGGCGGGTTTCCTGCCGGATGGCGCGGAGTGCCCGGGTATCGTGGGACAGATCCCAGCCGGAATGCACAAGCACTGCGGCCAGAAGTGCCATGGACGGATGGCGTACGAACCAGACGCCATGGCGTTCGGGTGGCTCAGGCAGGAGGTGGATCTGTCGCAGCCAGCCGGTCCAGGCACCGGTCGGATCACGACGTAACAGATCCGCGAATTGGGGACCCGCCGGTCCGGCCAGAGTTCCCAGATCTTCCAGAAAAGCCCGGTGGAGCCCGGCCGTAGACCATGGCCGCCCCCTGCCGGGTGGATGAACGAGCAGATAGCGGTAACGGAAAAGGATTTCATGCCGCAGGGAGGATGAGGAGAAGGCTTTGGGTGCGGGCGAATGGTCGAGCACCGCGGCAAACTCCGGATTGCGGGACAACTCGCCCTGCAACGCACGGGAAGCCTGGACCAGCTGCCTGACCGGTGCACCCGTGAGCCCGATGAGAATCATGTGGTTGTCGAGGCCGTGCTTGACTTGACTCAGGATCAGCCGGGTCCGGGTTCCGGACGCTTCCGGCAGAAAGCCGCTCAGGCGATTGACCGGATGGGGGGGATCGAGCAGGAGGCCGAGGGCCAGCAGGACGCCCCCGCCTAAAATCAGAATCCTTCTTTTTGACATGTGCGCCAGGAAACTGGGGTCAGTCGGTAGTGCGACCAATCCCCGTTCGGGTAGAGGAGGGTCAAGTCCCGGAGCGTCGGTCCACGGCCCCGGAGCACGAGGGACCGGAGGCTACGAGTTCCGGCGTCACGGCGCGGGCTGAGCGTGAGGATCCACTCCGGCGGCTTGACCCGTTGGGCCACGTGGAAGAGCTGGTGGAGTGTTTGGGGCTGACCGGAGAGAAGCGACTCCAGGGTTTGGGCCAGCATTCGAAGATCAGGAACGAGCGCCAGGGCAATCGTTCGTCGCTGTCCCCGCGCGTTGATGCTCCAGGCTTCCTTGCGGTTCATCCCGTATTGTTTCCGGACGGGGGTGAGCATGATGTCAGACAGATGATCCGGACGCTGATAACACCAGAATCCGCTCGCCCGGAGCTTCCCGTAGAGTACGCCGACATGTTCGGTTTCCCGATAGGCCACGGCAGCCTGTGTTTTTTTTGCAAACGACTTGAGGATGGTCTGCCAGTTGGGGGGCATGGCCCGGGCCGTGCCGAGGGCGAGAAGCACGAGACCCGGGATGAGGATAGGTCCGGCGCGTTTCATGAAGGATCCCGAGGGAGCCAGAAATCGTAGAAGTTGAACCAGTTCATCGGGTATTGATGGGCCTCTCGTTCCAGCCGTTGCACGTATTTCTGCCCGATACGGAGCGCGGTCTCCTCAAGGGTCGGTTGGGGCGGACTGAGCAAGGGTTCGATCTGGATCCGGTAGTGTCGTGCCCGCTCGTGGATGCAGTAGAAAGTGAAAATCGAGGGGCCAAGCCGTGCGGCGAGATAAAAGGGGGTCAGCGGAAACTCGGCCTCCTGGCCGAGAAAGTCCGTCTTCCAGGTCCGGGAGGACCGGTGGGCCCGATCCGCGAGCATGCCGAGAAGCCCGCCCGACCGCAGGTGGGCCTGCATGGTGATCATGGCATAGGGATTATCGGTCCAGATGACCGAGTGGGGATCCAGGTTGCCGAAGTTTTCCAGAAAGGACGTGACCGGTCGGCCACCCGCCGGATGCATGACAATTTTGAGCGGGAGATGGGCGGACTCTCCAAGGGACCGCATGACCTCGAAGCTCCCCAAATGGGAACCGAGCAGCAAAACGCCACTCCCCTCCGCCAAGGCCTTTTGTAGCAGATCGAGTCCTTCGATGGCGAAGTGGTAGCGCGGGTCCGGTCCTTGGGTCAGGAAGATCCGGTCATGGAGCGTGGCCGCATAGGTCCAAAGATGCAGGTAGATCTCCCGGGTCATGATCCGGTGGCGGTCCCGTGCATGCCTGAGAAAATTCCTCGAGGAACGGGTGGCGTGCCGTGAGGTCAGGAGAAAGTAGAGAACGATGGGCGGCAGGAAGAAGCGTCCGGCGGTATAGCCGATTTTTCGACTGATCCAGAGAATCAGTCGAATGGCTTCCGGTGTGCCGCGGTCGGGCTGGGTTTGCCAGTTCATGGCTCGGGCCGGCGCAGATCCTCCCCTTTGCGGGTCATCCGGATCCTCACTCATCGGGACGTGGAGTCGGCGGGGACGAGGACGTGTTCGCGGTAGAGGCCGGCCAGCACAGCGTGGCTGATCTTTCCCGTGGGCAGGTGGGGGATATCCTCGACCACGATCAGGGGCCGGGGCAGGAAAATCCCATCGATGCGTTTCCGAAGCTGGGCCAGGATCCACTTCTCGGAGACACCGGGAGCCGTGACAAAGGCCACCAGCCGTTCGGGTTCACCCCGGGTTTCTTGTTCTCGGGGCTGGTAAAACGCCCCGGACTTCACTCCCGGGATTTCGAGGAGTGCGTGGTTGAGCGCGGCAAGGGAGGCCCTTCGCCCCGCGACCTTGAGAATGTCCTGCCGTCGTCCGAGAAGACAGAGGTGGGACGAATCCAAGACTTCCACCTCATCGTCCAGGAACCGGGCAGTGCCTGTCCGGCGCCGGATCACGCATGGCCGTCCCTCAAGCCGCGATACGCTCACGTGGTCGAGCAGGTGCCAGGGCTCCTCGCGGACGGTTCTCCGGGTGGCCAGCGCGCCGGTTTCCGTACTGCCATAGACTTCCATCACGGGTACCTTGAATCGCTGCTCGGATTCCCGGGCCAATGCCGTCGAGAGAGGAGCGGTCGAGCAGATGATCAGGCCGAGTCCGGTCACCGTCAAGCCGCTCTCGACCAGGGCCCGCAAGTGAAAAGGCGTGGTGACCAAGACCGCGTGTGTCCCCAGCGAGGCGGCCTCCCGGACATCAGAGGGGAAAAACAGTCGCTTGCGGTAGAGGCTCACTCCGTTGCGCCAAGGCATGAACAGGCCGTGCTCCAGGCCGTACAGATGGTAAGGGGGGACGGTCGAAAGCACATGGCTGAAATCCCGGATCCGTACCCTTCGGCTCACGGCATCGGCACTTTCCAAAAGTTGTGTCCAGGACTTGTAGTGCAGGCCGGGAGACTGGGTGGTGCCCGAACTCCACAGGGCAATCCGGCCTCGGGGGAGGGATTTCACCGGCCGGTCGCCCTCCCGGGGGGTTGGCGGATCAGGTGGTGGAGTCGCGGGTGGAGTGTCGGCCGGGAGATCGGTCTCCTCACAAAACAGGAAGGACGGGGCGGGAAGAGGCAGGTGACCGAGCAGTGCAGCGGCACTTTCCCGGTCCGGCGCCAAAAGGATCCGCATCCGATGCTGACGGGCCCAGAGCAGGCACTGGGCAAAGGAGTAGAAATCCCGGGCCAGATTGACCATGACGGCGGAGGCCCTCCCCGCCGACTCCCAATCGGTTCCTTCCGGGAGCGTGATCTCGCATTCGGGGTGGGGTTCGGTCCCCCGGTCGGCCAGTGGCCGCGGACACCAGAGGAGGGGTTCCGAGCGGTCGGGTGGCCACCGGGGATGGGTGCGGACGATGGTCGGGTTGGAAATCCGGTCAGCGGGTCCGGTTTTGGGCCACATACAGGCTGAGCTGGTTGAGGTTGCGGAAAATTTCTTGCGATTCCGCCTGATCCGCCTGAATCTGGATGCCGTACCGCTTGGACAGTTCCAGGGACAGCTCCAGGGCATCGATGGAATCGAGTTCGAGTCCCTGGTCTCCGAACAAGGGCTCTTGCGGGTCGATCGCCTCAGGCGGTCGTCTCAGCTTGACGGCCTGAACCAGTACGGTGGCGATTTCACGCTGCCAATCGGTGAGCGGGGCAGGGCGGGTCTTGTCGGCCGTCGTCATTTCATCGGTTTCCTCGGACTGAACAACAAGGGGAAAAGCCGACTTGGTCATGGGGCGCAATCACATCCAGGGCAGGGTAGGAGCCGACTGCTTCGGGCAACGGAGCCCTGCACATCCCCGTCCCTGCTTCAGCCTAGCACAGGATCCCGAAGGCGACAATTCTTGCACAGTTCTTGCACAGTTGCGCGGGAACGGAGGGGATGCGGCCGGGTCGGTTGCCGGACGCGCGTGTCCGTATCCTGTGCTTGAGCATGCCTTTCGCATCAAAATCCAATCACGCTTGTGTTATCATTCAAATGCTGTGCTTACAAAAAAGAAACCCGCCTATATCTTTATTACCGGAGGAGTGGTTTCGTCTCTCGGAAAAGGGATTGCCGCCGCTTCCTTGGGGGCCATTCTCGAATCGCGGAACCTCCGGGTGACCCTGATCAAGCTCGATCCCTACATCAATGTGGATGCGGGGACCATGAGCCCCTTTCAGCACGGTGAGGTTTATGTGACCGAGGATGGGGCGGAAACCGACCTCGATCTCGGACACTATGAACGTTTTGTGAGGACCACGACCGGTCGGGCCAACAATTTCACGACGGGGCGGATCTACCAATCCGTGATCGAAAAGGAGCGGCGAGGGGACTTTCTCGGAAGCACGGTCCAGGTGATTCCCCATATCACCGATGAGATCAAGAACGCGATACGGGCCGGGTCCCAAGGATATGACATCAGTCTGGTCGAGATCGGGGGTACGGTGGGCGACATTGAATCGCTCCCGTTTCTCGAGGCGATCCGGCAAATCGGTCTTGAGGACGGGGAAGCCCGTGTTCTCTACATCCATCTGACCCTGATCCCGGTGGTGGGAGGTAGCGGTGAGGTCAAGACCAAGCCGACCCAGCACTCCGTGAAGGAGCTGAGGTCCATCGGGATCCAGCCTGACATCCTCTTGTGCCGGGCATCCAGCCCGCTGGGCGAGGAAGCCAAGCGGAAGATTGCCCTTTTTACCAACGTGAGCCCGAAGGCGGTCATCTCGGCGGTTGACTTGGACGACATCTACCGGATCCCGCTCTGGTTCCATGAACAGCAATTGGATGAAATTGTCCTCGAACGTTTGGGCGTGGACGCACCGCCCGCCACCCTCTCCGAATGGAGCCGGGTGGTGTCGGTGAGAAAAAACAGCTCCGTATCGGTCGAGATTGCCATGGTGGGCAAGTATGTGAACCTGACGGATGCCTATATGTCGCTCAATGAGGCCTTGCAGCATGCGGGGATCCAAACGCAGACCCGGGTCAGGATCCGCTATATCGATTCCGAGGAGGTGATGGAGAAAGGCTCCGAACTCCTCGCGGACGTTCACGGCATTCTGGTGCCGGGTGGATTTGGCGAACGGGGAATCGAAGGTAAAATCATGGCGGCCCATTACGCCAGGTCTCAGGGCGTCCCCTTTCTGGGCATCTGTCTTGGCATGCAGGTCGCCGTCATTGAATATGCGCGCCATGTGCTTGACCTGAAAGAGGCGCATAGCACCGAGTTCAATCCACAAACTCCGGAACCCGTGATTGCGCTGGTCGAGGAATGGCGGGATGCAGAAGGCCATCGGCAGGTCCGGAGCTGGAATTCGAACAAGGGAGGGACCATGAGGCTGGGTGCGCAGCCGGCGGTCATCCGTCCGGGGACGCTGGCCGGGCGGATTTATAACCGCTCCGAAATCGCCGAACGGCATCGCCACCGCTACGAGTTCAATAACCGCTACCGGGACCGCTTCGTTCGTTCCGGTCTGGTCATTTCCGCGACCGCACAGGATGATCTCGTTGAGATCATCGAAATACCGGAAAACCAACATCCCTGGTTTGTGGGTTGCCAGTACCACCCGGAATTCAAGTCGACCCCCCGGGATGGGCACCCGCTGTTCACCTCGTTCATCCAGGCCGCCCGTCAGCATCAGAGCCGGCCGTCACTGAGAATCACCGCGGATGAAGCTGTCTGATTTCCCGATCGGAAATGAGTGCCCGTTTTTCCTGATCGCGGGGCCCTGTGTGATCGAGCATGAAGACCTGGTCCTGGAAATCGCAGGCCAACTGGCGGGAATCACGGACCGACTGTCCATTCCGTTTGTTTTCAAGTCCTCGTTTGACAAGGCAAACCGCAGTTCCCATCTCAGTTTCCGTGGCCCGAACCTGGAACAGGGATTGAAGGTCCTTGAGGCCGTCAAAAAACACTACGAGGTGCCCGTCCTCACGGACGTTCATGAAGATACCCCGATCGGGGAAGTGGCCGCTGTGGTGGATGTCCTGCAAACGCCGGCCTTCCTGTGTCGTCAGACCAATTTCATCCAAAAGGTGGCCCGGGCCGGGAAGCCGGTCAACATCAAAAAAGGGCAGTTCCTCTCTCCGTGGGAAATGAGGAACGTGGTGGAGAAGGCGTTTGCAGTCGGTAACCGGCAGATCTGGGTCTGTGAGCGGGGTTTCAGTTTCGGATACCAGAACCTGGTCGTGGACATGCGGGGGCTCGCGATCATGAGAAAAACCGGGTGCCCGGTCATTTTTGATGCCACCCATTCGGTGCAACAACCGGGCGCATTGGGCAATCGGTCCGGAGGCCAGCGCGAGATGGTTCCCGTCCTGGCGCGGGCCGCTGTGGGCGTGGGCATCGGTGGGCTTTTTATGGAGACCCACCCCCACCCGGATCAGGCGCCGAGCGATGGTCCCAACATGTATCCACTGGGCCGCATGGAGGAACTGCTGGCCGGTCTTCGTGAGCTGGATCGTGTGGTCAAAGCCCGCCCCTACCCCGAAGAGACCGATGCGCTTTAGGCGAACCTGGCTGCTGTGGTTGGCCATGGGAGGGTTGATCGTGCTGGCCCAGAAACAGCTGTGGTGGTCCGGTGACAGCTTTCCGAAGGATGCCGCTCTGGCGCGAGCCATCGGCCACCAGCAGCGCCTCAATCTTCGGCTTGAACGGACGAACCGCATGCTCTATGCCGAGGTGTTGAGCTTGGAAAAAGGGACAGGTGCGGTGGCCCAGCAGGCGAGGACCGATCTGGATTTTATCCGTCCAGGCGAGACCTTTTATGAAATTGTCCACGGGAGGCGTTCTCCGGCCCCCCGCCCGCAGGCCGCCTTTCCCCCGGCCCGCAAGTCGCCATGAACCTCTCCGGTCTCGCGATCCACGATCATGGGCCCATCCGGGAGATCCGGATGGATCGGCCACCCGTCAATGCCCTGGATGCGGGGCTGGTGCAGGCACTCCTGGATGCGCTAAAGCCCCCCACTGACCCGGCAATCCGGGCCTTCGTCCTTTCCGGCCAGCCCGGCATCTTTTCAGCCGGCCTGGACCTGCCCTCGCTCCTCGCCCTGGACCGTGACGGCATGGCCGCTTTTTGGCGGCAGCTGGTCGTGCTCTTGAGGACCATCGCGCGGAGTCCCGTACCGGTTCTCGCCGCCATGACCGGTCACAGCCCAGCCGGGGGGACCGTTTTGTGCCTGTATGCGGACTATCGGGTGATGGCGCAGGGAGACTACCGGGTCGGACTCAACGAAGTGCAGGTTGGCTTGCCGGTTCCGGACTTTATCCAGCGTGGCCTGGTGCGTCTCGTGGGACCGCGACAGGCCGGATCCCTGGTGATGGGAGGGAGTCTGATCGGTCCGGATGACGCTCGGACGATCGGCCTCGTGGACGAACTGGCAGCCCCGGAGCAGGTTTTGGAATGCGCACTCAGGCGGGCCCGACAATGGCTGGCCCTGCCCCAACTGGCCTTTCAGGCAACGCGCGAGATCTCGAGAAGGGACCTCAGGTTCATGGACCAGGATCCCGCTGAGATTGAAACCCTGGTGACCTTCTGGTTCCGGCCCGAGACTCAGGAGGCCCTTCATCGTTATGTCGATTCCTTCCGCAAGCGTCGCGATCCGGATCCGGATCGGCCGCGGCGCAGCAAGACGTAAGTGGCCCCACTGCCCCCCTCACAATGACGGGGAGTGGCGTAGGCGAGAACCTCGTGACGTTCTCTCAGCCATTCGAGAACCGCGGGACGCAACACCGGCCCCTGGGTGCCGGAATGAATGCCCTTGCCGTGGATGATGAGCACGCAGGAATGATCCGAATCCACAGCATCTTTGAGAAAACGGGCGAGGGCCGCCTGTGCATCCGGGAGGGTCAGTCCGTGGAGATCCAGCCGACCCTGGCAGGGAATCAGTCCACGCCGGAGTTTTTCCATGACCGTCCGCTGGATGCCCACGATCCGGAACTGGGTCGATTCGGCATCCCCCAGGTCCGGCTGGTCCAGCCCCCCTCTCAGGGAGGCTGCAAGAATCTCTTGTTCGGCCTGCCGTCGATGCAGGGCGCGGGGCTTCGGTTTGGGTGGGGAGGGCTTTTCGGCGACCGCATGTGTGGGACGAACCCCCGCCCGTGCCATCGCCTCGCGGAAACTCAGACTTTCCTCAGGGGTCGGGGTCAGCGTGGAATCGCGCCTGCTCATCGGGGCTGCGCCGATCGGTCGAAGGGCACGGAAGGGGATTGTATAGCGGGGAGCCGGTTTTTGCCATGCGCATCCTCTTGACGAATGATGACGGCTGGAATGCGCCGGGCCTGAATCTCCTGGCGGCAGCCCTTCGATCGCGAGCGGAAGTCATCGTTGTCGCGCCCGATCGGAACCGGAGTGGTGCCAGCAACTCCCTTACCCTGAATGACCCCCTGCGGGTCGAGACCCTGGGACCGCTCGTCTATGCGGTCAATGGGACCCCGACCGATTGTGTCCATCTGGCACTGACCGGGCTTTTGGACCAGGAGCCCGATCTCGTGATTTCCGGAATCAATGATGGTTCCAATCTGGGGGACGACGTGCTCTATTCCGGCACCGTGGCGGCGGCCATGGAGGGGCGCTTTCTCGGGCTGCCCGCGATTTCCATCTCTCTGGTGGATGCCCCGGACCGGCTGTACGAGACCGCACTCGAGGTGGTCCGTGTGATTCTGGAGCACCTGGAATCCGTGCGCTGGCCCCAGGACACGATTCTCAACGTCAATGTGCCCTCGATTCCATGGGCTCAATTGCGCGGTTTCCGGGCGACCCGGCTGGGTCATCGGCATCGGGCTTCGCCGGCCATCCGCGCCCAGGACCCGCGCGGTCGGCCGATTTACTGGGTTGGACGGGCCGGGCCCGCGGCCGATGCAGGGGAAGGAACCGATTTTCATGCCGTGGCCTCCGGTGCCGTATCGGTGACACCACTCGAGATCGACCTGACCCGGCATCCGGCACTGCCCACGCTGGCCCAGTGGCTGGACACCCTGGCCCATGACTGATTCGCAGGCCGGAATCGGCATGACCTCACTCCGCGCCCGGGAACGGCTGGTCCAGCGTCTGCGGGAGAACGGCATTCACGATGAACGGGTCCTGGCCCAGATTGCGGGTGTGCCCCGTCACTGGTTCGTCGACGAAGCGCTCTCCATCCGGGCCTATGAGGATACCGCGCTGCCGATCGGGTATGGCCAGACCATTTCGCAGCCGTTCATCGTGGCCCGCATGAGCGAGGTTTTGGTGGCGGAGGGACCTCTCGACCGGGTTCTCGAGGTGGGAACCGGTTCCGGCTACCAGACCGCCATTCTGGCCGGCCTGTTTCGCGAGGTCTATTCGATCGAACGCATTCGTCCGTTGCATGACCGGGCCCGGGAGATCCTGTCCCGGTTAAGCCTCCACAATGTCCACCTGCATCATGGGGATGGTCTCGAAGGCTGGTCCCGGGCCGGCGGCTGCTCGGCCATGCTGCTTGCGGCCGCCGTGCATCACATCCCGGACCGTCTGCGGAGCCAGCTCACGGTGGGGGGGAGGCTCGTGGCGCCCAAGATCACGCCCCAAGGCCAACAACTCGTCTTGATCCAAAGGCTGGATGAGAACCGCTACCAGGAAACCGACCTCGGGCCGGTCGTCTTTGTCCGCAGCCGAAAAGGGCTTGAGTGAGAAGGCTTTTCACGCATTCCCGGGGGATTGTCCGGCTCGGGACGTGGGCGGGACTCGTCCTCATGGCCGGATGCACGAATCCGCTCAACTGGCCCACGCCGCATCGGGCGGGAACCTACGTGGTGCGACCCGGAGATACGCTCTATTCCATCGCTTGGCACTACCGGCTGGATTATCGTCAAGTGGCCAGTTGGAACGGAATTGCCCCTCCCTATCTGATCTATCCGGGGGAACGCCTTCTGCTCCAGGAACCCGGACCCGCCCTGGCCGGTCCTGTCCGAAGGCGGACGCGGCCTGCGCCCCTGGCCCAGCACCACTACGGAGGACCCTGGGTCTGGCCGGCTGCCGGATCCGTGGTGGGATCATTCTCCGGCCAGGGTCTGAACGGCAGTGGGGTCACGATCGCCGGGCGTGACGGCGAGACCGTGGTTGCCGCACATGCGGGACGCGTGGTGTATGCCGGTAGTGGACTTCCGGGTTATGGACGCCTTATCATCATCCGTAACGACCCGGAGTATCTGAGTGCCTATGCATTCAACCGGAAAGTCATCGTCCAGGAGGGGATGATCGTGCAGGCCGGACAGCCCATTGCCCGGATGGGGACACGGCATGGCCGGCCCCTTCTTCACTTTGAAATCCGCCGGGATGGTGTCCCTATCAATCCCTTGGCGTTACTCCCGCACCGGTGACCCAGAAAAATGGTTTTCGGATGAAAAAGGAAGACCCGTTGGACGAGGTCTCCAGCCCGAAAGACGAATCGGCGGGCGGGGCCATGGGGTCCCGGGAAGAGGGCTGGTCAGAAGAAGATTCGATGAGCCTGGCCCGGCGCTATCTCAACGAGGTGGGCTTCCGTCCTCTGCTCACGGTGCAGGAGGAAGTCAGCCTGAGTCGACGCAGCCGGCAGGGCGATGTCACGGCCCGTCACCGTCTGATCGAGGGCAACCTCCGTCTGGTGATCAAGGTGGCCTTGCGATATGTCGGTCGCGGGATACCCCTCATGGATCTCATTGAGGAGGGAAACCTGGGACTGATCCGCGCCGTGGAGGGTTTCGATGCCGAGCGGGGCATCCGCTTTTCGACCTATGCGATGTTCTGGATCCGCCAGAGGATTGAAAAGGCACTCTTCGAACAGCGTGGCGATATCCGGATCCCGATCAACCGCGCCCGTCAGGCTCACTTGATGCTCCGGACCGAACAGAAGCTGATCCAGCAGCTGGGACGCAAGCCAACCCTGGAAGAGGTCGCCGTCGAGCTCGGGCAGGAGGCCCAGGAAGTCCGGACGATCCAGCGCTATACGCGCCACCAGACCTCTCTTGATCAGCCGCTCGCTGCGGAGTCCGAGCACAACCTCGCGGATTTCATTGAAGATGATTCCTCGACCGATCCGATCGAGTTCCTGCACCGGCTGGGGGTGGAAAATCTGCTCGACCAGTGGATGCAGGAACTGGATCCCCAATCCCGGGCCGTCGTGCAGCGCCGATTCGGGTTTTCCGGTGGCGATAAGGAAACGCTGGATCGGATCGGCCGCTCGATGCGGCTCAATCCGGAGGCGGTGCGCCAGATCCAGATCCGGGCCTTGAACAAGCTCAAGAAACTTCTTGTGCGTGGAGGTTTTTCAGCCGCCGCCCTGCTCGATTGAAGGTTCGCCGGGCGATGCAACCAGCAGGGCCGCCACGACCGGCCGCCCGTCCGTGGCCAGGATGTTGTAGGTCCGGCAGGCTGAAGCCGTGGTCATGACTTCGAGGCCGATGCGGCGGGAGAGGATGTCGGCCACGAGCGGGCCCGGCGGGAAAACCAGGTCGGCTCCAGTGCCGATCAGAAGGATTTCCGGTTCCAGCGAAAGTGCCGGTTCCAGTTGCTCCAACGAGAGGTGTGCGATCCCCTCCACCCGCCAGTCGATCGGGACCGCCCGGGGAGAGACGATGAGAGGGCGTGTGTGGTGCGTTTCATGGATATGAATAAAACCCGCACCATAGCTTCGGATAAGGTATTGTACGTCCCTCGCTGGAATGTCTTTGTCGATCAGCATGCTCCGAAATTACCCCGGGCCACCCCAGAACACAACCGGGAACCGTCTTTTCGTTTCGGCGTCTGGGGTGTCGCCGGGCGGGGTCTTTTGAATTGTCACAGAACCCCCTGAGTCCCGCGCAAACGATCGTCCGGCTGGTGCGACCCACAAGTGGCGGTGACTCCACCGCCTGGCCCGGAGTCGCACCGGTCCTCGAGCGGGTTTATCGCGCGCGAGGGATCTCGGATCCCGGGGAACTCGACCTGTCCTTGCAGGGTTTGTCGGACCCGGTGTCCCTGCCCGGTATCTCGCAGGCCGTCTCCACCTTGATGGCACATCGGGCGGCTCCCATCCTGGTCGTCGGGGATTACGATACCGACGGGGCGAGTGCCACCGCACTGGCGGTACTGGGTCTTCGGGCGTTGGGCTGGGAGCGGGTCCACTATCGTGTTCCCAACCGTTTCAGACACGGTTATGGTCTGACCCCGGCACTGGTCCGTGAGATTCTGGAGGATCCGCCGGCCCTGTTGTTGACGGTTGATCAGGGAACCACCAGCATCGAAGGAATTGCGCAGGCGCGTGCGGCCGGTTTGTCCGTGGTGGTGACGGATCATTAGGGCGACGTATGTAGATTTACGTAAACTAGTAAACACGGTACCCTCCAGTTCTCAGGGGTTTCTTACCCTCCGTTCGGAAGAGATTCAGAGTGACTGGGACAAGCCCTTACAGGGTTCTGCTTTTGACTGACTACAACGGCGAACGGACGCCGTTTCTCGTGGATAGGCGCACGGGCCTCCCCGTCGTCGAAGTCAACCAATGGCGGCTTTTAGCGCGGCGTGGACGCTATCAGCACGCCACACTCGAAAGGGAGATGCTTGAGATAAGTTTTCTGTATCGCTGGGCATTCGAGAGACAAATCGATCTTCAAGCACGCATGAATTCTGGCGAGGGCATCCGGACCTCGGAGTCCACCAATCTTGCCGATTACTTGCGACAGGACTTTAGGGTATCTCTCCAGCACCTAAGTGTTCCCCGACACGTTAGCGCCGTGGTGCAGCAACAACGATTTGCGACCATTCGAAACTTCCTCGTTTGGTGGATGGATATTGTTCTTGAGGACATACCGCATAACAACAAGAATGACCATCTACGCTTCGTGAGGATTAAAGAACGCCGGGATCGAATGCTTCGTTGGCTCGACCCACCTCCCGGCAAGTCCGCTTCTCGTGAAGGGTTGTCACCGGCGCTAAGAAAGCGCTTTCTTCAAATCATTCGTCCAGATAACCCAGAGAACCCCTGGAATGGAAGTTCTAGGTTGCGCAACTTTGTGAATCTTGATCACCACCGCTCTTCGATTCTTATTGAACGTGCGCCGGCTGATGTTGAAGATCCACGCGCCGACGCGCCTGAGGCGAAGACTTTAGGAAGGGAACTCCCGATACCAAATACCCTCGTGCATCATCTGAAAGACTATATGCGTAAGGCGCGTCCTAGTGTTGGCGCCGCAAAAACTCATCCATTTCTGTTCGTCTCTTACCCTGCGGGAAATCCTTTGTCGAAGCGTGCAGTACAGCACCTTTTAGAGCAATTGAGAAATCGCCATCCAGAGTTCAACGAAGTAATGACTGTCCATGTTCTTCGTAATTGCTGGGCAGATATGATGCGTGCGCGACTACGAAAGATGGTGCGTAATCAGGAGATTGATTCAGAATTCTCTAAATTGCTGTTTAACTATCTTGGCGGCTGGGCGCATGGATCGCTACAAAGTGAAAAGTACAGTCGTGGCGAAATAAAACGTACCGCGGATGAGGCGCTGATCTCCATCCATAACGAAATATTTCAGATGTAAATTGCATGAGTAATAGCCATTCTCAGGTGTTGAAATTCGTTCGTGCGAATGATCTACCGCACCTGCGAGAAGCGCTTCGTGACAAGAACGGCATGGCCGTGACACTGGAATGGAATATGTGGAGGTTGAATTTCGGGCGGATCAAGCCACTCGACTGGTCAGAATTGCAGACCACGGTAGTAATGGAATATGCGGTCCGTGCGTGGCTTGAAGTTAGGGTCTCAAACTTGGCCTCTGTCACAGCGGAAAGGGACTTCGTCATTCTCCGTGACTTGTTGAACTCGACGAATTGGCCTGACTATCAAGACGGCGCACGGCATATCACCCAAGTCCGAGAGAAATTCACATCCACAATTCGAATCTTTCTCGAACAGCGGAGTCTCAAAGACAAATGCGAGGGCGAAAAGAGGCTTGAGTCTCATTTGGACACCGTGCGCGGGTGGTATCGCTGGAGCCTGGAACACGAGTTACCGGGATTTGACTCGGAATTTGTGTCTGAGCTTGCCGAAATAAAGGCACCCCAGCGTCGTAACGGGCAAGCAGTAATGAGTTGGGATCCCGGTAGCGGTCCTCTGACTCGCTTAGAAGAGCTGCAATTCAGGGCATCGCTTTTACGAGATTCCGGGCCGCTTTCTGAACAAGCGGGGATGTGGGTCACTTACGGTATGGGTCTACGGCCTCAACAGACGGTGCTGCTTTTGGAAAAGGACCTGAAGATATTCGTCGCAAGTAACGGTGAGAAGTTCTATCAGCTGGATGTGCCGCGGGTGAAACGTAAAGGCGAGCCAATAAGGAGTGAATTACGGCGACGCAAAATTGGCGCTCAGCTTGGCGCGCTTTTGGAAAAGTTAATAGATGAAAATCAGGCGATTACTACGGAGCCGGACTTTGAGCGTCCGCTTCTGATACGAACTAAGCCTCTTAAGGGAATGCTGGACGGGGAAATGCGACCGTGGGCTTATATGCGAAATGCAAACTATATTGCCGACTCTCTCCGGCGATTTGTAACTCGGAATAATATCGTATCGGTACGAACTAAAAAGCCATTGAATGCATCACCGCGCCGTCTGCGCTACACGTTCGCGACGAACAAGGCGGAATCGTTGGAGCCGGCGGTCCTGGCTGAATTATTGGACCACAGCGACATTCGATCTGTGCTGGTCTATTATAACGCGCGCGAGGCGATTGCCGAGGAGCTCGGTCAGAAGTTGGGGAAAATGGATGGCCAGGACGGTTATCAGACGATCATCAACTCCTTCGCCGGCATTCCGATCAAAGTCGTGCCACGGGAAACTGAAAAACAACTTGGAGGGCCCGAACTCGTCGTTTCATGCCTCCGGAGACTGTCACAGAAAACATGCGGGAGCTGCTGAGTCTCGGTGGATGCGGTGGCAATTACAAGTGCGGAATGGCACCCATAGTGTCGTGTTACGGATGCGAGGACTTCCATGCATGGGAGGATGCAGATCACCACGCAATCGTAGATTGGCTAGCGCCCGAAATCGAACGCCTGAGGGCGATGCCGGAGATCTCCGAATCTACGTTAAACGACTTTGAATTAGCGCTGATAAATGCTCAGAAGATTTGCATTGAACAGGAAAAGCTGCGCGCAAGTGCGGGTGTGCGATAGTGCGGCGGAAATCTGTGCAAAAGATGTTGCGAGCGTACGTGCGCAATGCCAAGCGCCACTTAGGAGTGTTAGGCGCTGATGCAAATGGAACGCCTACGATCAATTAGAGGAAAAAATACTGGGATATTATTGACGGGCTAAAAAATAAAATCGGCACCACGTCACGGAGGAGTTACCTGCTTTGGTTTACCACTGCAACCGTGCACTCACGAGGCGAGCTAGAGGGGCGTGCAGAGAAGGTGGACTCATTCAAACCGCCGTATGATGAATTTGCCAAGGCATATATC
>DAHVLZ010000026.1:0-19617 GCA_027320085.1 Pseudomonadota bacterium
CTCGCCTCCGGGCGCACCACGCGTTCCTTCCGCCGACCCCGGTACAATCCCACCCCTCTTCGATTCATTCAGCATTTCACGGCTCCTTTTCAAACACGATTTAACCCCAAATTCGTGTCCAAGAAAACCGGATCCGCCTCATCAATGCGTTTCCACAGCAGAATGTTGAGCAACGGCATGTGACATCGGTTCGCTGCTTCGGAGGACAACTGATAGATCCGTATGAGCAAAACACGCAGCAATCTCCGGCTTTGGGCTTTAGAAGCGCATGGCAGTGCGTGCATTCATATTGTTCGAACTGGAGGATCTTCCCTGCCGGGCGGCCAAGGACTTTTCCGACATCAAGGTTGCCTTACGATCCAAGGGCAAACCCATCGGACCCGATGATCTGCGGATTGCCGCGCATGCGCGCCATGTCCGCGCAACGGTGGTCACCAGCAACGCACGCGAATTTCGCCGCGTGCCGGGCCTTTCTGTGGAGAATTGGCTGAGGCCGTAGGCACCGATGCAGGTCGCCGGACACGCGGGATGATCGACCCAGATCGGCCCGCGGCTCGGTGTCCTGGGTTCGCATCGACGATTTGAAGGCTCGATTGAAGTCTGGAAATTACCAGATTGCCTGGGGGCAACTCGTGAATCGACGTGAGCACATGGGCGAGCGACGGCATACGACCCGCTGAAGCATGTTGGCTTCTCTCGTAAAGTCCAGAACCCCTTGATCTGCTTCGGCCTGGGACACCGCGAATGGCGAGGAGGCGGATCTCGTGATTGAAGAAGGCGGAAAACCCCTGCCGATCGAGGTCGTGGTGACGTCCACTCGCCTGCCGCGGGGTGGCTTTCCTTGGTTTTGCGAGGCCCGGCGCACGCCTGGGATGGGTTATCGGGAGCGGCGCGTGTCCTGCGGTTCTAGCGGGTGCGACCCGGTCCTTTGGCGGGTGGATGCCCATCCCGTTTCTCCGGTGGTCCGAGCGATCGATGGGTCCCGTCGCAGAAAGGAGACTGGCCGGTGTGCTTGCACCGGCAGAGGGCGACTGTTTTCTTTTCCCCAACCTCGAAGGACAGGGGGGAGAATTCCGTACCGCGGTGGGAACCATCACAGAAGGGCTGGTTCTGGGATAGCCCGCAGCGACACCACCAGTAGGTTCCGGGCTCCAGTTCGAGGACTGCGGGCGTGAGGGCGGCAATGTGAGCATCGACCATGGGATCCCCTGATCAGTTGAAAGCCGGAAAACGGGATGGCCACGTTAGGCTAGCACGTCTTCCGGGGAGAAGGCATTTGGCCAGCCATCGCGACCGTGATGGCATCGGCAGGGTAACGAGGGGCACACTGGCTGGAGCGCGTCCCCAACGGGCCGTGATTCCCCCCTTCCACCGTTCAGGGCACCGCGTGATGCCCGGTGCCGATGACCGGGTGATGGAGCGGACGAGCCGGGTTGGGCCGTCCGTCTAGGGTCTGGATCCGGCGGGCTTGGGTCCGTTCTTGCCGAAATGCAGGGCTTTCACGAGATGTCCCTTGTGGATGAACCATTCCGAGACGATCCGCCCGTGGTGGGTGACCTCGAGGGTATAACTCGTCCCCGGGGGCGGGAGTTTTGCAAACAGGCGTCTCAGGTGGTTCGGATTGACTTCCAGGCCATCGGGTTGCTCATTGTCGATTTCGACGGGGATCATCCCCGTGTCGTGGGACAGGAAAAATTCCATATTGGTCTCGCACCAGACCCCCTCGTGGGTCAGCACACGCGTGCTGAGGCTCGACGTGAACCGGCAAACCATCCGGTTCTGGTCCTTCATGGCTGTCTCCCACGGCCGTGACAGTGCCGACCGGAGGAGTTGGAGAGCGATGGGGAGCGGGAGCCGGTTGCCGATGACGGTGATCTTCTGGAGCCGGGTCGACCGGCGCCTGCCCGGTGCGGGGGGTCTTTTCGGCAGAGCCTGGGAAGCCGGGATCCGGATGATGAGCGGGGACTTCTGGGCCCGTGCCCAGACGGTGCCAGATAGCAGGAGTCCGATTGCAAGAGAGGTGACGAGGATCCGGCGGAAGCCGGATGCCTGATCCAGAACGCACTTCCGGTACATCGCACATCCTCCTTCCCTCGAATTCCGGGGGTGTGTGCCGTACTTGAGTGATCCTATCACGATCGCGGGGAGGTGGTTTGACAGGGAGGGGGGCGTGGCCCAAAACTGGGCCGGTGGGGGGACGGACCGCTTCTCAACTCTCCCCGCCTCTTGGAGCAACAACCATGAAAAGACCCGCCCGGCCGTCGCTTTCGGCCATCCTCTCGGGAGGACTCGTGGCCGGAACCCTCGATATCGGTTCGGCCTCCCTCATCAACTGGATTCGTCCCGCAATCATCCTGAGGGCCGTTGCGAGCGGCCTCCTCGGTCCCGCCTCGTTCCACGATGGCTTCTTTTCCGCCGTGCTCGGCTTGTTTCTGCAGTGGGTCCTGTCGATCCTCATCGCCGCCCTTTTTGTCGGGGCGGCCCTCCGGATCCGCGTGCTCCTCCGTCACTGGATCCTGGCCGGTCTTCTCTATGGCGGGGTTGTCTTCGTCGTCATGAACTACATCGTGGTGCCGCTTTCCCGGGCACCCTTCGGACCGTCCGGGTTCACGACGGCGAAAATCCTGGAGAACCTGGCCGCCATGCTGCTCTTCGGCTGGATCGTGGCTGCTTTCGCCCGGCTGTTTCTGGGGAGACGGGATGATGGATCCTGCGCAGCCCACCCGGGTTCGGGAGACTGAGCGAGGGAGGGCTGGCAGGGCGGACTCTCTTTATCCGCAAGGAACACGGTCAGTGTTGGCGCCAGGGAGGCTTGAGGGGGCTTGGGGAAGTGGACCGCGTCTGGGAGATCCGGGGCTTGCGGTCCATGGGCCCGTATAATGTGGCCGTATGGCTCAAGGCGAAAACCAAGAGGAGAAATCATGTCAAGTCACGAAGTTCGCATCAAGATCGATCCCGTAGTCGTCATGAAGAAAGACTTTGAAGTTCAGATCAAGGAAAACAATTCTAAAGTGGGAACCCTCCTGATCAGCAAGGGGAATATCGAATAGTTGCCCAAGGGAAACTCGGTCAATAAAAGACGACTCCCGTGGCGGGAGTTCGCGGAGGTCATGGATCAGTTCGGAAGACAGACCAGAAGTCGAAAGGGCACCAACGGAAAAGGGAAGCGCGAGACCTGAGGAAGAGGCGCGGCACGGACTCTGAATCCTTTGGATCTGCCCGGACCCTCCCATGGGCGAAGATCTTTCCGATACCCGGCTTCCGGGGAATACCGGCCCGGTCGGGGACTCCCCTCTTGTTTTGATGGAACCCCGGATCGCGCGTCCGGGTTCTCGGGCCGATTGCTGGCATGGCGCCTACCTGCCGTCTGCTGGATTCGGTTCCCGCATGGGGATTGTGTCCAGGGTTGGCCTGGAGGTCGCCTACCCGGCTTCCGGGGGATGCCGGACCGGTCGGGGACTCTCCATCCAGGGAGGTGCCCTCCGTGATGCGCCTGGCCTCCTTATGGATCGGTCGAAAGACGGTTTCCGGAGGGGAGAGGGTCTCCTCCTCCCCGGATTCTCCTGCGCGACACGGACCAGGCGAGTGCCAGGAGGGGTAGCGCCCAGAGTGCGGAGAGCCGGTAGAGGGTGCCCAGCCGGAGCAGTGTCTGGAGCGGTCCCAGACCGAAGGAGCCGATCCCCTCACCCGCCATGAGCGCACCCACGAGGAGCCCTGCGATTTCGGTCGACGCCGCGGGCTGGGCCTTCAAGGCATAGGACAGGGTGTAGGGATAGTAGATGCCGGTCGCCACTCCGGCCACGGCGAAGGCGGCCACCAGCTCGGAGGGGCCCGAGAGGAGGGGAATCCCGAGAAAGCAGAGGGCGATCCCCACGGGGGAGGCGAGATAACAGCTGCGGCGTGACAGGATCCGGTCGGGAATCGCGCCCAGGAGGAGACGCGTTGCGGTCATGCTGGCCCAGAACAGGGACAGGGCGAGCGCGCCGTCGGCCACCGGGAGCGCGCGGTTCACGCTCACGAAGACGGCGGCCCAGCTGCCGAAACTTCCCTCCACGATGGCGTAGAACAGGACGGCCAGGGCGGCTGCGGTGGGGAGTCGCCAGGGTCTGGTTGCCGACGTCGGCCGGGCGGGGTCGGCCGGGACCGGAGCCAGGAGCAGGATGATCCAGGCGAGGGCGAGGAGGAGGGGCCAGCTGATCCACCCGACGGGCTCCTCAAGGCCACGGAGGAGGAGCGGGGAGAGGGCGGTGGCACCGCCGATGACGGCGTTGAGCAGCGTGATCGCGCGTGTTTCCCCCTCCGGGAAAAGAGCGGCCGTGAGATGGTTGAGGGCGGTATTCGCGAATCCGAAGCCCAGCCCGAGAAAGATGGTCTCGGCGAGAACGGCACCATAGGCCACCCATCCGCGCGTGAAAAAGGCGGTCGAGAGTGCGGCCAGGGCCAGGAGGTTCGCGCCCGCTCCGCTCCTGAACAGTGCGGCTTCTCCGAAACGCCTTCGCACCCTTCCCGCCAAAAGGGCACTCAGGATCGCGCCCAGGATCTCGGGGACATAGAGGAAGCCGTAGTCAGCGCTCGAGAAGTGGTAGGGGGCCTGCTCGAAGCTGGCCCCGAGTGCGGGCAGCAGCACGAATCCGGCACCGACCAGGAAGCCCGCGCCATAGAGGGTCCAGATGCCGCGTTTCAGGGTAGTTCCCCCTGAGCCAGGCGTGCTGCCAGGTGGGCGCCCACGCGGAGGGCGTTGGCCATGACCGTGAGGGAAGGATTGACGGCGCTGATCGAGGGCATGAACGAGGCGTCGACCACGTAAAGGTTGTCGAGGTCGTGGGCGCGGCAGAAAGGGTCGAGCGCGCTCGTGGCCGGATCCTCGCCAAACCGGATCGTGCCGGCCTGGTGGGCGGTTGCGGCGATGCCCATCGGCTGGAAAAAAACCAAAGGATAGCCCAGGCGTTTGAGGATGCGGCGCCAGGTGGCACAGAGCAGCCGATGACTCGAGCGGTTTTTGGGATTCCAGTGGAGATGGACGCGACCCCCGCCGTCCACGGTCACCCGGTTTTCCGGATCCGGCAGGTCCTCGGTCGTGAGCCACCAGTCGACCGAGTGATGCGCGATCCAGCGAGCGAACAGGCGGGGCAGGCGGGGGTGTTCGGCCCGAAGCACGGCAGGGGTTACTTTGCCCAGGTTCTGGATGTGGCCCAAGGGGTAGGGGAAGTCCGGATCGCCCGAGTGGTCATAGAAGTCGTTGAGCCCGATGGTTTTCTGGAAGATCGTGGGGTTTGGGCGGTGGGGGTCGATCGCGAGACAGGCACTGTTCAGGTGGCAGAGGTAGTTGCGGCCCACCTGGTCGCTGCTGTTGGCGAGCCCGTGCGGATGGGACTCGTTGGCCGAGGCCAGGAGGAGGGCCGCCGAGGGAATGGCACCGGTCGCAAGGGCCACGACGCGTGCGCGGAAGGGGCCCTGGGTGGTCTCGACGCTCTCGAGGTGCTGACCTTTTGACACGAGCCGCGTCACGCGGGCGTTCGTGACGAGCCGGACGTTGGGATGGGTGAGCGCCGGTGTCACGGCACAGACCTCCGCATCGCCCTTGGCGTGGACCAGGCAGGGAAAGCCGTCACAGGTGGGACAGCGGATGCAGGGGCTGGTCCGGGGATCCGACTCGTCCCGGTCGAGGGCCAGGGGCAGCGGGAAGGGATGGAGCCCAAGGGCGGTGAGGCGGCGGACCAGGTCGGCCAGGTAGGGTTCATGCGTGATCGGCGGATTCGGAAACGGATCCCGGGGTGGCTCCGTGGGATCCGCCCCGGCCTCGCCATGGGCGAAATACCAGCGCTCGGCCAGCGCGTAGTGGGGGGCGAGATCCGCGTAGCGGATCGGCCAGGCGGGCGTCGTCCCTTCACTATGACGGCGCGGCAGGAAATCACTCTCGCGTCGACGCAGGATGGCGGCCCCGTAGAACTTGGTGTTCCCGCCCACGTGGAATCCGGTCGTCGGCCGGAAAGGCCGTCCCCCACCGTCATGCCAGACCTCGGTCGTGTGGTAGCGGCGGGCCCGGAAGACTGCCTCCGCCTCCCAGTTGGGGGCCTCGCGCGGCAGGTACTCCCCGCGCTCGAGGATCAGGATGGACAGTCCCGTGGGCGCAAGCGCCCGTGCCAGCGTGCCGCCACCGGCGCCGCTGCCGATGATGAGAACATCCGCGTCCATCTAGCCGCCGTGGCGGAAGTCGGGATAGATGAGCATGCCACCGTCGATGGCCAGGGTCGTCCCCGTGATATAGCTCGCCTGATCGCTGGCGAGGAAGGCCGCCACGTTGGCGATCTCGCGTGGCTGGCCGAGTCGGCCCATGGCGATTTTCTGATCCAGGTCCTTGAGGGAGGCTGGATCGCTCCACACGCTGCGGTTGATCGGCGTCTCGATCGCGCCCGGGGCGATGGCGATCACCCGGATGCCCTGATCGGCCACCTCCTGGGCCAGGGTCTTCGTGAACATGGACAGGCCGGCTTTGGCGCTCGCGTAGGCGCTGTAGCCTTCCCAGGGAATGAACTCGTGCACGGATGTGATGTTGAGGATCACGCCCTGTTTTTTGGGGATCATGCGCCGGAGGGCCTGGCGCGCACAGTAGTAGGGACCGAGGAGATCGATCCGGATCACGGTCTCCCAGGCACCGGGATCACTCTCGGCACAGGTGGCGTAAGGTCCATCGATCCCGGCATTGTTGACGAGGATGTCGAGCCCGCCGAAATCGCGGTCGAGGGCGGTGAAGAGGGCCTCGACCGCGGCCGGATCCGAGATGTCGGCCGGGTAAGCCGGAGCGGTGGCGCCGGGCCGGCTGAGCGAGCTGGCCAGATCCAGGGCGGCCTTCTGGTCGGCGGCATCGTGCGTCGAGCGGTAATGGATGGCGACCCGGGCCCCGGCCGCCGCCAGTGCCTCGGCCGTGGCCCGGCCGAGACCCGAGCTGGAACCGGTGACGAGCGCACGGCGCCCGCTGAGATCGATGCCGATCATGATGAAGTCCTCTGCCATGGGGTGATGATCCGGTTCATTGTAGCGCGTGGCCCGGGGTCTCTCGGGTTCCAGCCCGCCGGAACGGCTAGAATCCCGGGATGCGATGAACGCTGCGATGCTCCCGGATGGGGTCCGGACTGTCGTTTGGAGGTGCCTGATGTCCATCAGAGGTCCGTTCCGGCCGATCCTGCGGGCCGGTCTCCTGCTCCTTGGAGCGTTGGGTGCGGCACTCTGTGCCACGGCCCATCCGCCGCCGGCCTACGTCCGGCAACCCTACGGGGTCCGCACGAAGCATGAGGCCGGGTTGAAGCCCGTGACCGATCCGCCGGGGGAACCCTTCGACTGGTTCCGTGATCCGCGCACCCTGGTTGGGGTGTACGGGGGGCCGGAACAGGTGCTCGTCACCCCGAAGGGAGCCGTGCGCAACGACTTTGGCACCCTCGTGCTCGAAACCGGCCGGCAGGAGATCCCCATGAACCAGCGGATCAAGACGCTCCTCGCAGGCTGGCTGCCCGTGGTCGAGGCCCGGTTCAGCCGCCATGGACTCGACTATCACGTCGAGTATTTTGCAAGCCGGATCCCCGGGCTGGGACGCGTCCCGTACACGCTCGAGTACGGTATCCAAAAGCGGCGGCTCACATCGCCGGTGGCCGACATGGTGACCTTCGTCCGGGTCACGGTCAAAAACCCGACCGATCATCCCCGGACGGTCCGGCTGACCCTCGTGCTCCGGCACCGGGTGCTCTTCAAGAAGAAGTTCCAGGTCTTCACCTCGCCGACCCGGCCGGCCACGGCCCGGTTCTCGCGCCGGGTCCGGGCCTGGATCGGCGGGGGCCGGCTCCTCTACGGGGTCTCGGCCGAGCCCACCCGGGTCGGAGGCGCGCACGACGAGACCCTGGGCTACCGCTGGCGCCTGCCACCGGGTGCCCGCCAATCGCTCGTGGCCAAGATCCCCTATTTCGTGGAACGGGCCCGGGATGCCGGTCGGCTCGAGCGGGCCCGCACCCGTCTCTTCCGGGCACGGACGATCCGCTTCTGGAAGCAGGAGATCGGACGGGCCACCGGGATTTCCGTGGATGAGCCGCGGGTGGTCGATACCTACCGCGCCTCTCTCGTGCTCCTTCTCCTGGATAGCCTCCACCGGGTGGGCGGACGGGATTTCACGCACGCCAACTTCGACATCTATGACCGCTTCTTCATGCGGGACATGGCCTTCAACATGAAGGCACTCATCGATGCAGGATTTGAGAAAACCGCCCGGAACTCGATGCTCGACCAGTTGCCCTTCTACCAGTACCCGGATGGGATGTTCCAGTCGCAGGCCCACGAGTACGATGGCAACGGCGAGGCCCTCTGGATGATGGGGGAATACGTCCGTCATACCCACGATCTGGCCTTTGCCCGAAAGCTGTTTCCACGGATCCGCCGCTCGATGGCCTGGCAGTGGCACCTCCGGAAGGCCCACTGGGCGAGCTCGGGCGGGCTCTATCCGCCCCTCGAGATGCCCGACGACGAGGAGGTCCGTGGCCATATCGTGGGCTATGATCTTTTCGCGATCGCGGGAGCCCGTGCCGCGGATGCGATCGCCTGCCGGCTGGGCCATGTGCGGCTGTGCCGGCTGTGGCGGGCGCGCGCTCGCCAGTATGCCCGCATCCTCCGCCGGAAAATCGCACCGGCCTTCCACTCGCTCGGGGTCGTGCCACCCACGACCGAGGGGCTCCGGGCCCGGGGCTTCGTCGACGGCTGGTACGGTCCCCGCTACGGGATCGACTGGGGCAACCTCGAGATCGTCTGGCCCTCCGCCGTGTACTCGCCCTGGAGCCCCGTGGTCGCAGCCAGCCTCAAAACCTGGCGGGCCCGTTCCTTCGAGGGGGAGATGACCTACCCCGAGGACGGTCGCGAGAGCATCCTGCACTCCTACCTGTCCCTCTACCTCCTGGAGACGGAGATCCGCCGCAGCAGCGACTGGCATGCCCTTCAGGATCTCTACAGCGCGCTCGTGCACACCACCGCCACGCACATGGCCTCGGAAGGCATGAACGCGACGGCCCGCTGGGGATGGACGGCGAGGAACCTGACCCTGCCCCACGACGAGTTCGCCGCCCAGTACATCACCTGCCTGCGCGACATGATGGTCTTTGCCCGTGAGGGACGGCTCTATGTGGCGAATGTGCTTTCGCCGGCCTGGCTGGAGGAGGGGCGGACGGTTGGGTTCCGGGGCGCAACCCGGTTCGGGAAGCTGGCCTTCCAGATCCGGCGGAGCCGGCGGGTTTTTGCCGTGACGATTGATCCCCCGGACCCGGCCAACGAACGGGCGATCGTGGTTCATGTGCCGGCGAATGATCGCATCGTCTCCATCACGGGTGTCTCTGCCTGGCGGCTTGATCCGCGCCGCAACGCCGTCATCATCAAACATCCGGGAACAGGACTGATCCGGCTTCGGGTCGGCATCCAAAGACGCCATCCCGCCCCGGCCTTGAGTTTTGCGCGGGCGGTGGCCGATTACGAGCTCGACTACCGGAAGATGTGGGAACCGATGAAGCTCCAACTGGGAGGGCTTCACCTGGTTTCCCGCCGCATTTCTGCCGGGAGCCGGGTCACGGCCCGGGCCACACTCACCAACCGGGGTGGGGCAGGGCGGGTGCTTCCCCCGATCCGGCTCTGGATCAACGGCGTGGCCGTGGCCGAGGGCCCCCGGCAGGTCGCACGCGGCATCGGTTTCAACACGCCGCGTTCGGTCATCTCCTTCGGGCACCACGAGGAGGGGATCGTGCGGGTCAGCCTTTCGGCCCGGATTGAAACCCCCGGCCTCTACCGGGTGACCCTTTCCTTGGCCGGCCAGCCGCCGCTTCGGCCGGAGACGGTGCGCGTTCTTCCCCTGAGGCCACACGGGGTCCGCTGACACCGCGACCGGGCCCGCCGGGCGCCTGCTGCGTGCAGCAGGAGCTTCCTCCGTGATCTTCCCGCTCCGGGCACGACCGGCGTAACGGACTGGAACAGGGAGGACCGCTGCGGGCGCCATGTTAACATGCCGTCTCCAACCCCCTGATCCAGGTGGGTTTCTGCTTGGCCGCGAGGGAACGGCCGTGGATCGTGCTTGCGGTATCCCCCATCCGGTCGGGGGAACGCCGCCAATAAGGAGTGTGTCCCACGCATGAGCAATCGACGTCGACTCATCGGAAATCTGGGTTCACTGTTCTCCGTCCAAGGGGCCAATTACCTCATTCCGCTCATCACCCTCCCGTACCTCGTCCGCGTCCTGGGTCCTGAAAACTACGGCCTGATTGCCTTTGCGCAGGCATTTATCCAGTATTTCACGACGGTTACAAATTACGGCTTCGGCCTGAGCGCGGTCCGCGAAGTTGCCCAGATCCGCGATCAACAAGAACGTTTGGCGACCACCATAGGCAGTGTGATGGGCGTCAAGGTTCTTCTCCTCCTCGCCTGTCTCGTGCCCTTCGCCCTGATTGTCTGGGAAATTCCCCGTTTCCGTGCCGATGCGGGTCTCTATGCTGTGACGACGCTCTCGGTCGCCGGGGCCGTGTTCTTCCCTTCTTGGCTCCTCCAGGGCCTGGAACGCATGAAAGTGCTTGCCGGCCTCACAATCGCCGCCCGTCTTCTTTCATCGGCCCTCATTTTCGTGCTGGTGCTGCGTGCCCGGGATTACCTGTGGGCTGCCGCGCTCCAGTCGGCACCACTGCTTCTGGCCACCCCCTTGGCGTGGTTCCTCCTGGTTCGGTACCACGGGGTTCGGATCCGTTGGCCCAACTTCACCTCGATCTGGCAACAGTTCCGTTCGGGATGGACACTTTTCCTTTCAACGGTTGCCATCAATCTCTACACTTCGAGCAACACCTTCATCCTGGGTCTCATCGCGGGTCCTGTGGCGGTCGGCTATTTTGCCGCAGCTTCCAAGCTGGTGGGGGCCGCCCAGGGTCTCCTGTCCCCGTTTTCCCAGACCTTCTTTCCACACATCAGCCATCTGGCCACCCGATCCCGGGAACAGGCGCGGGCCACCATCCGGCGGATCCTGCATCTCATGGCCAGTGGCAGCTTTCTGCTGTCCCTGACACTCCTGCTCGCCGCCCGGCCACTCGTCACTGTCCTCCTCGGCACCCAGTATGGCGCCTCGGTCGCGATCCTGCGCTGGATGGCCTTCCTGCCCTTTGTCATTGCACTCAGCAACGTCTTTGGCATCATGACGATGATTCCTTTCCACCTCCATCAATCCTTTAACCGTATCCTGACCCTTTCAGCCGTGTTCAACCTGATCCTGATCGTTCCCCTGGTGACCGGCTTTGGGGCCAGCGGAGCTGGTATGGCCATGCTCACCACCGAGTGTTTCGTGACCCTGGCCATGGCCGGGACACTAGCCAAGAATGGACTTGCCCCTTGGCGCCGGCCTGGAACTGAACCGGGGTGAACAAGACCATTCTGGTCGTGGGCGCAGGTTTTGCAGGTTCCGTCATGGCGCGCGAGCTTGCAGACCATGGTTTCCGCATTCTCGTGATTGACCGTCGTCCGCATATCGGGGGGAATGCCTTCGATACCCCTGACCGGGCAGGGATCCGGATCCACCCATACGGCCCCCACATCTTTCATGCCAACAGCGAACGGATCGTGGCCTGGCTTTCCCGCTTCACGGAATGGCGCCCCTATGAGCACCGGGTGTTGGCTTGCGTGGATAACGCCTTGCTGCCGATACCGATCAACCGGACAACCCTGAACCGTCTCTACGGTCTTGATCTCGACGAGGCCGGAGCTGCATCCTTCCTCGAACGAGTCCGGGAACGTCGGGATCCCATCCGGACCAGCGAGGATCTGGTTCTCTCCACCGTAGGTCATGAACTCTGCGAAAAATTTTTCCGTGGCTACACCCGCAAGCAGTGGGGACTGGATCTTTCCGAACTCAGTGCTTCGGTGGCCGCCCGGATTCCGGTTCGGACCAATGACGACGATCGCTACTTCACGGACAGCTTCCAGGCCATGCCTCTCCACGGATATACGCAGCTATTCGAGTGCATGCTCAACCATCCTGGAATCGAGGTCAGAACCGGAACCGACTACCAGGAGATCCGAGGCACCCTGGATCCCCTGCACACAGTCTATACTGGCCCCATCGATGCCTTCTTCGATCACCGATTTGGCGTGTTGCCCTACCGTTCGCTCTATTTTGAGCATGAGCACATCGGGAACCGGAAGTGGTTCCAGCCGACCGGGACCGTCAATTACCCCAACGATCACGCCTTTACCCGGATCAGCGAATTCAAGCACCTGACCGGTCAGGACTGCCCGGGAACCTCGATCGTCCGCGAATATCCGCGAGCCGCAGGCGACCCATACTATCCGATTCCGCGGCCCGAGAACGAGGCCCTGTACCAGAAATACCGGGAACTGGCTGATCGCCTTCCGGATCTGACTTTTGTCGGACGGCTCGCCCAGTACCGGTACTACAACATGGACCAGGTTGTTGGAGCGGCACTCACTGCCTCCAACCGGCTGGTCCGGAAGCTGGATCCTAGCACCTGAAGGGCAGACTGGTCCGATACCGGACAACCAGCCTGCAATTGCCGGATCCTGCTTTCAGCATGAGTGATTTCCCTCTGCCCTTCCCGGAGCGAGCAGGCATTCTTGGCCGTGTCCGGGTGTGCCAGGCACCGGTCTTCATGAATGGGCGTATCTCATAGTGGTTTTCGTCGTGGGCAGAGCGTTTCCCATGAGACAGTCCTGGAGTGTCGGGTCGGCCCGCTCCGCCCGACCCTTCGCCTGCGGGGTATGGACCTGGATGGGTTCGATGTCGAGCATCCGGAGAGCACCGGCAAACTGGATGCGCTCGCCCTCCCGGTTGGGATGGTTCACGCGGAAGATACCGTGCTTGTCCGAGTAGCGCGCCACGGAACGACCGTACTGGTGCAGGGAGACACCGAGGGTGCGCAGATACGCCTCGGTGGTCCCGGCCGGGGCGTACCCGTGTAGATGGCCTCCTGGTCATCCCTCCGTACGCGGACGCATGCAGTCCCTTGTGCCAGAAAAAGGGGCGTGATAGCCTTTGCACGGTATGTTCCGGGTTGCAGAACAAGCGCAAACAGTTGTAGCCCGAACGTAGATTGTGAAAGTGATTCAAAAACGGCTTTAGGAGATATGGAACATGCAAACTTCCAATTCAATCACCGCCACTTCATGTCATAAGGCACTGCCTGCCATCCTCATGATATTGGCCTTGACGGGCTGTGCAACGATCATGGGCCATAACATGACCCACATGGGGATCAGCAGCGTGCCGCCGGGCGCTCATGTGATGATCGCCACCCTGAACGGGCATCAGGTCTACAAGGGAACAACCCCGGCCCATGTGGTTTTGCAAAAAAGCACGGGACACTACTGGGGTGGGGAAGCTTACAAGGTCAAAATTTCCCTCGCGGGTTATAAGAACCAGACCATTCTGCTGGTCGCACGGCCGGACGGGTGGTATTTGTGGGGCAATATGTTCTTCGGGGGGCCGTTCGGCTGGTTTGTGGTTGATCCGTGGAATGGTGCCATGTACACGCTCCAACCGCAGGGCAACTCCAGATTTAAATACAAAAAGGGAACACTGGGTGTGGTGATGATCCGGGATGTTCCTCCTGCGCTGCGTAAAAAAATGGTGAAAGTGGGTCAGTTAAAGCCGGCCTCCTGACCGGAGGGTCATGTGCGCTGGCGCGCATGTCCCGAGAAGCGGGTGCGCCTTTCTTCCCGCCGGTGTGACGGTACCTGCACCGGCGGGGGGATTCAGTCGAAGCGCGGTGGTGCCCGAGGTTTTGTCATGCGGCCCGGAGTGCGGGCCACATTTCCCTTGACCGGCTGTTGGCCAGCCAGGCCGGGATCGGGGAGGGGTCATCCGGGTCACCACCGGCGTGACCATGATCCGGTCCGGATCGTCTGACGTGGGTTTCCCTCCCGCGAGGGGCCGCCTCCGTCATGATCCCCGCCTGGCCAAGAGCCGGGCCAGGACCACCGCGTTGTTGTGCAGCTCATCGAGCGCGGCATAGACCAGGGTGACCGTCCCCTGGCCTCTCGCCGTCTCGCGGAAGGCAGCGAGCGCTTCCGTTCGGTTTTTGAGTTCATCCCGGTAGCGCTTCTGGAACTCCATCCAGCGATCGGGGTCGTGTCCGAACCAGCCCCGGAGTTCCGTGCTCGGAGCGAGATCGCGGGCCCAGAGATCGATGGCCGCCTTGGATTTTGCGAGACCTCGCGGCCAGAGCCGGTCGACGAGCACGCGGAAACCGTCCGCGGGCTCGGGCGCAAGGTAGACGCGTTTGACTCCGATCTTCGGCATGACCCGCACTCCTGGCATGCCTGCTGTACCCTCATTTTACGCGCGGGGGAGACGGACTATCCGGTGATCCGGAGGCTCCGGAAAGCGCTCCTCAGGGTTCCCGGAAAGGCTTTGAGGGTGGCGCGCAGCCAGTCGCTCGTCAGGAGTGCGCACAGGGACAGGGTGGCGAGCAGGAGCCAAGCCACCTCGGCCGCGGTCTCGAGGAGGGAACCTGGAGGCAGAAGGACACGCAGGAGCCCACCTCCGGCCACGAGGAAGAAGGAGAGTCCCAAGCGGGTCATCACCGGGCGGATCCCAAGACCCGAAAAGGAGAAGAGCAGGGCCGCATCCGCGCCCACCCGGAACACCCAGGCCAGGGCGGCTCCCGGCAGCCCGAACTCGACCAGGCCAACCCAGAGCAGGGCCAGGTAGGGGGCGAGTTCCAGGAGGTGGAAACGGGCCGTGAGGTCGGGCCGTCCTCGGGCCTGGAGGAGGCCATAGGGAATGAAGGCAAGCCCGTTCGCCCAGATGCCCAGGAGAGGATTTCCCCCACGGGGGCCGCGCGTTTGGCGAAGGCCGGGTTGATCCAGGGCGCGAGGAACGGGTGCATCAGGAAGATGCCGACCAGGATGAGTGGGGTCGTGAGGCTGTTTAATGCCAGCACGGCAGGGCGCGCGGTGGCCTGGGCCGTCTCCGGTTCAGACTGGGACAGGCGGGGGAAGAGCGGGCGTGCGAGACCGCCCGCGCCGCACGGTGACCGGGATCAGGACGGCGAGGGAGGGGCTCCAGAAATAGGCGGCGAGGAGGGGGGTCACGTAGTAAAGCAGGCTTCCTCCCAGCTGGAGCAGGTTCACCGTTCCGGAACGCTCGCGTGCCTCGAGCGCGCCGGTGAGGACGCTCGTGGTCAGGCTCAGGGGGACGGCCAGGGCAGGGAGATCCGGATTTCGTGGACGAAAGCCGGGGTCAGGGTGAAGACCGGGCCGACCAGGAGGCGACCGGCAATATATAAGAGGAGTCCCCCGAGAAGACCCAGGGCAGTATTCAGGGCGAGAGCCGTCCAGAAGACTCCTTCCCGTCCACGAACGTCGGTGAGCTGGGCGATCCGGTTCGTCGTGGTCCGGGTGAGTCCCAGATTGAACAGGCCGAAATAACCCAGGATCATCCAGAGGATGGCGAGAACGCCGTAGCGCTCCGTCCCGATCCGGGCGAGGTAGCGGGGAACCGTGACCAGGACGATCAGGAGCGATCCGATTGCCCCGGCCAGGTTGTAGACGGTATGGCGGGCCACGCTCATGACGAAGATTCTACCGGGAGTGGGTGGGCCTGGGGCGATTCGCCCCGTCTTTCCTCCAACCGGCTAGAATGGGGACACCGCGGTGGGGAGGGATGGTCCGGGAGATGGTTTATGGGCGGTTCCGTGTCTTCGCGCAAAGTGATCGTGGTCTGGCGGGTCGGGGGTGTCGTCTTCCTGGTTGCACTGGCGGGCTGCGTGGCTGCGCCCCGCATGTTGCAACCGGCCCGTCCCCCGATTCCCGTCACATCGGTTCATTTTTTCATGAGTCCCCGCTGGCCCACGCATTATGAACTCATGGCCCGCTTGGATACATCGGGACTGGGTGGCTATAGCGCGCCGGGTACCGACTGCCTGATCCTCCAGATCCTGAAAAAGCAGGCCGCCCGGATGGGAGCCAATGCCATTCTCCTGAAGGATCCACCACCGGCGGGTCCCTATGGGCCCGGGGTTTCAGAAGTCGGAGGGATTCCGGTAAGCCCCGAGGGCTTCCAAGCCGAGATGTGGCAGCAATACGAGTCCCAGGCCTCGAATCCGGGTGTGTACCCGACGGGACTTCCGGGCCCGTACTACCTGGGGTATGCCGCTCACGTGGTTCCGGGGAGCCGTCCGAGGGGGATCCGCATCCAGTCCTACCTCTGCCAGACACTCCGGTAGCCAGGACGGGATCCCGGTACCGGGCACGCAGATGAAGCAGGAGCCCCCCATGATGGAGACACAAAGGGTCCCGCCCTTCCGCCGATCCGGGAGGTTTCTCCTTCCGGCTGCCATGGTTCTTCTGGCAGCCGCCGCAGGGGTGGCGCACCGGGTTCCCGACCGGGTCGGCATCGTGCCGGTTTTCGCCTTTCCGGTCGGGCATGCGGTCAACGTCTTCTGGCTCCCCCGGGACCGGATCTTTGTCTATTACGGCAACGGCGACTACTTCCGCTGGCAGACGAACCGTTGGACCGTGGCACCCCTTGCCTCAGGACCCTGGCAACCGCCACAGGCTGCCGGTGTCGTCATTCCGCACGCACTCACCTTCGGTCCGCCACCCCCGATCGAGGCCGATGCCGCCTACTTCGCCTGGTGGCGCGGGACGGTCGCCGACTGGTGGCAGATCCATCATCCCCGCTGGTGGACGGCCTTCGGGAGTGCACTGGGACAATACCGCACCTGGCAGGCGCAGGCGCTCCCCCGCCTGCGGGCCCACCCCCGTTTCTGGCATCTTGCCGGGGGGCTCCGGTTGAGGCCCGTCTTTGCGTCCGGGCAGGTGGTGATCCAGCCCAGCCAGATCCAGAGCAGGATCCTGACACCCGACCTGTCCGGCCGATACTACCGCAACGCCCGCCGTGCCTACGAGTGGAGCCATTCCTGGGCTGTGCCCGGAAGCTATGGCTTCGAGGCGGACCCAGGCTGGCCGGGGATGGATCCCTATCCCGTCTTCTGGGGTGGGTCGGTCGAGATTCAGGGTGGCGGATACGGAGGTCCTTTTCCCTTTGGCGTGTGGGGCGGTTTCCCGTACCCGATCTTCTTTGGTGGTTTTTTCCGGCGGTGAAATCCAAGCGAGAGAGGTCCCTCAGTCTCTGATGGACAATCCGCTCGAGGAGGCTTGGAACCGTCTCCATACGCACCGGTCATGGGACCGGCTCTCCGCACTGGCCACTGCCGATCCCCTGCGTGTGGAACGGATGGTGTGGAACGGATGGTCGGCCCTGGCAATACAGGATGTTATAATTCCCACTACTCCCTCCACCGGGGTGTCAATGGAATGGCAAAAAATCTCGGGGAGATTACAAGGCCCCATGGCATTTGAGCCACGGCCTTGCGTTCCGGGGATTCGATGGGCAGTATCTTCATGCGCGGGCACGAAAAGCAAGACCTCTCGTGCTCCTCGGCGGGGATTCTGTGGCGGGAGTTCCTGCCTGCTGTGATCCTCTTCCCCAGCCTGCTCGGCGGTTGTGCGTCCACACCCCAGCCGCCACGCGTAGAAGTCAATCCCGTCCGGCTCGAGCACGCCCGCTATGTCGAGGTCACCTACACAAGCCATCGCCCCCCGGAAATCAGCTATCTCGAGAGACTGCCGGCCAAAGTCGCCCATCCACGCGGCGTGATGTGCGAGCCGCGAGAGCCCGCGCCGCGTCCGTGGACCCGGGGTGCCTGGTACTGGAAAACCCATCATCTCCTCACCCGGACTCGGGCGCGAAGACGGCTCCGCCGTGAGATGCGGAGGCTCGGACTCAATCAGCTGGACCTGGAGGTGGAAAGACCCCTGGGGGCCCTGTCTCGGCTCGTGGCCGAGCTTGAAACCCGGGGCATCCGCGTGGTGGCCTTGACCGGGGAACCCGCGGACATCGACCATCCCAAGCGTCTCGAGACCACGATCAATGCCGTCCTGGATTTCAACCGCAACCACGTCCACGGCTTTTCCGGTCTCCAGTTCGACATCGAGCCCTACGCGCTCCCGGATTTTGCACGGCAGAAGCGGAGGGACTACCTCCGTTATGCCCGGCTCATCCGGGACATCCGCGCCCGCATCGGACGGGCGATCCCGTGGAGCGTGGTCGTGCCGTTCTGGTTCGACCAGGTCCCCTGGAAGGGCGGAAGCCTCCTCACCTATGTCCAGAGACAGGCGGATGCCGTCGTGATCATGGCCTACCGCTCCCGTTACCCGGCTGTTCTGGCCCTGGCCCGGCCAGGGCTCTGCGAGGGCCAGCGGCTCGGCAAGCCGGTCTACTTGGGGATCGAAACCGCTTCCCTGCCCGATCAAGACCATTTCTTCCTGACGCGCCACGAGTTCCGGCGTGAACTCCAAAACGCGAAGGGACATCTCGATCTCAGAAGACGGATCACGATGGCTGACCGTGTGGTCTATCACTACGCGGTCAAGGGCTCTCGCCTGTCCTTCCATTCGCATCCGGACCGACTGCGTCGTCTTCTCGGCCGGAGACCGGCCTACGCGAGCTTCGCCGGCTGGATCCTCGAGGGACTGGGTTCATGAGAAATCTCAGGTTCGTGGCCGTGGCTGTGGCCAGCGCGGTCGTTATCGCGGCGGCGGTCTATCTTGTGAACCAGATCGAAAGCCAGCCGGCCACGGCGGGCCGTTCTCCGCGTCACCCGGGCATTCTGGCCCTGGTACTCGCTTCGCATTGCCGGAGCGGCGAGTTGGGAGCCGCCCGGCAGCTGATCCGGCAGATCACGAGTCCCATCCGCAATGCCGCGCTTCGTCGAGCCGTGGTCCATTGCGAGCAGGATTTCCGTTTTGCCGACGCCGAGACCGATCTCCGTCGGGGAAAGGCAGGCCGTGCGATCCGTCTCATGACACCCTGGTACCCCCGAGGGCCGGATCCCTACCGGGCCGGGGTCATCCTGCTCCATGCCACGCTCCTCGAGCACCACCTGAACCGTGCGATCGCCATGGGAGTCTCCCTCGAGGCACGCTATCCGCATGATGCCTCCATTGCCGGACTTCTCCGGCGCCTGACGACCCGGGCCCGCCTCGATCAGGCCCGGCGCGCACTCACGACCGGTCATCCCCACATGGCCATAGCGCTCGCCGGACCGGTCTATCGGGCCGGACAGGACCGCTACCGGGCCGGAGAAATCCTGGCCCAGGCCGAACTCGCCGTGCATCAGCTGGATGCGGCGAAGCGCATCTACGCGAGCCTTGTGAAGCGTTACCCCGCTGATCTCCACCTTCGGAAAAAAGCTGGGCAGCTTCGGTTGGGTGCCGGCCTGGCCGCTGCCCGGCGGGCGCTTTCTGCCCATGAGCCGGCCCGTGCCCTGGTCCTGGCCGGGCCGCTCTACCGGAGCGGGCAGGATCCTTACGGCAGTGGACTGGTCGTGGCCCGGGCGGATCTGGCGCTTGGCCATCCGGGGCGGGCGGCGGTGGTCTATGCGGCGCTCGCCCGGCGATATCCCGCCGATCGCGAGCTGGGGCGAGAGGCTTCCGCACTCGAGGTCCGGAAGACGCTGGATCTGGCGCGGAAGGATCTTGGGGCGCATGAGCCGGCCCGTGCGCTGGTCCTGGCCGGGCCGCTCTACCGGAGCGGGCAGG
>DAHVLZ010000037.1:0-84391 GCA_027320085.1 Pseudomonadota bacterium
AAGTCGACGCTATAGGGGATAATCGTTGTGGTCGGTGTGTTGATTGTATTGCCGGTCGTCGTGGGAATCTGGATAAAGGGTCCACCATACCCACACTCACTGTTATTGAACTGTAGCCGGCCGTTGGCATCGATCTGCACCTGGGTATAGGTGGTGCCCCCGTAGTCAAAAGTGAATCCCAGGGGAGTCTGCCAGGTGATGTCGTCGTCGGGAGTGGCTCCGTCATAGGTGCCCGGGGTACAGGCCTGGCCCGATGACCAGGAAGCCCCAGCAGATCCGGTAACGATGAGCGTTTGCCCGGCTGTACTGATCCAGTTGAAAGAGGTCGGAACTGCGGTGTAACTCACTGTCCCATGTGCGCTGGTCAGCCCCACAAGCATCGACAGGACAACTCCCACTAGGATACGGTACCCCCCGACGCCAGCAAACAAGTTTGAGAGATCAGGAATCTTGTGGCGCATCGGTAGCCGTGACCTGGATGGTGCGCTGGACAAAGTCGGGTGTCTGCCCGAAAACGCCGTTCGAGGCATCTGCTTGGATGACGTAGACGTTGAAGGTGGCACCGTGTTCCGTGTGGGCCGTGGAAGAACAGCTGACGGTGACGGAAAAGCCGGACAGCCCGTTGGCTGTGAACGGAAGAGTCGTTGTACCGGGACAGCTGTGCTTTGTGACCGCCTCGTAGGCATCCCAGCCGGCACCACTTTGGGCAGCTGCAAACGCACGTGCCTCAAGCAGGACAAGCGTAGGTGCAGTCTGCCCAGCTCCCGAGATCTCAATCACGAGGACCGCCAGAGCGCCCAGAACGACGATGATGAAAAGAGCAATCAGGATCGAAAATCCAGACTCGGAAGGGAACTTCCGCGATCCAGATTGCGGGCATAGACGTTCAGGGCGCATTGAAGATCTGGACCTCGCGCAGAAGGGTCACACTCTCTCCGTGGCTCGTCAACGTCAGCGATAGGGTGACCAGTCCGGCGCGTTCAGCAGTTCCTGGCGTATAGGTGAAGGAGCAGGCACCGACCTGATTGGCAGCGAGCACACCAGCGGTTGCACTGACAGGCTGGGTAGCCGAGATGGCGTATCCGCTATCGCGCCGGAGGGTTCCTGAGGCCGGATCGCAGAACCAGGAGACCGGACCGCTCACGACGTAGACCCGGTCGTAAGGGGAGCGGTACTTGAACTGGAAGGCCGGATTGATCGAGATGTGGTCCTCGCTGGTGCCGCCGGTGAAGGTCAAGGTTGTCCCCGGTGGCGTGATGACGTTCGGGGGGCCCGCTGTATTGTCATAGGCATCGGCCCCGCTCTGGCCGGTGTTGTAGATCACGAGCGAGTCGGTACTGGTGGTGAGTGGCAGGGTCAGCCGGGTGAAATGGCCGAGAATATTGAAGCCGCTGGAAGGGGCATTGAAGGTGAGGATATCAGTGGATGAGGTTACCGTTCCGCCCGGCCCGTCGCGGTAACGGGCTCCATCGGCCGTGAGGAGCAATTCAAGCGCGTTCACGCCCGCGCTCTGGGTGGTCCGGATGCTGTTCGGCAGCGCAGCTCGGATATCGCGAGTCATCTCTGTGAGCGCGGAACCAGCTTCCTCGACCAGGGCGGCTCGTCTCCCGGTCTCGAAAAAGGCACGAACCGGTCCCGCAATGACGAGCCAGAGAACGGTCGAAAGAATGCCCAGGATCGCAATCACCAGAACTAGTTCGATTAGGCTGAAGCCCCGTGTGGTGGAGGATGAAGAAGGAGGCTCACGCGTGTGCATCGCACACCTACAGGGGAAACCGTAAAGCAGAGAGAGTAATGTTTGCAAGAGCGGTCCGGGTGACGTTGACGGTGATCAATTTGGCGGGGGCGCCCTCAAACGTTTCATCGCTGACTGTGACCTGTACGGTATAGTCGCTGAGCCCGGAGATTGGTTGCCCGAACTGGTTTTCTGCACCAACATTCACGAGACCGTTGTAGTCGTCTATGTCGTTGTAGTCGGCTTGAGTGCAGGGCGAGGGGCAGGGCTGGTCCGTGTAAGATTTGCCCTGGATTTCCTCAAGGTAGGCTTGGCCAACGGCGACTGCCTGAGTAACGGCCATGGGATCCGCGCTTGCCCCCACGCTCTGGTCGAGTGCGAGTAGGACCGCGGTCAGTGCGATTGCGATGACGACGATCGTGATGACGAGCTCGATCAAGCTGAACCCGCGGGAGCGATGAAGGGCGGCCATCAGGGTGAGTGTGTCACAAGTCCGGTGCCGGACTCGATCGTAAGGGTTCCGCTAAAACCGCCGCCCGTGATGGCCACGGTTTCCTGGACGGCGCTCATGCCCGAACTATTGAACAGGATTTCCTGTGTCTGGGGACTGGTCGACTGGCTGATTCCGGAAGGGAGTGTTTCCGCGTAGGCTTGCCCTACGGCAGGATTGATGACCGGTTGATTGAAGGAACCGCTCGTGCAGGTCGGAGACTGATTCAACGCGTAGCCGGTGCTGGAAAGCGCGACGGCAACCGGGCATTCACTGGCGATGGCCTCCCGGCGGGCAAAACCCAAGGCGGCATCCAGGGAATCGAAATAGCCGTGGGCATCGAAAACAGTGAGGTCGAACAGCCGGGGCAGGATGAAAAACGAAAGAATGGAAACGAGCAGCAGGACCAAGATCAGCTCGATCAAGGTGACGCCCCGGAGGGGGAAGGGAGTACTGGAGACTCCCTTCCCATGACAGAAAAACTGCCGGGGTTGAGCTCCCGTGACGGGTTCCTCGGTGAGGGTCCGTTAGGGTGCGTTGGTGGCGATCACTTCCGCACTGGTTGCGTTCCCTGTCGAAACCTGATCCACCGTACAGGCTGAAGCCGTACCAATTACGGTTGTGATCGTACCCGTTACCGTGTACTGGCTCACATCAAGTGGTTGCTGGAGAATGCCACTTGGGGCTCCGGCAAGAACGGTTGTGCAGGAGGCTCCAGCGGTTGAGACCGCGCTCGGGTTTCCGGCCACCGCAGCCGCATAGTTGATTGCGCTGGCCGACTCGATCGCACCCACAACCCCTTGAAGGGCTGCCGCGTCCGCCTGAGTGCTCAAGTTGACGAACTTGGGAATGGCGACTGCAGCGAGTATCCCCAGAATGACAATGACCATAACGAGCTCGATGAGCGTGAATCCAGACTGACCCTTTTTCATTGATGCAACCTCTCTTGTCGGCGTGCGCTACATGCGATAACAGATGGCTGAGAACTTCTCACGTCTTAAAAAAAAATCAGAGCCATCTACATAGAATACCGGGAGTATTATAGATAAGGGACGCGGGGGGTGTCCAGCCATTTATCGCTGGAAGGCTACCGTTCGCGAAGCCCGGAACTTCCCGCGGGAGGTCAGGTGGGGGGGGTAAGATCCAGGCAGAAAATAAGCTGATCGTCTCCCGGACGGTAAAAGTCCGGCAAACGGGCAACTTCTGTAAAACCACAGCCACGGTAGAACGAGTGGGTCGGCTGGTAAAGAGGGCGTGCCGAGGTTTCGGCATAGAGCTTCCGGGCTGCTACCGAAGCCTGTAGGCGGGTTAATACCGCCGCGAGGAGATGTTTCCCAATCCCGCGTCCTTGGGCCTCAGGAGCCACCACGATCCAGTAAAGATCATGGCTTCCCATGGTCCCTGGAATGGGTCCGTGACAGGCGTAACCCATCGGGGCCCCCCCCGGATGTTCTGCTATCTCGAAAAAGTAGCCGGAAGCTTCAGCGCCCTGGGCCAGATGGGATTCCATGAGTTCTTGAGCAATAGCCACCTCGGGCTCTTCGAAATGGCCGGTGGCACGGGTGATATCGATGAGTGGCGCAATATCCGCGCGCCCAAGCGAAAGGCGGATCAGGGAAGGGTCAGTCACCGGTATACCCTCTCAGGGGCGGGGAGGACTCGACAGCCCGCTTTGCAGCCTGGTCGAGGATTTCCTCGATGAGATCCCGGTAGCCAAGTCCACCCGCTTGGGCTGCCTGAGCAAAACCGGCTTCCGGATCGAGCGTGGGATTCGGGTTGAGGTCGATGATCCAGGGTTGCCCTTGGCTATCCACCCTGAAATCGACGCGGGCGTATCCAGCGAGACCCAGACGATCGAAGAGGATCCCGGCAAGTCCGTAAAGGGTCTGGAGGATTGCACCATCGGGGCCATCCCCCTTTGGAAAGACGCGTACCGTGCCTTGCGCGGCTGGGCTTTCTGGATCCCATTTGGCCTCATAATCAACAATCTGTGGCCGGTCGGCCGGCCAGTTCCGGAATTCGATCTCCGCCGGTGGTAGGAGTCGGATATGCCCTCCGGCCGTCTCGAGCAAAGACAGGTTGAACTCGCGGCCTGGAATGAATGCCTCGGCAAAAAACGGAGTACCGTGACGCCGGCTTTGGATCTCGATCAGTCGTTCGGCCGCGGGCCATGAGGTTACCCGGGCATCCGGGCCGAGACCCAGAGAAGCGTGCTGGAAACGGGCCTTGACAATAAAAGTTGCCCCCGGATCTACGATAGGTCCGGCCGGAGGCGTGGGCAGCCCCAAGGTACAGAGTTGGCGTTTGAGGGCCAGTTTGTCATCGGCCAAGGCAATGACGGTGGTGGGATTGCCGGTGAACGGCAGGGAAAGACTTTCGAGTAGTGCCGGGATAGCACAGGCCAGTCGATCCTGCCCATTAAGGCCTTCAACGAGGTTGAAGACAAGATCGGGAGGGGATTTCAGAAGCCAGATGCGGAGCCTTTCGAGATTGAGGTCGGCATGGGCGATCTCGCAGGACCAGTCCGGGCCGGAGAGCAGCCGGGCCAGGCTATAGGCGACCTGCTGAGTCTCGGCCTCGTCGGCAGTCGGGTTGGGTCCTTGGGATGCCCCGTGGAGAATGAGCAGGCGCTGCATGGGTTACAGACGGCCGGAAGCATCGGCCGCTGATCGGGACAGGGCAGATTCCAGGATAGCCCCGATGAGCTTCGGATACGACCATCCTTGAGTCCGGGCCAAGATGACGAGATCCGAACGCAGGGGGTGGAGCCCTGCCAGCGGATTGATTTCAAGGAAAAGGGGTTGGCCCCCAGAGTCGAGACGAATGTCGACCCGGCTGGCATCGTCGCATTCGAGAAGGCGGTGGACAGCCAGGGCTAGTTCAACAACAGCGGGCTCCCGGCTGCTAGGGATAGGCCGGTAATCGATCCGTGTGTCGTATTCCTCCTTGGCCAGATACCCGTAAGCCGCCCGGTCCTCCGGCGTTCTAGCATCGATTTCAAGAATGCCCAGCACACGGGCGCTCTGACCGCTGCCGAGGATGCCGACCGTGAACTCGCGACCCGGAAGGTAAGGTTCGATCAGGAGAGGGCCCAGAAAGCGCGTTCGGAGCATCCGGATCCGCTGCTCAAGCCCGGCTTGGTGATCAACCCGAGAGCCTTGATCAATTCCCATCCCGGATCCCTCAGCAGCCGGTTTCACAAAAAGCGGGTAGTCGAGAGGGATGGGTTTGGACAGTTCACGGCTCTTCAGGACGAAAAACGGGGCTGTGGGCAGCCCGGCGTCCCGAACGATGTGTTTGGCATGCCCTTTATGGAGAGCCAAAGCCAGAGTGAGTGGCCCGGAAAAGGTGTAGGGAATCCCGTAGGCATCGAGCAAGGCCGGTACTTGTGACTCGCGGGCGGATCCCCGAAGACCCTCCGCAATGTTGAATACGAGGTCGTATCGGTCCCCACGAGCCAGAGCCTCCACCAGGGCGGGGAGCGATCCGACCGCAATCGGTTCGTGCCCGAAGCCCCTCAGAGCCTCACCAATGGCGGCCGGGGTTTCCGGACGATCAAACTCGGCGGTCTCCTCCTCGGTAAGCCCGGCCGAGAGGTAGGACTCCCTGAGGTCATAGGTCAGTCCGATGCGCATGGAGCCGGCCCGGGTCCATCCTCAGGATCCGGGTAACGGTACGTCCCCCCGGCGTAGTTCCGGAGGAGCAGATCATCCCCGTCGCGTCCAATGACGGGATCCGGGAAAAGCGGGATCTTGCCGCCGCCACCGGGAGCGTCGATGACGTAGGTTGGAACGGCGTATCCCGTCGTGTGTCCACGGAGTCCTTGGATAATTTCAAGTCCCTTGGCGACCGGTGTCCGGAAATGTGCGGATCCAGAGATCGGATCGCACTGGTAGAGGTAGTAAGGCTTCACGCGGATGCGGAGAAGCCCCTGCATGAGCCGCTTCTGGGTCTCGACATCATCATTCACCCCCTTGAGCAGTACGGTCTGACTGCCGAGCGGAATCCCTGCATCGGCCAGCCGTCCGCACGCCTCACCCACCTCCGGAGTCAGTTCGTCCGGGTGGATGAAGTGGATACTCATCCAGAGGGGGTGGTATTTCTTAAGCAGGCGGGTTAGCCGGGGGGTGATGCGTTGTGGGAGGACGGCGGGATTTTTGGTTCCGATGCGAAGGAATTCGACATGGGGGATTCGTCGCAGTCGGCCGAGCAGCCAGTCCAGCCGCTCGTCATCAAGGCTCAAGGGATCGCCACCCGACAACAGCACGTCCCGGATGGTGGGAGTGGCTTCGATATAGGCCAGGGCCGCCTCGAGCTGGTGCTTCTTGAGGCTCCCCTCCCCGCTTGCTCCCACGAGACGCGCCCGGGTGCAGTAGCGGCAATAGACGGCACACAAGCCGGTAACCAGGAACAGGACCCGGTCCGGATAACGGTGGACCAGCCCGGGAACGGGGCTGGTCGCATCCTCGCCCAGGGGATCATGGGCCTCTCCGGAGGTGGCCTGGTATTCGGCGAGTACTGGCACGACAGTCCGCCGCAACGCCTGGGCACTGTCATCGGGATCGAGAAGGGAGGCGTAATAGGGGGTGATGCCAAACGGCAAGGGTCCGACATGGCGTTCAATGGCGGCCCGCTCCTCGGCGGAGAGACGGAGGATCCGGTCGAGGTCCGCTGTGGTCTTGATGCGGTGCCGTTGCTGCCAGCGCCAGTCGTTCCAGTCGCTCTTCGGGGTCGTGGAATAGAAACGTTCACGGAACCGTTCTGACCGTTCGCTGGTCACGAAACGGGGACGGTAGGTCTTGGTGGCGGGGCGATGGGGCGGAGAGGTGGCGGGCTGGTGAGGGAAGATCGGGGAGAAGGGAATCCGGACTTCGTAAGAAGGGGTATCAAAGGCGAGACCGGAAGGGGAAGAGGACGCTTGGACCGGGTGTGTTCCGGGAGGTTCGGCGTCTTCAGGAAGCGGGCTGTCTTGCATCGTGTGGCTCCTGTGGGATTGTTTGAGCAAGCTCTCGACCCCGGGCACATCCGGGGCGGTGATGGCCGACGGTGCAGCCGGCGCGCATGGTATATATCCTTTTGACTTCGGTTGCAAGTCCCCGTTCCCCTTCCCCGTCCGGCAGGCGGCAGATCCGGGATCCCGGCGCGGTAGAGGCGTGGCGATCGGGTGAGACGGGGCCAGCCGTGCGCATCACCGGGCGCGCCAATGATAGGGGTTGAGCTGGACCAGACGGACACCGGCGAGACTGGAGGGGCGGTGGTGTTTGCCACGGTAGACCAGCTCAACACGGAACCGGATTCGTTTGGGGCCAGTCAGCGGGGTTTCGAAATGGTGCCGGAAGCGGACCAGGTAGACGAGGGTCCGAGTTCGCCGGTCAAAATACCAGGATCCAGGAGAAATCCGGTGCCGACGGGGATGCTCGAAGCTGCCCACATAGTTGGCCGGAGGGGTGGCGAGGAGTCGCATTGGGTTCGTCCCTTGGAGACGGGCGATGGCGGAAAGCCCCGCTCCGCGGGCAACCCGACCGGCGATGGTGATGCCGAGCGCGCTCTCGAGTGCCCCTTGGATCTCGAGCACAGCGGTTTTCTCGGCTGTGATCCGGAGTGGCCAGATCCGGTCGATCGCAACCGTGATGAAGATCCCGATCAGGATGACAACCAGGGAGAGTTCAAGAAGGCTGACACTTAAGGGTCGCCGTGGCAGACGGTCGGTGGGCAGTCTAGGCGCAGGCACGAGGAGGGGTGGACCGGGGAATCAATGCTGGACGACCTGGATCAGGTCCCACATGGGCAGGAAGACTCCCAGGGCAAGGATGAGAACCACAAGGCCCAGAGCCACGATCAGAATCGGTTCGATCAGGGCACCGATGTTGCGGACGTCGTAGTCCACCTCGTCCTCGTAATAGATTGCGACTTCATCCAGCATATCGTCCGCCGCACCGGTTTCGTCGCCGACGCGGAGCATCTGGACGACGAGGGGTGTGAAGAGGCCCACGGTCTCCGCCGTCGTGCTCAGCGATTCGCCACGCTCCACACCGGTCCGCATGGCCAGGATCCGCTCTCCGAGGTACTCGTTCCCGACCGATTGGGCAATAAGGCCCATGGCCTGGACCATTGGAACCCCGGCTCGGTAGCTCATGGCAAAGGCCCGTGAAAAGCGGGCCAGTCCCCCGCGGAGGACCAATGGCCCGAACACCGGTAGGCGGAGCTTCAGGGTGTCCCACCAGTAGCGGCCCCTTTCGGTCCGTATATAGATCCGAAAGGCTAAGGTCGTGAGGATGATCAGAGCAAGGACTAAAAACCAGTAATGCGATGCAAAGTTCGAGACTGCGAGAATGATCCGCGTCGGTAGGGGGAGCTCGCCGTGAAACTGGGCGTAGACCCGCGCAAAGGCGGGGATAACCTTGACCGTGATCACCGCGATGGCAATGGAGATGGCGATGATCACGATGGCCGGGTAGCGGAGCGCGGTCTTGAGCTGGTTACGGGTGTTTTTATCCCGCTGGAGGTATTCGTGAAGGCGAAGGAAGGATTCCTCGAGCTTTCCACTGGCCTCGCCCACGCGCACGATGCTGATGTAGAGCGGAGGGAAGACCTGAGGGCAGCGTTGCATGGAGCTGGCCAGATCGCGGCCTTCTTCAAGGGAGGCGAGCAGTGCGGCGAGGGCCTCACGCAGGGCCGGTGTCCGGGTGGAATCCATGAGGCTCTTGAGCCCGCGGTTGATCGGAACTCCGGCCCGGGTCAGGGCATGCATCTGGCGGCTGAACAGAAGAAGTTCATCAGTCCGGACCCGACGACCGGGCCACAGGCGCCTCATGGTGGTGAGCCAGTCAGGTTCGGCCGGTCGCGGCCGGATCTCGACGGGTGTGATGCCGACCGTGAGCAATTGGTTGGCGACCGCTTCGGGACCCTCTGCTTCCCGGTATCCGGTGACGAGTGCACCACGTCGGTCACGACCGCGGAACGTGAACTCAACCATTGGGTGGGCCTTCCTGGAAGGGATTGACCTCGCCGAAAAGGCGCAGGACCTCGCTCAGGCTGGTCAGGCCGCCTTGGGCGTAACCTAAGGCACGTCGGACCAGGCTTATGTAGCCGGCCTGGCGGCGGGCCGTCTGGGCAATGTCCGTGGACACCTCGCGCCTCAAGGCGTCGGCCAGCGGGGCATCGATCCCCAGTAGTTCGAACACGCCGATCCGGCCCCGGAAACCACTGTTATTGCAGAATGGACAACCCCGTCCCTGCCGCCACTCGTGGTCGGTGGCGGAGAGTCCCTGCGAGTCGAGCCAGGCTGTTTCCTGTGGTGTGGGCTCATGGATCTCGGTGCAATCCGTACAGAGGCGGCGGATCAGACGCTGGGAAACCACGGCATTCAGGGTGGCCGCAATGAGGTAGCCACGGGCGCCCATGTTGAGCAGCCGGTCCAGTCCCGTTGGTGCGTCGTTGGTATGCAGAGTGGACAGGACGAGATGTCCCATGAGGGCGGCCCGGAGTGCCACCTCCATGGTCTCCTGGTCGCGGATCTCGCCCACCATGATGACGTCGGGATCCTGCCGGAGTGTGGTTCTCAGGATGCGGGCGAAATCCAGTCCAATCCGGGGGTTGACTTGGATCTGACTGATGCGGGGTAGCCGGTATTCGACCGGGTCCTCGACCGTGATGATCTTGATGGCCGGGTGATTGATGGCATTCAGGATCGAATACAGGGTCGTCGACTTGCCGCCACCGGTAGGCCCCGTGACAAGCACCATGCCGGTCGGTCGCGCAATGAGCGTTTTGAGGCGGGGGAGGAGGTCGGCAGGAAGCCCCAGCTGATCGAGACCGATGAGGTCGTGGGACGGGTCCAGCAACCGCATGACAACACTTTCGCCGTAGGATGTGGGCAGGGTGGCGAGTCGGATATCCAAGGTCCGCTCCTTGACCTTGAGGCTGAAGCGCCCGTCCTGCGGCAGTCGGCGCTCCGAGATATCGAGGCCGGCCATGAGCTTGAGACGGGTGATGATGGCCTGACTCACCCGTCGGCCCTCGACCAGCTGTTCATGGAGGATGCCGTCTATCCGTTGACGGACCCGGAGCTGGTTTTCCTCTGGTTCGAGATGAATATCGGAGGTACGGGCTTGGACGGCATCCTCGAACAGAGACTTCAAGAGGCGGACGACCGGCTGCTCTCCCAGCATTTCGCTCTGTCCGAGCTGCTCGATGTCGAAATTGCTGCCTTCCCTGAGTTCGGCACCGATTTCCTCCGCAAGGAGCGAAATCTCTTCCGTACGGCGGTAGACGACATCGATGGCGCGGATGAGGTCCCCCTCCGGGACTAGGCTCAGCTGCAACGGTTTCTTGAGGAGCCGCGAGAGTTCGTCATAGGCGAAGATATCGGTCGGGTCCACCATGCCGATGAGCAGGTCATCGGACCGGTCCTCGAGCACGATGGCCCGGTAGCGTCGGGCGTAGCTTTCCGGGAGCAGCCGGACGGTTTCGGGCTGGAAACGGTATCGCTTGAGATCAACAAGCGGGATCCCGAGCTGTCGTGATAGGAAGTCAAGCAGGGTCTCTTCATTGATGAGGCCGAGTTCGATTAGGATCCGGCCCAGCTTGTGCCCCGTCTTTCTCTGTTCGGCGAGCGCCGTCTTGAGTGCGCTTTCCGAAATGATCTTTTCGCGCATCAGGAGATCGCCGATGCGGATGCGTTCCGGTGGTTTAGCGAGTGGGCGGTTCATGTGTTGGGAGGGTCTTTTCGAGAAATCTGATTCTACGCTCGAGATAGAAGGCAAGCGTGGGCGCAAGCCCTCCCAGAACGAGGGCCTGCCGGTCAGAGGCGAGGGCCAGGCGGGCCCGGCCCGACTGTTCCAAGGCGATCCCCCGACCGGCCCAGGCCCAAGCGGCGCCGGGACGTTTCGCGATGATCTCGCCGTAGAGGCGGGCGGCTGCGGACCAGTGGGCGGTCAACTGGGCGAGGGCAGCGGCCAATTTGAGGAAATGCAGGTGAGTTGCCGGGTTGTCCGGCGGATGGCGCCGGATCTCGTGCCAGGCGAGGGCCGTGTTGCCGGTCCGGGCCAAGAGGTTGATCTGCGCGTCACGGGCGCGGCTGCTGGTGCCCGGGAGGCGGATCCCAGCCAAAAGGAGTGCTCGGGCCGCTGGAAGGTCTCCAAGCCGCATTTCGAGTCCGCCCAAGGCTAGGCGGACAGTAGAGTTCCGCGGCTCTAGGGATAGCGCTGCCCTGAAGCGGAGCATGGCACGGTGAACCTTTCTGTGGCGAAGGTCGCGCCGGGCTTCGAGAAGGTCCAGTTGTACCTCTTCGGCGGGTGTGGTGGGAGAGGCAGAGCGGATGTCAAGGGATTGTGCGATGGCCACGGGTGGGTGAGGACGGTGCAAGGCAGGCCTGACCTGTGGTTTTGTCCGGATAGTCCGAGATACGAACCTCCGGGAGCGTCCTCCGGACGCAGCGGAATGGAGGAGACGCTGGGTGGTCGCGACTGCCCTCTGGGCAGGAACGGCTGCGGGGGGCACAGGACTTTGGGTCTGGATTGCAGCATGGTCCGTTGTGCCTAGGGAGTGTGGGGGAGGGAGAGCCAGGTGGGGCTTCCTCTCGCGGGTCAGAAGAAACCACCCTGTGCCGAGGACAAGGAGGGCGATGAAAATGCCGGAGAGGAGTGCCGAAAGCCGACGCACCCGGCTACGCCGTCCGGATTCCGAGACGACCCGAATGCCAGAAAGTGTCCCCGTCGCTTGGGGTTCCCGCTTTGCTAGGTCCCGGAGGACGTCATTGATGAGGCTCATGTCCGGCTCCAGATCCGGCTTGGCCAGGACCGGTGTGCCTGGAGGATTTCGCTATCGGCGGCAGCCCGGATGATATGGGTTCTCTGGATCCGTGCGCTTCCGGCACCAAAGGCGGCAAGCAAGGCCTTGTGGGCGCCTAGGTTCACGAGCCGAGGGACTCCCCGGCTCACACGGGCCAGCTCCCGGACCGCCCGAGGGGTGAAGAGACCGGGATCGTTTGAGCCCGCGACCGCAAGGCGGTGATGGATGTAACCTGCAACGATATCCGGGGCCATGGGCTCCAGCCTGTAGCTGAAGCTGATCCGTTGTGCGAGCTGCCGGAGGATCGGGCGGGACAGGCGGGCGTCGAGTTCAGGCTGGCCAAAAAGGACGATATGGAGGAGTTTGGCTTTCTCGGTTTCCAGATTGGACCAGAGGCGGATGGCTTCTAGAGCGGGAGAGGACAGTTCTTGGGCCTCGTCGATCAGGACTACGACACGACCCTGGTTACGGGCCAACTCGAGCAGGCGCCCCTGGATTGCCTCCGTGAGGAGCCCAGCGCCCATGATCGGTCCGAGCGGAATCCCCAGTTCCCGTGCCAGGGCGCGCCGGATCTCGTTCGGAGTGAGGTGGGGATTCGGCAGGTAGGCGGTCGTGAAGTGTCCCCGGAGCCGATTGAGCAAGGTCCGGCAGAGCAGCGTTTTTCCAAGTCCGACCTCACCCGTGATCTTGAGGAACCCTTCGCCACTCTCAAGTGCCAAAAGAACGACGTTCAGGGCCTCCTGATGGCTGCCAAACGCGTAGAAAAAATCGGTATCTGGCGTGAGATTGAACGGGTATTCCCTGAATCCGAAGAAGTTGAGATACATACTACGGGGCTAGTGCACGCCCCAACCCTGCCGGAAATGGCCCTGTCGCCCGAAAGCCCGGGCTTCGCGCCGGGCATAGCGCGACCAGGTGGCCCGGTTGCCCACGACGATCGGGCGCAAGAGGATGACCAGTTCGGTTTTCACCGTTTGCTGCAACCGCTGCTTGAAAAGGTTGCCAAGAAGGGGAATCTGGCCGAGGATGGGTGTCTCGTAATTTTCATTCTCGATTTCGTTCTTCATGAGACCGCCAATGACGATCACCTGGCCAGAGTGGGCACGCACAACCGTATCGGATTCGCGTACCTGACTGAAAGCCAGTGGCAGGGTGCTTGACTGGCCAGAGACCGTGAACGAGGTGATCTGGGAGGTGACCTTGCTCACGGTGGGATGGATTTCCAGAATGACCGTACCATGGGAGGTGATTTCCGGCGTGACGTCCAGGGAGATGCCGGAAAAGAACGGGGTCAGGTTGACGTTATTTGCGGAACTCACGGCGGTTCCTACAAAGGTGTTGCTGTTCACTCCCGTGACAAAGTACTGGTCATTGCCGACTTTGATGACCGCCTGCTGATTGTTGAGGGTGGCGACCCGCGGGCTCGAGAGGACATGGACCTGCCCTTGATGCTGGAGCAGCTCGATGAAACCGGTGAAGTCGCCCAAGTTGAGGGCCATGGCGAAGGTTCCGCCAAAAGCGGTGGTCGGAAAGCTGGACAGGGGGGCGGTGTTGGGCGCTAGGGTCAACGATTGGCCGGCCAGCGTGGAAGTTCCCTGGTTGAACAGGTTCTGGCCACTAATCTGTCCACCGAGGATGGAATTTCCCGTACCAGGCTGGCCGAGCGCGGCCCAGTTGATTCCGCTCTGGAAACCCTTGTTGAGGGTGACTTCGAGGATCTTGGCCTCAATCACCACTTCCCGGTCCAGACTCCCCTGGATCTGGCGGAGATAATCCGCGGTCAGGTGGATTTCCGTGGGTGTGCCGCGGACGAGCACGACACCGGAGGTTGGGCTTACGATCACCTCGTGACCGGGCGTTTGGGTCACGATGGCCAAAAGTGCCTTCTGGATGTGTTTCCAGAAGGCGGATTTGAACTTGGTTTCAATACTGGTACTGGCCTGCTGCCCGGATGGAAGATAGAGCTGCTGGTTCTGGTTGTTATTCATGTTTCCGTACATTCCCCCTCCGCCGTACAACCCCCCATAGGCACCGACGCCTCCGTACCCGTTGTTCTGGGGCACATTGGTCGTTTCCCCGGAGGTGATGAGTGTCCGCGTGACGCCCTTGCGGCTGACGTCTAGGTAGTTGACGTGAAAGATTCGCGTGATGAGCCCCTTGGGCAGGACAAGGTAGCCGCCCGGGATACGGTGGTAACGGAAGCCGTACGTTGCCCGCACAATGGCAAACACCTCGGGGACCGTCACCTGCTTGAGTTCAAGAGTGATCCGTCCAGTCACCTTGGGTGCCACGACGACGTTGTAGGGGGTATCTTTTACGAGTCCGAGGAAGAAGGGCCGCGCCGGTTCGTTATGGACTGACAGATTGAAGCGCTCCTCGGCAACCCGTCCGATACCCGTCTTGACGGAAGGGAGGAAAGTTGCGGCCAGGCTGGGCGGTGGAGGCAGCGGGCGGAGCGGAGCCATCGGGGTCACCCGCCCGGCATGCCGCAGCAGCGATGCTGGACTTGAATGGGGGCGGGTTGTGGCGCATCCGGATAGAGCGGCTGCGCAGGCGAGGGCCGACAGCAAGCGGGAACGTCGATTCATCGCGGTGATCTCGCAGAAGAACGAAGGAGGGCGGGGTATAGGGTAAGGACCATGATGCCTCCAGTGCCGAGGCGTAAAACAACCCGGCTGGGCTCGATTCGAAGAACGGTTGCGTCTCCCAAGTGATCCCCGAGCCCCAGCCTCCGACCGTTAATTGTGGCAATCCTCCGGTCCGGAGCGATCAGGACGGAGGTCAGCCGATAGGGGACAGGGGTATTTCGTTTGGGGACGGCGGCGAACGGGGGAGGACGCATTGGATCAGGGATCCGGCTAGCCTTGGCGAGCTGAATGGACAGGGTTCCCAAGACACCAGCCAGGAAAAGGAGTGGGAAGACGATGGGTTTATGAGCGGAGGAGTGCACGGTCAAGACTCAGTGTGTGAACGACGAGGGTCGCCCGGTTCTCGGGATAGTGTGTCGCCTTGAGATCGAAGCGATCCCAGTAGAAATGCCACGGCAACCGGTTAAGCGCGTGGAGATAGTCCAGGGTCTCGCGAAAATCTCCCTTGAAGACCAGCTCAAGCGGATGGCTGAACAGGTTGACGCCATTCGCCTGGGCCCCAGGATCGTTGAGCAGTGCACGGGGAGGAAGATTCTGGGCGCGGATGAGCACAAGTCCACGCTGCCTGGCCAGGATAGCCTCGAGCAGCCGGCTCATCACCTGGGGGCTGACCAGTCCTACTGTTCTGGCGTGCAGGTTTCGGTCGACGGCTCGTATCCTGGATAGTGTTCTCGTGATCTTTTGGCGGAGGATCAAGTTGGGATGAAGTACCGCCGTCGCAGCCAACCGGCTCGCTGCTTGGCCCAAGGCATGGATCCGTCTGGCGGTTGCCGTAGCCTGCCGACGCTCGTGGCTCATGGCGAGGCCAACCGGCGTGAGCAGGATCGCCTGGCCCAGGTAATACAGGATGGCGGCACCGGTGAGGAGCACGAGGACACGCTCCCGGAGACTCAACTGGTCGATCCGGTGTGCAATTTTTCTGACCGTTTCGCGGATCACGGCGTTTTTCGCTTCCCGGCAATCCGGGTGGTGGAGGCGCGGAAATCGAGGTAAGGCGCACCGTGCGGGGCCCTGCTGATCCGGAGGCTCTCGAAGCTGAGAGTGAGCCGGGTTTTGAGCAGGTGGGCAAAATAGCGTGGCACAAGAGTCGCGGCCATCGCGTGGCCCTTGAGAGTCAGGGACTGGCCCCCCTCGCGGATCTCGATCGCGTCAAACCAGAGCCCGGGCATTACCGCTTTGGACAGCGTGACGAGCTCGCCGGAAAATCCCCGAAGATTGCCGTATCGGGGCTCCTTGAGCAGGGTTAGGGCGGTCTCTTTCTCACGGAGCAGGGCTTTCAGATGGTTGAAACGGGCCACCAGGAGGGGGCTTTTTCGGTGCAACCGGGCGATTTCGGTGAGGGTTGCAAGCCGCTGGGTAAGGACCAACTCCTCGCTGCGTAACCTCGACAGGGTGGAATCGGCGGAGACCAGGAGAATCCGTTCGTAGCCATAAACGAGCAAGATGCCTGCGATAAGCACGAGCAGGATCTTGCCGATGGCCGACCCTCCGAGCGGAATCTGCTGCTTGTGGAACAGGGGTTGGTAGAGATTGATTTCCTGTGCCATGTCAGGACTCCGGCCCGAGTCTCAGGGCGGCGCCGATCGCGAGCAGACCACGGGCCTGCTCTTCGATTGCCAGTGGTCGGACGCAATCGAGATGCTGGTTGAGATCACAGTACCGGACCGCGAGGCCGGTATATTCCGTGAGTGACTCGGACAAGTTGCTAGGTGCCCCCTGAGTGGGCAGGATCAGGACAGTCTGGGCCAGGGCCAGGTGAAAGTGGCGGTCGCAGTAATCCATCGAACGCTGAATCTCGAGAGCCAACTGCTCCGTTGTGGCAGGAGCCAGCTGGAGGGTCTCCGCCCCAAAATCGAGGCGACGGGCCAGGTAGAGGGTATGCTGCCGGGTGACTACCACCAACCCCCTTTGGGATTCGAGGTGCAGGGTGACGAGCCCCTGCCGGTCCTCCGGCGCTAGTGCCGAAAGGTTCCGGATGCACATTTCGGGGATGTCGATGACCGTGAGAGCCGCACCCGTTTCCGCGACGCTGTCCACCAGGCTGCGGATGGCGTCGGCCCGTGCGGCGATGCAATAAAGGCTGGCTCGACCACCTGCGGTCTGGCTGTCGGCTGGCAGCTCAAAAAGGTCGATCAGAGCGTCATCGACATGGAAGTCGATCAGGTCCTTGATCTTCCAGCGCAGAGCGCTGCGCAACTCCTGCGGAGGGACATCCGGTGCGTCGACCAGGAGGATCTTGTAGGCCTCCCAAGGAGTCACTAGGGAAAGGCGGTCGTGCGCACGGGTGCCCTCTTGGATGAAATGGGCAAGGTTCCGGGCAGTCTCACCGTCGGTCGGCACTTCGCGGTAGCGTTCGAGACGGGGACGTGATCCGCGATTGCGGGTGATTTGGGCCAAGACTAGGGTTTCGCCAAATGGTACGACCCCCGTCAGGCTTGAAAGGGCGGGTGTGGTTTTACGCAGGTTCCACATGGTTTTCAGGTTTGTGCGAGTTTCCCTGTGTTTGTCGGTTTGGGCCCCATGATCCAGCCTCCGGGCTTTCACAGCTTAAGGGAAAGCGGGGGGATTGTAAACGCGCGCCAGGGGTCTTTGGTGTGCTGCCGGGTTAGCCTGCCCTCGGATGGCAGGGGCGATCATGCAGGTCGGTGGGCCGTCAGCTCCGCTTGAGTGACCCGATGAGCGCATGGAGTGGAAGGTGGGCTTCCCCAAGGTAGGCGAGAAGGCCGTCGTAGATCTCGTTTGGAAGAAGCGGATTGTAAAAAAGGCCGGAACCGAGACCGACCAGGGAGGCTCCCGCAATCAGGAAATCGATCGCGTCTTCGGTGGTGGTGATGCCACCCTGGCCAATAATGGGAATACCTAGGGGGGCCGCGATTTCAGCCACTTCAGCGACCTTGAGCAGCGCGATGGGCTTGATCGCGGGACCGGATAGTCCGCCCTGGCCGTAGCTTGGAAGCGGCATGCGGTGTGTGCGATCAATGGCCAGGCCCGTGACGGTATTGATCACGGCCAGGGCATCCGCGCCGGCCTCGATGCAGCGACGGGCATTGGTCCGGATATCGGTCTGGTTTGGGGAGAGTTTCACGATCAGCGGTTTGCGTGTTGTGGGACGGCAGGCCGCGATGACCCGAGCCGACATGGTGGGATCGTTGCCGAACTGGACTCCGCCTTCCTTGACGTTCGGGCACGAGATATTGATCTCGAGGGCATCGATCGGGGAATCATCGAAGCGGCGGGAAACCTCGGCATATTCCTCGACCGTCGAGCCGGACACGTTGGCCACGTAGCGAGTTTCCGAAAAATCAAGGTGGGGCAGGATCGTCCTGACGACCGCGTCGACCCCAGGATTCTGAAGCCCGATTGCGTTGAGGTATCCGGAAGCAGTTTCCCACAGACGATGCGGCGGGTTACCGAGACGCGGCAGGAGGGTCGTTCCCTTGAGGCAGACTGCCCCCACACGGGTCAGGGAAAAACCCTCGATCCGGGTATATTCCTCCCCGAATCCAACACATCCGGAAAGCAGGACGATCGGACTGTTCAGTGCCAGTCCGCAGAAGGTGCACTGGAGCGGCGAGGCTACTTCATTCGGCATGAACGGCTCCCCGCACCGGAAACTCGTCAGTCCGGTCCCGCTCGAGCAGTCCGGCGAGTGTCCGTAACGGATCTGCGCCTTGGTACAGCACGGCATAAAGGGCCTGGGTGATGGGCATGGCTACCGCGCACTGCCGGCGTCTTTGCTCAAGGGCCGCGAGTGTTCGGACACCCTCGGTCACCTGTCCAATCTTCCTGTGGGCTTCCTCGACCGAGTATCCTTCCGCGAGGAGCCGGCCCAGGCGTCGGTTGCGGGACTGGTCGTCCGTGGCCGTGAGGATGAGATCACCTACGCCGGAAAGGCCCATGAAGGTCTCCGCCTCCGCTCCCAGTCTTGTTCCGAGGCGCATAAGTTCAGCCAGGCCACGGGTGGCCAAGGCGGAGCGGGCATTGGCCCCCATGCCGAGTCCGTCCGAGAGCCCGGCACCGATCGCGATCACATTTTTGCCGGCTCCGCCGAGAGCTACGCCGACGAGGTCGTGCCCAAGGTAGATTCGGAAGACCGGGTTATGGAGCACCGTGGCAAAGAACTGGGCGGTGACCGCATCTTCAGAGGCTAAGGTCACTGCGGTTGGTAGCTCGCGAATGACCTCGCCCGCGAAACTTGGCCCGGAAAGCAGGGCCAGTGGCTGGCGGGGCAAACACTCGCGCCCTACCTCATGCGGCAGGAGCGTCGTCTCCCGTTCCATGCCCTTGGTGGCGATGAGGAGTGGACAGCCTGAATGGAGCCCCGCTAAGACAGCTTGCTCCAAGATATTGCGCAGGGCTTCACTGGGGACGGCCACGATGATGCCTTGGATCCCGGTGACGGCTGAGGAGAGATCGGCTGTCGGGATCAGAGTCTCGGGCAACGTTCCTCCGGGCAGGTAACGGGTATTGCACCGGCTGGCAGCCATGGCGGAGATGGCTTCCCGATCGCGCCCCCATAGACTCACATTGTGACCGTTGCGGCCGAGGTGTACCGCCAGTGCGGTTCCCCAAGATCCGGCACCGAGAACCGCTAGACGGGATTTTGGGTTCACGCAGCCGTCAGGTGGTTGGGCCGTTGCTAGGGGCGGTTTGGTGTTGTCGGTAGAGCGCATCGAAGTCCATGGGCTGGAGAATCACGGGCGGAAAACCGCCCCGGCTGACGACGCTTCCTAACAGTTCGCGCGCATACGGGTACAGCAGGGATGGTGCGTGGGCACCCAGAAGGGGTCCTTTTTCCGCTTCGCTGAACCCTCGGGAACGGAACACCCCAGCTTGGTGAATTTCCGCGAGGAAGACCACATGTTCCTGCCAGCGCGCTTCCAAGGTGATCGAAAGAACCACTTCGTTGAGATCCGGATTGTCCCGGATTCCATTTACGAGGGTCTGCAGGGTGATCTTGAGTTCGGGGGCGAGGTTGGGGGTGCCCAAGATGGCGGGAGAGGCCGGGGATTCGAACGAGCAATCTTTGAGGTAGATTGCCTCAATTGTGAAAGATCGCTCGGCTGGGCTCTGGGTTTCGGGGAGGATGATGGGGTCTGTCATTTCGTGGTCAGCTCCGGTTGGCTGGGGTGGGGAGCGCCGACCAGTTCGAGAAGTTTGCCGGACCGCTCAATGGCGCTCAGTTCCTCATATCCTCCGATCGGCCGAGTTCCGAAAAAGATCTGGGGGACAGTTCGCTGGCCGGTCATTTCAACCAAGCGTGACCGTATTTCCGGATCTCCTGAAACGTCGATTTCCCGATATGGCAACTGATGTCGGTCGAAGAGCGCCTTCGCCATCCGACAGTAACCGCACTGGGGGGTTGTGTAAAGGAGGATCTCATTCATCCGTTCTTGCCCTCGCGTCCCCGGATGACCGGGAAATGGTCCCTTTGCCATTGTGCCAGCCCATTCTTAAGGATGGCCAGAGGAATTGCAGCTTGGCCAGCAAGCTGTTTGGCCACTTTTGTGGACCGTTCCCCATTCTGGCAACAAAGGATGACGAGACTGGATTTGCCGGCCAATTCTAGGACACGTGAAGGAACGTCTTTTTCGTCAGTCCGGATGGCATTTGCAATGTGCCCGGTTTCAAAGGCCTGTCGGTCTCGCAGGTCGAGGACCGATGCCCCGCGGTTGGCGGACAGTGCCACGCTTTGGGAGTCCAGTTCCTGGTATCGCCGGCGTTTCTTTTCAATCAGGTCCGCAACGAGGAGGACCAAGATGATCACGAAGGCCCCGACCAGGAGGTAGTGGTGATGCGTAAAGATAGTGAACTGCCGGATCAGGAAGGGAATGGACACACCCGTCTGCCGATGGGAAATTTATGAGCGAAAATTATAGCCTATTCGTGTGCGGAGACCGGATTTGCAACCCCGTGGGTGCCCTGCCCTTTCTGGATGGGTGCTTATTCGCGAATGGTGGATTCCATCAGGTTTTGTCCTGCTTTCCAGTGTGGCTGCAGCGGCATGGGCCGGGGGGCGTCCGCCGCTGGCGCACTCGACCCGCCTAGCCCGTCTCCAGCACGAAATGCGGGGCATTTCCCAAGCCCTGGCCCACTCGAAAGCCCGTGCAGTACGGACCCGCCTCGCCTTGCGTCATACCGTGCAGCGGATCCAGGCCAACCGGGTCAGGCTCGTGGAGATCAGTCGGCGGATTACTGAGGAAGACAAACGAAAAACCCATCTGGATCGGCGTGAGCAGATCTTGGAGGTCCAGTTGCACGAGAGCCGTAAGCAACTGCTCCATCTCATGCAGGTTCGCTTTATGCTCGGATCGAAGCAGCGATTACGGTTTTTGCTGGAAAGCGGGTCGGTTGACCGGCTCGACCGGCTGTTAGGTGAGTGGCGATGGCTCGATCAGGCGGCTACGGTCAGTCTCAAACGGGCCGAGCACCTCGAGCAGCAGATAACTCGCTCACGCTTGGCCGTCTCCCAGCTGCTGGACCGCCTGCGTGACATCCGTGCAGTGCGGGAGCGGTCGATGGTCATTCTCGGGGCGGATCGGGCCCGACACGCCGCGCTTCTTTATGCTCTCTCGAACCGGGTGAGTGCAGGCGAACTTCGCCTGCATGCAGTCCGGCTCCACTATCACGAATTGTCTACCCTGTTGGCGCATCTGCCCACCCGCACGGCACTCCCGAACGTCGGATCTGGTGCGGCCGAACGAATTCCCTTCGAGCATCTGCGCGGTCATCTCCCTTGGCCTGTTCGCGGAACGATCGTCCGTGGTTTCGGATCCGCCGAGGCGGGTGGCCTGCTTTTGAGTCATGGCCTCTGGATTGCCACCCAGTCAGAGGCGCAGGTCAGGGCGGTCGCCCATGGGCAGGTGGTTTTTTCAGGCTGGTTGCCGCATTTTGGGCTGCTTCTCATTGTTGCCCAAGGGCAGGGTTACTACACGGTTTATGCACGCAATGTCCTGCTGTACGAGCAGGTAGGGGATTGGGTCAATGCTGGGGATCCCCTCGGTCGTCTGGGGCCAGGCCATGCTGCCGAGCTGTATTTCCAGATTCGTCGGGGTGCCCAACCCATCGATCCGGCCCCGTGGTTGACTCCGGGCGGATAGTTTCAGGCCCATCTGCACGCGGATAATCTCACCCGCATCCCCAAGCTCTTTGTATCGGAAGATTGAATGTCTTGGGGGACCTAAGAGTTCCGCATGCAAAGAGGGCTCGTACGGGGGAAATGTGCCTTCAGGAACTCCATTTGGTCGGCCAGGATCCGGCGTCCCTTGAGGTAGATGTACTCGGCGTGGTTGGGGGCGAAGGGGATGGCCAACAGGCTGAGCCCGGCTTCCTCCGGGGTACGCCCGGCCTTGCGATTGTTGCAACGCTTGCAGGCTGTGACCGAGTTAGTCCATTCGTCTCGGCCGCCGCGTGACAGTGGTGTCACGTGATCCCGGGAAAGCTGGTTCGCCGGGAAGGAATCCCCACAGTAGAGACAGAGGTGAGCGTCACGTCTGAACAGGGCACGATTGCTCAAGGGAGGAATGTAGTCACGGAAAACACGGTCGTAGAGTGCGCCGTCGGCACGTGTTGCCAAGATGGCATGGATCGTGATGCGACTCTGTCTTCCAGTCACGGCATTGGTACCGCCGTGGATGTGGTAGAGCATCCGGCCGAAGGTTGCGCACACCTCACTCAGGCAATGCAGCTTGACGGCTTCTTGGTAGCCGATCCACTCGAGCGGGACTCCCGCCGGGTCGGTGCGCAGCACCTGTTGGTTCAGGGCGTACATGTGATGGATTGTACACGCTTTCCCGCAGGCGAAAAGCCCCCTTTCCCCGCCTTCATGCGGCCATCCGTTACAATCACGCTGTCACCCAACCTAAGGATTCCGGCATGCGGTTGTTTGTTCCCTCCCTGGCTACCTCGGGGGACAAGCGTGTTGCGGTTGTCCCACAGCTTATCGAGCGATTCGAAGCGTTGGGTTTTACGATCGGAGTTGAACGCGGGGCTGGACTGGCGGCGGGTTTCCCCGATGAGGCCTATGGGCCCCATCTGGTGGACGCCGGGGCCATGGCCGGAGCAGATCTTGTGCTGACGCTTGGAGGGCTTCCGGGAGTGGAACGGCTGACGCCGGGAACCCGCCTGCTGGGGTTGCTGAGACCTTGGGCGCAGGCCGAGCTCGGCGGCCGCTTGGCTGCGCTCAGCACGACCGCCTGGGCGCTTGAATACCTGCCACGGATCTCCCGGGCCCAGTCAATGGATGCACTTTCCTCACAGGCCACCTGTGCTGGGTACCGGGGCGCCATTCTTGCAGCAGAAGCCTCCGGCCATGTGTTTCCCCTCCTCACGACTGCAGCGGGCACGCTGCGTCCAGCCGAGGTTCTGGTCTTGGGGGCCGGTGTCGCCGGGCTCCAAGCCATTGCCACGGCACGTCGTCTGGGTGCTCGGGTTGCGGGTTACGATATCCGCCCCGAGGCTCGAGAACAGATCCTCTCGCTCGGCGCGCGAGCCGTTGAATCTGCGCTTACTGCCGGCGGCCAAGGCGGATACGGACGCGAGCTCACTGCTGATGAACGACAGCGGGAAAGGGAACTTTTGGAGCGCGAGATCCGTGCGGCGAACGTGATCATTGCCGCTGCGTTTGTTCCCGGACGCTCGGCTCCCTGCTTGATCCGGTCTGAAGACGTGGATGCACTCGCACCCGGTAGTGTCATTGTTGATCTGGCTGCGGACGAAGGGGGCAACTGTGCCTTGAGTCGTCCGGGCGAGATCGTGTCACGGGCAGGGGTTCGTATCCTGGCGCCCCGCTTGCCCGCTGCGGATCTGGCGTGGCATGCGAGTGAAATGTATTGCCGGAATCTCTGGCACTTCCTGAAGTCCGCTGTGGCCGATGGGAAGTGGGCAGTGGACTGGTCGGATCCGGTCTACCGCGAGACTCTCTGGACTCATGCGGGCCGAATCCGTCCGGTCGGCGAAGCTCCACTTACGGTCACCGAGGATCCGTCGACATGAACGATGCCTTTGTGTTGTTACTTGCGGCTTTTACCGGATACGAGATCATTTCCCGAGTTCCGGCACTTCTCCATACCCCGCTCATGTCTGGCACGAATTTCATCCATGGGATCATTCTAGTGGGATCGCTTCTCCTCTTTTTCACTGCACAGGGTTCAACGGCTCAGGTCCTGGCCTGGATTGGCATCGTTCTGGCTTCAGCCAACGTGGTCGGTGGTTTCGTGACGACAGAGCGGATGTTGGCTTTATTCCGGAGCGGGCGCCAGGAGGAGGCACACGATGATTGAGGGGGGGCTGGTTGCGGATCTCATTGCCTGTGCGCTCCTGATCGGTGGAGTCAAGGCCATGAGCCATCCCCGTCATGCTCGACGCGGCATTTTCATCGCCGGGGTGGGGATGCTGGTTGCGATTCTCGGTAATGCCATCTTCGGTCCAACCGTGACGGGCATGCGGGCCGCGCTCGCGTTAGCAGCCATTGCCTTGGGTGGAGGGCTCGCCTGGTACGAGAGCCGACGTGTGGCCATGACCGCCATGCCCCAGATGGTGGCCCTTTTCAATGGATTGGGCGGTGGCGCTGCAGCACTCATCGTGGTGACTCGCCTCTTCGAACCTGGCCGGCCTGCCGGCCCATTCCTCGTTTTAGGGTGTTTGGCCCTTGCGATTGGCGGTCTGTCTTTCGGAGGTAGCGGAGTCGCGCTGATCAAGCTGGCCGGCCGGTGGAGCAAACCTCTGCGCTTTCGGTTCCAGAACGGGGTGCATGCCGTTCTCGTTTTGGTGATCCTCGGACTCGGTACCGGGCTTCTTCTTCATGTAGGTCCCCGCAGTGGGTTCGTGGTTCTGCTCGCGATCCTGAGTGTGCTACTGGGTGTGGGTGCAGCAGCTCCCATCGGCGGCGCCGACATGCCGGTTGTCATCTCGCTCTACAACGCCCTGACCGGAGTTGCGGTTGGGGTTGACGGACTCATGCTCGGGAATCCGGCCCTGATCGTCGCGGGAACCGTGGTTGGTGCGTCGGGTATCCTGTTGACCCGTCTCATGGCCCGTGCCATGAACCGTTCCCTGGGGCAGGTCCTGTTCGCCCATTTCGGTGAGGTCTCCGGAGTCGACGGTTCCGGTAGCGGAACCTTCAAGGAGATGGATCTCGCGGACGCAGCGGTGACACTGGCCTACGCACGGCGGGTCCGGGTCGTTCCCGGGTACGGGCTCGCCACCGCCCAAGCCCAGCACAAACTGGCCGAACTCACCGAACTTCTTCGCCAGCGTAATGTGGAGGTCCGTTTTGCGATTCACCCCGTGGCGGGGCGCATGCCCGGGCACATGAACGTGCTCCTTGCGGAAGCCGGTGTCCCTTACGATCTTGTCCAGGATCTCGAAGAGGCTAATCCGGAGTTTCCCCAAATCGACGTCGCGCTTGTGATCGGGGCCAACGATGTGGTGAATCCCGGTGCCCGCAACAACCCGTCAAGCCCGTTATATGGAATGCCGGTTCTCGATGCCGACCGCGCCCGCCGGACGCTTGTCATTAAGCGGGGACGGGGAACCGGATTTGCGGGGGTCGAAAATCCACTGTTTTCAGCGGAGTCGACTTATCTGCTGTATGGCGATGCCAAGGCGGTTCTCGGGCAACTGGTCGGTGCCGTCAAGTCACTCTAACGTGATTCCATCGGCCGAAGGCGTGTGGAATATGCCGACCCTTGGGGTGATGCCGGAGCCAACGCCGATGCTGTATCGGTCTGAGTTTGCGCCAGTGTTTGAAGAGTGCCCTGCGCCGATCCGGCGGTAGTTTCCGGAAGCGTCGGTAGGCGTTCCGGATCCTGTTGCGCAGGGCTGGCGGCAGACGATGCCAACGGCGCCAGTTCCGGAGGACACGCTGCCGCTCCCGGGGATTCATGCGTAGCCAGCGCCGGGCACGCTTGAGGAGAAGCAACTGGCGACCGGGTGGCAAATGGTTCCAACGCCGTGACCAGGGAGAAAGCAGGGGGCGCAAGGGCTCAGGAATTCTGGCTGGTGGCGGTGGTGCAGCCCACCCGGTCGCGGGAAGGCTGGCCACGAGTGCACAAAAAAACATGGCCCGGCCGGCTCCACGACAGACTATTTTCTGAGTCACGGCCAGGTCAGCCCAACCGGGCTTTCTCGTGAAGAGCGAGCCAGCGGTAAAAGGACAGGTGTTCATACAGCCGGGCATCCCCGCGACCCAGGAGGCGGGAAGGTGCGTTCACAATTTCCGGGTGCGCCGGTCCCAATTGTGGGCCCGGAGTCGGAAGCACGAAAAACAGACCGATGGCCACCACGGCAAGAGTGGCGCTGGAGAAAATCCAGAGCCAGCGCCGAAATGGCGATCGGGGTCTGTGCCCCAGCGCTTGATTGCGGGCCCGTGCCAACGCCGTCCAAGTTTCTTGAGGAACGGTCTGCTCCCATACCTCGTAGTGAAAGCGAATCTTTTGGAACCAGGCCTCGTGAACAGGTTCCGTCATGACGGATCCTCCATCTGCTGACGCAAGGTATGCAAAGCCCGTGACAGGTGGGTTTTGATGCTGCCTTCGGAGCAACCCATGACCCGGGCCGTAGTCCGGACATCCCAGCCCTCAAGTAGACGCAAGATGAAAGCCTCGCGCTGCCGGCGCGGGAGCGATTCGATGATCCGCGACAATCGCTCGAGATCACGCGCACGTTCAAAGGCGACCTCGGGCTGGTTCCGTTCTGCTGCAGGCAGGTTGGCCAGGATATCAGTCACTTCCTCAGTCGAGTCACCCGATGGTCGGAAGGCCGCCATCACCGGTCGGCGATGGCGGGCCCGATGGAGATCCTGGATCTGGTTATGGAGGATGCGAAAGAACAGAGGAGGCCATTCAGAAGCTGGTTTTTGCCCATAGTGACGCGTCAGCTTGAGCATGGACTCCTGGACGGCATCTAGGGCATCATCCCGCTGGCCCAGGGCAAATGAGGCGATGCGCAGGGCCTTGCGCTCGACGTCCAGAAGGAAGCGTTCGAGTTCGGCCCGTCGCTCCAGAGGTTTTCCATCCCGCCGAACGGCCATGCGAGGCCCGAATGAGAGCGCCGACTCGTCTATCATCCTCGTAAATGCTGCCATCGTCGACTGTGACCGATTTTATGCTGGGGTCTACTGGGTTAACGCAACCGGTGGGGGGGGGTTGACATGGATAAAACCCCAACCCAGGTCGTCAAGGTCGCCGTTTTTTGCCCAAATTTGAACCTCTTGGATTATCTTTGGCCACTCTCCGAAGCTGGCTTGGGAGATCCCTCTGTCGGGGTGCGCGTCCGTGTGCCCCTAGGACCGCGCAGTGCCGCTGGAATCGTGATGGAAATTCTGCCATCGAGCCTGCTCCCCACGAGGCGGCTACGGCCCGTCACGGAAGTTCTTGGCCATGAACTCACGCCAGATCTTTGTGAGTTCATCTTCTGGGCCAGCCGTTACTACCAGATCGCCCCCGGGCTTGCTTTCCAAAGCGTGCTGCCTCCTGCGCTCAAGAGCCTGCAGCACTCCGGCCACAAGTCTAGGATTGTCTGGCGGACGACCGGACCCGTTTCGGAGGACCGGTTGCATCGCCTTGGAACCACGAGTCGGCATCTGCTTGATCAGCTCAGGGGATCACCAGAGGGCTGTGAGGACCGTTCTTTCCCGGCATCGTCTCGTCGCCTTCTTCGTACGCTCCACCGTCGTGGCCTCGTGCTCAGGGTTGAGATGGACGGGATTTCCCACGAGATGGCAAGGCAGAAAGTTTCGACCGGAAAAATCCTGGAAACACCGCCAGAGGTTCTTAACCCTGCCCAGCTGGCAGCAGTTGGAGCCTTGTCCGACGGTCCGGAACATTTTCGCTGCGTGCTTCTCGAGGGGGTCACCGGGAGTGGCAAAACGCGGGTCTATCTTGAAGTTGCACGTCGGTGTCTTGCGCGGGGCCAATCGAGCCTCATTCTGGTCCCCGAAATCGCGCTCACCCCCCAGTTGACCCATGAGGCGGCGCGGATCCTTGGTGCTCCACCCTTGGTCTACCATTCGGAACGTTCCAGCGCCGAGCGCGATCGCACCTGGCAGATCGCCCGTCGCCCACAGCCCTACTGTGTGGTGGGGACCCGGTCGGCGTTGTTTTTGCCCCTGATAAATCCGGGTCTTATCGTGATTGACGAGGAGCATGACACCTCGTTCAAGCAACAGGAGGGATTCCGCTACTCTGCGCGTGACCTTGCTGTCTGGCGGGCCCGGCAGCTCGATGTTCCGATCATCCTCGGATCCGCAACCCCAAGCCTCGAGACCTTGGCCAATGTCGAGAGTGGTCGGTATCAGGTCATCCGGTTGCCGGAGCGGGCAGGCACAGGGCAGATTCCGGAATCGATACTGGTGGACATCCGGGGCCAGTCCCTCACCGGGGGGTTGGCGGCAAGCACACTAGTCCGGATGGCGGCACACCTCGAGGCTGACGGGCAGGTTCTGGTTTATCTCGACCGCCGGGGGTTTGCCCGCCATCTGGTTTGTCCCGCTTGCGGATGGGTTGCCGAATGTCCGGAGTGTGCTGCATCCTTCACAGTACACCGCACGCCGGATCAACTCCTCTGTCACCGCTGTGGTGGAAACGAACGTCTGCCGGGGATTTGTCCTCACTGCGGGGAGAGTCTTCTGCCGCGGGGCACCGGGACCGAAAGGATCGAGGCTGTTTTGTCAGAACGATTCCCGGATGTGGGAGTTGTCCGCTTGGACCGGGACCGGGTGAGCCGGAAGGAGGTACTCGAGACGATCCTGTCCTCGGTCCGCGAACGCCGGGCTCGGATCTTGGTCGGGACACAGATGGTGACCAAGGGGCACGACTTCCATGGAGTTACCCTAGTCATCGTTGTGGATGCTGACCAAGGCCTTTTCAGTGCCGATTTCAGGGCACCCGAACGGCTCGGGCAGAGGCTCGTGCAGGTTGCCGGCCGGGCAGGACGTGGAACACGTCCCGGATCCGTGTTGCTGCAGACCCGCCATCCGGAACACCCGCTTTTCCAAGATCTTCTGGCAGGTTCCTATGCGGCTTTTGCCCGTCGCCTGCTCGACGAACGGCGAGCCGCCGGCTGGCCACCGTATGGCCACTTGGTTCTGGCTACGGCCGAATCATCGGACCGTGAGCGGGCACGGGGGTTTCTCGAGGACGCAGGGCGCAGATTGGCAGCTCAAGCCGGAGGGGGAGACTGGGTCGTTTGGGGTCCGGCCCCCGCCTTACGGGCCAAACAGGCGGGTCGCTGGCGTTTCCAGCTCCTCATCCGGGGGGAGAGCCGGGCCTCCCTGCAACGGGCCTGCGGTCAGCTCCTCAACCTGCGGATACCCCGTACCTTGCGCTTTCATCTCGATGTCGATCCATATGACCTCGGCTGAAACGACCAACTGCGGGGAGCTTTGGTTACAATATTTTTCATTCAGATCGAGTTTGAAATGTGAAAAATACCCTTGATGCCTGGTGCCGTGAGGCCTTTGCGTCACTGGGCTGGGAAGCCCCACCCGAATCCCTGATCGAGCGGCCCCGCGAGGCCAGCCACGGAGACTATGCCTGTCACGTCTCACTTCGGCTTGGCAAACGTTTCGGATGCACCCCTCTTGAGGTGGCCCAGACCCTGGCAGATCATCTCCCTGCCCATCCAGCAATCGGGCGTATCGAAGTCGTTCCTCCCGGCTTCATTAATTTTTACCTCGACCACTCAGAACTCATCCGGGGGTTGATCCGCGCGCTCGATGCTTCCCTGCCTTACGGCCACAGGGCTCCGGGGCGAGGCCGAATCTTGGTTGAGTTCGTATCCGCTAACCCCAACGGTCCCCTTCACATCGGCCATGGACGGGGTGCGGCTTACGGAGACTCCCTCTCTAACCTGCTTGAGGCGGTGGGGTACACGGTCGAGCGGGAATACTACGTGAATGATGCTGGACGCCAGATGTCGATCCTTGCTCTGAGTGTTTGGTTGCGCTACCTCGAGCACCGTGGCTGCCCATCACAAGCTTTCCCACATGCGGGTTACCGGGGTGATTACGTTCTGGAGTTGGCACGTGAGCTCGCGGCGGTTGCTGGTGATCGGTATGAAGAGCCCGAGACTTCCTTGCAGGAACTGCCTCCGGATGGAACTGAGCCCGAGAATGCGGCGGACCAGCACATCGATGCCCGTGTGGCTGCGATGAAGAAGATGCTCGGCCCGACACGTTATGCTGCGCTCTACGATTTTGCACTTGACCGCATGAGTGAGCGGATCCAAAAGGATCTGAGCGATTTCGGGGTGCGTCATGATCGATGGTTCTCCGAGCGTTCCCTCTATGATTCGGGTTGGGTGAAAGAGACGGTGGCAATCCTCAATCGGAGCGGGGAAACGTACCGATCCGAAGGAGCACTCTGGTTTCGTGCCAGTGCCCATGGAGACGAGAAGGATCGCGTTCTCGTGAGGGCGAACGGGGAATATACCTATTTCTCGCCTGATCTGGCCTACCACCGGGACAAGCTGACACGGGGGTACCACCGGATCATTGATGTGCTGGGTGCGGATCATCACGGTTATGCCCCGCGTATCCGGGCCGGAATTGAAGCCCTGGGCGAGGATCCCTCACGCCTCGAAGTCATCCTCATCCAATTTGCTGTCCTCATCCGGGGTGGACGGAAGGTTCAAATGTCAACCCGCTCCGGATCTTTCATTGCGCTTTCCGAACTCGTGACTGAGGTCGGGCGGGATGCGGCCCGCTTCTTTTACGTGCTGCGCTCGGAAGCCCAGCACCTCGATTTCGACCTTGATCTTGCCAAGCGGCAGTCCCAGGAAAACCCGGTGTACTACGTCCAGTATGCCCATGCCCGTGTGGCGAGTCTATGGCGGGAATGCGAGGAACGGGGGCTTGTCTACGATCCGGAAGACCGGCAGTCTTTCTCGAAGCTTGTCCATCCCCTGGAACGCGTACTTCTCGTGAATCTTGCCCGGTATCCGGAGACGCTCGAGCAGGCTGTCCTGGCACGTGCTCCCCACCTTTTGGCCCAGTACTTGCGTGAGTTGGCGGCAGCCTTTCACGGGTATTACAACGGAGTTCCTCTCCTGGTCGACGATGCGTCGTTACGGAATGCCCGTCTCAGTCTATGCCGTGCCACTCGACTGGTGCTGGCGGATGGTCTGTCACTCTTGGGTGTGTCGGCGCCCGTGAGGATGTAGAGTGGTGGCGCCACGCCGGAGGCCTGTGAACCGCCAGCAGCGGGTCCGGAGCAGTTTGCGGGAACGCAAACCGCGAGGCTTTCGCCCCTGGGGCTGGGTGAGTCTGTTTCTGTTTCTGATCATTGTTGCACTCGTCGTTGTGCCCGTCATCCGGCGTTCGCTCAGGACTGCGGAACGACTGGAGCACCGGACGGCCATTCCCCGTGTGGTTCAAGCGCATCCCGAGCCCACACCGGCGACCGTAAAACGGGCCGAAAAGACCTTTTCCTTCTATACGCAGCTCAAAAGGCGTTTTGAGATCGTCCTGCCGGAAGAAGAACGCAGTGCACGCACAGATCATGGGCGCCATCCCATCGTCCATCCCGGGCGCTACCTGATCCAGGTTGGATCCTTTCGCCACTGGCAGAGAGCCAACCAGCTCAAGGCTAAGCTTGCCTTGTGGGGGATTGTGGCGCAGATCAACCCGGTCCGGATCAGCAACGGAGAACGCTGGGATCGCGTCCAGATCGGCCCCATTGATCGCCTGAATCGCCTCAATGCCCTGAGGAAACTTCTATCACGGCACCGCGTGACGACGCTCCTCATCCGTCTCAATCTGCCGGCCCGGGGTCCGGGACCCGCTTACTGAAGCTGAAACCCTCTGCGTTTCCTCCAACGGTTCAGGGATTTGAAAGGATTTGATGTTTCGATCACGCTGATTACGGACCAGGAGGAGCAGCCGACGTCATGGGGCGTCACCTCGAAGTCTGTCAGGTCATACAGAGTCCTTTCCTGAATCTTCCTCTGGAAGGACCCGGGCACCCCCCCCTGGCTTGGGGGGGAATGTCCCTTGGATAAATCAAGAAAGCCTAATGGATCTTGACGATGAGGGATCCGCATCCTAAAATATTCCTGACGGTGATGGAGTTCGCCGAAAAAAACGCCATCGGGCTAATAACTCCTGTGTGAATCCAAGCATTTGAGGGTACCCCTCGGAGCATGCGCGGGATCATGACAGGCGACGCCGTTTTCCAGCAGGTTTGCCAGGTGTTGGCCGTGCTGTGCTTGGCGCCTCTCCTCCACGGATTCATTGTGACCTGCCGCGAGAAAATCGCCCGTGGGAAAGGACCGCCGATCCTTCAACCCTACCGGGATCTTTACAAGCTGTTCCACAAGGAACAGCTTGTTCCGGAAACCGCCTCGTTTATCTTCTGGATTGCCCCAATCGTGGCATTCACGGCCGTACTCACGGTCCCTCTCCTAATTCCCGTACTCACCAACTATCCCCTGCCATTTTCGGATATGGGCGACATATTGGGGGGCGGGCTCATCCTGGCCTTGGCCGGCTTCTTCATCGGGCTCGCGGGCCTGGACAGTAGCCATCCGTACGGGGGGCTGGGCTCGAGCCGAGAAGCGATGCTTGGGATTCTCGCCGAACCCACGTTGATCGTGGTGTTCATCGGCATCACCCTGCTTGACCGGTCAATGCTGCCCTTTGTCGTGAACCATCTGCTTGTGGCCGAGCCATCCGTCTACTGGAGTCCGGGCCACCTCCTCTTGGTTGCCGCCTTTTTCATCCTGTTGACTGTTGAGACCGAGCACCTGCCCATTCATTCAGACACCCATCATGAGATCTACATGATCGGGGAGGCTCGTCTCCTCGAATATTCTGGTCCGCTCCTGGGGCTCCTCAAGTGGTCCTCTTGGATGAAGAGGGCCATCCTCTACACCATCTTCGTCAATGTCCTAACTCTGCCTTGGGGCCTTTCTGTTCGGGGATCGGTTCCGGGATTACTTGAGGCGACGGGAATTCTGCTCTCGAAGTGGGCACTCGTTGCCCTTTTGCTTGTGATGATCGATTCCCTCCAGTCCCGATTGCGCTTCTACCGCTACCAGGAGCCTCTGGCCCTCTCGTTCCTTCTTGCGATTCTGGCTGTGATCGCCCACCAGCTTTAGGACGCCGGTGCCGACTCTCTCCCCCACCGGCTTGAACCAAGCGATCCTGGACCTCATCGCCATGTGTGTGCTTCTTCTCACCTTCGTGATGCTGGGTTCGCACTGGATCCGGAACCATATCCTTGCGTTCGCAGCCCAATCCTGGGTGTTGGCCTTGCTATCTGCCTTCATCGGTTTTTCCGGCCACTATCCGGCACTGCTGGTCATTGCGGGACTGACCTTGCTCTTCCGCGGGCTGATACTTCCCCATCTCCTGGTCCGTATCCTAGACCGGGCCCATCTCAACCGGGAGTTTGCCCCGGTGGTCCAGTCGGCCATGAGTGTCGTCATGGGTGCATTGTGCGTTCTTCTGGCCTACGGGGCAGCTCTCCGTCTGGGCCAGGCTGTAACCGGGCAGAGCCCAGTCACGCCTGTCATGCGAATTGGGCTGACCAGCCTCCTCGCGGTTGTTCTGATCGGGTTCCTGATGCTGGTCCTGCGACGGGAGGCGGTGAGCCACCTCTTAGGGCTCCTCGTGATCGAAAATGGCATTTTCCTGGGGTCACTGATCCTCATGCCGGGACTCCCACTGCTCCTCGAGTTTGTGGTGTTGTTCGATCTCCTGCTTATCGTGGTCGCTCTCGGCATGTTCGTTCGATACCTCCGGGCTGAAATCGGTTCGACCGACAGCCGGGCGCTGGACCGGCTCGTGGGATGAGCCCATGATCTGGGCCTCACTCGGGATCCTGCTCACGGTCACGGCCCTGGCCTCGGCCCTTTGCTGGATCGTGCGCCAGCCCCGCATTGCCGAGATCGTCAACCTCGCCGCAGCCACGATCGATTGTCTTCTTGTGTGCTGGCTGTTGGTGGTGACGCCGTCAGGTGGTGTGCGGGGGGTAGGGAACTATCTCCGACTCGGTCCGTTGGGGCTGTGGGTGATGTTGTGCACTGCTATCGTCTATTTTCTGGCTTCGCTTCATGCAATCGGATACATGCGACGAATGCGCAAGGAGAAGGAGCGACTGAATCGCTTCTATGGGATGTTCGCGGTCTTTGCGCTGACTCTTTTCCTGGCGCCGGTCGAGAACAACCCAGGGCTCTTCTGGATCGCGATCGAGCTCACCACCATCGCAAGCGCTTTCCTGGTTGCATTCCAGCGGGCACCTGAAACCATCGAAGCTGCCTGGAAGTATGTCGTCATCGCAACGGCCGGCCTGTCGCTGGCACTCCTTGGAACGATTCTCTTCTACTGGGCTGGCACCTTTACGTTGGGTCCCTCCTATAACATGACCTGGAGCCGCTTCGCTGCCATTGCCCCCTTGGCCAATCCCGGCTTGGTTTTTTTCGCCTTCCTGCTCGTGATGGTTGGCTTTGGGACCAAGGTCGGCCTCGTGCCCATGCATACCTGGCTCCCAGACGCGCACAGCGAGGCCCCCGCCCCGGTTTCGGCGATGCTCTCGGGGGCGCTCTTGAACTGCGCGATGCTAGGCATTGTGCGTTTTCTCGAGATCCTGAAGAGTACGCCTGAACACGCACTGGCCCAAACCGCTCTCGTCATGATGGGCGCCTTGAGCCTTCTCGTCGCGGCCCTGTTCATTGTTCGCCAGCGGCTGATCAAGCGCCTGGCCGCCTATTCGAGCATTGAGCACATGGGAATCATGGCCATGGGGTTCGGGTTCGGCGGGGCTCTGGGCGTGATGGGTGCGCTCTACCAGATGCTTAATCACTCAGTGACCAAATCGGCGGTTTTTTTCGGGGCCGGAAGCACGATGCGCGCATACCAGAGTAAGCAGATCGCGGGTATCCGGCGCGTGCTGGATGCCTTTCCGGTGGTAGGGTTGCTTTGGCTCGCGTCCGCCCTTGCGATTACGGGAGCTCCTCCCTTCGGCATGTTCTGGGGCGAGATCACACTGCTCCAGGGTGGCATGGCGAGTGGGAACCGCTGGGCCGTGGTTTGGACGGTCGTCATCCTGATCGTGGTTTTCATTGGCTTTTTGAGCCACTTCCGCAGGATGTATTTCGGCCGGCCACCGACCAGACCACCCGAGGCCGCCTTCCATTGGACTGAATTAGCTTCGCTCGCGCTGGCCGTGGCAGCCGCGCTGGGACTCGGCCTCTGGTGGCCCTCTTCCGTTTGGGCCTATCTCCGCGCGATCGCACACCATCTGGGATCCACCTGATGCGGCCCTGCACGAGCCGGGTCATCAGGGCTGAGGAACTCCCGAAGCTGCTCGACGAGTTTCTGCCAGCCGCCGCTTGTCCGGACCCGCATCGGCGGCTCCGCATGGCTTATGCTCGCAAGGCGGGTGAAACCGATCTTGAAGTCCTCTACTACCTGAGCCTAGGAAAAGGTCGCACCGATCTCTTCCTGCGCGTTTCCCCCGAGCGGAATGTTATGCCCAGCGTGGCGAACCGATTCCCCTCGCTATCATGGTACGAGCGCGAAATGCATGACCTCTTCGGCATCGACTTTGCCGGACACCCCGAACTTCATCCGCTCGTCCTGCATGAGGGGGCCACCACATTGCGGCCGCCCCTGCTCGGGCAGGCCGGGGCTCCAATCCATTACCGGACATCACCACCCTCGGTCCCGACGATGCACGCAACCGAGATCCAACGCCTCCCGTTCGGTCCCGTTCGTGCGGATATCGTCGAGTCGGCCCAATTTCTTTTCTACTACATCGGTGAGGGGATTCTCCACTTTCACCAGCGGCTTTTCTACAAGCATCGCGGCATGGAAAAGCGTTTCGAAGGCGTCTCACCCATGGCCGGGATCATCCTGGCTGAACGGGTTTCCGGCACAGATTCAGTGGCGCATGCCTTGGCGTTCTGTCAGGCCTGCGAGATGGCCCTGGGTCTTTTGCCCCCCCCGCGGGCACTTGGCATCAGGACCATCCTCGCGGAACTTGAACGACTGGCAAACCACCTCCATTATTTTGCAGAACTGGCGCGGATGACGACTCTGCGCGTAGCAGCTGCACAAGGAGCATGGCTCGAGGAGCAAGTTCGGCAGATCAATGGGGCTCTGACCGGAAGCCGTTTTCTGCGTGGCTTCTTGGGCGTTGGTGGACTTCGGCGGGATCTCGAACCTTCTGGTCTGGCCAGCCGTCTGACCGACCTCGAGCCCGGGATTTCGGATTTTCTCGACAAACTTGCGGACACTCGGAGTTATCTTGACCGCCTGATCGGTACTGGCCGGCTCTCAACCGATGTGGCCATGGACCAGGGGGCTACCGGTCCGGTCGAGCGAGCGAGTGGGCTCGACCGGGATCTCCGCCGAGATCGGCCATACGGTTCTTATGGAATGCTCGAGTTCAGGGTTCCCCAGGAGTCCGAAGGCGATGCCCTGGCCCGGGCCCAAGTTCGCCGCGCCGAAGTGACCGAGTCTCTCGCCCTGGTCCGTGAGTCCCTCGCGCGTCTCGAGTCGGGCCCGATCACCACGGATCAGCCGGATGAAGGACCGGATCCGGCGGGAGAGGGATTGGGGGCGGTCGAGGGTACCCGGGGCGGGCTTTACTACGCGGTCCACTTCGACCCAGACGGGAAATGCTTGCTGCGCGTCAAGATCAAGGAACCCTCATTTTCCAACTGGCGTGTTTTCCCATTCACTGTGAAGGATACCAATCTCATGGACTACGCCATCAACGAGGCCAGCTTCGGCCTCTCGATCGCTGGCGCTGACCGCTAGGGGGAATACGATGGTCAACTGGGCATGGTTTGGATTGAGTCGGGGGGGGCTGACCACCGGCTGGCCGGAAGGGGCAGGAGGGCATGGCCAGGAGGGTGTCTTGGGTATGCCCCGGCTCCATCTTGAGCGCTGTGCACCCACATGTCGGGACTGTATTTCGGTCTGCCCGTCCGGTGCGATCACCGGAAGCTTGGAAGAACCGGTGACGCTCGACTATGGACGCTGCGTGGTCTGCCAGCGCTGTACCGAGGTATGCCCGACCGGAGCCCTCGAAAAAACCACTGATTGGGCCTTTGGCGTTCGTACGCGGGAGGCACTCCTCGCAGGAGGGGGGCGAACGGGTTCTGGAAATGCTGAGACCCTCCCCTCCAACCGTGTGCCTCGCGGATTCGGGAGGAGTCTTCACATCCGTCATGTCGATGCCGGATCTTGTAATGGCTGTGAATCTGAGCTCGAGGCACTCCTCAATCCCTTCTACAACCTCCACCGCTTGGGCATATTCTTTACCGCTTCTCCCCGCTCTGCTGATCTATTGCTTGTGACGGGCCCAGTCACGATGGCCATGAAGGAGCCACTCCTTGAAACCTATCGGGCAATGCCCGAACCCCGGTTTGTCATGGCGACGGGGACCTGCGCAACTGGTGGCGGGATTGCCGGTGGTGGGTATAGCTGCCACCAGGGACTCGAGGGAATTCTTCCAGTCGACCTCTGGCTACCGGGTTGCCCCCCAAACCCCGCAGCCATCATGGACGCTCTCTTGGTGCTCTTGGGAAGGCGATCCGAACGATGTGCTCTGCCGGAGCGTGCCGGATGAATCCACTCGGGGGTTTCCTCGCCGCTGCTCTTCTTTGGACCAGTGCTGTGTTGGCGGATGTCGTGGGGCAGCCACGCTGGGCCCGCATGCTCATCTTGCTGGGGATTCTGATGGCTACGGCAGCAACCATCGCAGCCTTGCCTGGCAACTCGGGAACAGCGGTCATCGAGACCATGGGCAGACTGCCTCTTGACTGGCGAATGGAGGCAATGGCGCTCTGGCTTACTCTACCGGCCTGGTTGCCCGCCGGGTTCGCTGTCCTGCTCGGTCATCGCGAGGGCCGGAGGGGCTGGTTTTCCGGCTTCGCTTTGTGTCTGCTCGGAGCGCTTGGGGTTCTCGGCTTCCAGGATGGGCCGGCGTTCCTGGTGGCTTGGGAAGTGACGGGTTTTGGGGCAGCGATGATGTTGCTTTCAGAACGCAGTGATACCGCAGCCGGTCGGGCAACCTTCTTCATGTTGGCTCTCCTCGAAAGCGGAGCTATGGCCCTACTCCTCGCCATCCTCATGCTGGGCCCGGGATGGCGGTTTTCCGGCTATGGTACGGCTTGGGCCAGCTGGGGAGGCGCTGCCGGTTTTCTTCTGGCACTCCTTTGGCTTGTGGGTTGCGGCGCAAAACTGGGACTCCTGCCCTACTACGAATGGTATCCGGAGGCTTATGGTGCGGGCTCGGGTGCAAGTGGAGCATTATTCTCGGGTCTCCTCCTCAACGTTGCCTACTTTGTCCTGAGCCGGGCTTTGGTCGAGTGGCTCGGAATGACCCCTTGGCTCAGCAACCTTGGGATCGTGGTTCTAGTCGTAGGCATCCTGACGGCGGTCCTGACGGGTCTTTATGCTTTCCAGCAGGACGACTGGTTGCGTCTGCTAGCTTTCTCTTCGGCTGAAAACGCCGGCATCGCGGTCGCGGCTCTCGGGGCAGCCCTCATCTTCCGTGGCGCAGGTCATGATCATTTGGCCGCACTCGCCTGGATCGTGGGACTGATTCAGCTCATGGGGCATGCTCTCGCCAAGGGGACCCTCTTCTTCACAGCCCAGGCAGTGGCGAAGGACGGCACCGGATCGGCGCCCCTCCGACCGGGAGGGCTGCTCCACCGGGCCCCCGGAACGGTCGGTGCGGGCGCGCTTTGGGCCGCGCTCAGTCTCGCCGCGTTGCCACCAACGGTCGGGTTCGTGAGCGAGTGGTATCTCTTTCAGTGCTTGTTTCACGATTTCGTCTTGTCCACAGCTATCACCCGGATCACCCTTGCCCTGGCCGGTGCAGGACTCGCGCTCACAGCCGCGATTTCGTTCGCCACCCTGGTTAAACTATTCGGTGTGGGATTGCTTGGCAAACCCAGTGCCGGTATCCGGGAGGAGATTCCAACTGTATTTCGGGTTGCGATCTTGGTCTGCGGACTTTCGGTTCCCACTTTTGCTGTGAGCCTGGTCGTGTGGTTGCCTTGGCTCGGTCAGATTGCCCATCCGATCTTCGGATTTGCTCCTCACCTCGTGCAGGGTTGGCTGCTGGTCCCTCTGAGCCCGGGATTTGCCTTCATCTCCCCAGCCCTTTTGGTTATTGTCTGGCCGTTCCTCGCCCTGCTTCCCCTCTCTCTGTTTCTGATGAGCACCCATCGTTTCAAGGTCCGCAGTACCCACCTCTGGTGCGGTGGGGATCCGCTCGCGGCCCAGGCTGGCGCCACGACGGCTTTCGCCTTTTCGAACGCGCTGCGTGTCTTTTACAGCTTCGTTTACCGACCTCGAAACGTGGTCAGGCGGACCTTTGGCCAACAGCCCTATTTCGTGAAGGAAATCCGTTTTGACTACAGCCATGCCCCAGTCTTCGGGCCATTCTTGTTCAAGCCGCTCTCCAAGGCCGTTCGTTCTCTGGCCCACCAGCTGCGCTTCCTGCAGAACGGGAGGATCAGTGCCTACCTGGCTTATCTTGGCTTTGTCCTCCTCCTCATTTTTGCTTTTCTGCTGGTTTGGGGCCCGATTGGAATCCGCTAGCGAGTTCCTTCAAACCCATGATTCACCACATGCATTGAAATCGGTCGACTCCCCGACTCGTGGCGTCCGGTGTATGGCTTATCGTTTAAGGGCCAAGCAATGATCTGAACCGGCAACCCGTGACCGAGTGCTGCTTTTCGCAAATATTTCATATAGATCTCAAACGCCCCATGGTCAATTCAAGAGAAAAAAACTCAGCCATCACTTGCAGGCCTCCGGAGATTTCTGACTCAAGGAGTTTGCGCGATCTGTCGCCGTTTCTGCTCGTGATATGTTGGAGGCTATGGAGTGGGGCTGCGGAATGCTGGGCCCAGCAGGACTCGAACCTGCGACCAATCGATTATGAGTCGACTGCTCTAACCAGCTGAGCTATAGGCCCATCGACGCAGTTGCCTCCCGCTATTCTAAGTGGTAGACGGGGTTGGTGGTTGGGTAGCCAGCTCCCGTTCGATCAGGACAGCCAAGGCTTCTATCTGCCCGGGGCCCGCATTGAGTGCCGGCAGGTAACGGAAAATACCTCCTCCGGCTTCATGGAATGCTTGTGCATTTTCAACGGCGATCTCCTCGAGCGTTTCGAGGCAATCGCAGGCGAAGCCCGGGCAGACGATATCCAGATTCCGGATCCCGGTCCTGGCCAGTTCGCGCACGCGATCCAGGGTATATGGGGAAAGCCACCGGGCCGGTCCGAAACGCGACTGGAAGGAAACCCCCCACCGGGTGGAGTCGAGGGCGAGACGTGTCCTTACTGCCTCTGCGGTGGCGAGGCACTGGTGGTAGTAGGGATCCCCCCGGGCCACGCTTTCCTGGGGGAGGCCGTGGAACGAGAACAGCAGGAAATCCGGTGCCCCGCCTTTCTGCCAGGTCTCCCGGATCGAGTGGGCTACGGCATCGAGATATCCGGCCTCCGCATGGTATTCCGTGAGAAAGCGGATTTCCGGGATCTTGGGAAACCGGGCGAGGGTATGCACGAGACCGTCGAAGGCACTCGCGGTGGTGGCGCCCGAGTACTGCGGATAGAGGGGGAGCACGACGAGACACCGGAGATCTCCCAATGTCCCGAGTCCTTCGCGGATTGATGGCGACCCGTACCGCATGCCGAGTGCAACAGGTACCGGCTTGCCTCCACTGTTCGCCCCCAGACGATGAGAGAGTTTCTCGCGGAGATCTTCCGAATGCATGAGAAGCGGAGATCCCCGGTGGGTCCAGATGCCCCGGTAGCGGCGGGCCGAACGGGGGGACCGCAGGGGCAGGATCACGGCTTCGAGGAGAATTCTCCAAGGGATCGGGGGCAAGCGGATGACCCGCGGATCGGTCAGGAACTCTCGAAGATACCGTCGGACTGCGGGTACCGTTGGAGCGTCCGGAGTTCCCAGGTTGAGGAGGAGGACTCCGGTCCCTTCGGTTGCCGGGGATGTTTCCACTAGCGCTCGAGGATGAGCGTGACTCCCATGCCGCCGCCGGTACAGATGGAGACGAGTCCTCGTCCCCGGCCCCGATCGACCAGGAGTTTGGCCAAGGTCCCGACGATCCGGGCACCGGTTGCGCCGAAGGGATGTCCCAAGGCGACACTGCCGCCCTTGACGTTCAGCTTGGCGGGATCAACCGATCCCAGTGCACTAGGCAAGCCCAAATTGTCCCGGCAGAAGGAATCCGACTCCCACGCCCGCAAGGCACAAAGGGTCTGTGCGGCGAACGCTTCATGAATCTCATAGAAGTCGAAGTCGCCCAGCCCGAGTCCCTGCCGTGCAAGGAGCCGGGGAACCGCATAAACCGGTGCCATGAGCAGCCCTTCACCTTTTCGGAAGAAGTCGATCGCCGAGACCTCGGCATCGACCACATGGGCCCACGGCGAAAGACCACGGGTACGCCCCCAATCGTCTGAACCCAGGAGAACAGCTGCGGCGCCATCAGTGAGCGGGGTACTGTTTCCTGCGGTGAGCGTCCCGGTTCCGGTTCGATCATAAGCGGGCTTCAAGGCCGAAAGTTTCTCGAGAGAGGTGTCGGGACGCACATTGTTGTCGCGATCCGCGCCATGAAAGGGAACCACTAGGTCCTGATAGAACCCCTCTTTCCACGCAGACGTTGCCTTCGCGTGGCTCGAGAGCGCCAAGGTGTCTTGGTCGAGCCGACTGATCTTCCAGTGTTTGGCCATCAGTTCACACGACTCACCCATGTTGAGTCCGGTCTGGCGCTCCGTAATGCGGGGGGGGACTGGTTTGAGCTCGTGCAAACGAAAACCCTTCCACGCGGAGAGTCGCTGGCCCAGTGTACGAGCACGGCTCATCGTCATGAAGCGTCGGCTGATCGCATGGGACCAGAGAAGCGGGGTTGCGCTGATGCTGTCCACCCCGGCGGCAATCCCGCTCTCGATCTGACCCAGAGCGATCTTGTTCGCGATCGCAATGGTGGCTTCGGCACTTGTTCCGCACGCCCGCGCGAGGTCGAAGGCCGGGGTTTCGGGGGCAAGGCCACTGGACAGAATCGCTTCACGCATAAGGTTCCATTCGCGTGGATCGGTGAGAGTAGCTCCCGCCGTGCAATCCCCCAGACGAACCCCGTTCAGCTGGTAACGGTCAACCAAGAATTTCACGGTCGCTGACAGGAGATCCAGGTTACCGAGATCGGCATAGGCGGTATAAGCCCGCGTGAAGGGAATCCGAACGGCACCGAAGATGGCAGCACGTCGAGTGGGTGTTTTGTCGTTCATTGCTTGATCCTCCACGTCTGGTCTATCGGGTCGGCCCGGGTTTGGCTCGTCTGTCCGAATCACCCGTATTATAATGCGTTGATTGATGTCCCCCACTCCACGCCTGTCGGCCGACCGGCCAGAGACGGGGCGTTTCCGTCCCATTAACCCTTGGTTTGAAGGAGGTTCCCATGGATTACCAGACAGCCCAGAAACAGATCCAGGACAGCCAGAAGCTGGCCCAAGACACGCTCGGAAAAATCCAGGCGTTTTCCCAGAAACTCTCAACTGCCGCGCCCGATGCCAACACCGCTCGCGACTGGGGGATGGATTTGCGAGATTTGACCCTGTCGATCCAGCAGCTTAACCAGCAGAGCTTGGCACTGCTTGGTCAGATGGGCCAGTATATCCAGACGCTGGAAGGTGAACTCCAAACCCATCCCACAACCCAGCTCCAGCAGCGCGGCTGGGGCAGCGGGGGTGGTTTCCTGTCCAGCATGACCTCCGGGCTCGGCATGGGTGTCGGTTTTGCTGCCGCTGAAGACTTGGTTGGAAGCCTGCTCGGCGGGCTCTAGCGCTACGCGCCTTTCGCTGCGACCTCGGCCTGGAACTGTTCACGCAGGGAGCGCCTCAGGATCTTGCCGATATTGGACTTGGGGAGTTCCTTCGCGAAACGGATGTGGTCAAGGTCGCGTGGCCGCTTGTATCCCGTGAAGTGGTTGTGGCAGAACTGCATCACGGTTTCACGAGTCAGTTGCGGGCTATCTGGCACGATATAGAGAACGACCGTTTCACCTGACTGTTCGTCAGGCACCCCGACTGCGGCTACTTCGCGCACACCCTCGAGGTGGGCAAGTTCGTCCTCGAGTTCGTTCGGATAGACGTTGAAGCCGGAGACCAGGATGAGGTCCTTCTTGCGGTCGACGATGAAGACCAGCCCCTCCGGGGTTACTCGGGCAATGTCCCCCGTTTTGAGCCAGCCATCAGATGTGAACACGGCGGTGGTCTCTGTGGGCCGGTTCCAATACTCGCGCATGACTTGGGGTCCCTTGACACAGAGTTCCCCGGCCTGCCCAACGGCCATTTCGCCACCCGCATCGTCCCGGATTGAGATTTCGGTTGATGGCACGGGGTAGCCTACTGCCCCGGTATATTCCTCGATGTCGAGCCGGTTGACGCAGACCACAGGCGAGGCCTCGGTCAAGCCATAACCCTCAATGATCGGATGTCCCGTCTGCCGTTTCCAACGCTGGGCTACCGCGCGCTGGATGGCTGCGCCACCACCTAGGGTAAAGCGGAGCTTCGAGAAATCAAGCGATTCGAAGGTCGGTGTGCGGAGTAGACCATTGAAAAGGGTATTGACACCGGTCAGGACCGTAAACCGGTATCGGCCGAGGGTCTTTACGAAACCGGGCAAATCACGTGGATTCGTGATGAGAACGTTGTGTCCCCCGAGGTAGGTGAAAAGGAGGAAGTTGGCCGTGAGCGCAAAGATGTGGTAGAGAGGGAGTGCGGTGACCACGACCTCGGTGCCGCGCTGGAGGTCGGCTCCCAGCATGGCGCTGCACTGCAGGACGTTCGCGATCAGGTTCTGGTGGGTGAGAACGGCGGCCTTGGGGAGACCGGTTGTGCCTCCCGTGTATTGAAGGAAGACCGGATCGGTCTCTTCGACGGTTTCATCTCCGGCACTGATCCGGCTGCCCTCCCGCAGGCTCCGGCTGAGTGCTAAGGCATTCCGAAGGTGGTAGCGGGGAACGAGATGCTTGAGATATTTCACAACCAGATTGGTGAGCACGCGCCGATGAACGGGCAGGAAGTCGCCTAGCCGGGTGACGAGCACGGTATGCACCCGGGTTCCAGGAAGGGCCTCCTCTAACGTATGGGCAAAGTTTTCCAGCACGATGGCCACTCGCGCACCGGAATCCTTGAGCTGTTCGGAGAGTTCTCGGCTGGTGTAGAGGGGGTTGCAATTGACGGCAACGAGGCCTGTCCGGAACAGGGCATAAAGCGCAATAGGATAGGCGAGGACATTCGGTAATATGATGGCGACCCGGTCTCCCTTCTTGAGGTGCAGCCGGGACTTAAGGAAGGCACCGAGATTGCGGCTGGCTTCGTCGACCGCCTCGAAGCTCAGAGTCTGCCCCAGATTGGAGAATGCCGGGAGAGTCGGATAGCGCACGAAAGCCTCTTCCGCAAGTGACTTGAGGGTCATGTGGGAAGCCAAGTCAATCGTGGCCGGGATGTTGGGGGGGTAGTGGGGAACCCAGATTTTTTCCATGTCGTTTCCGGTTGTTTTGGAGAGTATGCCCCTTGAAGCTTATCCGCGATGGCAGGCGCCGGGCAATAGCTGACGCAGGGCGGGCCAGACATTGGCCAGAATAAGTGGTGAGGCCCGTCCACGGGGATGGAGGCCGTCCGGCTGCATCAGGGCGCGGTGGGTGGCCACATGGGCAAGGAGAAAGGGCACGAAGGCCAGATGGTCTTGCCGGGCCAGTGCCGGGTAAAGCGAATCAAAACGGTGGGTATAGTAGGGTCCGTAGTTGGGAGGTAGTAGGATGCCAACTAGAAGCACACGAACCCCTCGCTCGAGGGCCGCATGGATCATAGCTTCCAGATTTGCCCGCAGGACGGTGAGGGAAGAACCGCGCAGACCGTCATTGGCCCCGAGTTCGAGAATCAAGATCCGCGGCTTCAAGCGCCTAAGGAGTCCCGGCAGACGGGCGCGGCCCCCGCTGGAGGTCTCACCGCTGATACTCGCGTTCCGCATCGGACAGACCCATCCCTCGCGGGTGAGCGTCCGCCGCAGGAGATCGACCCAGGAGTGCCCGAGGGCCACGCCGTAGCCGGCACTCAGGCTATCGCCTAAAATCAGGATACGGGGATGGTGGACGCGCTGGGCGGTGTTGTTGCCGGCCGCGAGTGTGCCCATGATTCCGGCCACGACCAGCATGACTTTGAGATGCTTACTTATGACGCGCATGCCAGCCTGTCCCATTGCCATCGAAGTGCAGAAAGTGAGATATGGATACCCGACTTCCGGGGGTCCCATCGAGATTTTACGGGAGATTGATCTTTCGATCGAGAGAGGTTCCTCGTGGGGGTTGCTCGGTGTCTCAGGGTCGGGGAAAACCACGCTTCTGGCCCTTCTGGCAGGTCTGGAGTTGCCACAGGCGGGCTCCATCCGTTTGCTGGGGCATGATCTCGCCACCCTAACGGATGACGGTCGGGCTGATCTGCGGCTCCAGTCGGTTGGCTTCGTGTTCCAGACCTTCCATCTTCTGGCGAGCCTCACGGCACTTGAAAACGTCGTTTTTCCGCTTCGGCTGCGCCGGCTGCCGGATGCATTGGAGCGAGCTCGGTCGGCGCTCACAGCGGTCGGTCTCCAGCACCGACTCCATCATCGACCCTCAGCACTCTCCGGTGGGGAGCAGCAGCGCGTGGCTCTGGCACGTGCGTTCGCGGGCAGCCCCCGGGTTCTTTTCGCTGACGAGCCTACGGGCAACCTGGATGCTGGAAACGCCGAACGGATTGCGGATCTCCTGTTTGCCCTGAACACCGAACAAGGGTCGACGCTTGTGTTGGCGACTCATGACCGCCGGCTGGTGGAGCGCTGCAAGAGCTGTGCTGTGCTCGAAGCGGGTGGTCTCCGGGTCGCTACCTGATGTGTGTTCTTGTCCGATGAGGTGGTGGCAGCTCTTCCGGCTGGGAGAGATCCCCTTTCTTTTGGGTGTGATCCTGGTTACGACCGCGTTGTCTTCGGTCACTCTGCTTGAGGGACGATTCCAGCAGACACTCATCCGACGAACTGAGGCGACATTCGGCGGTGCCGTCCGTCTCGAGCGGAGTGCACCCTTTCCTGCTGCGTTTCTCAAGAGCCTGCGCAGCCCCTTACTGAAAAAAACCCGTCTGGTTCGTTTCCCGACGGTGGTCGTGCATGGAAGGGCGACCCATTTGGTCGAGCTCAATGCCGTAGGATCGAATTACCCGGTTGTGGGTACGGTCGCCCTGCGAAGATCCAGATCCGGAAGGTCAACCTACTTACGACGCGGGCCTGTGTCCGGTCACGTCTGGGCCACCCCTGAGCTTCTGGATGCGCTCAAAGCGAAGGTGGGTTCACGGATCACGATCGGATATGCCTCATTCAGGATCACGGGGCTTTTCAACCTGGCGCCGGCCATCTCCTCCGGTCTGTCCCTGTTTGCCCCACCGCTCATCCTGAACGGAGTCGATCTCGGTCGCACCCGACTGGCCGGAACCGAGAGCCGGATTGAGGATTTCCTGCTGGTAGCAGGCCCTGCGTCCATCCTGGGCCGGCTCGAAAAGAAGGTTCGGTCCTGGTATCCCGCGCTGGATGTCCGCATCATGACCGCGCAAAAAACCCGTTCCCGGACCGAGGGGGCTATCGGGCGCGCCGAGCGTTTCCTCAATCTCACGATCACGGGAACGCTGCTTCTGGCATTCCTCGCTCTGTTGCTCAGTGCGTGGGATCAGGCCCGTCTCGAACGCCCGGAGGTTGCCCTGCTCCGGGCTTGGGGACTCAGGCGAGGACCGCTCCTCCGGCATCTGATCGCGCGTCGACTTCGTCAAGTGGGGGCCGGTCTTGCTCTCGGTTCAGGGCTTGGCTTTGGGTTGTACCGCCTGATTGCCGCGCTGACCACTGTCCTCGATCCAGCCGGGGGACTGACGCCTCATTCGCCTTGGCCGGGGCTCGCCCGCAGCGTGGCGACGGCTGGGCTCCTATCCCTTGCGAGTCTGGCCCCCTCCTGGCTTTGGATCCTCGAGACTTCCCCACTCGAGAATTTTCGTCCGGTGTCCTCTACCAACTCCACTTCGATTTGGCGCACGACTCTCTGGGCGGGGCTCGCCATCATCGTGTCATATGGCGTCTGGACGATCCTGGGTGGCGGTGCCAGCATTCGCTATACCGCAAGCGCCCTCGCCGTGCTTATTGGAACCACCCTCATCGCCTTTCTCTTGTTCGCTGGTCTTCGCCGTCTCGCCTTTCGGGGGCGAGCCGATCTCGGCTGGGTGATTGCGAGCCTCAATCGTCGCTCCGTGCTCCTTTCCTTCACGCTGGGTTCCTTGACCCTCGTGGTCTGCCTTATCACATTTCTCTTGGGCGCCCGTACAAGCCTTTTTGCCGGATACCAGGAGATGTTCAGTGCAAAAACACCCAATTGGTTCATCATCGGCATCGAGCCTGGTGAACAACCCGGCCTTGCCGCACTTCTGACTCGCCATCATCTCAAGCCGGCTCCATTTGCGCCGCTCTACATCGCGCGCTGGGTTGCGCTCAACGGAAAGACGCTGGAACCGTCCCTGATCACCAATCCCCGCGAACGCTTTTGGGCGCTCCATGACCAAAGTGTGAGTGCCACGCCGCTCTTGCCGGTTGGGGATCGGATTGTGGCTGGGCGTTTCTGGAGAAGTGACAGCGACCGGCGCGAGGCATCGCTGGTTCGAGGTTTTGCCCGCGCGAGCGGAATCGGCATGGGTGACCAGCTGACCTACCGCATTGCGGGGCGAGAGTTTACCGTACGGGTGACAAGCCTCCGGCACGTGCGTTGGGATCGCATGACGCCCAACTTCTTCGTTGAAGTCACTCCGCGCGTGGTGGTTGATCTCCCCCACACCGAAATCACCTCGCTCCGGGCGCCCTCAGCGGCTAGAGGCTGGTTGGTCCGCCTGCCGCGGCACTTTCCGGGAGTGTCTACGGTCGATCTTGACCAAATCATTCGAGAGCTGAGACGGGTGTTAACCCAGGCCTCGGAAGCGGTATCGGTCCTGCTCGCGACAACATTGGTTGCTGCTTTGCTGCTCGCCTACTTGGTCGTGGCTGTGACACGCGAGGAGCGTGCCCGTGAACTGACCTTGTTTCGTACCCTGGGCGTTCGCCGGAGACGGGTTCGAACCTGGCTCCTCCTTGAGTTTGGGCTGCTCGGGCTGATCTCGGGGATTCTGGGATCAGGCGCGGCCGGATTGCTCGGTGCCTTCGAAGCCCGGAGTCTCTTGCATCTGCGTTTCCATCCCGACTGGCGGGTCCTGGGGCTGGCCCCCGTTGTGACCACGGGACTCACGCTCATGCTGGGTCTCCTCGCCATGGCCCCGGCTCTCTGGAGAGCCCGCAAACGCTACTGGCGTGCTTTGCGTGCCTTCCAGGAGTTCTAATCCGGGAGCCCCCTTTCCTAGGCTGGGGCCCTAGGCCCGGGCTGAGGGTACCCGGGCCCGACAATAGGGGGCAATTCGCTACGGGTACCTACTGGAAAAAGTAGTAGGTGACGCCGAGCGCGAACTGGTTACCGTAGTTATTGGTGCCGACAGTGATGGCAACATCACCGCTCAGGTGTTTGAGGAAATAGTACTGTGCCTCTCCGGTTACGGTGGCCGCTGAAGAGAAAGGACAGTCGGTGCAGCTACCGAAGGTATTGATGCCGAGCAGGCCGTCAATTTCGAGCCGCCGGACCGGGGGATGCCAGCGTACGCCACCTGCAACCTCGAATCCGCTCGTGCTGCTGGAACCGCTGGCACAGCCGAATGGCCCACAGACCGACACGTCAAACTCGTCATGGAGGAAAAGGGCCTCGGCGATGAAATCCAGAGGTTGCCGGGTCGGCAGCCGGGTATGAAATCCCACGCCCAGGTCCAGGTTGTTGGCGCTCACGCCTCCACCGTAGCCCAGGTATTCGTAGCCGGCCAGGAAGTTGAAGTGGGGGTTGAAGTTATAGGAGCCATAAAGGTCGATTCCGTTGCCGCTGGAACCACCATTCGGGGAATAGGACGCGAAGCCGCCGCCGATGTATGTGTATTGGAAACTCTGGGCCAAGCCCGGAGCGGCCCAGAAAACCAAGGCTGCCAAGGTCAATCCTGTGGCCAGAAAGGATCTGGTAAATGCCTTTTTCATGTTCGTGATTCCTCAAGTGGAAAGTTAAAAGAGACTCTTCGTAGGAGGGCTGGTTTCCCAAGCTTTTTGGCCCTACTTTATCCCGCGCCAAGGGTATTCTAGCTACGATCCGGCGTCAAGAACCCCGCCTCCGTTGTACCATGGAAACTTGGTGGGGGTGGGTTGTGCGTTCAAGGCTACTGTTCTTCGTGGTGATCGGTGTGGGACTTTTGGGTTCTCTCCCCTGTGCCTCAGCGCAGGCGATCGGGGCGGGCCTCGACTTCCAAGACAGCCATGCGGTCTTCGATGTCGGTGGAAACCATTACGCCACCCATTACATCGAAACTGGGCTTACCTTCCGGCAATGGCTGGTCCCTTCCCTCTTCAACCTGGGATTGCGGGGTGGCTATCTCAGTGTGACCCAGGACTCCAATCCGGTCGTAAGCGGGGCCAATATCGGGGGCGAATACATCGGGCTGGACGCCAGCTTCCGCTACAACTGGATTCCCTGGATTGGTTTCCGGGCCTATGCCAGCGAAACCTACCACCATAGTTCGACGACCACGAAAATCGGTGTGAATCACATTGACTGGTACGGTTTCCACGCACGAGCCGGTGCCGACCTCCATTTCGGGATCGTGGGTATTGGCGCTGGGGCTTTCTACCGCCGCGCCACCGGTCATGAGCCAATGCCGGCATCACAACCAGAAACCGTGGCCTTGTTCGAAAATGAAACTGGACCGTACGCAAGCGTGACCCTCTATCCAGTTGTCGGGGGCAGCGTGACGCTTTTGGGCGAGGGCGGGCGGTGGCACACCTACCTTCTGACGTTCCGGTATGGCTTCTGAGACTCCTTCCCCGGCCCGAGGCACCTTGGGGCAGTCGACCACCTTCCTCCGCTTGGAAAATCGGCTGCGCCGCCAAGTCGGGCAAGCTATCGCCGATTACTCAATGATCCGGGCGGGCGACCGGGTCCTGGTCGCAGTCTCGGGAGGCAAAGATTCCTACACACTGCTCACCCTCCTCCGCCAGCTCAAGCGTCGTGCGCCGCTGGACTTCGTGCTCAGGGCTGTCCACCTGGATCAGAGGCAGCCCGGGTTTCCGACTGAAATCATCCGTCGCTACCTTGAGGAGGAGGCCATCCCACATGACATCATTACCCAGGACACTTACGGAGTCGTAGCCCGCGTGATTCCGGAGGGACAGAACCGCTGTGGCCTGTGCTCACGCCTCCGGCGGGGTGCGCTCTACCGCTGGGCTCGTGAGAAGGGTTATAACGTTCTAGCGCTAGGGCACCACCAAGACGATATCCTTGAAACCTTCCTGCTCAACCTCTTCCATGGGGGGCGTCTGGCTGCCATGCCGCCCAAGCTTCTGTCCGATGACGGCCAGATTCTCGTGATCCGCCCACTCGCGTACTGTACCGAGTCGGATATTGCCCGTTACGCCCGAGCAAGCCGATTCCCCATCGTTCCCTGCAAGGTCTGCGGTAGCCAGGACCGGCTCGAGCGGCAAGCGCTCAAACAACTCCTCGCCTGCTGGAGACGAGAGCATCCGGAGCGTGTGGCCTCGATCGGGACCGCCCTTGGGCGGATCGTGCCCTCCCATCTCCTCGACCGGGATCTCTGGGACTTTGCCGGGCTTGGGGCCTCTCTGCCGGCCCCATCAAGCACGGAACTGGCCGAAACCGGAACCCGATGAAAACTTCGCTCTACAAGGTTTTCCGGCTGGAGTGCGCCCACTACCTGCCGGCCGTTCCGGAAGGACATCCCTGTGCGCGGATGCATGGGCATTCCTTCACGGTCACGCTCCATCTCCGGGGCGAGGTCGACCCACAAACCGGCTGGATTCTGGATTTCGGGCGAGTACGGGAGCATTTCGAGCCGCTTCGCATCCTTCTCGACCATCACACCCTGAACGAGATCCCGGGCCTTGAGAACCCGACCTCCGAGCATCTCGCCCGTTTTGTCTACCTCCGCCTAAAACCCGATTTGCCGGAGCTTTACCGGGTAGATGTCGGGGAGACCAGCACGGCCGGGGCACGGGTCGAGGATGACTGATGGCGAACGGTCGGATCCGAGCCGGCTGCGCTAGAATGACCTTGGCCGGTATTGTGAACCGAGCGTGATTCTTCGGAGGGTGCGATGACCAGACGACACATCAGGGCTTTTACGACGGCGGGCCTCCTGCTCATGGCTTTGGGGCCGGCAGCAGAGGCACTCACGATTCATTCCGTCCATGTGCCCGAGACGCTCACGCTCCATGGAGCCAAACTTCGGTTGAACGGTGCCGGGGTCCGCAATTACACGCTCATCTTCAGTTTCGGGGTCTATGTGGGGGCGCTCTACCTTGAGCATCCCACCCACCAGACAAGCCATGCGCTTGCCGAAAAGGGCCCCGACCGCGTCGCCATGTATTTCCTCCGTGGTGTGAGCCGCAGTGAACTCCGGTCGGCTTGGCGGAAGGGATTCCGGCGTAACAACTCAAGCTCGGTCCAGTCCCGACTGGCTCATGAAATTGCCTCCTTCATCGCAGTCTGGAAGCCGCTGCACGATCACGATCGAGTCTTTCTCGATTATGCTCCGGCGTCAGGAACGACAGTCTCCGTCAACGGAACCCTCATCGGGCATTTTCCCGGACGGCGGTTTCATGAAGCGCTGCTCCGGATCTGGCTCGGACCGCGTCCACCGACCCATGATCTCAAGCACCGGATGCTTGGTCGCTAACGGGTCCCGCTGTCCGTGGGATCCTCGAGGGGCTCGGGGATGGCCGCAGGATCAGCGAAAGCGACGAAGAAGGGATTCTTGAGTGAGGGCTTCTGGTTATAGGCAAGGGGTTCGCTCGCAAGCGTCGTCACCTGGCCGCCAGAGGCGGCCAGAAGGCAGTGCCCCGCTGCTGTATCCCACTCACAGGTCGGTCCCAGCCGGATGTAGAGGTCGGCTGCACCGGACGCGATACGCGCAAACTTGAGTGAACTGCCAAGGCCGAGCCGTTCATGAGGACCGAGGCGTGAAAGGAATTTTTCCAACCGGGCATCACTGTGCGAGCGGCTCGCGAGCACCCGGAGCGGGTGAGCTGCGGGACGCGTGCCGTTAAGCCGGTGCCAGGGATTGTGACTGCAGGAGGCAAAAGCCCCGACCGTTGCGATTCCGAAATAACTCTCGCCAAGCGCGGGGGCATGAATCACGCCGAGAACCGGTTCACCTTGGTCGATGAGTGCGACATTGACCGTGAACTCGCCATTGCGTTTGACAAACTCGCGTGTCCCATCCAACGGATCGATGAGCCAGTACCGTTCCCAGGTTTGTCGTACTGCCCAAGGGGGTTCGGTGCCCTCCTCGGACAGAATCGGGAGTGAGGGTTTGAGTTTGCCGAGTCCCTCGACGAGAACGGCATGAGCCTTGAGGTCAGCTGCGGTTAGCGGGCTCTGGTCGCCCTTTCTTTCGATCGAGAAATCATTGCGGTAAACCCCCATGATCTCGTCTCCTGCGGCAAAGGCCAGGCGCAGGACGTCCGGATAAAGGGCGACGGCGAGATCGGTGGTATGCATGGGCCTTGGAGCCTAGCACAACTCCGGATCCGGATCCGGGGCGGTGTGTTTCCGGTATCATGAGGGCCCAAAAGGAGGGAAAACTAGCATGTCTCCGGAAGATTTTTGCGGGATTGGCTCGGAACTCGCGGAGGAAGATCGTCTCGTGCAGTCAGTGGTGGCGCGTTTCGTCGATGAACGGGCACTGCCACTTCTGCCCAGGGCCTTCGAGGAAGGCTTTTTCCCGATGGAGCTCATCCCCGAGATAGGATCACTCGGCATTCTCGGAAGTTCCATCCACGGCTACGGTTGCCCCGGGCTCGGTGCCTTGGCCTATGGCGTGATTTGCGAGGAACTGGAGCGTGGGGACAGCGGATTGCGGAGTTTTGTCTCGGTCCAGTCGAGTCTTGTCATGTACCCGATTGCGACCTATGGGACAGAAGAGCAGAAAGCCCATTGGCTGCCGAAACTGGCACGCGCCGAAGCCATAGGTTGCTTTGGCCTGACCGAGGCACACGGGGGGTCGGATCCTGCTGCCCTGCAGACCCGGGCCCGTCTGGATGGCGGGGACTGGATTCTCTCGGGCTCAAAGATGTGGATCACGAACGGAACATTGGCCGACCTTGCCGTGGTCTGGGCACAGACGGACCAAGGCATCCGAGGTTTTCTCGTGGAAAAGGGCATGCCGGGATTCCGCGCGCAGGCCATCCACCACAAGCTTTCCCTCCGCGCTTCGGATACCGCTGCCCTGTTTTTCGACAATGTGGCCGTTCCCGAACAAAACCGGCTGCCGGGAGCCCAGAGTCTCAAGGCTCCCCTGTCATGCCTGACCCAGGCCCGTTACGGGATCGCCTGGGGTGCGCTCGGTGCGGCACGTTCCTGCCTGTCCACGGTTCTCGAGTACACCCGCACCCGTGAACTCTTTGGACGGCCCCTGGCCGCCACGCAGACGGTCCAGCTGCGGATTGCCGAGATGGTTCGCACGCTTACCTTGGCCCGGCTCCTAGCTTTCCGCCTGGGCCAACTCAAGGACCGAGGGAAACTCGATCCGGCGCAAGTCTCGCTTGCCAAGTGGAACAACGTCCGAATGGCGCTAGAGATTGCCCGGGAAGCACGGGATCTTTTGGGTGGAGCCGGGATCACGACGGAGTTTCCTCCGCTTCGTCATGCCCTCAACCTCGAAAGCGTTGTGACCTACGAGGGAACCGAGACCATCCACGAACTGGTTGTGGGCAAGGCGGTAACGGGATTCGATGCATTCTGAATCAACAACGCAGGGTCCTCGCCTTGCTAGACAGGCCCAGCGCAGCATCAATCGGGCTGAAATCCTTGATGCCAAGACCCGAGCGGCTCTGTTCGCCCTGGGTGAAACGGCGACACCTCCTCCGGCACAGGAATCCGGGAGAGTGCTTGAGGAGACGGGAGGGCTTTCCATTCGCGATCTCTGGCAGCTCTTCGAATCCCAACTCCTCTCGCGCCACCTTGATCTTGTGGCGCGTCTGCTGCGGGCACGGGGCCAGGGTTTTTACACGATCGGCAGCAGTGGGCACGAGGCTAATGTGGTCTGGGGGCGACTGCTTCGTCTCACGGATCCTGTTTTTTTGCATTACCGGAGTGGTGCCTTCATGCTGGAGCGGGCCCGGCATCAGCCAGGCATCGATATGGTTCATGCCATCGCACTCTCGCTCACGGCAAGCCGGGATGATCCGATCGCCCAGGGACGGCACAAGGTGTTCGGGCACCCCGATCTTTTGGTTCCGCCACAGACCAGCACGATCGCGAGTCATGTGCCCAAGGCTTTTGGCACGGCGGCACTTCTGGAATTGGCGCGCCGGCTTGAGGCCGGGAAATGGCCCCGGGATGGTCTCGTCTTCGTGAGCTTCGGCGATGCGAGCGCCAACCATTCGACAGCGCTTGGTGCTCTCAACGCGGCCGCTCAAACCGCCTGGCAGGGGCTTGCTTGTCCGCTTTTCTGCTTGTGCGAGGATAACGGACTTGGGATCTCAGTCCGTACGCCCTCCGGCTGGATCGAATCCAATTACCGTGACCGCTCTGGGCTCCGTTACTACTCGGCCGATGGAAGCGATCTCTTTGAGGTTTGGCGGAAGGCTCGGGAGGCCCTCGAGTTTTGCCGTACGAGGCAGGCACCGGTTTTCTTCCATCTCCGGGTGGTCCGTCTGCTCGGTCATGCGGGAACCGATGCCGAAAGTGAGTACCGGTCGGTTGGGGAGATCGAGGCAGATGAGGCACGAGACCCCATTCTCAAAACAGCCAACCTGCTTCATCGGAACGGTCTGGCCTCTGGGACGGCACTCTTGACTGCCTACGAGAAGGCCCGCACCCGGGTAGAGCAGGCGGCGGAACGCGCCATCCAGACCCTGCGGCTTTCGGATACCGAGGAGGTCATGAAACCCCTTGCGCCCTTCTCGCCTGTAGCCGTCGCTACTGAAGCAACCCGGATCCATCGGGAGACAGTGGATACTGGACAGCCCACCGCGGGGGAGCACCTCCACCTCTCAATCGCAATCAATCGCGCACTCGCCGAATCCCTCGACCGATATCCTGGTTTGGTCCTTTTCGGTGAGGACGTTGCTCAGAAGGGAGGCGTCTATACCGTCACATCGGGGCTCCACCGTCGTTACGGGGCGCGGCGCGTGTTCAATACGCTTCTAGACGAACAAACCATCTTGGGACTGGCCCAGGGTGGCGCATTCCTCGGGCTCCTGCCGGTTGCCGAAATCCAATACTTGGCCTATTTTCACAACGCTGAGGACCAGATTCGAGGGGAGGCCTGCTCTCTCCAGTTTTTCTCCTCGGACCAGTACCGTAATGGCTTCGTGGTTCGTATTCCCGGGCTGGCCTACCAGAAGGGATTCGGTGGGCATTTCCACAATGACAACAGCTGGAGCATTTTTCGCGATATCCCGGGACTCATCGTGGTCTGTCCGGCTCGGGCAGATGACGCCGTCGGGCTGCTCCGGACCGCCCTCGCCCTTGCTCATGTCGATGGGCGCATCGTGGTGTACCTCGAACCCATCGCACTCTACATGACCAAAGACCTCCATAAAGCCGGAGACCGGCTCTGGCTTGCACCCTTTCCAGAACGGGGAGCGGCTGTACCTTTCGGTGAGCCCCGCTGGTATGGGCCCCGGGAAGATCTAGATCTTCTCATCGTGACCTACGGTAACGGCGTCTACTTGAGTCTGAGGGCCGTACATGCCACCGAAACCCAGAAACGGGTCGGGGTTCTTGACCTGCGCTGGCTCAAGCCACTTAACCACGAGGCCCTCGTCGCTGCCTTCGGACAGGCTCGACAAGTCCTGGTTGTCGATGAGGGGCGCCGAACTGGGAGTGTTTCCGAGGAAATTGTGACGCTTTTGGGAGAATGCGCACCCAAACTTCCCTTCCGGCGGCTTGTGTCCGAGGATTGCTACATTCCACTCGGTCCGGCGGCCGATGCAGTTTTGCTCACGGAGGAGGAAATCCGCGAAGCCGTAAATGACCTTCTTGCGCAGGATTCGTCCCGCTCAGAGCGGTCAGACGTGGGGGAGGGATTCAGGGACGACGCGGAGGGAAAATCCACCACAGTGCGACCACATAGATCCAGACCGCGGCGTAGATCAGGGTAAAGACCCAGAGCGGGATTGACCAGAACACAAACCCATCGATCCAGTGTGCAATTAGTGGTGCCGGAGCCCCGACCTTGGCAGCGTGCACGCTGAGTTGGGCCTGCCAGAGGGTGAGAAAGCAGGCTTGGCCGAGGAGGGCCTGAAGCACAACGATGGAGAGAGAGACGAGATGGATCAGGCGCAGCCAGAAATTGCCGATGAAGGACCAGCCCCGAATCCCACCCCAGGGAATCATGATCAGTCCGACCACGTTGAAGGCGATGATCCCCAGATGGATTACGAGGACAACGATGGCGAGATCTCGGGCTGTGCCAGCGCTCATCTATTTGGCCCCCGGGTTGTACGCTCCGGCGTGTTGCGATCCCCCCCGGTGGCCCAAGTCGTCTGCCATTCGCTGTTTCCCAGCCGGTCCCGAAAGAGGGATAGGAGTTCCGGCCGCAGACGGTCAAGTCTCTCGGGTAGACCGTAGGGAGCGTTCACAAGAGCGAGTCCGCTACCCCAGAGTCCGCGGCTCCGGGGAATGAGCCAGTCCAGAAAGGAAATCCGGAAAATCCGGCTGAGGCGCCGCTTGAGACCCTTCGTCCACTCCGCATCTGCCCAGGGATACCAAGCCAGAAAAACACCTTGCGGAAAACGGTCGCAGGCGTGGGGCAGGGTCTCGGCGAGCCGATCCGCCTCCGAGACCTGCTCGTAGGGTGGATCGATAAAGATGAGCCCACGTCGTTCAGGCGGAGGTGTGAGCGCGAGAAGTGCCTCAAAGCCGTCCCGGAGATGAACGCCCGGCTGTCGGCCGAGATGGCGTTTGAGTTCAGCTTGGCGCTGGGGAACAGCTTCGACGAAGGCCAGCCGGTCTTGGGGGCGGGATAGCCGACGGGCAAGCAAGGGAGATCCGGGATAGCGGGTGAGGTTGACCGCGGGGTTATCGGAAGCCACAAGTGCCCGGTATTTCGCCAGCAGGGGATCGACCGGGTTGGCTTTCCAAAGGACCTCAAAGCCACGGCGGAACTCCGGGGGCGGGTCCTCTGGAAGGCGATCCAGTTCATAAAGCCCAGTGCCGGCATGTGTGTCGAGATAAAACCAGGGGGAGGGTTTTTCCGACAGACGTTCGAGCAGGGCGATCAGCACAATGTGCTTGTGGACGTCAGCGAAATTGCCGGCATGAAAGCGGTGGTCATAGTTCACGGAAGTCTCTCCGAACATAGCATCGTATCGCGGGACTCCATCCTCCGGTAAAATTGGGCACCCGTTGGATTTTCCCATGTCATCCTGCTCACTGTTTAATAACGATCCCCATCTCCCCCCGCTCGGCCCGGAACTCGAGGTTCGTTCCGATCGCCGATTCGCCATCGGCTTGTTCGTGTTCCTGGCCCTGGTTTACGGCATCGCCATGTTCACCCATGGGCTCATCCCAGCTGAGGAGCCCCGCTTTGCCGAGGTCGTGCGCGAGATGATCGCCCGGGGCAGCTGGTGGGTCCCTTGGAAGAATGGCCTGCCCTACGTCGAGTATCCCCCCCTTTATTACTGGCTCTCCATCATCGCCCGGCTGGCTGGACTGCCGCTTCGGGCGGCCATCCGGGTGCCGGGAACGATGGCCTTTTTGCTCTGGATCTTCTGGATGGGTCGCTGGGTGAAAAGCGCCTTTCCGAACGTGAGCCCGACCCTGCCCCGTCTGGCTCTGGCTGCGCTTCCGATCGCCCTTTATAATTTTTTCACGGCCCATACCGACAGCCTCCTAGCGCTCGGTGTGCTTATGGCCTATACTGGTTACCTCCGCCATCGGCAGGGAGCGCGCACTCGTTTTCCTTGGGAACTCTGGGGTGGGCTTGCGATCGCCGTCGCGGCCAAGGGTCCAGTCGGGCTTGCCATCACACTCCCGGCCATGGGTCTCGATCTTGTGGCCTCCACGTCAGGCCTCCAAGTCTTTAGCAAAAAGGGTTGGCATGCGCTTTGGCAGGGAATCTGGTCCTTGCGGCCGGTTCGTGGACTCACTCTCTCCCTGAGCGTTCTGGCCCTCTGGGCTGTGATGGCCGGGCTTCTCGTGAACTGGGATTTCGACCGGGCCTTTTTTATCTATCAGAACTTCACCCGTTTCCTCTCGGGGATTGATCACGAGCATGGGCCCTTTCTCTACCTGAAAAGCCTCTGGGGGGATTTTTTCCCCTGGGCTTTCCTCTTTCCGTTCGGAATCGTTCTGGCTTGGCGCCGGCGGCATGAACCCGCTTTCCGCCTCTCCTCGCTCTGGGCATTGTGGACGATTATTTTCTTTTCAGTCTCGGTCTCGAAGCAAAGCAAATACATCCTGCCGGCAGCTCCGGCCATCGTGATCCTGAGCTTGTCTGCGCTGGGCTGGGTGTTTGGGAGGCGGGCACGCTTGGTTTCCCGGATCGGGTATGGGATTTCGGTATTTCTTCTTGCCGCGGCAGGTTTTGTTGCGCTTTTCATGCTTCCCGGTTGGGTCTTTCCCGGTATCGTCCCGACACCAGGAACTATGCGGGGACTGCCGGTCTTGCGCAATTACCTGTTGCGTCACCCGGCCCCTTTTGTGAGTTATCTTTACCCGGCCCCACCCACGATCTACGCCCTCTACCCACTCCGGCAAGCCCCGATTCCATTCGTCCGCTCGGCCCGTGCCTTGTATGCTGAGGTCCGTTCCGGCCGGATCAGTGCAGGCAGTTACCTCATTGTGTATCGCAACACGCTTCCTATCCCCGGCCGGAAGCCCACGTCCGTCACCCTGTCGCCGGCACCCAGTCCCACGTATTTCACCCGTGTCCTTTCGATTCCGGCACAGGGGGGGCTCATCCTCTACCGGGTACGCTCGCAGGCTCGAACGATGCCCCGCCCCAAGACGCCGACCCCACCCCCCTGGCATTGGTGGGATCAGTTCGATACAGACTGAGTCCGGATCCCGCCCCCGGCCGAGCGGTTCAGGGCCGGGTACACTTTAAGGAGGCCCCGGCCTCAGACCCTCAGACGAACGATGGTTTTCAGTTACTATCACCGGCTTACGCCTCGACAGCGGAAAATCTACGACCGGAGTAACCGGATCGAGACCCTGCCGCTGGACCCCGGAGCGATTTCCCAAGAAACCGTGACCAACCTCCGAAATGCACTGGCCAGCGAATCTCGGCCAGCGGTGGAAATAGCAGCCCAAGCGCTTGCCCAGCTCCTGACGGATGCTTTTGGGAGTCCCCCGGTCAGAGTGCGGGTCCTCGAACGGCGTCCCTCCAACTCACATGGAGAACTCCACGGTCTCTACGAGGCCGATCAGGTCAGGGCCCGACCACTGATTACAGTCTGGATGCGGACGGTCCAGCGGAGGCAGGTGGTCGCGTTCAAAACCTTTCTCCGTACGCTCCTTCACGAGATTGTCCACCATCTCGACTATGAGATGCTCAAGCTCGAGGATTCGCTGCATACCGAAGGCTTTTACAAAAGAGAGTCGAGCCTGCTTCACCAACTGATCGGGGCGAATGAAGCGGGAGACAGGCCAGCGAAGTCACGGCAGCGATCCCGTGAAGAAGAATCTGGGGCGAGCCCCGGTAAATGAAAGGAAGATCCTGATTGAATCCCTGCCAGGGTCGCGGGTCCAGGGTGTCACGATCTGTGAAGGGATGGCGCGCCCGACAGGATTCGAACCTGTGACCCCAGCCTTCGGAGGGCTGTACTCTATCCAACTGAGCTACGGGCGCACCCAATCCCCATAGTTTAACGGTTTGTTCACGAGCGGGCTGGAAGGGGCCAACCTCAATGTCAAAAAGAATAGGAGCAATTGAAGCAGATGGCTTTCAAGAACGGCTTGACAGCTCGGTCGAGCTGGCGTAAAAAATAAACATACCGTCTGTTTTGGGCTAGTTTCCCAGCGTTCGCGTGGGAGGTCTACCGGCATGAGCAAGCACAAAGGCATGCAACGAGGGCAAGCCGGGGTCTGGGCCGCCGTCTTCGCCACGTGTCTTATCTCGACCCCCGCCTTGGCGCAAGTTCGAGCAGGGGTCGGATCCGGGGCTGGCCAGAATCCCCACGAAAATCTCTCAGTGCGGCATACGGTCCCCTCTCTCATTGTCTTGAGCCCTCGGGAACTCCGGCTGCGCGGCAATATCGCGAAAGGTAATCTCCTCGAATCGATTTCGGAGTATGGAGCACGGACCAGACAGGCAGACCCTGTGCTCCGCCAGTTGGCTGAGGCGCAGCCGCGACCCTTGGTTCTCGTCAATGGCCATCGCTGGCTCGCCGATTCCGGCACCCCCCTGGGCTCAAGTCTCTTGATCCCGGCCTCGACCATCTCCAAGGTCGAAGTTCTTCCACCCGCAACAGATCCGCCAAGCGTCCAGGGCAACTCCTCCGGTGGCGGAGTGGTCAATGTTATCACCAGCCAGACTTGGTCCACGGCCATGGCAAGCGCCTTCCTCGGGGTCTATGAAACCCCGGGTCATTGGGGAGGTGTGACCCAGGGCTATAACGTGGGTTTTGCGGTCGGTAACAACCGGGGCAGTGTGATCGTGAGTGCGGGTTACTTAAACGGACAGCCCTATAACGCGCCGGGATTCGGATATCCCGGCATGAACCAGTGGTACTTCTACACTCAGGGTAACTACTGGATCAACCGGCATATCGAGCTTTCAGCCTCGCTGTTCTACAGTCGTACCACGGGTTACGGACCGTTTGGGTATCCCTACGGGTATGGATATGGATTCGGAGGATATGGATATGGGGCCTATTCACCCTGCATGGTATCTGTTTGTCCAGAATCTGTGGAGACGGCTCCCGCTCCTGCACCACAAAGTCCGGTGAACTGGAATCCGGATCTTGTTCGGGGGCGGCCTCTCATCAATATCCAACACTGAACCGGCATGCGCCAGACGCTCCCTCGCGAAGCCGTGGGTGGGGCTTATTTGGGCCTGAGGTCTGGCCCTGTTCCTCAAGTGACGGAGAGAGAAAAGTGCCAGCCACATTGCTCTCGATCGATGAAACGCGCGATGGGTGTTCCCTGCCCACTGTTTCGCCAGCCGCTGCTCGCATGGGGACATTCCCTCGATCATCGGACTTGCCTTCGCTGATCTATTCCTCAAACTGCTGCGCGCACGAATGACAGAGCAGAGATTCGTGCCGATGCGATTGCGCGAGTGCCGGCTGAGCAGTTATTCGGCCACGACCTCTTGGTCGCGGTCAGTTTGCTCGCCGTTTGCATTGAGGGCGGTGCGGATCGGGCCGGATCACCTTGACGTGTGTCGATTGGGTCGCATGTACGGTCGCGACTGCAGACTCGGAAACATGGATGTGATCGGCACACAGTTCACAATCGTGGATACCTGCCGGGCAAGGATGGCGCTGGCAAGTGGCCGTGTCCGCGCAACGTCCGGATCTCATGCCCGAAAGACGTAGAGCTGAATTTGCCTCCTCGGCAGGTTGACGGTTCAGCCGCGGAGATGGAGTTGAGTTGATGGAAATGCAAATTGCTCGTAGCTATAATGAAAATTGATTCGCCGACCGAGTTCCGCACCGGTAAAGCTGAATGCAGACGCCTCCGAATGAGCCGCCGGTGGAAAATACACGAGAGAAGCCGCGGCCCCGAGCCTCCATACTGTTACTGCCGCTCGTCACCTGCGCTGTGATCGCTATTCTTGCGCTGGCAGTGCCGCAAATCATCGGAAAACCGACCTTCTGGATCTTTCTGCCGGGATTCTTTGCCGAAAGATCCTCCTGCTCTTCTCTCTGGCCCTATCCGCTTGGCTGACCAAGGGCCGTCTTGTCGCCTTCGGATTCACCAGGCGAAGAGGTTTTTACCAGAGGGCTGCTTCAGAGCTGGCTCTCTCCGCTGGCACAGTACCGCATTCGCTTGGGGAAGTGGGGGTTGAGCGCTCCCGTGCTGACGAGTGCTTGTTTCTTCGCTGCGATGCATGTCGTCTTGTGGCCAAAGCTTGGCCCGATGGCTTTCGTTGTCATCATCCTCGCAGGCATATTGGGTTTGATCGCAGGTCATTATAGGGAGAAAACAGGGAGTCTGATTCACGCGTTTTTTGATATCGGAGGCACGCTTTCTCCTTGGATTTCAGCCGGGTTGCATCAGGGGCACATCTGAGGAAGGTGGGTAACCAGGACCTCTCTACGGTTCGAGGGGGGCGGAACTTCGGGATGCGCGGGGAGAGAGGTGAGCTAGGGTGAGCACCGATCACAGAGCAGGCCTATGTGGCTGCGGCGGTGGCCCATCTCTTTCTGGGTCATTACACGCAACGGAACAGGCCTAGTTGATTTGTCGGGCTCTGTCACCGACGTCCGGCAAGGTCGGAGAGAGCTGGCGGAGAGGGTGGGATTCGAACCCACGTGGCGTTTCCGCCCATCCGATTTCGAGTCGGCGCCGTTATGACCGCTTCGGTACCTCTCCCGCCTGAAATTTTAACATGCCGCAACGTTTTCCCGGCACTGGGGTTCAATGGACGAGCGTGTAATTGAGGGCAATTCCGGCGAAAACCGCGGCGCCAAACCAGTTGTTGTTGAGAAAAGCAAGGAAACAGCCTTCAGGGGTCCGTTTCCAAGCGAGCATCTGCTCGTAAATTGCGAAACATCCGGCAGCCACGAGTCCTGTATCGTAGATCCAGCTCAGCTTGAGATCTCGACCGAGAAGGTACAGACCGAGCAAAAGGAGGAGCTGGAGCAGAAACACGATGAGGCGGTCGTATTCGCCAAACAGGATGGCCGTCGAACGGATCCCGATCCTGCGGTCCCAAGGGCGGTCCGCCATGGCGTAAAAGGTGTCATAGACTGTGGCCCAGAGGATGTTGGCCACGAATAGCAGTGCAACGGTGGTGTCCAGCTCTCGGCCGGTTGCCACCCAAGCCATGGGGATCCCCCACCCGAAGGCGAGGCCGAGATAGGGCTGGGGAAGGGATATCCAGCGTTTGAGGAAGGGGTAGCTCACCATGAGTGCCACACCAATGAGCGCGAGCCAGCGATCGAGGACAGGCAGCAGGGTCAGGAGGAATACGGCTGGGATCCCGAAGAGGAGGGCAACCAGCCAGGCTTCCCAGGGATGCAGACTACCCTGGGCGAGCGGCCGGGTTTGTGTTCTCGGTACCCAACCATCGAAGTCGCGGTCGGCAAAGTCATTGATGGCGCACCCGGCACTGCGAGTCAGCCAGACTCCAGCCACGAAGATGAAAAACAGGTGAGCCGGCGGATGTCCACGGCTCGCGAGCCAGAGCGACCAGAGCGTGGGCCAGAGCAGGAGCAGGGCACCAATCGGGCGGTTCAGGCGTGTCAGGCGGGCATAAAGTCCAAGGCGACGGCCTGTAGCTACCAGGGCGGGGTGGGCCAAGATGCGTTTCCTGGTTTGCCGGAGACGACGGGCCAATCTCATCGGGCGTCTTCCGTCCGGTTGTGTATGGTCGGACAATATCCATCCCGGCACTGATAAGCGCCTTCGCATTTTTGTCGATTGCGAGACCTGAGGTCTTCAGGATTCACCGGATCTCCCCCTCTCCCGTCAGGATTATACGGGAGCAGGATCGCCTGGTCGCTACTTCTTCCCGGTTCCCCAGATTAATCCTTGATGACGTTTTCCGGTCTTAACCAGTAATGAGAGTGGGGCAATGCAATGGCCTCTTTCGCATCAGGACTGTCGATGTGGACGATGGCAGGCCGAACCTCTCCCCGGAGCACCCTGAGATCGAACAGTTCGGTGCAACCGGAAGTGATTTCCAGGAAACCGGAGGTATGGCCGGTACGGAGATCCACCAGTGCAATTCCGCACAGGAGGCGCTTTCCTGTCTCGGCAACCGGGACACCTCCGAAAAGGGCCGTCTCCCGCGCCTGGCACAGGCCGACCAGCGCATGGGGACCGTGAAAGGTGAGCCCCCGGAGGTATCCCGTCAAGCGGCAGATGACCTCCCGGGATCCATCCCGTGGATCGATCCTCAGGAGTTCGCCTAAGCCGGAGTTCAGTACATAGAGCGCACCCTCATGCCAGCGTGGAGAGTGCGGCATGGACAAATCACGGGCTACGACTTCGCGTGACTCGACCTCGATGACGACCCCCCCTTTTGCCTTGTGATCACGCCATCCTCCCACGATGTTCGTTTCGGCGAGCGCAGTGACGAAGGCCGGCTTGCCATCCCGCATGGCTAACCCATTCAGGTGACAGCGGTCTTCGGGGACGAGATCTGTGATGAAAGGGGGGGACCAGATTGGTTCGAAGGTCATCCGGTCGCTTGGATGGGAAAGGCAGTTAAAACGAGTGTTGACCATCCAGACTGAGTCGGAGACGAGGCCCACATCATGCACGTGGAGGTCTGGGTAATGGTAGCTCGTCCGGGGGAGGTAAAGGGCGTCATACTGTCCGTTTTCGCGGAACCGGCGGGCCAATACCGAGGAGTTGGCATGGATCATGAGTGCATGGCGGGTCGCCACCACGAGACGACTCCCATCCCAGTCAAGCCCCATCACCTTTTCGAAGCGACGCAGGAAGACCGAAATTTGCGTTCCGTTCCAAGAGAAAAAAGCCAAAACCCCCGCCTGATAGGTGCTGACCGCGACCGTGCTCCGGGACTGAAGGAGCCAACGAGAGAAGCCACCATCGGCCCGGGCCTCAAAGGGAATTGTGCCGGACGGGAGTTCTGGATTGGCAGTAGCGCCTGTGTACAATCGGGGGTCGTCCTCGGTTCTTACAGGAATGGTAGCAATAAATCGCCATCTCCATCTCGTGATTGGAAGCCGTAAGGGACATTCGTCCAGCACACAGAAATCACAACTTCCCCATCGAGTCGGATGGCTTACGCAGCGATACCCAGCCGTTCCAAAGCATGGCCCTCAGACCGAAGACCCGCATGTTTTCGGGGGAAATCGTGCACTTTTAGCTTTAGAAAGCCAGCCACATAAGGAAGGATAGGAAATTGTTGCTGCTCGCATTCCGGCCTTGGCCGTTGTAGTTCGAGCTTGCTCCGAGATAGCTGTTGAAGCCGGTGTATTGCAGCGAAAGTTCCACATTCTGGGCCTCGAGGTAGTCCAGTTCGAGGATGAACCCGTTAGTGTCTGGGCTACCGCTGGCGCTCACGAGACCCGCAGGATTGCCGGTTGCGGGTCCATAAAGCGCAGGATCCGCGTTGCCCCAGACCCAGAAATAACCCACCCCTGCACCATAGCGGTGTTTGAGCAGGTACTGGCCGTTGACATTGACCGTATCGAGGGTATCTTCCGCATGGGGCTTGAAGCCAATCGACGGGACCGGTTCCCAGTACTGGTTTTCCCCGATCCAGCTCACGTGCGCCGTCCAGATCTGGTCGCCGCTGAGCCCCAGGTATTGGACTTGGCTGTCGAGCCCGTAATCGAGCAGACGGTCGCTCGCACCGGAGGCGACGGTCGTCGGGTACACATTGGTATCCATTCCGAGTGCGCCCACCTCCCAGTTCCACGCTGCATAGTTCTGTTCGAAGGCAATCCGGAGATAGGGGGCAATATTCCGGATCGGGCCAAAGGTATAGGGACCGTAGGCTTGGTTCGTGCCGGCGCCGATGCCGACACTGGATCGGTAGAGATCTGCCTCAAGATAAAGCCAGTGATCCTGTCCCCGGCCGAAAAGATAGGCCAGATACCCGCCGAGCCCGGCGACCGGTTCGCTGGCACCGCTGGCTTGGACGACGTACGGTGCCGGGATATCCCGGAGCGGCGAGTAGTTGGAGGTGTAAAACGGCCAGTTCCAATCGGGCACCGAATTCCAAGGGTCCGGTTCGGTCGGCGTGTTGTTGATGTCAATGCCGTAGATGAGGGTGCTGCCGTTCGGCTCGTTCTGGTGTTCAGCCCACCGGATATCGGAGTCATCCTGCCCAAAACCGCCGGTATGCGTATAGGTGAGGTGGAAGAACGCGCCGATGTGGCTCGCGATCCGCCCGGCATAGAAGAGGCTCACCTGCTCGGGAAACTCGACAGAACCTTGACCTGTGGTCCCGCCTGATCCGAACTGGTTGGCATTCCCCCCCTGGATGAACGAATCCGACGCTTGGATCATGATTGACAGTGGAGGATCACGGTCCAGTGCCAAGGGCGCCATCCGCCGGAGCTTCTGACGGAGCTGTTGCATGCCTGCCAGATTGGCCGTGGTATAGCCCCCCAGCTTGAAGAGCCGGCCGATCGGGGTGAGTTGTGGGAACATCGTGTGGCAAACCGAGCAGGACCAGCCCGTCTGTCGGGCAAAACTCGGAATCGCATGAGCAGAATAGGGAAACGCGAGTGTCGCGACAGCCAGAAACGCAGCCAGGACGAAACTGCGCCCGGGATGATGTCTGGGGGGGGTCGCTCGCGTGTTCATGAGACTCTCTCAGATAGTGGGACAAGGGGTCCGGACAGGTCCGGGGATTTCACTCAGAGGGTGGTGAGATATTCGGCTACTGCCCGGATCTGGCGGTCCGTCAGGTGGATGGCAATCATGTGCATGATATCGGCATTCTTGTCATGACGAACGCCGCTCTTGAAGAACCGCAGCTGCTCTTCCAGGTATTCCGCATTTTGCCCTGCGAGACGCGGATAGATGCCGGTTCCAGCGGCATCCGGCCCGTGGCAGCTCATGCAGGCTGGAATGTCCTGTTTCAGGATCCCTTGGTGGAAGATCACGTTGCCGACAGCACTCAACCGTCCGCCCAGCTGGGGCGGGGGGAGCGGCTGGGAGGCATACCATCGGGCTACCGCTACAATTTCCCGGTTGCTGAGCGCTTCGCTCACCGGCCACATGTACATCACACCCGGTGGATCCGAGCGGCTGCCGTCGCGGAACGCCTTGAGTTGCTCCTCGATGTAGACCTCGCTCTGGTGAGCAAGGCGCGGGATGAACCCGAAACGAGGATCACTGCCGTGCGTGCTGTGACACATGTAGCAGCTAGTGAGCACGCGGGAAGGAGGAGGGACGGGCGTCGGCGGCGTTGCAGCAAACGCGGCTTCCGCGAAATAGAACAGGAAGAGGAACAGGGCGGGTCCAATGAACTGGCGTTTCATGGGTGACCTCCAAGAAGCAGGGCCATCCGATTTGAGTATGCTACCCCGTTTTCGAAGATGGAGTCTTGATTTATGTCAAGGAGATTTCCTGTGGGCAGCCTGGCTGACGGCGTGAGCCACGGCCGCATGCGTGGCAGGGTCGAGGACATCCGGCAGGATCTCCCCGTCAGGTGCCAGTTCGGCCATGCGGTAGGAGGCTGCTAGGAGCATATCCCGCGTGAACCTTCGGGCCCGGGCATCGAGCGCGCCCCTGAAAAGGCCAGGAAAGCCGAGGGCATTGTTGACGCTGCGCCCATCGGTAGCAAAAGCTGCACCGGCTTCCAGTGCGTGTCGGGCCGAGATTTCCGGCTCCGGATTAGACAGTGCAAAAATGATCTGGCCGGGTTTGACCGATGCAGGAGCAATGAGATCTTTGACCCCGGTGGTTGCAATCACGATCGAGGCATGGTGCATCAGCTTTTCCAGGGTGACAAGGGTCCCCCCCAGTTGTTCGAACTCGCTGCGCGCCTCGGGTCGCCGGTCCGTTCCGATCAAGTCACGCACACCGAAATCGCGGATGAGCCGGGCGATCCCGATTCCGGCCGCGCCGAGTCCCACTTGGCCCACCACTGCCTCATGGAGATTTATCCCGGTTTTGCGCGCGGCCGTAAGAAGGGCCGCCAGTGTGACCACCGCAGTTCCATCTTGATCATCGTGGAGGACAGGCTTGTCGAGCGCCTGTTCGAGAGCTCGGGTAACGTTGAAACAGGCGGGTGCCGCGATGTCTTCAAGATGAATCGCTGCAAAACTCCCTTCGATGGCCAGTATGGTGTCCACAATTTTCCTCGGTTCAGTTTCGCGGAGCAGCACTGGGATCCCGGAGAGGCCAACCATCCGGCTGTAGATCATGGATTTTCCTTCCATCACAGGCAACCCGGCCTGGGCTCCGATCGCGCCGAGTCCCAGAATGGCCGTGCCGTTTGTGACGATGCCGACACTGTTGCCGTAGTTGGTCCATTCCCGGATCTTTTCGGGATCGTCCCGGATGGCCAGGCAGACTCGGGCTACTCCCGGGGTGTAGAGGTCACGCAACTGCTGGAGCGAGTCGAGGGGAACCTTGGCGACCATCTCAATCTTGCCGCCCCGGTGCCGTTCGAAGACGCGGTCCGATTTGCCGACGAGTCGTGCGTTCGGTAAGGCCGCCAGCCGTTCGGTGACCCTCCGCCCGGTTTCCTCATCGATCTCGATCGTGATCTCCCAAGTGGTCCTGTCTTGGTGGCGACGGACGGCAGTAAGGTGGTCGATCACGACACCACACTCGCCGATTGCAGTGAGAATCCGGCCCAAGCTGCCTGGCCGATGCTCTGACTCGACAAGCAGGATTTCCGGGATTTGCATGCGTGTGATCGTGGGGTGGTGGTGAGGAAGAGGGATAAAGACTACTATAAACCCCAAGTCTACGGATCCCCTCGCCGACCGCTCTTCGGCAGTGGCCCGAAGGGCCATCCCGAGGCCGGATAACAACACTGGCACCGGGCAGCCCCTATAATATCGTCAGCAAATCCCCATCAATCTCCGTGGAGCCCGGCATGGATCTTCAAGATCGAAAATTCATCCTGACCTTTTCCATCTTCCTGCTGGTGCTGCTGGTTGTTGCGGTCGTCCTGATTTTCCTGGCGAATGGTCTCGCCGTCCAATCCCGTGATGAAAGCTATGGGGCTTCCCGACTGGCTGAGCGGCAGGCCTATATGCGGCTTCGGCCAGTGGGCCAGGTCAGGCTGGAGTCAAAATCCGTTTCGGGTGTACCTGCCGCGACGCCCATGACGGCAACCGTCCAAGGCCCAGCTTTTAAGATACCGACCGAGATCACGCATTTCATGACGGCCCAAGGCTGTTTCGCTTGTCATGCCATCGATAGCAAAGTAGTAGGGCCGGCCTATGCTTGGGTGGCCTACCGCTTCCGTGGGCAGACTGCGGCAGCTGTTGTGAAGCTGGCCCACAAAATCATCAAGGGCGGAACGGGTTACTGGAACCCGTGGACCGGGGGGATCGCCATGCCGGCCCATCCCCAACTGACTTTGGCCCAGGCCGAGACCCTGGCCCGTTGGGTGTTGGCCCAGCATCCTCTGGCACCGCCCAAACCCTAACTCTGAGGAGAGATCTCCTAGCAATCAGTGGCGGGACGTCTTACGGGGACCCTCTCCAGTTCCGGACTTCTCGCGGCCACCCATCTCCTCGAGCCGGGCGGTGAGCGTCTCAATCCGTTCCGACAGACGCGTGGCCAGTTCGCGCTGGGCCTCGAACTCCTCACGCGTCACCAAGTCCAGGCGACTCAAGGCACCGTTCATGCGGGCCCTCAGATTCTTCCTGAAGTCCCGACCCAGATCCTCGAGATCGTCAGGAAGGGCCTGCCGTATTTTGCATAATACCGAGTCGAGCGAGTCTGAAAGCGTAGCCATCTTCATTCTCCGATCCTTTCGGGCGCGAAAACGCGAAGGGTATATAGTTTAACGCAACCGAATCCGCGCTCGAAGCTGGGGAGGCAGCTCCATGAAGATGATCACGGCCATCATCAAGCCGTTCAAACTTGATGCAGTACGTGAGGCGCTCAATGCCGTGGGGATCGAAGGGCTGACCGTGACGGAGGTCAAGGGCTTCGGGCGACAGAAAGGGCATACCGAACTCTATCGGGGGGCAGAATATCTTGTTGATTTTCTGCCAAAAACAAAAATAGAGGTCGCGGTTGTCGATGAACTTCTGGAGCCTGCATTGGCCGCTATTGCGCACTCCGCCCAAACCGGTAAAATCGGGGACGGCAAGATTTTCGTTCAGGATCTGGATCGGGTTGTGCGAATCCGGACGGGAGAGACCGATGTCAAGGCGTTGTCATGAGATGAGGCGACAAATCGTAGTGGCTATGGTGTGCGCTTGGGTGGTGGTAGCCCTGTTAGCTCCACGGGGTGTGCAGGCCCATGGGATCTACCGCTGGGTCGGGCCTCATGGCACCGTCCACTACTCCGATGTGCCACCTGATGGCGTACATTACCACCGTGTCGCGCTTGCGGCTCCCTCGGGCTTTGGCAGCAGCAGTGCTCCCAAGACCGCCGCCAAGGTGCCGGCTGGTAAAAAAGGCAAGCCCAAACCGGTGGCCCGCAAGGTGCCCGGCTTGACGCCAGCGCAGGCGAAAGTGTTTTGCCAAGTGGCCCGTAGGCGATACCAACACCTCGAATCAGTTCGTCGACTCCAGCTCGTCCAGCCGAATGGCAAGAGTCAATATCTCACCGGAGAGAATCTGGTCCAGTACAAAAACAATGCCCGGGCCCGTATGCAACTCTTCTGCAAGAAGGCCTCATCGGCAGCAGGTTAGGTCAGAGGAGCCGCTTGAACAGTTCGGGAAGGCCGCCAACAACGAGGCCGCGGTGCAGGTCGCTTGAATAGTAGCGAGGCCGCGGGATGAGGGTGTCGTGCGAACGGAAGGTATCGAGCGGAGTAGTTGAGGAGGCGAGGCTCACCGACCAGACTCCCGAGGGGTAAGTCGGTTGCGAGAAGGGAAGCAGGATACGTTCTCGGAAGCCGGCCTGGGCGAGCCGTTCATGGATCTGTTTCACGAGATCTGGGTAAAGGAAGGGGGACTCGCTCTGCAGTGCAAGGATACCGTCCGGTTTGAGGCGGCTGCGGCAGGTTGTGTAAAACTCGCTTTCGAAAAGCCCCTTGGCCGGACCGACAGGGTCGGTGCTATCGATGCAAAGAACGTCGATACTGTCCTGAGGAGCTTTCTCGATCCAGCGCAACGCATCCTCGTAGTGCAGGAGGGCACGCGGATCATCTCCCGCCGGAGCCAGTTCTGGGAAATGGAGCCGAGCGAGGGCCGTGACGGCTTCGTCGATTTCGACCTGTACCGCGGACTCGACCTCCGGGTGCTTAAGCACTTCCGTCAGGGTTCCGCAATCGCCACCTCCAACGATCACAACCCGTCTTGGCCGAGGATGGGTCAGAAGCGCCGGATGGACCAACATCTCATGATAGATGAAGTGATCCCGCTCGGTCAGCATGATGCAACCGTCGATTGCCATGAGATGGCCGAAATCCTCTGTTTCAAAGATCTCAATCGTCTGGTAGGGGCTTTCGACGCGGGCAAGCCGCTTGTGGACCCTGAGCCCGATCGAGTATCCGGCTCCGGGGGCCTGTTCCACAAACCATTGGGTATCATCCATCATATGGGTACCTTCGCCTGTCGAAAAGCGGACTGTCATGCCGGTTGAATCACCTACCCCCGATCCTCTCCTGCCAACGACCGGAGGTGCTCCGGCACGATCCCGCTATGGACTGCCCCGTTGGGGGGAGGGCTTCTTCGATATCGATGGGCAAGGACATTGTATCGTACGCCCTGATCCCCAGGGAACCCGAAGCCTTGATTTGGCCGGGATCACGGAGCAGCTTCTGGCCTTGGGACACCGCCTCCCCATCCTATTGCGCTTTCCGGAAATCCTGCAGCAGCGTCTGCAACAGCTCACATTGGCTTTCGAGCGGGCGCGTGGCCGGGAGGGCTACACCGGACAGTACCTCCCGATCTATCCCATCAAAGTCAACCAGGAGCGGGCAGTGGTTGAGGCCTTGGTCGGTGCGGCCGGTTCCGGTATCGGCCTCGAGGCAGGCAGCAAGCCGGAACTCGTCATGGCCTTGGCTCTGGCCCCCCGGGCAGGAACGATCGTAGCCAACGGGTATAAGGATCGGGACTACATTCGTCTTGCACTTATGGCGACCCGGCTTGGGCACCGGGTCTATCTCGTGCTCGAGAAACCGACGGAACTTGGACGCATTCTAGAGGAATCCCGCGTCCTCGACGTTGTCCCGCAACTCGGTATTCGTGTACGCCTGGCCAGCATTGCCGGGGGTAAATGGCAGAATACAGGCGGAGCCAAGTCCAAGTTCGGATTCACCATTCCAGAACTGATCGAGACCATCGAGCGGCTCGAACAGTCAGAGTTGCGGGGCAGACTCGAGCTCTTGCACTTCCACATGGGTTCTCAGATCGCCAACCTGCGTGATATCCAGGGAGCCTTGCGTGAGGCTGGGCGCATCTGGGCCGAGCTTAGGCGCCGCGGCATCGCGCTGGGTACCGTGGACGTCGGGGGTGGACTGGCCGTGGATTACGATGGAACCCGCTCGCGCGGCGACTGTTCGATGAACTACTCGATCGGACAGTACGCCGAGGTGATCGTACGTACATTCAAGGAGGCGGCCCAGGCGGCGGGATGTCCTGAGCCTGATCTCCTGTCTGAGTCGGGTCGTGCCCTGAGTGCCCACCACGCACTTCTGGTCACGGATGTCATCGAAACCGAACCACCCATCACCGAAACCCTACCCATCCGGTCGGCCCATCCAGATTGGGCGCTCGGCGAACTCTGGGCACTGTACGAGCAGGAGGTGGCCCAGTCGCCGCAGGAGGTCTACCAAGAAGCCGTGTACTGGCTGGCCGAGGTGCATGCCCGTTTCAGCCGGGGGGAGATCGGGCTGCAAGGTCGAGCCGAGGCCGAACACCTGTTCCAGTTGATCCTGCGCCAGGTGGAGCGGCGCTGGGCACCGTCTGTCCACACCGGAGTATCCGATTTGCACGCCGAACTCGAGGAACGTCTGGCTGGCAAGATGTTCTGCAACCTCTCGATCTTCCAGTCCATGCCCGACGTTTGGGCGCTCGATCAAGTTTTCCCGATTGTGCCACTCACCGGACATAACCAACCGGCCGTCCGCCGGGTCCGGCTCTATGATCTTACCTGCGATTCCGACGGCCGGATTGACCAGTACGTCGGTCCTGACTGCCTGATGCCGAGCCTTCCGGTCCCGGCGGGAAATGGGCAGCCCCCTCCCTGGCTTGGGTTTTTTCTGCTCGGTGCCTACCAGGAAATCCTCGGGGATATGCATAACCTGTTCGGAGGCACCGATTCGGCCGTCATTGAGTCTACGGAGGCCGGTTTTAGGGTCACAGCCCGCCACCGGGGGGATTCTGCCCGTGATCTTCTGCAGCACGTCCACTTCGAGGTATCCGAAATCGAGCGGCGGGTTGCTGACAAGCTGGCCTATGCCGATTGCCCAGAGGAAAGTGCTCAAAGTCTCGTCGCGGAACTCAAGCATATTCTCGAAGGCTCGACCTATCTCACGGGAGATCTGCCACCATGATGAAGCCAGGGACATCCCCCCAAGCCAGCTTCATAGGGTTGGGCGCCATGGGCGGGCCCATGGCCGCCACCCTTGCCCGGGCTGGCCATCTCGCCGGAGCCTGGAACCGCAGCCCGGCACGCGCTGAGATTTGGGGCCGGGAGCACGGGGCGAGGGTCTTCACAACTTTGGTCGAAGTCGCTCGCGCCGCTCCCGTCATCATCCTGTGTGTAAGCCGGGATGCCGATGTGCTTGAGCTTGTGGACCGCCTTTTACCTCACCTCGCCTCAGGCCAGATCGTGATTGACTGCTCCACGACGGCTCCGGAAACGGCGCGTAGTGCAGGGTTGAGGTTCCGGGTCAAGGGAGTGTCTTTCCTGGACTGCCCGGTATCCGGAGGAACTGAGGGTGCGGCAGCGGGCACGTTGACCCTCTTTGTAGGTGGTGAGGCGGAAATCGTCGAGCGAGCCCGACCACTCCTCGCGGCCCTTGGATCCCGGATTACCCATCTTGGGCCAACGGGCCAGGGGCAGGCGGCCAAGGCGGTCAATCAGCTAATGCTGGCAGGTATCAATCAAGCTGTTGCGGAGGCACTGGCCTTCGCCGCTTCGGAAAATCTACCGCTCCCGGAACTGATTGCCGCGTTGTCCCAGGGGGCGGCGGCGAGCTGGTTTCTTACCCGTCGGGGTCCGTACATGGCTGAACGGAACTACCCTCTGGGTTTCAAGATGGCACTTCATGCCAAAGACCTGCGCATCTGCCGTGATATGGCCGCACGGCAGGGGGTGCAGCTCCCCCTTGTGGAAATGACACTCCATCATTACGACCGACTACTGGAGCGCTCGGAGCAAGACTTGTCGGCCCTTTTCGAGCTCAAGCGTGCCCTCTTCGAGACCAAAGGCCGGGCCTGAGGCCAAGGCAGGCAAACAGGCCTGGCGGGTACCCGCCAGCCACTCATCTTGGAGCTTCTTGCCTGAAGTCTGTTCAGGGACCTCCACGCTGAGCCTGATCCTCATGGCCGAATTAGTGGCCTTGGTCCTCACACTGGTCCAGTCGGAATGGCTGGGCGCCTTCTGGGTTGGCTGGGGGTGGATCTCGCTTTATGTGCAGTGGATCACCCTGACCGGCGCCGGACTACTCTGCGGGCTTCGACGCTGGGCGCCACCCCTTCCGCAATCGGCCGCCCTGCTTTTGTCCTATATCCTCCTGCTCGTAACCGCAATCGGGATCGGCTGGGGGGTCGAGGTGCTGTGGCCGCTCCCCGCGGAGCCGCTCCAGGGGTTTCTCTGGCGTAGCACGCTGGCCGCTGCCATCATCGATCTACTGGTTTTGCGCCATCTTTATGTGCTTGGTCGCTGGCGGAACCAGGTTCAGGCCGAGGCGGAGGTTCGTCTCGAGGCGCTGGAGTCACGCCTGCGTCCACACTTTCTGTTCAATACGCTGAACTCCATCATCGCACTGGTCCGAGTGGCGCCGGATGCGGCCGAGCAGGCGCTGCTCGACCTGTCTGACCTGTTCCGCGCCGTGCTTCAGAAACCTTCATCCCGTTCGACTTTGGGGCAGGAACTCGATTGGGCCAGGCGCTACCTGGCCTTGGAGCAGATCAGGCTTGGTGACCGACTTGAGGTCGTCTGGGAAACCCAGGCCCTACCTGCCGATGCTGAAGTCCCTCGCCTCCTTCTCCAACCCATTGTGGAAAATGCGGTTTATCATGGGGTTGAGGGCATGGCTAGCGGTGGACGCATCGAAATCAAAGGACAGTTGTCGGGAGGCCACGTGGAACTCGTGATCAGCAATCCGAGATCCGGAGAACGGCGAACGGGCCGGGGACATGGGCTCGGGCTCAACATCCTGAAAAGCCGACTTTCACTGGCGTTCCCCGACACGCTGGATCCGGTCCGGGTCGAGGTCGGAGACGATGGCCAGTTCCGGATCCGTCTGCACCTTCCTTACGTGACTGGACGGGAGCGGGTGGCCGGTTCGTGACGCAAGTTCTCGTCGCGGACGACGAAGCCCTGGCCCGGGTGCGTCTCCGGGGACTGCTAGAGGTGGTTCTGCCTGGAGCGGGGATTATCGAGGCCTGTGACGGTCGTGAAGCCCTGCTTCTGCTGCAGGACCAGCCCGTCGATGTGGTTTTTCTTGATATCCGGATGCCCGGGATTGATGGCATCGAGGTGGTGAGGCATCTGGCCGCCTTGGGTGTTGAGGCACCGCGTGTCATTTTCACGACCGCCTACGACCACTTTGCGATCCAGGCGTTCGAAGTCGGGGCCGTAGGCTATCTCGTGAAACCCGTCCGCCTTGAGCAACTTACAGCGACGATGGAACGGATCAAGCATGGATGGCCCCGTGTGCCGCTTCCGCCCGAAGGGGCAAGGCGCCGATGGATCGTGTCTCGGTCAAGTGGCGAACTTCGCATGGTGGCGGTTAGGATGGTGTTTTATTTTGAGGCCCAGGACAAATACGTGCGGGCTATCCATGCGCAGGGCCAACTTCTCTTGAACGAGCCCCTGGTTGTGCTCGAAAAGGAATTCGCAGACCGTTTCGTCAGGGTCCACCGGCGGTTTCTGGTCGCCCGGGACAGGATCCATCGCTTGGTGCACGAACCCTCCGGCGACCGTTTCATTGAGTTGGTGGGCCATCCGGCGCGGATTCCGGTCAGCCGGCGCCTGGCCCCAGCCTTACGGCGCAAAATCTTGGCCCCGGATTGAGATTGGCCCCCGGCCTGTGTTCCAATTGGCAGATGATCCTGAGACTCGCGAGTCGGCGCTCGCCCTTGGCCCTGACCCAGACCCGGGAGGTTGCGGATCGGCTGCAACAGCTCGACCCTTCCATCGAGATCGAGATTGTGGCGCTTTCCACCCGGGGTGATGAGTTGAACGACCGGTCGCTCGCCCCCATCGGGGGCAAGGGCCTATTCATCAGTGCGCTCGAAGAAGCACTGCGGAATGGGCGGGCCGATGCGGCGGTTCATTCCTTGAAAGACGTCCCGGTCAATCTCGGTCCCGAGTTCGAGATCGTGGCGCTGCTGCCGCGGGGCGATCCCCGGGATTATCTAGTGGGTGCTGGGGATCTTGATGAGCTACCGGCTGGTTCTTGTGTCGGTACTTCGAGTCTGCGCCGCCAGAGTCAAATTCTGGCCCGGCGTCCTGATCTGCACGTAGTGCCGGCGCGGGGAAGCGTGAATTCAAGGATTGACCTGATTGGGCAGGGCCGCTGCGAAGCCGTGGTGCTCTCGCGGGCCGGGCTCGAACGTCTGGGTCTTCGGCCGGCCGGACAGTCTCTGGATCCGGAAGCCCATGTGCCCGCTATCGGACAGGGTGCCATTGCGGTGGAATGCAGAATAGAAACCTCCCGGTACAGGGAATTGTTGGCCGCGTTGCACGATCCGGACTGTGCACGCAGTACGGCCGCGGAGCGGGCATTCGGCCGTGGGCTCGGCGTCGATTGTTCGGCCCCGGTAGGGGCTTGGGCGGGGTGCCGGCACGATGGAATGATCCGGCTGCTCGCGTTCGCTGGTTCAGTGGATGGTCGTCGGGTCCACCGGGAGTCCCTGTCCGGCCACGATCCCCAGTTGCTTGGAAGTCAGCTAGCCAAGAGGTTCCATGAACAAGGTATCCGAAACTACTTTGCGGCGACGCCCTGAACCCAAGCCCCTGGCCGGGCTAGGGGTGCTCCTGACCCGACCAGAGGGCCAGAATGAAGCGCTCGCACAACGTATTGAGAACTTGGGAGGGCGTGTGTATGCTCATCCGATCTTCACCATCCGTCCATTGTTCAAGACGGCGGCCACGCCGGCGGTACCCCACCCCAACCGTTACGACTGGCTGATTTTTGTGAGTCCCAATGCGGTGGAACATGGCTTTAAAGCCTTGGGCCAACGCTGGCCCCGCCGGGCAAAGCTCGCAGCAGTGGGAGAGGGAACGGCCCGTCGACTCCATGAACTGGGCGCTCGCCAAGTCTATGTGCCGAGCGAGGGCTTCGGCAGCGAGGCTTTGGTGGACTCGCCGGATTTCAAGTCGGTTCGTGGGCACAAGTTCCTTGTCCTGCGTGGACGGGGGGGGCGGGACTGGCTCGCGAGCCAGCTGACCTCTCGTGGGGCCGATGTTGAAACTCTAGAGATCTATGAACGGGTGCGGCGGCCGACCACCGGCGAACTCGAGGAGAAACTGTTCGAAGGTGATCTTGATGTCGTGACGGTGACAAGTGCGCAAACCCTCCTTGCTCTGATCGAGGGCCTGTCCGACGAGGGTGCGGTCCGGCTCCGTCACCTGCTCCTGCTGACCGCCGGCAGCCGGGTGGTTGAACTGGCCCGGATCTTGGGTTTCGTGCGCCCCCCACTCATCGCAACCGGACCAGGCGATGAGAGCTTACTCCGAACGCTCCTCGAGTGGTGGACAGGGCCTGAGGAGGAATCCTGACATGTTCGAACCGCACGGGAGACGCAGGGGATCTGGTCCATGAGCAAGACTGATACCAGTATGGCATCACCGGAGACCACCCAGCCTCGGAACCGGGTATTGTCCGCGATCGCTTATGGCATCGTCTTGGCTGTAGCCCTGATTGCTTTGGTAGGGGCCTTTTGGAACTGGCGGGAGGGCCGAGCCACCCGTCGGGAGACCGGGCAGATCAACACGGTCATCGGCCAGCTCAATGGAAGACTGGAAAATCTGTCCCGGCAGGTAGTTCCCCGCGACGAGTGGCTGCGTCTCGAGACCCGGCTCGCACGGGAGCGTGCTCGCGTGTCGGGGTTGGAACAACGCCTTGGAGCCCTCGAAGGTCGCGTCGCATCGGACCGTGAGCAAGTAGCACTTCAGGGGGCGAGCCTGCTTTTGAGCGTCGGGGCCCGCCTGGCACCGTTGGAACCAGGTGCGCGCTGGGCACGAGGCGTACTCCTTACGGCCCGCGATCTATTGGGTCCATGGCCTTCTGCCCGCCTCATGCCGTTGCGACGGCTGCTTCAGGCCGACATTCGGAGGCTTGATGCTTTCTCCCAGAAGCCAGGACTTCGACCAGGACACGTCCTTACGACGCTGGCACTCGTTTCTCCACAATGGCCGCTCATGATGCCCCGGCCGCTCTCACCCCAAATCCGGCGCCCCGGAGTCGTTCATGGATTCTGGGCGCGGCTGAGCGGGTGGCTCACCCGGCTTTGGGGGAGCCTGGTCACGATTCGGAGTTTGCCGGAACGCGTCTCGCCTCCGCCAGGGCCACGGGAGGCTGCCCGCCTTCGTCTTCGGCTCGCCCTTGATTTTGCCTTGGCACGGATTAGCTGGCTCAGTGGGCGCCGTAAGCAATACCAGAGTGATCTCACGCTTCTCCAACAGTTTATCGTGCGGCACTTCGAGACCCGTGATGCCGCAGTGAAGAGGGGCTTGGCCGAACTAGAGTCGATCCGCAATCCACCGCATTCCTTCCATTGGGCCCCGCTCCTCGCTGCATTGCGTGCCGCCCGCATGCCGGTGACGGCTCCGGTTCGGGCCGACCCATGAAGCTTTTATGGTCAGTGTGGGGTTTTGCGGCGGGTGTCCTTCTTCTTTGGGTTTTGAGTGGACTCTTCCCCGGGGGCTGGGTGGCGATCAGGATCGGACACCAGGAAATCGAGCTGTCACTCGTCATGCTGTTCCTCACAGTGATCCTCTTCTACGGTTTCCTGCTGCTTATTTCCACTCTTCTGGCGGGATTCGGCTGGTTCAGCCGCAATGTACGGGATCCATTCTCACTGCAGTGGCGCATCGGCCGTCGGCAGTTGGTCCGTGGCGTGATCGAGCTCGCGGAAGGCCGCTGGATCCGGGCAGAAAAACGGCTTGTCCGCTTTGTCCGGTTGAGCGAGGTGCCGCTTGTCAATTACCTGTGGGCGGCTCGTGCTGCCCAGCTCAATGGCGCCGATGAACGTCGCGACCAGTATCTCCGTCAGGCCGCAGACAGCACGCCAGAGGCAGCGTTCGCGGTTGAATTGACACAGGCGGAGTTACAACTGGCGCGAGGTCAGGCCGGACTGGCACGGACGATCCTTGAAAAGCTCGCAACGTGGGATTCTGCAAACCCGCAACGGCTGCGTCTTCTAGCCCGAGCCTTAGACGCGCTCGGAGATTGGTCGGGGCTCGAAGCTCTCTGGCCAAAGCTCATGCAGGGGAGGGTCTTGAGGGAGAGTGAACGGATGACCCTGGAGCAGAAGCTGATCATTGGCCGCATCCATGCGGCTGCCCACCCTGGTGGGGCGGCCGGAGTTCTCAGGATTTTCCGGGAGCTCAAGTCCGGGCATCGCCGCCACCCGGAGGTGGTAGATGCGGTAGTTGAAACTCTGGCTGCGATCGGTGCCACCCGCGCCGCTGTCGAGCAGCTGGCCGAATCTTTGCCTCAGGTCTGGAGCGAGGAGCGGGTTATGCGCCTCGGCCGGCTGGCTGTCTCTGCGGGTGCGGTTGATCTCTTGGTTGCAGCCGAACCCTGGACCGGGCGCAGTCCGGAAAGCGCCGGTCTCCATTATGTACTTGGCCTTTTGTGCGAGTCCCGTGGTCAGCGAGGCCGTGCGCGCGCCCACTTTGAACGCAGCCTGTCAGTGCGTGTGGATCCGGAAGTCACGCTCGCTCTTTCCCAGCTGCTGGAGGAACTGGGTGACCTGGAAGGCGCCAAGGAAAAAGCCCAAAAGGGGCTCCGCCAGCTTATGGATCAGGAGAAGGGAACGTGAGCGTCAACGCCAGCCGGGTCGTGGTTGGCTCCGATCGGCGGAGAGTCACGAGCAGGAGATCCCGGGTAGGCGAGAGTGTAGCGCCTGGAACAAAACAGGGGACGGATGGAGGTATACGATTCAGTCGGATTGAAGGGCGGGTTGCCTGCAAAGGGGGACCGGCCTGCGACTTGGCGCTCTACCACAAGATTTCTCAGCGGTTGAGTGCAAGAGGGACGAGGACGGTCGTTGATGGTTGATCCGGTCTGGTTATGGGTGGCAGGGATGGGTTTCAGTGGAGCGCTCCTTATCGGACTGGGAATGGTGTTCCACCTGCTCCGTGGCCGAGTCCCGCGCATCGGCTGGGGCATCTTGCATGCCACGCTAGCCACATTGGCTACGATTCTGCTCATTGTCTGGCTATCCGGCCTACCCCATCCGGATCTTCTCCTCGATGATGCGGCCCTGTTTTTCGCCATGGCTTTCCTAGGGGGTCTGACACTGGCAGGACTCCAGCTCGCCGGCTACCCTGCGCCTGGCGTGATCGTTTTTCTACACGGATTGTTCGCTGCGTTTGCCATGGTGCTCTTCGTGGTCGGTGCAAGTCGGCTTTAGGCGGGTTGGGATGAACTGGGGAGCCGGCGTGGCCGAGGCAGGATCCCTTGAATGCCTTCAGCTCGGAGAGTGTGGTCTACTCTTGCGCTGGCCACAGGAACCGGCACCTCAACTGTCTAGGCGGATCCGGGCGTTGGGAGAAACTCTCGACCAGAAGCCGCCCCCGGGCTTAGTGGAATGGGTGCCCGGTCTCCGTTCGTTTGCGGTCTACTTTGACCCGGCCCGCTTTAGCCGTGCCGCATGGGTTGAGACCCTGACGTCGTTCTGGGAGAGCCTGCCGGAAAATCCGGACCTCCCGGTCCGGTCCTTCGAGGTACCGGTCAGGTATGGAGGGGATGACGGGCCCGATCTCGCCGATGCGGCACACAAAGCCCACTTGGATCCGGAACATTGGATTGCATTGCACGCCGGTGTCATCTATGAAGTACTTCTGGTCGGCTTTGCTCCCGGATTTCCCTATCTTGCAGGGTTGCCGGAGGTATTGGCCGTGCCACGGCGGATCACACCACGGCTTCGTGTGGCTGCCGGCTCCGTCGCGGTTGCCAACCGCTTGTGCGGGATTTATCCCCGTGAAAGCCCAGGTGGCTGGACCTTAGTTGGCCGCACGGATTGGATTTGCTTCGATCCCGGGCGGTCCCCTCCTGCCCGTTTTGCAATTGGAGACCAAGTCCGTTTCCATCCTGAGAAGGGTTTCAGATGAAACGGAGTGCAGAACAGGGGGTGGGGCAGGTTCTCGTGACCGAAGCCCGAGGATGTGTGACCCTGCAGGACGAGGGTCGCCATGGATTCCAGCGTATCGGAGTGTCGGTCGGTGGGGCCATGGATCCCCATGCCGCAGAGCTGGCCAACCGCCTTGCCGGCAATCCGGCGGACGCAGTCTTGATCGAACTTGAGAGGTCAAGCCGACTGGCCCTCCGTTGTGAGGGGTTGAGCAGACTCGCTCTCGCCGGTGCCTGCGTTCCGGTCCGTTTGGATGGGCGACCGGTGCCGTTCTGGGCTCGTATTGAAACCAATCCATCGCAACCGTTCGCGATCGGGATTGAGGCAAACCGGGAGTCTGGACGCTGGAGTTACTTGGCTCTTTCAGGTGGATGCCGACTAGTCCCGGTGCTCGGCGGGTTTGGAACCGACCTCCGTGCGGGTTGGGGAGGTGTGGAGGGCCGAGTGCTCCGTTTGGGGGATCGGATTACGCTGGGACGGGTTCCCAAGCAGTCGATGGAACATTCCGGTCGGTCCGGTTGGCACATCCGGAGTCAGGTCTCCCCTGACTTGAGACCATCGTCCGGGATCCAGGCCCGGGTCCTGAGGATCCTGCCGGGAAGTCACTGGAATGCTTTCCCTCCTGAGGTCCGTCAACGCTTTCTGAATGCTCACTACTTGGTTACACCAGATTCCGATCGCATGGGTTATCGCCTATCCGGGCCCCTCCTCCATCCGGATCCGCGGCTTGAGATAGACTCTGAACCGGTGACGTTCGGCTCGATTCAGATTCCGCCTGATGGATCGCCCATCGTCCTCATGGCGGATCATCCCACACAGGGTGGATACCCACGCCTGGCCGAGATCATCAGTACAGACTTGGGGATTCTGGCACAATGCCGGGCCGGAACGAAGGTGGAATTCCGACACGTTGACGAACAAGTCGCCCTCATGGCCCTTCGGGAGTGGCGTCAAGGGATGGCGCGTCTCTGGGTCGGGCTTGGTTCCGGGAATGAGGCCCGCTTTCGCGGAAAGGCGTAGCATGCGTGAGAAAGCGGAGACCAGATCCGTGTGGTCGATTGATCTCAACGCCGACCTCGGCGAAAGTTTCGGTGCATGGCGGATGGGCGATGATGAGGCCGTGCTGTCTTGGGTCAGTTCCGCGAATATTGCCACGGGCGCCCATGCGGGCGATCCGCTGACGGCGGTGCGTACGCTCCGCTGGGTCAAGGCCCGGGGGGTGGCACCCGGGGCGCATCCCGGCTGGCCGGATCTCGCAGGTTTCGGCCGGCGCCCCCAGACCTTTTCGCCGGACGAGACCTACGCGATCGTGCTCCACCAGCTGGGTGCGCTTCAGGCCTTGGCCCGAGGCGAGGGACTGGTTCTCCACCATGTGAAACTCCATGGCGCCCTCTATCACCAGGCGGCCAGCGAACTGGTCTATGCCGAGCCCGTGGTGGAAGCCATCGCGGCCATTGATCCTGCCCTTTTCGTGTATTGCCCGGCCCTAAGCGTCTTGGCGGACCAAGTAAGACGGCGGGGTCTGCGGGTCGTTGCCGAGGGATTTGCCGATCGCCGTTACCGCCCTGATGGCCGGCTGGTTCCGCGTACCGAACCCGAGGCACTCATCCGTGACCCGGATGAGGCCGGCCGCCAGGCCTTGGCGCTGGCGCAGCGCCCGGCTGGAGAGACTCAGACGGTTGCGACGATCGGACTGCATGGAGATGGCATCGAAGCCCCCCGCCTAGCCCGTCGCGTCTATGAGATATTGACCGGTGCTGGCGTCGTGATTGCCCCACCGGACGCGGCCGGGGCGTGAGGCTCAAGCCGCTCATCGACCGGGCACCAGCGGCCTGGCTCCTCGCCATGACCGTGATCTGGGGCTATACCTTCGTTGTGGTGCAAGCCGCAGTGGCGCATATCGGGGTTGTCGAATTCTTGGTTTTGCGCTTTGCGGTCGCGGCCTTGGCGCTTGCGCCTTGGGCATTTCGCGAGGCTCGGATCCATGAATGGCGGGTCGGATTGGGTCTGGGCGGCACACTGGCGCTGGGCTACCTGTTCCAGACATGGGGGCTCGAGCGCGTGACCGTGACCGAGAGTGGGTTCCTGACCGGCTTGTTTGTGGTTTTTGCGCCGATTTGGGCTGCAATCCTTTATCGGGTGCACTTAGGTCGGCGAAACATCGTGGCGGTGGCGCTCAGCATTGCTGGGCTGGGATTTCTTCTTGGGGGCTGGAATTTTCACCTCACGGCAGGTAGCCTCCTCACAATCGCCGGTGCCCTCTGCTTCGGGTTGCAGATTGCGCTCCTCTCGCGATTGGGGCCGAGTTGTCGTACCGGAGCCCTCACGTTTACCCAGATGGCGGCCATGACCCTGTGGTTTATCCTGCTTCTGCCGGCTGGAACACACTGGCAGGATCCGCTCAGCGGGAAGCTCGTCCTCGCGCTCCTCGTGACGGGTATTGTAGCTTCGGCCTTTGCGTTCTATGTGCAAACCCGAGTACAGCAACGATTGTCGGCCGCGCGAACGGCTGTGATCCTCGTGACTGAACCGTTTTTCGCGGCTCTCTTCGGACACTGGCTGAACCACGATCCTCTGACCGGCCCAGTGGTTATCGGAGCGGTTCTGCTTTTCCTCGGTATGCTGGTCTCGGAGTTGGGGTTAGGCCCCTTTGGGCGTATCGGGAGATGACCCTTCCGCCACGGTGAGTGGATGCCTCCGGATGGCAGTGTGGCTACATCGGGTTGAGACAGGAGAGGTGTATCGCGTGAAACGGCTTTCTACCGGGGGGCACGGGCGTGAGGGTGGCTGTCCTGATGCTTCTTGACTGAGAATTGCTTTTTAAGAGATAATATCGGGCTTTCGCAGCCGAGCCGGAGGGGTACCCAAGCGGCCAACGGGGGCAGACTGTAAATCTGCTGGCTTTTGCCTTCGTAGGTTCGAATCCTACCCCCTCCACCAGATCCGTGGAAGGGGGGAGGCGGGTGTAGTTCAATGGTAGAACCTCAGCCTTCCAAGCTGATGATGTGGGTTCGATTCCCATCACCCGCTCCAGCTTGTGCAGGTGGGCGAGCCCATATAGCTCAGCTGGTAGAGCACTTCCTTGGTAAGGAAGAGGTCACCGGTTCAACTCCGGTTATGGGCTCCAGGTTCCGGTCGGGTGCAAAAGCTTCCCCCGGCGTCCTGGTCGCCGGGTTCATGATCAACAAGAGGTAGAGTCACATGTCGAAGGGGAAGTTTGAGCGGACGAAGCCGCACATCAATGTGGGGACGATCGGTCATGTGGACCATGGGAAGACGACGCTGACGGCGGCGATCACGAAGGTGATGGCGGGTCGGTATGGGGGGGA
>DAHVLZ010000040.1:0-15349 GCA_027320085.1 Pseudomonadota bacterium
ATGCCCGGGGACAATACGAAGCTGGTAGTGACACTGATTTCACCGGTGGCGATGGAAGAGGGTCTGCGGTTTGCGATCCGCGAAGGCGGCCATACCGTGGGTGCCGGCGTCGTCAGCAAAGTCCTCGCCTGAGGAAGCGCAGAGTCATGATGGTACAGGCCAGTAGCTCAACTGGTAGAGCAGCGGTCTCCAAAACCGCAGGTTGGGGGTTCGAGTCCCTCCTGGCCTGCCAGTTCCGGGGCTTCGTTTGATGGTCGCTCCACGGACGCCGGCGGCCGGCCCGATCCGGGAGAGTGAACCTCGCGGGGAAAAGGTCAAGCTTCTCCTGGCGGTGATCCTGCCGGTAGTGGGGCTAGTCGGTTACTACTATTACGACCGGCTCTCGACCGGAATCCGCTTGGGCGGGTTGCTGGCCAGTTTTGTGGTGGCGGTGGGATTCCTCGGTTGGAGCCGGGCCGGGAAAACGCTGTGGAGCTTCGTTCTCGAAGCCCGCACCGAACTGCGCAAGGTGATTTGGCCGACCCGCAAGGAAACCACCGATACCACGCTCTTTGTTTTGGTCATGGTGATCGTACTCGCGATCCTCTTGTGGCTGATTGATATGGGTCTCGATTTTGGCATTCGTCTCATCACTGGGCATGCGGGTTGATCCATGGCGCTCCAATGGTATGTCCTTCAGACCTACTCCGGATTTGAACGGCAGGCTGAACGTTCGCTCCGTGAACGAGTGCTCTTGCGGGGCATGCAGGATCACTTCGGGGCCATTCTGGTCCCGACCGAGGAAGTGGTTGAGATGCGCGAAGGGCGCAAGCGGAAAAGCGAGCGGAAGTTTTTCCCGGGCTATCTTCTCGTCCAGATGGAACTGGATGACGAAACGTGGCATCTCGTGCGCAGTGTCCCCAAGGTCCTCGGTTTTGTCGGTGGTACGGCTGAACACCCGAAGCCCATTCCAGATGGCGAGGCTGAGGCTATCCTCATGCGGGTGCGGGAAGGGGCCAGCAAGCCCAAGCCCAAGATCCTGTTCGAGCCCGGCCAGATGGTACGGGTGATTGATGGTCCCTTTAATGATTTCAATGGCATGGTCGAAGAAGTCAACTATGAGAAAAACCGGTTGCGGGTTTCGGTACGCATTTTTGACCGCTCGACCCCGGTGGATCTCGACTTTTCCCAGGTGGAAAAGGCATAACGCGTGCGGTCCATCCCGGTTTGCCGAGGTGGATCTCCCAGAAGGGTGAGGTAACGAGTCATGGCAAAAAAGGTCCAGACGATGATTCGGCTCCAGGTGGCGGCTGGTGCTGCCAACCCTAGCCCGCCCGTGGGTCCGGCCCTTGGGCAGCATGGAGTCAACATCATGGAATTCTGCAAGGCGTTCAATGCGCAGACCCAGGCGTTGGAGAAGGGTCTGCCTATCCCAGTCGTGATCACGGTTTATACCGACCGCAGCTTTACGTTCATTACCAAGACGCCCCCGGCCTCGGTGCTGATCCGGAAAGCCATCGGGCTTGAGAAGGGCAGCGCAACACCCAACACCGCGAAGGTGGGACGGCTGACACGCGCTCAGGTGGAGGCTATCGCAAGGACCAAGCAGCCAGATCTCACGGCGGCGGATCTTGATGCGGCCGTCCGTTCCATTGCAGGAACTGCTAGGAGCATGGGTGTTGACGTGGAGGTTGGGCCATGAGACTCAGCAAGCGGTTTCGTGCCATCCGGCAGCGCCTACCCGGAGGGGGGCGCAGCTATCCCATCGGGGAGGCCATCGTCCTGCTCAAGGAGCTTTCCACCGTGCGTTTCCGGGAAAGCGTTGATGTGGCGATCAATCTCGGAATCGATGCCAAGAAGGGTGACCAAGTGGTTCGGGGTGCGACCGTATTGCCGAATGGTACGGGCAAGTCGACCCGGGTTGCGGTCTTTGCCCAGGGGGCAGCGGCCGAGCAGGCCCGGCAGGCAGGTGCTGACCTCGTCGGTATGGAGGACCTAGCCGAGCGGATCCGCGGCGGGGCGATTGAATTCGATGTTTTGATTGCGGCTCCCGATGCCATGCGCATGGTGAGCCCTTTGGGTCAGATTCTGGGCCCGCGTGGACTCATGCCCAACCCCAAAGTGGGAACTGTGACCCCGGATGTGGCCCAGGCAGTCCGCAATGCCAAGGCAGGACAGGTCCGTTATCGCGCCGATAAGGCCGGAATCGTCCACTGCACCATCGGCAAGGTCGATTTTGAGCCACGTGCGCTCCAGCAGAATTTGCAGGTACTTTTGACCGATCTCGTGCGTGCCAAACCGGCGACCGCGAAAGGGCAGTATCTGCGCAAGCTCACCCTCTCGACCACGATGGGGCCTGGGCTTGTGATCGATCTGGCCACACTCGAGTACTGATTCCAGAGGGATCAGGATCGGGAGCCGGAGCCCGGAAATCCGTGTCCGGGCCAGTCAGAGACCGCAGGGGCCTCCACGGTCGGAGGGGGCTTAATCGCCTGCGTAGACGGTGAGACGGATCGGGGGAGCGCATCCCTCGTGCCACCGCGGGGCTCCCGGAAGGGATCCCCCTTGCACGTTCCGACCGGGAGATGATTCATGCCACTGAGACTGAACGAAAAGCAGCAACGCGTCGAGGAACTAGCCAAGCTTGCGCGTACGGCCCAGGCAGCCATTGCCCTGGATTACCGGGGAATGAATGCCGGCCAGATGACAAGTCTGAGACAGACCGCCCGAAGTCAGGGAGTTTATCTCAAGGTTGTCCGCAACACGCTGGCGAAACGGGCCTTGGCAGACACCGACTATGCCTGTCTCGATGAGATCCTGACCGGCCCCGTGCTTTTGGCATTGGCGCTTCGGGATCCCGCCGAGGCGGCCCGGGTCATTCGCCAGTTTATAGGCGAAGACCAGCCGCTCAAAGTCCGTGGGCTCGCCCTCGGACGGCGGTTGTTGCCGGCTTCGGATCTTACCCGTTTGGCCGACCTACCTTCGGCCAGCGAGGCAGTAGCACGACTCATGGCGACACTCCAGGCGCCTGTCAGCCGTCTGGTCGGCACGCTGACGGCGCCTACCGCGAAACTGGTCCGGACGCTGGCGGCCTTGCGCGATCAAAAAGCGCGGGCTGGCATCTGAATCAAACACCCCCCATCCATCCCCACCCGGGGACCTGACCGTAGAGGTATGACATGGCAATCAGCAAAGATGACATTCTCGAAACCATCTCCAAGATGACCGTCCTTGAGATTGTGGACCTCATTTCCGCCATGGAAGAAAAGTTCCATGTGACAGCGGCTCAACCTGTCGCCATGGCCGCACCGGCGGCCGGAGGCGCAGCTGCCGCGGCGGTGGAGGAGAAGACAGAATTCACGGTTTCCTTGGCGAGTTTTGGTGCAAATAAAGTCAACGTGATCAAGGTGGTCCGTTCTCTTACCGGCCTCGGACTCAAAGAAGCCAAGGATCTAGTCGAAGGTGCGCCCTCGGTGGTCAAGGAAGGCGTGAACAAGGCCGACGCTGAGAAGATGAAGAAAGAACTGGAGGAAGCAGGCGCCACCGTGGAGATCAAGTGAGCCAAGTCCAGCCGGGGAGAGGGGCTGGCCGACTGGTTCGACGGACGGTCTGGAACCGTCCGTCGACCGGATTCTGAACATCAGTGGATCTGAAAGCCGCAGTCGCGGAGGAGTTCGTATGCCTTATTCGCTGACCGAAAAAAAGCGCGTCCGGAAGAATTTTTCAGGCCGGCCTGCGGTTCTCAAAGTGCCTCCCCTGCTTGAGATGCAGGTCGATTCCTACGCCCAGTTTCTCCAGCAGGATGTGGAGCCGACTTCGCGCCGGGACGTTGGGCTGCAGGCTGCGCTCAAGTCCATCTTTCCCATCCGTGCCTATTCTGGAACCGCGGCCCTGGATTTTGTCCGTTACCAGATCGGGGACCCACCTTTCGACGTGCGCGAATGCCTGCTCCGGGGTCTCAATTACGCGGCCCCGCTGCGTGCAGTGGTCCGGTTGGTCCTCTATGACCGCGAAAGCCCCTCTGACAACCGTGCGGTCAAAAGTATTGAGGAGCAAGAGGTTTACCTCGGTGAGCTGCCGCTCATGACCGAGACCGGAACGTTTGTAATCAACGGCACCGAACGAGTGGTGGTCAGCCAATTGCACCGGTCTCCCGGCGTCTTTTTCGAGAGTGATCGCGGCAAGTCACATTCCTCAGGGAAGGTTCTTTACTCTGCCCGCATCATCCCCTATCGGGGGTCGTGGCTCGATTTCGAGTTTGATGCCAAAGACTGCCTGTACGTCCGCATTGACCGCCGGCGCAAGCTGCCAGTCACGATCCTGCTGCGTGCGCTCGGACTTGATGATGCGGAGATGCTTGCCACCTTTTTTGAGCACAACGTGTTCCATGTGACGCCCAGTGGCTTGATCCTCGATCTGGTTCCCGAACGACTCCGTGGCGAGATCGCCGCGTTCCCCATCAAGCTGGAAGACCGGGTTCTGGTCGAGGAAGGTCGCCGGGTCACGGCCCGCCAGGTCCGCGAGCTCAAAAACGCAGGTGTCCGGCGGCTTTCCGTTCCCATGGCCTATGCCGCAGCGCGCATTTTGGCTCATGATCTCGTCCATCCCGAGACTGGTGAGCTCTTGGCTCGTGCCAACGAGGAACTTACGCTCGAAACCCTCCAGAAAATCATGGGCGTGGGGATTACCCAGTTCAGCACGCTGTATGTGAACGATGTGGACCGAGGTCCTTTCATCTCCCAGACCCTGCGGCTAGATCCAACGCACAGCCCGCTTGAGGCGTTGGTCGAGATCTACCGCATGATGCGCCCGGGGGAACCGCCGACACGTGATGCCGCGGAGATGCTGTTCAACAACCTTTTCTTCGTGCCTGAACGTTATGACCTATCGGCCGTAGGGCGAATGAAATTCAACAAGCGCCTCGGCCGCTCAGATGACGAGGGTCCGCTGGTTCTGACGCGAGAGGACATCCTCGATGTAGTGAAGACGCTGATCGGGATCCGAAACGGGGAGGGATCTGTAGATGATATCGACCACTTGGGTAACCGGCGCATCCGTTCAGTTGGGGAAATGGTTGAAAACGCCTTCCGGGTGGGGCTGGTCCGGGTTGAACGGGCAGTCCGTGAAAGGCTGGCTCTGGCCGAGTCCGAGGGGCTTAAACCACAGGATCTCATCAATGCGAAGCCGGTGGTGGCTTCCATCAAGGAGTTTTTCAGCTCCTCCCAGCTGTCCCAGTTCATGGATCAGAACAATCCCCTATCCGAGGTGACGCACAAGCGTAGGGTATCGGCGCTAGGTCCAGGTGGGCTCACCCGTGAGCGGGCAGGTTTCGAGGTGCGGGACGTTCATGCTACCCACTACGGCCGGGTTTGCCCGATCGAGACGCCGGAGGGACCCAATATCGGTCTCATTAACTCGTTGGCCGTCTATGCCCGGACCAACCCCTACGGTTTCTTGGAGACACCGTACCGGAGGGTGGATCAGGGCCGGGTTACCGAAACCGTCGAATACCTGTCAGCTATCGAGGAGGGACGGTTTGTGATTGCCCAGGCGAATGCCCAGCTGGATGGTGACGGGCGCTTTGTGGAGGAGCTGGTTTCCTGCCGCTTCAACAACGAGTTTGCCTTGTCCACTCCGGACCGGATCCAGTATATGGATGTATCGCCGATGCAGATTGTGTCGATCGCCGCGGCGCTCATTCCGTTTCTGGAACATGACGATGCCAATCGGGCGCTCATGGGCTCGAACATGCAACGTCAGGCAGTCCCGGTTCTGAGGACTGACAAGCCTCTGGTTGGCACGGGCCTTGAGCGGACTGTCGCGATTGATTCGGGGGCTACTCTGGTTGCCCGACGCAGTGGCGTTGTCGATGCGGTGGACGCTGGCCGGATTGTGGTCCGGGTCGACGATACCGAAACCGCAGCCGGGGAGGCTGGGGTCGACATCTATAACCTGACCAAGTACCAGCGCTCCAACCAAAACACCTGCATCAATCAGCGCCCTCGGGTTCAGAACGGCGAACGTATCGAGTGTGGAGATGTACTTGCGGATGGGTCTTCGACAGATCTCGGCGAGCTTGCTCTCGGCCAGAATCTCCGGGTAGCCTTCATGCCATGGAACGGCTACAACTTTGAAGATGCAATCCTGATTTCCGAGCGACTCGTGGAGGAAGAACGGTTTACCTCGATCCATATTGAGGAACTCTCCTGCATGGCCCGGGACACCAAGCTCGGTTCCGAGGAAATCACGAGTGACATCCCGAACGTGAACGAGGCAGCGCTCGCCAACCTTGATGAGGCGGGGATCGCCTTCATCGGGGCTGAAGTCAAGGCCGGGGACATCTTGGTTGGGAAGGTCACGCCCAAGGGAGAAACCCAACTTACCCCTGAGGAGAAGCTGCTGCGAGCGATTTTTGGTGAGAAAGCCTCCGAGGTGAAAGACACCTCGCTCCGGGTTCCTCCGGGGATGGACGGAACCGTGATCGATGTGCGGGTCTTTACGCGCGAGGGAATGGAAAAAGATTCCCGCGCCCAGGCCATCGAGGCGGCTGAGCTGGCTCGTGCCCGCAAAGATCTGGATGATCAGCGGCGTATTCTCGAGGATGACCTTTTCATGCGGGCTGCCCGGCTACTCATCGGCAAGGTGGCCGAAGGGGGACCGCAAAAGCTCGCCAAAGGTGCTCGGGTTACCCAGGGTTATCTCGATGGACTTGATCGCGACCAGTGGTTCAGCATCCGTCTCCACAACGAAGAGGCAACAGAAGCGCTCGAGCAGTTGTCTGAGCAACTGGCCCAGCAGCGGCTTCTCTTCGAGCGCCGGTATGAGGAGAAAAAGCGGAAGATCAAAGCGGGAGATGAGCTGCCACCCGGCGTGATCAAAATGGTCAAGGTCTATCTCGCGGTCAAGCGGCACATCCAGGCTGGAGACAAGATGGCAGGTCGCCATGGCAACAAGGGCGTAATTTCCCTGATTGTCCCCGTTGAGGACATGCCGTACACGGAGGATGGCCAGCCGGTAGATATCGTGCTCAATCCGCTGGGCGTGCCTTCCCGGATGAATATTGGTCAGATCCTGGAGGCTCATCTCGGCTGGGCGGTCAAGACGCTTGGTGAACGCATCGGGGATTTGGTACGCCGCGAGGCTGATACGGCAGAACTTCGGCGCTTCCTCGACTTGGTCTACAACGGGGCCGGAGGTGAGCCGGTGAGACTGAACGAGCTTTCGGATGGTGAAATCCGGGCTCTGGCCGAGCGACTGGAGGATGGCATACCGGTCTCGACCCCCGTTTTTGACGGGGCGAGCGAGTCCCAGATCCGTCACCTCCTCAAACTGGCCGGCCTGTCCACGTCGGGGCAAACCCGGCTTTATGACGGCCGTACGGGCGAAGCCTTCGACCGTCCCGTGACAGTGGGCTATGTCTACATGTTCAAGCTTAACCACTTGGTTGACGACAAGATGCATGCCCGCTCGACTGGTCCGTACAGTCTCGTGACTCAGCAACCCCTTGGTGGGAAGGCCCAGTTCGGAGGCCAGCGTTTCGGGGAAATGGAGGTCTGGGCACTTGAAGCTTATGGGGCGTCCTACACGCTCCAGGAGATGCTGACCGTCAAGTCCGATGACGTTGAGGGACGTACCCGCATGTACAAAAACATCGTCGATGATGACTTGCGTATGGAGGCTGGGATGCCGGAGTCGTTCAATGTCCTGGTCCGCGAGATCCGATCGCTGGCCATCAATATCGAGATGGAGCAGTTCTGATGACCGGCCATGCTCCGGGAACGTGGGGCCCCTGCCGTGGAGATCTTCCATGAAAGAACTTTTGCAGCTTTTCCGCCAGCAGCACCCGAACGAGGATTTTGACGCTCTCCGAATCGGCTTGGCTTCGCCAGAACTGATCCGATCATGGTCCCATGGAGAGGTGAAAAAACCGGAGACGATCAACTATCGGACCTTCAAGCCGGAACGGGATGGACTGTTCTGCACCAAGATTTTCGGACCGATCAAGGACTACGAGTGCCTGTGCGGCAAGTACAAGCGACTGAAGCACCGAGGCGTGGTTTGCGAGAAGTGTGGTGTCGAGGTCACGCTGTCCAAGGTCCGCCGCGAACGGATGGGGCATATCGAGCTGGCAAGCCCCGTCGCGCACATCTGGTTTCTGCGCTCGCTACCCTCCCGGATCGCGCTGACGCTCGATATGACTCTACGTGACATCGAACGGGTGCTCTATTTCGAGGCCTTCGTTGTGATTGAGCCCGCACTCACCCCGCTCAATCGGGGCCAGCTCCTCACTGACGAGGAATATCTCGAAATGATCGAGGAATACGGCGATGACTTCGATGCCCGGATGGGGGCCGAGGCGATTTATGAGCTACTGCGTACCCTCAAGCTTGATGACCAGATCAAAGCTCTGCGCGGCGAGCTCGAAGGGACTAATTCAGAGGGGAAAACCAAGCGGCTCGTAAAGCGCCTGAAGTTGCTCGAATCTTTCGTGGAATCAAAAAACCGGCCGGAATGGATGGTCCTCACTGTGCTGCCGGTTCTGCCCCCAGACCTGCGCCCGCTCGTACCTCTTGATGGTGGCCGCTTTGCCACTTCAGACCTCAACGATCTCTACCGCCGTGTCATTAACCGAAACAATCGCTTGCGGAGGCTACTTGAGCTCAATGCACCGGACATCATCGTCCGGAACGAAAAGCGCATGCTGCAGGAGGCGGTTGATGCCCTGCTGGATAACGGGCGCCGTGGCCGGGTCATGACCGGATCCAACAAACGAGCTCTCAAATCGTTGGCTGACATGATCAAGGGCAAGCAGGGACGGTTTCGTCAGAACCTGCTCGGTAAGCGAGTCGATTACTCGGGCCGTTCCGTGATTGTCGTTGGCCCGACCCTCAAGCTGCACCAGTGCGGTTTGCCCAAGCGTATGGCTCTCGAATTGTTCAAACCTTTCATCTTCAGCAAGCTGCAAAACCGGGGTCTTGCGCCCACCATCAAGGCGGCCAAGAAGTACGTGGAACGGGAGGCGCCGGAGGTCTGGGATATCCTCGACGAGGTGATTCGCGAGCACCCGGTCCTTCTCAACCGGGCGCCTACCCTTCACCGGCTCGGAATCCAGGCCTTTGAACCGGTTCTGATCGAGGGTAAGGCAATCCAGTTGCATCCACTCGTGTGCACTGCCTTCAATGCGGACTTTGATGGTGACCAGATGGCAGTGCATGTGCCGTTGTCGCTCGAGGCGCAGCTCGAAGCTCGCGCGCTTATGATGTCGACCAATAACATTCTGTCCCCGGCGACGGGTGATCCCATCATCGTTCCCACACAGGATGTGGTCCTTGGTCTGTATTACCTGACCCGGCAGCGATCCGGTGTGAGTGGGGAGGGCCACTGCTTTAGCGATGTTCGTGAAGTCCACCGGGCCTATGAATCGGGAACGGTCGACCTCCACGCTGCCATCGAACTCCGTCTTCCCGCGGAGGAAGGGACGGATTCCCCCTCGTCTTCGCGTCGTGTCAAGACCACGATTGGCAGGGCGCTTCTTTCCGAGGTCCTTCCTCCCGGGCTGCCCTTCGAGTCGATTAATCAAAACATGACGAAGAAGGCCATCTCAAATCTCATCAACCTCTGTTATCGGCGCAACGGCCTCAAGGAAACGGTGGTTTTTGCCGATCGTCTCATGTATTTAGGCTTTCGTTTCGCGACCCGGGGAGGGATCTCGTTCGGGGTGGACGACATGGTCATTCCCGAGGAAAAGGCCGACATTCTCCACAAAGCCTCGCTTGAGGTCAGGGAAATCGAACGCCAGTTCGCGACCGGCCTGTTGACCGACGGTGAACGCTACAACAAGGTCGTCGACATCTGGTCCCGCACCAACGAGCAGATTGCCAAGGCCATGATGGACCACATCTCGATGGATGAGGTAACGATCGGGAAGGAAAAGCGGCGCGAGTCGTCGTTCAATTCAATCTACATGATGGCAGACTCCGGGGCTCGTGGTTCTGCGGCGCAGATCCGACAGCTGGCCGGCATGCGGGGCCTCATGGCCAAACCGGACGGCTCGATCATCGAAACTCCGATCACGGCAAACTTCCGGGAGGGTCTCACCGTCCTCCAGTACTTCATCTCGACCCACGGCGCTCGAAAGGGCCTCGCGGATACCGCTCTAAAAACAGCTAACTCCGGCTACCTGACCCGCCGCTTGGTCGATGTGGCGCAGGATGTCGTCATCACCGAAGAGGACTGCGGCACGAAAGAGGGCCTCTATCTTCAGCCGGTGGTTGAAGGCGGTGATGTGGTGGAATCACTTCGCGAACGCGTGCTCGGCCGGGTGCTGGCCGAAGCGGCGGTTCGTCCGGACACGCAAGAGGTGGTTTTGCCCGCCGGCACCCTGCTTGATGAGCGCAATATGGATCTTGTCGAGGCTTCCGGCATCGACCGGTTGCGTGTACGGTCCCCGATCACCTGTGAAACCCAATTTGGTGTTTGTGCTCAATGCTACGGACGTGATCTCGCGAGAGGCCATCGCATTAACATCGGCGAGGCTGTGGGAATTATCGCAGCCCAGTCAATCGGCGAGCCGGGCACCCAGCTGACGATGCGAACCTTCCACATCGGAGGTGCCGCATCTCGAGCTGTAGCCGAAAACAGTGTCGAGGTGAAAAGTGGGGGTCGGGTTCGTTTCCACAACCTCAAGTTGGCGAAAAACCCGCGCGGTGTCCTGGTTGTAATCTCCCGCTCTGGAGAAATCCGGATCATTGACAGTTACGGCAGGGATCGCGAACGGTACCGGATTCCCTACGGGGCCCAGATCACCGTCGATGATGGAAGTGAAATCGCTGGTGGTGAGATTATTGCGACTTGGGACCCACATGTCCATCCAGTCATTGCCGAAGTGGGCGGCGTAGCCCATTTTAAGGATTTTATTGAAGGGGTGACCATCAATCGCCAGGTTGATGAAGTGACCGGGCTCACGAGCATCGTCGTAACCGATCCTAAACAACGGGGAGCCGCGGCCAAGGACTTTCGGCCAACGATCTTGCTCCTGGATGATGCTGGGCGAGAAGTCTGCATGCCGGGGACAAACATCCCGGTCCACTATGTCCTGACCCCACGTTCGATCGTGGCGATTCAGGATGGTACGCGCGTCAACGTGGGCGATGTCTTGGCCCGGATCCCGCTGGAGTCGACCAAGACCCGCGACATCACGGGGGGCCTGCCTCGGGTGGCTAATCTCTTTGAAGCGCGCCATCCCGAGGATTCAGCGGTCCTGGCCGAGTACTCCGGAACCGTGAGCTTCGGGCGTGAGACTAAGGGAAAGCAGAGGCTCATCATCACCGATGACGATGGACAGGCACACGAAGTCCTCCTGCCCAAGTGGCGCCAGATTTCAGTTTTCGAGGGGGAGCGGATCGAGCGTGGTGAAGTCATTTCGGATGGCGAACGCGATTTGCACGATATCCTGCGACTGCAGGGTGTGGCCACGCTGGCCGACTATCTAGTGCGCGAGATCCAGGACGTCTACCGTCTGCAAGGGGTTCGCATCAATGACAAGCACATTGAGGTGATCATCCGACAGATGATGCGAAAGGTCGAGATCACCGACCCGGGCGATAGCCTGTTTTTGCCAGCCGAAGTGGTCGACCGCACGCGGGTGCTGGAAGAGAACCGTCGGATCAGCGAGAAAAATGGGCAGTTGGCAACTTGGACTCCCGTACTTCTGGGCATCACAAAAGCGTCCTTGGCTACAGAATCCTTCGTGTCTGCCGCTTCCTTCCAGGAGACCACCCGGGTTCTCACCGATGCAGCGGTGCGGGGACTCCGGGACGAGCTTCGAGGGCTTAAGGAAAATGTCATCGTGGGGCGGCTCATCCCGGCGGGTACGGGTTTTGCCTATCACGAACAGCGGCACCGCCGGCGGGGTACCTCGGCCCAAGAGGAGGCTGTCCGTGTGGCGGAGGCGGCTTTCAACAAGGCAGATCCAGCATCTTCCGCGCAGGAGCCTGCTTCAAGTGTTGGAGAAACCGAGGCCACAGCTTGACAGGATTCCCAAAAAATCAATAAAATTGACATTTTCGCCGCCTATGATTCCATTAGGCTCCGGTCGTTTCCGCTGAGGTTAGGGCGGGCCGCCGGGGGGGTGGCCCCGAAATCAAAGGTCGCAAGCCCCGCCTTGGGCTTGCGAACAGGTGAGGCAGCATGGCAACCGTTAATCAACTGGTCCGAAAGCCGCGGCACAGTCCGCAGTTGAAGAGCAAAGTGCCGGCTTTATCCGGTTCTCCGCAACGCCGGGGCGTGTGCACGCGCGTCTATACGACGACCCCCAAGAAGCCCAACTCAGCGCTGCGCAAGGTGGCGCGTGTCCGGCTGACCAGCGGCTACGAAGTGACGAGTTACATCGGTGGTGAGGGGCACAACCTGCAGGAACATTCGGTTGTGCTGATCCGGGGAGGGCGCGTCAAAGACCTCCCAGGAGTCCGCTACCACATCGTGCGCGGGGCCCTTGACTGCTCTGGTGTGAATGAGCGCAAGCGTGGCCGGTCTAAATACGGCGCCAAGCGTCCGAAGTCGAGCTGATCCGGGGGAGAACCTATATGTCGAGACGCCACCAAGCCACGATGCGCGAAGTGTTGCCCGATCCTAAGTACGGCAGCCTCAAACTGGCCAAATTCATCAACGTCGTCATGACGCGGGGCAAGCGCTCATTGGCTGAACGGGTTGTCTACGATGCACTCTCTCAGGCCGCCTCACGTCGCGGTTTGGAACCGGTAGCGCTTCTGGATTCGGCACTCGAACGAGTGCAGCCTGTGGTGGAGGTGAAATCTCGCCGAGTCGGTGGTGCCACCTACCAAGTCCCCGTGGAAGTCCGCTCCGCCCGGCAGATGGCACTCGCCATGCGTTGGCTGGTCGATTCCGCGCGCAAACGCTCGGAAAAGTCAATGACCGACCGACTAGCGTCCGAATTGCTCGAAGCCGCGGAGGGACGGGGTGCGGCGGTCAAGAAGCGGGAAGATGTCCATCGCATGGCGGAAGCCAACAAAGCCTTTGCGCATTACCGCTGGTAATCGCCTTCCCTGACGGAGAGTTCCCATGTCCCGGAAAACCCCCATCGAACGGTACCGCAACATCGGCATCATGGCGCATATCGATGCGGGGAAGACCACTACCACAGAGCGGGTTCTGTTTTATACCGGAGTCTCCCACAAGATGGGTGAGGTCCATGAAGGAACTGCCGTCATGGATTGGATGGAGCAAGAACAGGAACGGGGAATTACAATCACCTCAGCCGCAACTACTTGTTACTGGAGCGGCATGAACCAGCAGTTCCCGGAACATCGGATCAACATCATCGATACTCCCGGGCACGTAGATTTCACGATCGAGGTGGAGCGTTCACTGCGGGTGCTTGATGGGGCCATTGCAGTCTTTTGTGGTGTGGCTGGGGTCGAGCCACAATCGGAGACCGTCTGGCGCCAGGCCAACCGCTACGGAGTCCCCCGTCTCGCATTCGTCAATAAGATGGACCGGGTGGGAGCCAATTTTCTCCGTGTGGTCGAACAAATCAAAAGCCGGTTAGGTGCCCGACCGGTGGCCCTGCAGCTGCCGATCGGAGCCGAAGACCAGTTTCGCGGGGTGGTGGATCTTGTGAACCTGCGGGCTGTCTACTGGGATGAATCGGACCAGGGGGTGAGCCATCGCGTGGCCGAGGTTCCTGCTGAACTCGAGCCCCAGGCTCGGGGGCTCCATGAGAGCCTCGTGGAAGCGGCGGCGGAAGCGAATGAGTCCCTCATGACTCGCTACTTGGAAACGGGGACCCTCTCGGTGGAAGAAATTCACCAAGGGCTTCGTGCCCGCACACTGACCTCCGAGATTGTTCCGGTGCTCTGCGGATCGGCCTTCAAGTACAAGGGTGTGCAGGCTGTCCTGGATGCAGTCATTGATTTCCTGCCCTCCCCTGCCGACTTGCCGCCGGTGGAAGGTAACCGTGACGACGAAGCGCGGACACCGGTTTCGCGCGAACCTCGAGACGAGGCCCCCTTTTCCGCTCTTGCGTTTAAAATCGCCACCGACCCATTCGTCGGAACCCTCACCTTCTTCCGCGTGTATTCAGGGCAGGTGCATGCGGGTGACAGCGTTTACAACCCGATCCGGGGGCGGCGTGAACGGATCGGCCGTCTACTGCAGATGCATGCCAACCACCGGAACGAGATCAGGGAGGTCTATGCGGGAGATATCGCGGCGGCGGTGGGCCTTAAAGACATCACGACCGGTGATACCCTCTGCGATGAGAAGGATCTCATCGTGCTCGAACGGATGGAGTTTCCCGACCCGGTCATCTCAGTCGCGGTCGAGCCCAAAACCAAGGCGGATCAGGAGAAGATGGGCATTGCGCTGCAGAAGCTGGCCCAAGAAGATCCGTCTTTTCGGGTGCGGACCGACGAGGAAACCGGACAGATCATCATCTCCGGTATGGGCGAACTTCATCTTGAGATCATCGTCGACCGCATGCGACGGGAGTTCAGGGTCGAAGCCAATACGGGGCGCCCCCAAGTGGCCTACCGGGAGACCATTCGCACCCCGGTCGAGCAGGAGGGCAAGTACATTCGCCAGACCGGTGGTCGTGGCCAGTATGGTCATGTCTGGATCCGTCTCCAGCCGCTGCCGCCGGGTTCGGGCTACCAGTTCGAAAACGCGATTGTCGGGGGGGTGATTCCTCGTGAGTACATTCCGGCCGTCGACAAGGGGATTCGCGAACAGGCGGAAAATGGCGTCCTGGCTGGGTTCCCCGTCGTCGATTTCCGGGTGGAACTGTTTGATGGTTCCTACCATGACGTGGATTCCAGTGAAATCGCCTTCAAGATTGCGGGCTCCATGGCCTTCAAGGAAGCTGTCAAACGTGCACGTCCTGTTCTGCTCGAGCCCATCATGAAGGTTGAGGTGGTGACTCCAGAAGATTTCATGGGTAATGTCATCGGCGACCTTAACCGCCGTCGCGGCGTGGTCCAAGGTCTGGACGACTCCCCGTCCGGCAAGGTAATCCGTGTCGAGGTTCCATTGGCCGAGATGTTTGGCTATGCCACTGACCTGCGGTCAGGTACCGAAGGCCGTGCCACTTATTCGATGGAGTTTAGCCATTACGCCGAGGCACCCAACCATGTGACCGAGATGGTCATCAAGAAGGCCTCTTGAGCTCAAGCAACGGCACCCGGAGCCTTTTTCCCAACACCCAGCTATTAACGAGGTAGAGTCACATGTCGAAGGGGAAGTTTGAGCGGACGAAGCCGCACATCAATGTGGGGACGATCGGTCATGTGGACCATGGGAAGACGACGCTGACGGCGGCGATCACGAAGGTGATGGCGGGTCGGTATGGGGGGGA
>DAHVLZ010000039.1:0-3647 GCA_027320085.1 Pseudomonadota bacterium
TTGACCTGCCTTTGAATTTTTGGTCCAGGTTGAATGTCCCTACACTATCTGAAACGGGAGATTGCAACCATGCCCAGAAAGCGATTTACCTCTGAAGAGATCATTGCCAAGCTGCGAGAGGCGGACGTGCATTTTGCCCAGGGCCAATCGGTACTGGAAGCCTGTAGGGAACCTCTGATTAATTGACCCGTCTAACGTTTATCGAACAATAACCGACGGAGTCTTTTTGATGCGATCCCCGCAAGCGACCTTTGCCGAGTCCGGATTCGAGGCTCATTACAAGCCGACCCGCCGCGAGCGGTTCCTGAACGAGATGGACCGGGTGGTGCCCTGGAAGGAGCTGGGAGCATTGATCGAGCCGTTTTACCCGAAGAATGAGGGGGCCGGGCGTCCAGTGGTGGGCCTGGAACGGATGCTGCGGATCGACTTTCTCCAGCAATGGTTCAACCTCTCGGACCCGGCGGTTGAGGAAGCGCTGTATGACTCCCGGGCCCTGCGGGCCTTTGCCGGGATCGATCTCGGACGCGAGGGGGCCCCCGACGAGACGACGGTGTGCAAGTTCCGTCACGTGCTGGAGCGGGCGGGCTTGGGCAAACAGATCCTGACTCAGGTCAACGCCCACCTTTCGGCCCAGGGGCAGACGGTCAGCCGGGGGACCATCGTCGATGCCACGATCATCCAGGCGCCGTCCTCCACCAAGAACCAGACCAGGACCCGTGACCCCGAGATGCGCCAGACGAAGAAGGGCCATCAGTGGTATTTCGGGATGAAGGCCCACATCGGGGTCGACAGCAAGACCCAGCTGATTCACTCGGTGGTGGCCACCGCAGCCCACGTGCACGACTCCCGGGTCCTGCCGGACCTCCTGCACGGGGCGGAGACCCGGGTGTGGGGGGATAGTGCCTACACCGGCCAGACGGAGGTGATCCGCGGGAAGGCACCGCACGCCCAGGACTTCACGCATGAGCGGGCAAGGCGCAACCATCCCTTGACCGAGACACAGCAAGCGAAGAACACGACCAAGTCGAGGGTACGGGCCCGGGGGGAACATCCGTTCCTGGTCATCAAACGGATCTTTGGCTTCACGAAGACCCGTTATCGGGGACTTTACAAGAATGCCCACCGGCTGTTCGTGGCCTGTGCGCTGGCCAACCTCTTCAGGGTGAGGAGAAGGTTATTGCGACTGCAAGGGGCGTAGTCTGCCCGCGGCCTGTCCCATCCCCCCGAAAGGGGGATGCGGCGGAGAAAAAACCGCAAACAACCGGCCCCTTCGGGCAACCCTTGCGCAGGAATCCGGTTCGACGTCATCTCATCACGATTGATCAGACTTTCCCTAGAATGAGGAATGAAGATGCAATTCGGATTCTTTGACCTTCAGAACCGCTTTGACAAGCTCAGCCGGGGTGGCGATGCGTTGGCAAGGCTGAACGCCATCGTCGACTGGGAGATGTTTCGAGCGGATCTTGAATGTATTGACGAGAAGGAGCGCAAGTCTGCGGCGGGTCGCAAACCCACGGATCGTGTGCGGATGTTCAAGATGCTGATTCTGCAGAACCTGTACGGGTTATCGGATGAAGCGCTGGAATACCAGGTGACGGACCGGCTGACGTTCATGCGGTTTCTTGGCATCGACCTCGGTGGCACGGTGCCGGATGCGAAGACCGTGTGGTTGTTCCGCGAGCAATTGCGGGAGGCGAAAGTCTTTGATCGGCTGTTCGAGCGGTTTCACCGAGCGCTGAGGAGGCAGGGCATCAAGCTCAACAGCGGGCAGATCGTGGATGCGAGCTTTGTCGAAGCGCCGCGGCAACGCAATACGCGCGAGGAGAATGAGATGGTTAAGGACGGGGCGGTGCCGAAGCAATGGACGAAGAATCCGGCGAAGCGGCGCCAGAAGGACATCGATGCGCGCTGGACGAAGAAGAACGACGAGGACCACTTTGGCTACAAGACCCATGTGAGTGTGGATCGAAAGACGAAGCTGGTGCTCGAGGAGCAGGCGACGCCGGCGAACGTGCATGACAGCCAGGTGTACGAAGGTCTTCTGGGCAAAGCCAGGCGGCGCGGACGTGATGTCTGGGCCGATAGTGCCTACCGGAGCCGCGAGCATGAGCGTGGCTTGAAGCGCAGAGGCTTCCGCAGTCACGTTCATGAAAAGGGCAGTCGCGGTCATCCGCTCACCGAGGCGCAGCAGCGCCGGAACCGATCGAAGTCCCGCGTGCGGGTGCGGGTCGAGCATGTGTTTGCCACCATGACCCAGATGGGCGGCATGCTCGTGCGTAGCATCGGGCTCGAGCGAATGCGTACGTGGTCGACAATGAAGGCGTTGACCTACAACCTGAAGCGGCTCGAGGCCCTGATCCGGCTGGGCAAGGTACCCATCGCGGGGATAGGTGTGCCCGGATGAGGGACAAATGGCCGATCGGATCGCAACGAACACCCTGCGGGGCAATCAAGACACCGAAATCCCAGCGCAACCGAGCTGCGGCTCGGTTCATATTGTAGATTTCAGTGTTTTGTGCATCAGCTGACTCCCGACAACGTGATTGATAGAGGTCCCCTGTAAACAGTTGGGGATTTCCGACAAGACCTACTTTCGCTGGCGCAAGGAGTATGGAGGACTGAAGCTCGACCAGGTGCGCCGGATGAAAGAACTGGAAACCGAGAACAGCCGACTACGCCGAGCCGTGTCGGACCTCACCATTGATAACCAGATTCTCAAGGAAGCCGCGCGGGGAAGCTTCTGAGCCCGGCGCGTCGCCGAGCGGCGGTGGCGCACGTGAGAGCGTGCCTGCCCCGTTCGGAACGACGGATCTGCCGGGCGTTGGGCATCCACCGGTCCAGCCTCCGCTACGAACCCGAGCCGCGGGCCGATGAGGCGCCGCTCACCCAAGCGGTGCTGCGCTTGGCCAGTCAGTATGGGCGTTATGGTTACCGCCGGATCACCGCCCTGCTGCATGCCGAGGGCTGGCGCGTATCGCGTTCTTGTGTCGAGCGCCTCTGGAAGCGGGAGGGACTGAGAGTACCGCAGAAACAGCCGCGCCGGCGCCGACTGTGGCTGGCTGAGGGGAGCTGTCTGCGCCTACGGCCATGCTGGATGAATCACGTCTGGAGCTGGGATTTTGTCATGGATCGCACTCACAATGGCCGGCCCATCAAAATCCTGGTCATCATTGATGAATACAGTCGCCGGTGTCTGGCACTGTTTGCGGCTCGGCGTATTCGCAGCCACGAGGTGATGGAAGTATTTGCCGATCTCATGCTCCAGCATGGCGTGCCCAATTACATTCGTTCCGATAACGGCCCGGAAATGGTAGCCAAAAACCTCCGCACCTGGCTCAGGAACGTCGGCAGCCAGACGTTGTACATCGAACCGGGCAGTCCTTGGGAGAACGGCTACTGTGAATCGTTCAATGGCAAGCTCCGGGATGAGCTGTTGAACGGGGAAATCTTCTACACCCTCAAGGAAGCACAGGTCATCCTGGAGATGTGGCGCAAAGAGTTCAACACGCATCGCCCGCACAGCGCGCTCGGTTATCGCCCACCCGCGCCCGAAGCCATCCTGCCTAGACATCCACTACCCAGACCAGAGGCATTTGCGTACACTTAAACCGGAACCTCAACTTGGACCAAATCGTTCAGGCTGGTCA
>DAHVLZ010000046.1:0-7942 GCA_027320085.1 Pseudomonadota bacterium
TCGGGAATGCAGATGATGACGGCATCCGTCCCCCCCGCTCCTTTTCCGATCAGGGTATCATCGTAGTACCACTCGACGGTATTTCCGGCCTGCTCCAGTACTTGCTGCATCGATTCCGCAATGGTATTGGTACCTGCACCCGGTCTCTGGTAAGAAGTCACCTGAACGACAGACCCCATCTGGAACTGCAGAAACTCTCTCTGTGGGCTCAGGAACACGATCCGGTTGCCGATATTCGATCCGGACTGAAACATCCGCGTCTTGAGATTGACGACCTGCTGAAGCAGGAACTCGAACATTGCCCCGTTATCGTAGGTGGCAACTGTGTCGTTCCCGTAGGGATCGGCGGGCAAGGTCACGGTAGTTGCCCCCTGCGTGTTCAGGAGTCCCTCGTTATTGCTTGCGTTGTATCCGTAAAGATACATGCTCCGGAGCTGCTGAAAGATTCCCTGACGCTGACCCAGCTCGGTCGCCAGAGGGAGCGACACGTTATATCGTCCGGCCGCAGCGATCATATTGCGATCGTAATCGTTGCGGTTACGGAGCACGTAGGTCTGCGCCTGCTCGTATTCGGCCTGTAGGCTGGCGCTCGGGAGCCAGTTGGAGCCGAACTGTGCCGCCACCGATTCTGTCCGGATATCCAGACGGTTGACGTACACGAAGAGATCATCCGATCCCAGGCGGACGCGCATCTTGCGGTCCTCCATGGTGCCCATGAATCCCGAAGCCTGGGCGTAGGTGACGATAAGATCAGGCTCCGAGAAGGAGGGATTGACCTTTGCTTGCGCCGGAAATAAGTAAGCCATTGAAAATCCCCCTTTACAGGATGATGAGTGCGGCAGGCTGGCCCGCAAGCCAGGACACCACACCCGTAGTTGCGTTGTAGGACACGACCTTGCTGTTTGCCGCATTGACCGCGAGGATCTGAACCCCGGGCAGCGCAATCGTGTTCGCTCCTGAGGTCGTGGTCAGTGCAAAATTGACCGTATCCCAGTACAGAGGAGTCGTCGTGCTCACCCCTTCCAGCGTGCTCAATACCCCGGAATCCAGAGGCACCGGCACCCGCGCCTTGGAGCCGAACAGATAAAACGGAACGCTCTGTCCTGCGCCCACGGTCGGTACGGTATTCCCCGGCACCTGGATATAGTTGATGCCCTGATCGAATACCGTAAATCCGTTGATCTGGGTCGTTGAGGCAGGCGCTACGGACGGTCCTTGCCGGTTATCGGTGGCCGCTTGTGCGGTATCCACCAGCACCCCCAGACCACCCCAGACCGGTTGTGTCACCGTGGAGGCGATGACACCGGCCAGGAGATGCATCCGGCTGACCGGATCATCCTGGGTCAGTCCTTGTGTCCATCCCTGGGTATCCAGCAGGAAGGCATTTTGAGCAGCCGTCATTAGAGACGGGTTAAACGAGACATTAGCCATGACGGGCTCCTATTTAATGCTTGGGGTTGTTGAGGGTGACGATGGCGCCCGCACCCATCTGGAACGGTGCCCAGGTCGCGGACGGATCTCCGACGTATTCGGTAATCGTATGGCCGGAATCGTTGCGGGTGATGGCGCGCAACTGACCTACCGGAACGACTGCCGGTGTCTTCGCAGCGGCGACGGCATCGGCATAGATCCGGTCCTCGACCCCCGTGAATACGTTACCGGAGAGGCTATCGAGACGTTCGGTCGCATACATCGTGCTGAACTTCTTGAGGCCGTCCGCCAGACGTTTGCGGTAGCTGATCGGGGACTCTCCCGGGATGGCGTCGGGGACCGGCCTCCCAAGGACCGCCTGATAAACGGAATCCGCACGAAACCGGACCTCGGCAATGGCGTTCCGGTCCTCCATGGAGGGCTCGGAATAGACCGCCTTGATCTGGGCTTCCATCTGCGCGATCTTGGCCGCGGTGTCGCGATTGGAGAGGGATTGCGCGGCATCTTTGCGCGCGCGATCTTCCCGCTCTTCCTTGGCCTTACGTTCTGCGGCTTCTTTTGCCTCGGTGTCCTTCCGGGAATCGTCGGTCTCGGCAGGCTGGGCATCCTTGATGACCTTGCCCTCAGAGTTCTCGGTAGGATCTTCCGCGTTGGCAGTATCACGTTTTTCGAGGGCATCCATGCGCTTGATCAGAGAATCGGCCCAGACGGGGATCTCTTCCGAATCTTTCCGGCGCTTGTCCTCGCGTGCTTGCTCTTCAGCGTCTTTGCGGGCCTTCTCTTCCGCATCCTTTCGCGCTTTTTCTTCGGCGTCCTTTTTCTCTTTTTCCTCAGCGTCCTTGCGCGCGATTTCCAGCTTTTCCTTCTCGGCTTCAGTCATCGGAATAAACCTCGGTTGATTGATCAGTAGTTGATGCCGCGAGGCGCACCGCCCTGATCCCAGACGCCTGCGGAACAAACGGCGACATGGCACAGGAAGGATGGATTTCCCTCGATGAGCAGGAGATTCCCGTCTTCGGCCAGGACGGATTGCGTAGAACCTTCGGTCTCGAACTTCACGGACGGACTGGTCGATGTATGCGTCGTCATCATCAATTCCGCTGCATCGCTGTCGTAAATACGGGCGATGGACCACACCTCATCAATCCGGTGTTTGTCATCCTCCGTCACGGGGATGTAGGGCAGAATCAGTGCCCCGATGGCCCGCTCCCGCCATTCCTCCGTATTCAGGGAGGATTTTTCCGGATGATTGAAAATCACCGGCACGCCGTTGCACCGCTCAAGAAATTCCGGACACAGATAAAACTCCGGCGGCCGATAGACCCACTCGTTCAACTGGGACCGAAAGGACACCCCGGTGCCGGTGACCCGAAGATCGAAGAGCCACAGATCGTTGATCCGCTGCGGGCTCGGAAATAACCCGGTCTGGATCGATCCCGCAATGGCCCTCTCGTTGCCCGCAATCGATTCGATGGCGGCTCGGGTTCCGGGATGGGTCGTCTCCGGTAATTCATGCGCCGTCACCCACCGGGCTTCGGAATGTTCTTCATTCAGCACCGGGGTGAATCGATCGACCCGCTGGGCATAGATCGCGTAGAGGCATCCGTATTCAGCGGTGGTACGGATGAATACCGGGTCTGGCATCGGAAACGACAACGGCCCGACTTCCTCGAAACATTCCCGGATCGCGGCAGCGGTATCAGATTCCCCTTCTTTGACATGGCCACCCGGCCCTTCCCATTCATCGCGGTCTGTCCGTTTCAGCAGCAGAAATTCGCGGTCCTGAGTGACCAGCAATAAACCCGCACACTGCGGGGTATCGGCAGCATCCTGAAACCCGTGGGCATGAGCCGCAGCGGCTTGTTTTTCAGCCCCGGCACGAGTGGGATAGATATGCCCGTGATTACCCCACTGATATCCGGAGCCTGCTTTGTGGATCGGCATCACGCCTCCGGAGGATTAAGGGACTGTCGGCCTTTTTTGGTCAGTCGGTCGTCAGGAAGATCACGGAGGTGATACAGATAGGAGACATAACATCTGCAAAACACTTCCTGACCCGGTTGCGTGATCTCATCCAGATAATGCCCGGGCTTCATCAGCCCGTCGGTGATCGCCCAGTTTCCGCGCACGGCATAGATCTGTTCATCCCGCTCTTTGTGATCGGGACGATAGTCATATCCGGGCTGGCGCCAGTGCGAGTGCCAGACAGCCGCGATCGCTCCGTTGTCCTCGGCAATGACGGAATTGACCGCATTGATCAGTTTATGACCCTGATCGATCACGACCCGCCGAGCCTCGAAATTCATCTGCCGAAGCGATTTGCTGATCTGCGTCCTGGCTTCACGCTTGTCCAGCGTCCGGGTTCCGGGGGGAAGACTCGTCGCCAGACCGGAAAACCGTTGCAAGGTTTTCTCGATGGCCTCCTGACGATGGAGACGAATGAGATCCACACTGGCCATGATGCGCCGTTCCAGTTCCGGGGCCAGACGATTACCTACCCGCTGAATGGCATAACGCCCCAGCCCTCGATGATAGCGGGGGCTTTTTCGTATGACCCGCCGGGAGACCTGCTTCAGGGCGACCCGGACGTCCTCATCGATCTGCTCAGGGCTCTTGAGCGAGGCCATCGCCGCTTCTCGAAGTCTGGACATCCAGTAATCCAGCCGTGACCGGCTGTCGTAGCCGTATTTGGCAAATTCTTCCAGCGCGATCGTCAGCGTCTCGGAAAACCGCCTACTCGGGGATTTCGGCATCAGAGGGACGGTCAGACGGTCCCGGCACGTAGCGGGCGATATCTTCCGGATCGATCTCCAGAGGCGTCGTGTAAAAATCCTTCTGACTGTTCACCGCCTCGGCCAGCCATTCTGCAATGACTCCCTTTGTCTCGGGATCGGCAATCGCCAGCAGGGTCTTTGCGATCTTGTCCGCGCTCTCGATCTTGAGCTGTGACGATTTCGCCTTTTCCGAATCGGGCTCGGACAGCAGGTTCGGCCAGGTCGGGGTGAAATTGTCCATCCATTCGAGTAGTGCCGTCTTGTACTTGATCTTCTGGTAGCGTTCCGGGAACTTCTGCTGGATGGACTGATAAAATTGTGGATTCCAGGCTCGGCGCATCACGAGTTGATCCATGAAATTATAGGCAGGCTCCATCTCGATCCGGATTCGATCGATGAAACGGACGATCTGTTTCGCGTCCTCGGAGCCTTCCCCGAAACCCTCCGCCAGCGTGTCCTGATTCAGGAAGCTCGCGGGGCGGCCGGACGCGGTGGCGATGTTCTTCAGGATGTTGTTACGACTGTATTCCCCAGCCGTCGATACGTGTTCCAGATTCAGGCTTTCCAACGATTCGGACTCGCCGATACTGAGGACATTATTGGTCCGGGCCCCCTGAATCGCGGTCCTCTGCATGGCCTTGAAGGCCCGGGCGGCCATATCGATCATGGAGCCGGGAGACTTGGCCTTGTAGACCAGAAGGCCCAGCTTGTCCTGAATCATCTGATCCGCCAGCATGGAGATCAGAAACGACTTTAGGGGATAGAACGCCCGCTGATAGACCGAGCGCCCCACGAAGCCAAAAGCAGAGTCGGTCCACTGAATCCAGATCGGTTGCTCATGCATCAATACCAATGTTTTGGTATTGCTCCACGTCTGCCCTCCCACGCGGACCTTTTTGGGGTGCATGAAATCCACTGCTGCCGGATCTTGATTCAGTACCAGTGATCCGGCGGTATTCAATGGATCGTAAAAGTTGAAATACAGATCCAGCTCATGAAGCCTGTCCATCGGCAACGGCTCTGCCGGATCTGCCGGAGTTTTGCCGTCATCGGAATAATTCACGGCCAGTGTCGCAATCCCGTAAATCTGCGAGAGCTGGACGGCGCGATAGATGATGTTATCCGCACCGATGGCGCCGATGCGTTTCCACTCTTTCTTGAACGCGCGGACGAGCTCCTCTTCCGGGGCGTCCGCAACCTCAATCAGGCGTTGCTGACTCATGGCCATCTGCAGCGGCCCATCGACCATACGCGCACCCAACGGGTGATTGGCGTAGATCAGTTTGGCGGCCTGATAACCCGGCTCGGACCCCGGATCAATGGCCTCCATTTCAAGAATGGACAGCAATTGAGAGCCCAGCATCGAGCCATAGAGACTGAGCCAGGCATTGCCGTCTGAGTTAATGCCTGCGTTCATGCCCATAGGTCAATAGCCGCTCGAATCTCCCAGGCCAATACACACCCCGTAGGTCGTACAGTCCACGAGATCCAGTTTATGCTCCGTCCGCTTCATCCCGATGCAGAATCCCCCGACTTGATCGACGAAGTGATTTTTCGATTGCCCTCGGTAGATTGAGGTTTTGTCGAATGCATGGCGTGCGATCTTGACCTTGCCCTTGTAGATATAAGGGCTGGCGACAATGGCGCGGCCTTCTTTTCCGGAGGCCGTCAGTTTTCCGTCAATCGGATGGGCAGCGATCCCCTGACGGGGCAATGACTGATTCAGACTGATGCCCGCGTCCTTGTCCTCGATCCAGAGACCGACATTGCCTTCTCGGGCTTTTGTCTGATCCGCAAGCTCCTCCAGGCGGCGATTGATGCTGGGGATAAAGTCCGACAGCAGCGATGCCTGGATCTGCACGACGTCCCAGTCGAGGATCACGAGGGGAATCCCGGCATACTTGGATCGAGCGTAATAGATCACACCTGTTCCGTCATGCTGCGCACCGTCTTTCGAGGCGGTATCCATCACGGCAAAGATCTGATCTGTGCGCCAAGTCACATCAACCGGCTGACCGTCCACCAGAAAATACTCGATCGGAAAGAACGCATCCCCGGTTCTTCCGTACTCCCCGAGCCAGATATGTCCGTAGCGATTCGGCACATGCTTGAAGTCGAACAATCGTTCCTCTTCGAGCACTTGCGGGAACCACGGATTATCCGTGTAGTTCGCCTGGACGACGATGCTTCCTGTCGGCGGCTCCGGCCCTCTGAGCAACTGATCGATAGGATCAGTCGATTGCAGCGGGTTCCACGAGAACCAGAGTTCCGAGTGATCCTTCCGGAGGGTAGGGCGAAGCAGCTCAAGGCTTTTCTCGCTCATGGTCTGGGATTCCTCAAACCATGCGCCATCAAAGCCTTCCAGCGACTTGATCGACTCCGCTGTGTGATCCTGCATGCCTTGGAAGATGATTACACCGTCTCCCGGGGTCTTGATCAGGTTATGCTGGATGTCGAATTGTGCGCCTACGCCGAATTTCCGGATCTTGGCTTCGAGCAGTTTCTTGACCGATTGGGTGAGCGTCATCTGCACTTCCCGCAGACAGACCCAATCGGTTCCGGGATGGGCAAGGCATTTCTGGATCAGTTGTTCCGCAAAGAAGTGCGATTTTCCCGAGCCCCTACCTCCCCAAATCCCCTTATAGCGTGCGGGCCTGAGAAGTGGGATGAATACCCGTGGCGTTTCGATCCTTAGGGTCGACAATGACTACCTCGATTTCGGTGATCGGCTCAGGCGCGACGGCATGCTTGTTGATGTCATCGACGGCCTCTTTGTTCGCCCTCAAGAGGTTCAGCCCTGTCTGACTGGCACTGTTGGCCATTTCACTCAACACCGCGATCGATTTCAGCGTATCCGGGCTGCTCATGGGATCATAGTCATCCAGCGCATCCGCCTGCGTATGGGCCATGGCTGCGAGCCTGTGTGCGGTTTTCGCCCCATACTCTGCCGCGCCTGCCAAACTGTTCGAGATGGATTTCAGACGCTCGGCCAGGTTAATTGCGGACATCCTGTCCGTTAACGGAAGGGCCTTGAGCGTTTCATCGACCTCAACTAATTGATGCGCTGCGGATTTTATCTTTTCTACCGATTCGGACAGTCTTTCCGAAATTCGGGATCGCGCGATGCCGAACTCCTTGGAGAGTTTGGAGACACTTTCCCCTTGCGCCAGCCGATCACGTAGTGCGCTCCACTGAGACGGTGAGAGCTTGGAAGGACGACCGCGCGCCATCAGGTACCGCTGGTCTTGCTGGTACGACCTTTACTCTTCTTGCTCTTTTTGAGCGGAGATCTCTTCTTGGCCATGTCTGCCTCCTGAACGCAAAAAGGCCGCCAAAAGGCAGCCTGTCGATAAACTCAGGGCGCAACTCGCCCTTGCGAATTAAACCGTATCTGAATTAAACAGGTTCGTCAAGCCCCAGAATCTCCTTAAGCATATTCACGTACCAGCAGGCGACTCATCTCGGATAAGACCGATTGCTCCCAATCTACGCAGCACTGGGTGAGCCAATTGATACGCTCATCTGATTCCGGGGCTGGCAATCCCGAGCCCGCGCAGTAATCGCAGACCACGACCCGGGGACCGACCAGACGGGCGCCCTCGCCGTTACATCCCTGACAACATTCGGGCGCCAGATAACGCATCAGGGCCGATTCCATGACATGGGACATCTCGCGGCCCCAGCCTTCCCGAGCGGCGCGTTTGCTGACGGGATCAAGCAGATAGCACTCGTACAAG
>DAHVLZ010000004.1:0-37811 GCA_027320085.1 Pseudomonadota bacterium
TGGTCCTGGCCGGGCCGCTCTACCGGAGCGGGCAGGATCCTTACGGCAGTGGACTGGTCGTGGCCCGGGCGGATCTGGCGCTTGGCCATCCGGGGCGGGCGGCGGTGGTCTATGCGGCGCTCGCCCGGCGGTATCCCGCCGATCGCGAGCTGGGGCGGGAGGCTTCCGCACTCGAGGTCCGGAAGACGCTGGATCTGGCGCGGAAGGATCTTGGGGCGCATGAGCCGGCCCGTGCGCTGGTCCTGGCCGGGCCGCTCTACCGGAGCGGGCAGGATCCTTACGGCAGTGGACTGGTCGTGGCCCGGGCGGATCTGGCGCTTGGCCATCCGGGGCGGGCGGCGGTGGTCTATGCGGCGCTCGCCCGGCGATATCCCCGGGATTCGAGCCTCGCCGTGGCCGCGGTCGTGACCCACGTTCAGGCGGGACATCCCAAGCGGGCGCAAAGCGAACTCAAGGGGCTCAATCCGGCAACACGGGCGGCGGTCTTCAACTCATTGGGCTCGACGCTCACGCGGCTTTATGGGCACTTCGTCACCGTCGACGGAGGGGTTGCGGAGTCGACCGGCACCTATCCCGCGGACAACCAGTTCGGGCTGCGGGCGGGATTTCCGTCATCGGTCGGTAATTTCGTCGTGAGTGCCCAGCGCTACCACCGGTTCGGCGAGACGGCAGAGGACCTTGGGCTCGACTTTTACACCGCTCTCGGGGCGGGCTATGCGGGGGAGCTTTCCCTGGCTTACAGTCCCAATAACCGCTTCCTCGCGGATGAGAGCTTCGGGGCCGCCCTGTCGAAAAGCCTGGGTGTGATCTCGATTGATGGGAGCATCCGGCACCTCATTTTTTCCGGTGCCGTGGCGAATGTCCTGTTCGGTGGTGTCGGGTTCTACCCCGTTACCGGTCTCCACATCGAGACCGGTCTCTATTACGTCCCCGAAACCCGGGCGTACAGCATCCTCGTGGCTCCCGAGTGGTTCCATGGGGGACTCAACCGGACCTATCTCTATCTCACGGCCGGTGAGGCTGGTGAAGAGCTTGTGGTGCAGAACTCGATCCTGCGTACCCCGAGCTACGGAGTAAGGCTCGGCGAGGTCTTCGAACTCAGCCATCGCTTTTCCCTGAATGTGGCCCTCTTCCTGGATCATCGCTCGGGACTGTATGACCGGCGCGGGATCTATCTTTCGCTCACCCGGAGGTGGTAGGTGCAGACCCTGGATGCTGCTGTGTTCCCCTACCTCGTGATTCCGCTCTTATGGACCGTGATCGCCTTATTCGGTGCATCGATCGTGGCCCTCTTCATCAGTCTGGGCCTCCACAAACGCGAGATCCTGAGCCGGATCCGCGCCCGTCAGGAGCGGATCGCCCGCTTCGAACGAGTCCTGACCCGTTCCGAGGCCGACCCCACCGTCCGGCTCCCCGTCGTGAACGGGCTCGATGCGGCCACCGCCCTGGGGTCGGCGTTGACCCGGAAGTTCGGGCCCGATGCCATTGCGTCTCCCCGGATCCTTGATCTGATCCGCGCGAGCGGTGCGGGCGAGGCCGCGCTCCAGGAACTCGGGGCACGGGACTGGGCCCGGCGCTACCAGGCGGTGACCGCGATCGGCGATCTCCGTCTGCCTGAACTTTTCGATCCGCTCATCGAATTTGCGCGTACCGAGGAGAACATGCGGATCTTCGGGATCTGTCTGTTTTCAGCGGCCCATCTTCTCTCCAAACCCTTCCAGTTTCAGACCCTCTTCACGCTGGCCGCCTCGCAGCCGAGCCTCTCCGCTGGCTACGACGAGGGGACCTTTAGAATCGCGATCCGGACACTCATGGAACGGGGCGTGGCCCCGGAGCGCCTCTCTCTGGTCTTCCAGACCTGCCTTGAGGCCGGACGTGCCGGCGAGCAGCATGCCCTGGCCCTGATCCAGGCCATCGGCAAGGAACGCCTCGTGAGCTTCAGCTCTCTCCTGGTCCAGGTAGCCCGCGAGCGTCAGAGTGGCCGGCTCACGGTAGCTACCCTGAGAAGTCTCCAAAGCATGGGTCGGTGCGATCCGATCATCGAGGAACAGATCGGGTCGACCGATCTCATGCTCAACATCGCCGCCATCCGCAGTGCCGAGAGCTGTGGATCCGGGATCGTCCCGCGGGTGAGCGATCAGCTGGCCTCGCCGGATTTCAACGTGCGCTATGCGGCTGCGCAGACCCTCATGAACCTGGGGGAGGCTGGTCATCAAGAACTTCTCGCGCGCGAAAAGGACGCGCGTGAGGAGGTTCGCCACATGGCGGCCTTTGCCCTGCTCGCGGAATACCGATGATTCTCTCCCTCCTCACCATCGCGAATACCCTGCTGGCTTTCCAGGTCCTGATCCTGATCGCGTTTCTGGTCATCAACGGAAGTTATACCTACATCACGTTTTTTGCTTTCCGCCATCTCCGTGAATCGAGTGACACTGCCCCCGACCTCGACCGGCTGCTCGCACTCACCCGTTCGGCCAACCTCCGGCCCATCACGATTGTGATCCCGGCCTACAACGAGCAACTGACCCTGGTGGATACGGTCATGGCGGCGACCCAGATCAACTATCCACACTATGAGATCGTGGTCGTGAACGACGGGTCGACGGACGGGACCCTGGAGCGCCTCACGGAGTCCTTCCGGCTCGTGCCGATCGATCGGCCGGAGCGGCGGGAGATCGAAACGGCGCCGATCCGCGGGGTCTACGTCTCTGAACGCTGCCCCCAACTCTGGGTGGTTGACAAGGAAAACGGCGGCAAGGCCGATGCCCTGAACGCCGGCCTCAACTACAGCCGCTACCCGCTCTTCTGCGCCATCGACGCGGACTCGATCCTGGATCCGGACGCGCTCTTGCGCATGGGCCACCAGTTCCTCATCAACCGGCAGCTCGTGGCTGCCGGCGGGTCGGTCCGGGTACTGAACGGCTGTGAAGTCGAGGGTTCCCGCGTCCGGAAGATCCGCTCGCCCAAGAGCATCCTCGCCAACATCCAGATCGCCGAATACCTCCGCGGCTTCATGGCCGGACGCGTCACCCTCGGTGAGTACGGCAGCCTCCTCATCATTTCCGGGGCCTTTGGCATTTTTCGCAAGGACCTCCTTTTTGCGGTCGGGGGCTACCGGAAGACCGTGGGCGAGGATATGGACATCGTCCTTCGCCTGCACCGCCATTGTGTGGAAAACGACATCAAATACAAGGTCTATTTCATTCCCGAGCCCGTGTGCTGGACCCAGGTCCCGGGCAACTTTCCCTCCCTCCTGCGTCAGCGCAACCGCTGGCAACGGGCGCTCGTGGACAGTATCTGGCACAACCGCACGATGCTTTTCAATCCCCGCTACGGACGGGCCGGGACCCTCGGCATGCCGTTCTTCCTCTTCATTGAGCTGTTCGGGCCCCTGATCGAGTTTGTGGGCTATGTCGGTTTTGCTTTGTTCTTCGTCTTTCACATGTTGAATCCGATTTTTGCGCTGCTTTTTTTCATCATCTCGATCCTCTGGGGCATGTGGCTCAATGCGGCTGCGGTCCTCCTCGACAACTTCGTCATCCACAAATACGAGAGCCTCCTCGATTCCTACCGGATCGCACTTCTATCCTCTCTTGAGTACCTGGGCTACCGGCAGGTTCTCGCGGTCGAACGACTGGTGGCCACCTTCCAGGTGACCCAGACGCACTGGGGACATCCGGACCGGAAGGTCATTCAGGGGCACTCTGCGCCCCCGGGTCATGAGCCATGATGGGGTTGCGTCGTCTCCGTGGCCTGGTCGGCCGGGTGTTTGGGATTGCCCTGCGCCTTTGTCTTTTGGCCGTGATCCTTGCGACGCCCGCCTACCTCTTCCTCGCCAACTTCGCGATCTTCGAACCCTATCTCTTCCCCCTGCATTACCTCCAGGGCAACGTGCACCACGTGACACCGAACCTCATCGTGGGACCCTATCCCGACGAGGGATTGTTCGAGAACCTGCATCAACGGGGGGTCCGGGTCGTGATCTCGCTTTTGGATCCCCACTTGATCTATGAGAAATCATTGATCGAACGCGAGGACCACCTGGCCCGGGAACTCGGCATGGCCGACTACGACTACCCGATGAACAGCTCGGAGCCACCCTCGAGCCCGCTCAATGCCCGGGCACTTCGCGAGATCCGCCACTTCATCGAACGTCATCCGGAAACCCGCATCTACATCCACTGCTACCTCGGCAAACACCGCGTGGGGGATGTCGCGGCCATGCTGATCCGGTGGCTTGGGCGGGAGCACCAGCTCCACCCCGTATCCGCGAAACCGGGCGGGCCCGGAGGGGCCGGGCCGCCCGCCCGCCCGTAGGTTCCTGCCGCCCCGCAGCCGCTCACTTCTGGAGGTGCCACATGCTCAATCATCTGTTTGCCCTGGGAAACCTGGGACCGGGTGTGGTGATCGGTCTCATCTTTCTGACCCTCGTCCTGGGGGCCCTCTTTCTCATGGCGTCTTTCCGGATCTTTCTCAAGTTCACGCCTTCCTTCAGCAAGGCACTCACCACCATGCTGGTGAGCTTTGCGGCGGTCGTCCTGCTGGACCTGCTCATCGGCTGGCTGCTCCGCAACGTGCCGTTCGTGGGAACCCCGTTGCTCTCGCTGATGAATCTGGCCGTCATGTGCTGGGTCGTCCAGCAGATCCAGCGACGGCCGGATGGGAGGAAACTCTCCTACGCCAAGGCCGCCGGGGTGACCGTGGGGTCCTTCGCCCTGGAGCTGGTCGTGATCGGGGTGCTCTGGCTTATGATTCGGGCCCTCAAATAGCCGGGTTGAGTTTCGGCCGCGGCCGTTTCGGGCCGGAGCCGGGTGGATGGGTGGTGAGCCTGCCGCCGCCCGGCCTGCGACGGGAGCCGGCGTGAAGTGTTCCATGATGACACCCGTGTTTTCTTCTGTGCGTCCGGACGGGGGGTGCCTCAAGGAATGCGAGAGCGCTGTGTTGCTGGTTGCCCGGGACCCGAACGTCCCTTTCACGAACAACCCTGTCCGGCCAGCCCTGCGCCGCGGGAGGCGAGTCGTTGCATTACAATAGGGATCAAGTCGTTGCTGCGGCGATCAAGGAGACAAAGGTTTTAATAAAAGTGGTGTCCAGCCATGCCACGTTATAGACGAATCATCGTGGTCTGTCCGAATGGGGTAACCGGTGGTCCGGAGTTGTTGCACCAGTTCGTCCACGAATTACGTCTAATCGGGCAGAACGCATATATCGCCTACTTTCCATTTGGCAAGCCACATGAATGCCCGGAAGTTTATAGGGAGTATGCGATCCCGCAAGTCCCGTTTGAAGACCGGGAAGGCGATCTCGTCATTGTTCCGGAGGTCCTGACCCGTCTATTGAGGAAAATAAGGAACGCAGAGGCCGCTGTGTGGTGGTTGTCCGTGGATTATTATTACCAGCGCAGTCGCGAGTCGTTTCTGCGGGATCTGTTTATGCGATACAAAACCTTGTTATATGGCCGGCTGCCATTGCACAAACTGGAATCATACAGGCACTACGCGCAAAGCTATTATGCCAAACAATATCTCGAGTCAAACGGTCTCCATGCTCTGATGTTGTCCGACTGTCTTAACACCGAGCATGACGATACGGCGAACCGCGACACAAGAAAGAACATAATTGCATACAATCCCAAAAAGGGCTGGCGAAAATCCAGGAAGCTGATATCAAGAAATCGTGACCTGTCATTCGTTGCCATAGAGAAAATGAGCAGGTCCCAGGTCAGGGAACTGCTTCAATCCGCCATGATATACATGGATTTTGGAAACCATCCCGGGAAAGACCGGTTGCCCCGCGAAGCGGCTATCGCAGGTTGTTGTGTCATTACGGGAAGGCAGGGTTCTGCGGAAAACCAGGTGGATATATCCATTCCGGATGAATACAAGCTTGACGATAGCACCAGTAGCTATTTGCACAGGTTTAGACCGGTCGTCGACTCCATATTTTCCGACTTTGACAAGCATTCAAGTGAATTCGATCTGTACCGGTCCGTGATCATGCGGGAGCGGGAGACTTTCAAAAGCCAGGTTATGGAATTGTTCGGGTCCTTGACGGATTGCAGGGAGGGCTAAGGGCGGACCTTGGGGTGGCCCGGGTGTTCTGGACAGTCTCGGAACGCCTCCGAGCCCCGCCTGCGGTGCGAACGGCCGGCACCACCAGGCCATCCAGAAGAGGAGACCAGCCCCGAAGTGACCGAGGATCCCATGATCCGGAGATCACCCACGAGGAGGTGGCCGCGCCCATCCCCGCGGCGCGGGGGGGGCCGGCTGTGATCCCCTTCCCCTAACGCCAGTTTGCGCGCTGAATGCGACGAATCGTGTCGCATCCTGAAGGGTGCGCGGACGGGGTTGTTGGGAACTCGTGGCCGGGCAAGCCGGGCACCGGTTCAAGGTGGGGGGTGCCTGTGGCCGGGGGATGGGCTTGCCGAGGCATGGCAAGCGAGGGCCGGTGCCCGGGCCCGGAATGCCCGCGAGGGGGGTGGCACTGACCCCTATATAATGAGGAGCCTCCCGCCCTCCACTCCCATGGCGCATCCCAACCCCCAGAAAGAACAGATGGAAGATGAATCCATGGCGCGCAACCTCGCCGCCCAGGCGGAGGCAATCTGGCCAGGCGAGTCGCGACTGGTCGCAGACTACGGCCTGCCGCGGGGTGCCCGGGTCCTGGATGCCGGCTGCGGGACCGGAGAGTTCAGTTTCCGCCTGCTCGCGGAGCGGCCCGATCTTTCGGTCACCGGGGTCGATATCCTGCCTGCCCGGATTGCTGCCCTCGGTGCGCGGCAGGTGCCGGGAGCCACCTTTGAGGTCGGGGATCTCTTCCGGCTGGATTTCCCGGCGGCCAGCTTCGATTTCGTCGCCTGCCGCCATGTGCTCCAGTCAGTACCCCACCCGGCTCGTGCCGTGGCCGAACTCGCGCGCGTCCTCAAGCCTGGCGGGCGGATCCACCTTTTGGCCGAAGACTACGGCATGCTTCATTTCCATCCGTCCCGCCACGATCTCGACGGGTTCTTCCAGGCCAACATGCGGGCCTTCCGGGAAAAGACCGGGGTCGACTATGAGACGGGACGACATGCGGCAGGCTGGCTCCATGACCTCGGGTTTTCCGGGATCGCCGTGAACTATGTGATCGTGGACAGTTTCCGGACCCCCCGCGAGATCCTCCGGCGCCTGTTCGAAGCCTGGCGGGACGGTTATGCCCATCTGGTTTCGGAGTTGAGCGGCCGCCCCCTGGACGAGACGGTCGAGTGTTTCGAGGACATGATCGCCGCCTGTGCCCATCCGCCCGGCTATGCGGTGTGGTTTGTGCCGGTGGTGAGTGGAATTTCACGCTGAGATGGGGAGGGATTGAGGGGGTTCCCGGAGGGATGCATTGCCCTCTTCATGTGATTCGCATATGACGCATAATTTGACATGTATCAAGAGTTTGTGGATAATGTCCACCTATATTAATATGCAATGTTAAAACGTCCCACAGATCACAGTTCTGTTCATATCGTTCGGAAAACCCACCAATTTAACCAAGATGGCCCGTACGTGAACTAGTTTTCAAGGTGCGGGGGAGGAATCTCAAGTGAAGAATCTGGCACGTCTTTTATCCATCCTGTTTTTGGCTGTGCCGGCTCTGGGCTTGGCCATGCCGGCCCAAGCGACGGTCACCCCCGAGCAGGCGTTTTTCCTGAGTAACGGCCAACCGGGATATGTGACGCCCTACAACCTCACGACGGGCGTCTTCGGAAGCCAGATCCCGGTCGGCTCTGATCCCGAACAGGTAATCCTGAGTCCCGACGAGTCGACCGCCTACGTTCTGAACTACGACAGCAGCACGATTTCCGTCATTGACACGGCGACGGATACCGTGAGCAAGACCTTCGATCTTAAGGGGGAGGGGCTTTATTATCCCTACCCCTATGCGGGAGTCATCAGCCCGGATGGCAAGACGCTCTACATCACGGATGGAGACTATGACGCCTATGCGATCAACGCGCAGACGGGGGCGCTCGAGGCAACCTATGGCCTCGGTGGGTCAGTCTACCCTTATAACCTGGCGATTGGCTCCACCGGAGGGCATGTCTATGTCACGGAATACGAGGGTGGAGACGGCGCCGGCGGGCTCGGGATCATCAACACCCAGACGGGAACCGTGACCACACTGGCCCTGGCGAATCTGGCCCTGCCGGCCGGCTCGCCGTCGAATGTGTCGTTCGAATATCCCTACCCGGGTATCGTGGTGAGCGGGGATACGGTCTGGCTTTCGGGTTATCCCTACGATTCGTCGACACGAACCTATGGGACCGGGGTCGTGGCGATCGATGTGGCAACCGGCCAGGTGACCCAGTTCGACGAGTTCGAGGCGGATTATAGCGCCTTTGGCCCCGGTAATCTCTATCTCGATCCGCTGGGAAGCTGGCTCTACATGCCGACGGACAATTCAAGTTACGGCGCGGTCGCGCTCAATACCCAGACGGGGGCCTTCCAGCTCCTGTCGACCGTCCCTTATGCCTATGAGGCCGCATTCGCACAGGGGGGGGGTGAACTTTACCTTGCTTCATATGCGGGTTCGGGCGCAGGCGATGTGATCGATACAAATCCGCAATCGGCCCAGTTCAACCAGGTGGTCTCGACCCTCTCGGGTGTTCCGGCGGAGGTGGATTCGATCGTTGCGGATTTGGGACCCTTTTACAGCAAAGATACGGGGATCCTCATCAATGCGCCGGCAGGGCCCTACACGGGGTCGGTGGCCGGCTATGTCCAGAACTCAACCGGGTGCACGCCGGTCTACAAGGTGACGACCGAGCCGGCGAGTGGGGATTTCGCGCTGAGTCCGGCCACGGGGGGCTATACCCTGACGCCGCCGGTGGGTGACTTGTCGGCGAGCGAGAGTTTTTACTGGGAGGCGACCTTGCCGGCGACCTGTACGGCTGACCCGAACGGGGTGGCCGCTGGAGGGGTGACCTTGCAGTGGACCCCGGCCTTTGGGGCGATCGGACCCTTTACGCTCACGTCCGGTCAGTCGAGCGGGACGGTTTCCTTCGAGGTCTTTTCGGCGCAACCCGTGACCCTGACCGCGACGTCGAGCAATCCGGCGGTGGTGCCGCCCGGTCTCATCGACCTGTCCTCGGGTTGTCAGGGGACCTGTACCTTGAACCTGACGACGGGGGTGGCGGGAACGAGCACGGTGACGCTCACGGCCACGGAGGCTTCGGGTGCCACGGGGAGTACGACCTTTTCGGTGGCGGTCTCCCCGGCACCGACCACGGGTGGAGGCGGGGGCTTCGGGCCCTGGGTCCTCCTCGGGCTTTTGGCCTTCGTGTTTCTGAAGCGGCGGACGGTCACGGCCTGAACGGATGGTGGAGAAGGCCCGGGGCGTCCGCCCCGGGCCTTCTTGTTTGGGGTGCCGGAAAGAGGAGTTGGATGTCTCTCCCCTTCATGCGGGATTACGATTGGGCGGAACCTTCCGGAGATGATGGATGAATGATGAAAAAGCCCTGGGACCAAAAAGTCCGTTCCTGCCGGTGATCCTGTCCGGCGGTGCCGGAACGCGGCTGTGGCCGCTGTCGCGGGCGGAACATCCGAAGCCCTTCCTCCGGCTGGAGGGGGGACGGAGCCTGCTCCAGGCAACCTTCGGGCGGGCCGCCGTGCTTCCGGGCGTCACCGCCGTGCTGACCGTGACCCACCGCGAACTCCTCTTCAAGACCCGGGACGAATACGAGGCCGTGAACCCGGGCCGGCTCGCCACTCCCCTTCTCCTGGAACCGTCTTCCCGCAACACGGGGCCGTCGCTCGCCGTCTCCGCCCTCTGGGCCGAACGCCAGCACGGCGCGGAGACTGTCCTTCTGGCGCTCCCGGCCGATCATCTCATCGCGGACGAGGCGGCCTTTGCCCGGGCGGTGGAGGCCGCCATCGCGCTTGCGGAGACCGGCCGGCTCGTCACTTTCGGCATCCGGCCGGATGCGCCCGAGACCCGCTACGGCTACCTTGAGGCCGAAGGCGACCGGGTCCTGCGCTTTGTCGAGAAACCGCCCGAGACGCTCGCCCGGGAGTTCGTCCAGAGCGGGCGCTTCCTCTGGAACGCCGGGATCTTCTGCATGAGGACCGGTGTTCTCCTGGCCGAGCTCGCGGCCCATGCCCCCGATCTTCTGGCGGCGGTCCGAAAGACCGTGGAATGTTCGCCGGGTTTCGGGGAGAGCCGGGATCCCGTCCTGCTCGATGCGGGAACCTTTGACCGGGTACCCGACCGCTCGATCGACTATGCCTTGATGGAATGTTCGCGGAAGATCGCGGTCGTCCCTGCGGATTTCGGGTGGAGCGACGTGGGTTCCTGGGGGGCCTTGGCAGCGCTCACCGCCCCGGATCCCCTGGGCAACCGCACCGCGGGCGAGGTCCGGACGCTCCAGAGCGAGGATTGCTACGTCCAGAGCCCGAAGCGTCTGGCCACCCTCGTGGGCGTCCGTGACCTCATCGTGGTCGACACGGAAGATGCCCTCCTGGTCGCCCACCGCGAGCGGGTCGACGAGGTCAAGGCGGTTGTCGCCGATCTCCGGGCGAAAGGGCACGAATCCGCGCTGCGCCACCGCGAGGTCCACCGCCCCTGGGGGAGCTATACCGTGCTCGAGGAGGGCCCCCGCTTCAAGATCAAGCGCCTGGTCGTCCGGCCGAGGCATGCCCTCTCGCTCCAGATGCATCACCACCGGAGCGAGCACTGGGTCGTCGTGGCGGGCACGGCGGAAGTCGAGCAGGACGGCGAGAAGCGCCTGCTCCGGATCGACGAGTCGACCTATATCCCGGCCGGTAGCCGCCACCGCCTGGCCAACCCCGGGCTCGTGGACCTGGTGTTGATCGAGGTCCAGAGCGGGGAGTACCTGGGCGAGGATGACATCGTCCGCTTCGACGACGTCTGGGGGCGCTCGTAGGGTCCCCCGGGGCCGCCTTGGTCAGAAGCTGAAACCGAGCCCGAGACTCACCACCGGATACCAGCGGTAACGCCCGATCGAAGCCTCGAGATGCGCCTGTTCGGCGGCAATCCCGGCGGCGAGGCTCGGGTTGCTGGCGGCCTGGGGATCGACGAGGCTGACCGTGCCGCTTCGCTGGTAGAAGGCACCGAAGTCGACGCTGAAGAAGACCGGCAGGATCCCCGAGAAGGGATCCCCGAACCCGATTCCCAGGTAGGGGGCGAGATGGGGATAGGTGAGCGTGCCCGTGAGCGGTCCGGCCCGGCTCGCGGGATAGGTCGTCCCGTCGATCGTGTAGGTGCCGTTCTGGGGAGTGGCGAGGAGGGTCGCCTGGTTGTCGTTGTAGACAACCCCGCCGGTCAGCCGGAAGCCCATGCCCACCGGGTACCAGTCGACGAGGAGGGGCATGTTGCGGAGCACGGCGTGGCCATCGTAGCGGATGCCACCGCTCGTGTAGGCGTGGTTGAGCGAGAGGGTGTTGAAACCGACCCGGAAGTCGAGAAAGCTCCCCGCCAGGGGAAACCAGAGTGCGGCCCCGATCCCGGGGGTCCCGGCATCGGCCGAGACACCGAACCCGGCGGCCCGGACGGCCGGGGCGGTGAGGAGGGTGAGGGTCAGGAGGCAGGCCGGAAGACGGTGGGTGCGGGACCTGGACATGGGTTTTCCTCCCCGGGGACAGCCTATCGTAGGCCAAAACCCGGTGCCGGGGAATTCCCCGGGCCGGGCTTTTGGGCCACGTAGTAGATCCAGGGCTCGGGATCCCCGGCCGGTTTGGTGGAGACGGGCTGGCCCGGGAGGAGGGGCTCGCCCGAGAACGAGTAGAGGCCGCAGGTCGAGAATCCCGCGGCCTCGAGCTGGGCGAGCTGGGATGCCGGCCGGATGTGATAGGCCACGACGGAGAAATTCCGTTCGCCCACGACCCTGAGGCTCCAGTCTTCCCCCTCGCGGAGCCCATGCCGGAGTCTTTGGTAGTTGAGGCCGCCCATGAGGTAGTGCGCGGCGCGCACCAGTGTGCGCAAAGGGTTCGGGGAGGGCACGAAACGGCTGCGGGCGTAGGGGGGAGGCTCGGTGAAGGCGGCATTGTGGCTCGAGAAGACGAAATAACCGCCGGGGGCCAGCACGCGCCGGATCCCGGCCAGCGCCCGGAGGCGTCCTGCATGGTCGATGTAGTCCAGGCCGTTGAAGGAGAAGAGGACAAGCGCAAAGTGGTCCGCGGGAAGGGCGTCCAGGCCGCGTGCATCCCCGACCTCGAAACGGAGATCCGGATGGGCCTTGCGGGCGGCTTGGATCATGCGGGGGGCGTAGTCGAGGCCGAGATAGTCGCCGGCCAGGGCCGCGAGATCGGGAGCGGTCCGGCCGGTGCCCACGCCGAGGTCGAGTACCGGGCGGTTTCCCACCGAGGGGGCCAGGTCGGCCAGGATCTTGGCCTCGGCCGGGAAGAGTCCGCTCTGTCCGCGGTATTTGCGGACCATGGGGGGGGCCTGGTAGCGCCTCCGGTTGCTCTGGCTGATATCCGTCATCGCCGGATGTGCCTCCCGCCAAGACGGATCAGGGTCTCGCCCCAGTCGAGGAGACGGCCCTTCAGGGGGGAGAGGGTGAGAGTTGACTGGTAACTCATCCGGACCTCGCCGTGGAAAGTGTCCTTGAACGCGGTTGGTCCATGGCCCGGGGTGGGATCGGCGCCGCCCAGGTCGAGCAAGGCAGCTCCCTGATCCCGGAACAGCCGGGTCGCCTCCCACAGGGTCAGGCTGCCGGTGTAGGGGGCTTCCGCGATCCGTTCGAATCCGCCGATCCAGTAGACCGGGTAGGCCTCGGTCCAGAAGAACATGCCGCCGATCACGACTCCCGCCCGTCGTGTCACGATGAGCGTCGTGAGCGAAGGATCGCGAAAGAGGGTCTCGACCAGGGAGCGCGGCTGGGCGGGGAAGCCCTTCTGTGAGGCAACCCGGCGGTAGATCGACCAGAACGACTCGAAGTCGGCATCGGTCTCTGCGAGGTGGGCGGTGACCCCGGCGCGTTTCGAGCGGCGGATCTTGCGGCGCGTGTTCGGACCGATCGCTTCCCACAGCTGCTCCTCGCCCGGCCCGAGGTCGAGGATCCGCGTCTCGAGCGGTTGGCAGCGAGAGGGCTCTGGGCTCACGAGCGGGGCCGTGGTGATGATCTGGAGACGGGCGGAGCGCGCTTTCCGGGCCTGGGTTGTGATCGCGGCGAGGCCTTGAGCCGTGGAGTCGGATGCATGGTAGACCTTGAACGTCGAGGCGCCGATCATGGGCTGCCGGGAGAGGAAGCCCATGCCGCCCTCGAAGGGGACCAAGACCTGGCCGGTCTCGCGCGCGAAGATCTCGGCGAAGCGGGGGGTTCCGAAGATGAGGTGGCTGCCCTGCCAGGGGGGATCCCGGGCCGGGTTCATGGCCGGGACAGGATCCGGCGGGTGAGGCGCCGGATCATGCGGAGCCACCGCTCAGGCAGGTGTCGATGGATCTCCTCGCGCGCGAGACGGAGGAAGGCGGGGGCGAGGTCGGACCAGAAGGGCGGTCGGATTGTTTCCGCCCGGTCGGTGGGGGCAAGCTTCCCGATCGGGCCCTCGAGATAGCCCAGTCCGAAACGCCAGCGCCAGGAGGCGGCCGAATACCAGATCCGGTAATGCCCGGGGGAGTCCTTGAGGAAGGTGCTCCGGTAGATCATGCGGTTGTCCCAGCCCAGGCGGGTTGGGCCAAGCAGGGGGACCGGCGGGATCGGATGGAAGGTTCGACCGTCTGCCGAGGCCAGGGCGAAGAGCCGGGTCCGGGAGTTGTTGCTTCCCAGCGGGAAGGCGGCCAGGAGCGCCTCGTAACCCGAATCGACGGCCACGACGTCGAGATGCCAGGGCATCTCGCCGGGAAGCCCCACGAGACAGGGTTCGGCCGGTCCGAGATGAAACAGGTCCGGTCCCCGCTGGCAAACCACCTGCAGGGTCGTGGGGTCATCCCGAAGGCGCCTGACCGACCAGAGCCGAATGCCGTCCGGACCAATCACCACGGCGGGACTCACTTCCTGCCAACCGGACTGGAAGATCCGGGCCGCCGACCAGTGGCGCCCATCCTCGCTGTCCATGACCGAGAACCATGACTCGCCCGTGCTCTTCCGGGTCGTCATGAAAAGGAGGTGGAGTCTCCTCCCGTCGAAGGCCAGTTCGGTATCTGCATGGTGGACATCCGGGTCGCCCGGGGCTGGAACCAGAGGATCGGTCACGCCCTCCGGCCGCTCCCAATGGTAGCCCTCCCGGCTGGCCCGGACCACGGGGTTTTCCGCGCGGTCGCTACCGAAGGGATACGGAGTGAAGGCCATCCAGTAAGGATAGCCACCGAATCCCCCCGGCAGGTGGAGGACATCCGGGTGGACCAGCTGGACGTGTCCGAGCTCGTGGCCGATCGAAAGCGGACGGGGGGCATTGTGGTTCATGGGGGGGGCGGCTCAAGCCAGTGGGCGAGGTTCCGGCCGGTCAAGGTCATGAGGTCCCGGATGTCCGGGGTGTAGGCCTCGATGATCTCCCGGCGCAGCCCGGGATCCAGAAAGGGGCGCGGGGCCTCGAGGTTGAGGTTGAGCCGTTGCAGGCTCTCGATCACCGGCTGGTGGATGCGGATCTTGCGGAGATCGACTCCCAGCCGGGACTGTACCCTCCGGTTCAAATCCCGGGCGTGTCCGAGTGCCCAGGTGAGTCCGGACTGGAAGAGGGGCGAGCGGACGTCGGCATAGGGGTTCACGACCGGGAACTCCGACCGGTCGTCGGGTGCCAGGCCGAGGAAAGCGAGTGTCTCGTTGTAGACCCGTCGGGCATCCCCGCACAGATCTTCGTAGAAGAAGATTTTCACCTGGATGCCTGGAAAGTGGGCGAAGACCCGCTTGAGCTGTTCCGCGTAACGGGCCACCTCGCGGTAATAAAGGAACTCGGGTGTGCGGCACCCGGCGGGGATGGCCGATCCCGCCCGGCGCTCGTGCTCAAGTCGCCAGGCGGTGCCGAAATCCGGCGCACTCTCGATGCCGGTCTGGCGCTGCTGGGCGAAGAGCGAGACCACCATCTCGTCCGGGCGGCGGAGGAGGGCGAGCAGACGTGCACCCGGGCAGAGACGGGCGATCTCGGGAATGGCACGGCGCGAGTAGAGGTACCAGACGGAGGCGTCTCCCCGCACACGGACAGGGGGCCCGGCCGGGTCGAAGAGCGCCTCGTACTCGTCTTGGCGGTGGACCCCCCGGTGGCCGGGAAAGTCGAAGGTGAAGTATTGGGGTTCCTTGGGCTCGCACATGAAGATGTCGGGCCGTTCGGCGAGATAGGTGGCCAGCGCGGTCGTGCCGGCCTTGGGTGCTCCGATGATGAAGAAGTCAGGCAGCATGCGGAGAGCGGGGGATGCCGTAGAAGGGGAGGATCCAGAAGCCGTGGCGATGTCGCAGGTAGCCGACCATCGCGAGGTTCCATCCGGCCAAGGCGAGGGAGGCAGCCACCGCGGCGCCGAGTGCACCCCAGAGCGGGATCGCGAGGAGGGCGGTGGCCACCTCGAAGAAGGCGCCCGTGAGCAGGATCCAGAACGCGGCCTGGTGCGACCCGGTCATGGCCAGGAAATAACCCACAGGACCGACCGATACATTGATGATCTGGCCGGCGAGCAGGACCAGAAGCGGCCTCTCTCCCGCCGCGAAGCCGGGTCCGAAGAGGTGCAGGACAAACCGGCCGTCCAGCCCGAAAATCAGGGCCACGACGAGGCCAAAGGCGCTTCCCCACCGGATCGTGCGATTGACCACCTGCCGGAGTTCGGGGAGGCGCTTTTGGGCATACAGTTCCGCGATCAGGGGGGCCACGACCCCGTTCAGTGCCGTGAGCCCGAAGGACACGAACCCGGCCAGGCGCACCGCCGGCTGGTAATACCCCTCGGAGCTCCGGTTCCCCAGGATCCCGAGGAGCAGGAGATCGCTGCGTGTGCTCACCATGTTGAGGAATCCCATCCCGAGGAGCGGCCCGGCCACGCCGAGCCAGATCCGCCACGGGGTGGCCGGCTCCCCGGGTTCCTCCGGAAGTCCGGCGGCTGCCCGGCGGATCAGGAGCCACTGGACCAGGACCCCGCAACCGACCCCGAGCGTGATGGCCGAGAGTCCCTGGCTGACCGTGAGGGACACGCGATGGGTGGTGTCGAGGAGGACCAGGAGCACCGCCGCGGCCGCGAGCGGCCGCACCAGGTATTCGGCCCAGAGCGCTCGGGCCGGCTGGCCCAGTCCCTGGAGGATGCCCTGGTTCAGGCTGGAAAGCGCGGTCAGGGGAACGAGCGCGAGGAGCCAGGCCAGGCTCTCCGCCATGGCCCGGTGCGGTGAGAGGAGGGCCAGGGCGGCCAGGGTGAGGAGGGCGATGGCGAGACCCAGGCTGCCCACGAGTCCGTTCGCCCGGATGAGGAGCCGGCGCGCGAGCCGGCCGGTACCAGCCGAGCGGTATTCAGGCAGGAAACGCATCACGGCAACGTCCAGGCCGGCGCGGGCGGGAACGGCCACGAAGGCGGCAAGCACGGTGAGAAACACGTATTCGCCGTAGCGCGGGAGGCCGAGCAGCCGCGCGAGGAGGATGTTCAACCCGAACGCGAGCGCGAGTCCGGTCCCGCGGAGTCCCATCACCCGGAGTCCGCCCTTCGAAAAGCGGGTTCCGGGATCGGGCGCCGGCCGGGCCGTGGGGAGGGGGGCCTTCATCGTGTGGGGTCCGGCGGGGAGGCGGCCCACTGCCCATGCCAGCGGACGAGGAGGTTCAGGGCCTCGATCGGGGTCAGGCTCTCCGGATCGATGGCCCGGAGGGCATCCCTGAGGGCCTGTTCCGGGCTTTCGGGCGGTGCGGAAAAGAGGGGGGACTGGCTGCCGGGGGTGGTGGCCGGTGGACGGAGGGGCGTCTCGAGCTCGGCGAGCTTGGCCTGCGCGCTCCGGATCACGGCAGCCGGCACTCCCGCGAGCGATGCCACCTGGAGTCCGTAGCTCTCTCCGGCAGGGCCCTCCTCGACCCGGTGCAGGAAGAGGAGCTGCCCCCGGTGCTCGCGGGCCAGGACGTGGATGTTCGCGGCCTCGGGCAGATGCTCGGGCAGGAGCGTGAGTTCGAAGTAGTGGGTTGCAAAGAGGCAAAAGGCGCCCACCGTCCGGCACAGGTAGTGGGCGGTGGCCCAGGCGAGCGCGATGCCGTCGTGGGTTCCGGTGCCCCGTCCCACCTCGTCCAGGAGCACCAGGCTTTTCCCCGTGGCCTGGTTGAGGATCGATGCCGTCTCGATCATCTCGACCATGAAGGTCGAGCGGCCGCGCACGAGATCGTCGTTCGCCCCGATGCGCGTGAAGATGCGGTCGACGGGGCCCACGATGAAGGACTCGGCCGGGACGAAGGAGCCGGCATAGGCCAGGATCACGGCGAGTGCGGTCTGGCGCATGTAGGTGCTCTTGCCCCCCATGTTGGGCCCTGTGAGGATGAGGAGACGGCGGGCGGGGTTGAGCTCGAGGTCGTTCGGGACGAAGGGTTCCGGACGGGCCGCCTCCTCGACGACCGGGTGGCGACCGCCGCGGATGGAGAGCCTGGGCTCGTCGGTGAGCGTGGGCCGGGTGAAGCCCAGGGTCCGGGCCCGTTCGGCGAAACCCGAGAGGACGTCGATCTCGGCCACGGCCCGGGCCGTGGCGGCAAGACGGGGCGCGGATCTTGCGAGATCGGCGACGAGCGCTTCGTAGAGTTCACGCTCGCGGGCGAGGGCACGGGATTCCGCGGAGAGGACGCGATCCTCGAAGGCGCGGAGGGCCTGTGTGGTGAAGCGCTCGGCTCCCTTCAGGGTCTGGCGCCGCTCGTAGTGGGCGGGAGCCCGTTCGGCCTGTCCCCGCGTGAGTTCCAGGTAGTAGCCATGCACCCGGTGGAAACCCACGCGCAGGCCGGGAATCCCGGTCCGTTCCCGTTCCTCGACCTCGAAGCGGGCAAGGGCGGCACCCGTGTCCCCGCCGGTCTTCCGGAGCTCGTCGAGGGTGGCATCGAAGCCCGCGCGGATGACGCCGCCCTCCCGCACCAGGGCCGGGGGCTCCGGATCAAGTGTGCGCTCGATGGTGAGGACCCACTCGTCGTGCGGGGCAAGCCGGCTTGTGAGTGCTGTCCAGCGTGGGGAGGCGAGGGATCCGATCCGGGCCTGGAGATGGGGCAGCACCCTGAGGGAGCGGGCAAGCGTCCAGAGCTCACGCGGGCGGATCGAGCCCAGGGCCAGGCGGGTGCCCAGCCGCTCGAGGTCCTGGATGCCCGCGAGGAGGGCGGCGAGTTCCTTTAGATTTCCGTTCTCGAGGAGCTCGGAGACAGCCTCATGACGTTCCCGGACCGCACCGGTATCCCGAAGGGGTCGCAAGAGCCAGGTACGGAGCAGGCGCGATCCCATGGGGGTTTGGGTCGAGTCGAGGAGGCTGATCAGTCCGCCCCCTCGTCCCTCCCGCGGGCGGGTCTCGAGGTCGAGGTGACGGAGGGTCTCGGGATCGAGGACGAGACAGTCGTCCGTCGTTTTCCGGTTGAGCGACAAGATCTGGGGCAGTCTTCCCCCCAGGGTCGACTGGACGTAGACGAGAAGCGCGCCGGCGGCCGAGATGGCCCGGGGTCGGTCCTCGCACCCGAAGGGGGTGAGATCCGGGGTTCCGAACTGCGCAAGGAGCGAGCGACGGGCAGAGGGGATCTCGAAATGCCAGGGGGGGATCAGCCTCCGGGCGACGGGAAGCGCCTGGGCGAAGTCTTCCACGAGCCCGCTGGCCTCCGGGAGGATGGCCTCCGCGGGCGCGAGCCGCCCGAGCTCCGCCAGAATTTCGTAGGGTTCGGTGCTTTCCAAGACTTGGAAGTCGCCAGTCGAGGGTTCGAGCGCTGCCAGAGCGAACCCCTCGGGGCCTCCTGTGAGGGATACGATCCAGTTGCTGCGCTTGGCGTCGAGGAGTTGGGGCTCGATGAGTGTGCCCGGGGTCACGATACGGGTCACGCGTCGCTCGATGAGGCCCATCCCGTCGGCTTCTCCAACCTGGTCGCAGATGACGGCGGAGTGCCCGAGGCCCAAAAGTTTCGCGAGATGCCCCTCGAGCGCATGGACCGGTACCCCGGCCATGGGGATCGGGGCACCGGCCGAGGTGCCACGCTCGGTCAGGACGATGTTGAGGAGCCGGGATCCCAGGCGTGCGTCGTCGTAGAACAGCTCGTAGAAATCGCCCATGCGGAAAAAGACGAGCCGGTCCGGATGCCCGGATTTGACCGCGAGGTATTGCCGCATGAGCGGGGTGTGGTTGTCGTTCGAGTTGGGCATAAGGAGCGGGGGAGACCGTCCGGCGGTTCCTTCGTGCATCATAAACCATGCCGGGGCTGGATCCTGGGCGAATCCGGCAAAGATGGCCGAAGTCGGTGAAGATTGAGATTCGGAGGACTGAGGATGGAAGAGGCGGCGATTCCCACTGCACAACCGGCGGACCCGGTCGTGGAAGCCATTGCGCAATGGCTCTTGGGCCGCGGCGAATGGCTGGTCGTCGCCGAATCGCTCACGGGCGGGGGTCTGGCCGGGCGGCTCACGGCCGTTGCGGGTGCCTCGCGGTGGTTTCTCGGAGGGTTCGTCACCTATGCCGATACCGCGAAACGGGACTGGCTCGGCCTTGCGCCGGAAATCCTGGAACGGGAGGGCGCGGTGTCGTGGCACGCGGTCCGGGCCTTGCTTTGCGGATTGCGCGATCGCACACCGGCCGACTGGATGATGGCCGTGAGCGGGTATGCGGGACCTTCCGGTGATCCTGTGGGGCGGGTTTACATCGGCTGGGACCGGAGGCAGCCGGGACCCGGCTGGCCCCGCATCCGCCGTTTCGATTTTCCGGGCGATCGTGCAGCCGTGCGAGGCCAGGCGGTCCAGGCGGCTCTGGAGGGTCTCCTCGACGGGCTCGGGGAGCTCTGACCCCCAGGAGGATCTGACCGGGAAACGAGCGCGGGAAGGCTGTGAGCGGGCTGCTGTGAGTGAATCCGCCCTCCGTGCTTCCTGTTGGAAAGCCATGCCCGGGTCAGGCTCACCCTTGGAGTGCCGTGTGAGCGGGGTTTTTCGGTAAGGTAATTATGCCTTGCAATGTAAGGCATATATGCATTACACTCCGGATCCATCCCGAGGCCATTCCCATGACTCCCCAAACGGTTACCGCCAAAGGCCAGGTCACTCTCAAGCGGGACCTGCTGCACCACCTGGGCGTCAAGCCCGGTGGGCGGATCGCTTTCTACAAGTTGCCGGGTGGCGAACTGCGGGTGCGGGCGGTTCGGCCGACCGGGCGTATTGACGCCTTTCTCGGCCTGCTTGCAGGCAAGACCCGGAGAGTTGCCACGATCGAGGAGATCAACGAAGCGGCGACACGCGGTTGGGCGGGCGAAAAATGAGGATCACCCCCGACACAAATGTTCTGGTTCGTGCCGTCGTGCGCGACGACCCCAAGCAGGCGCGCGCCGCGGACCAGGTGCTGAAGGACGCCTCGGTCATCGTGCTGTCCCTGCCATGCCTCTGCGAGTTCGTGTGGGTGCTGCATCGGGTCCACGGGCTGGCAGCCGCCGATATCGCATCCGCGATCCGTACACTCCTCGTGACTGAAAACGTCCATGCGGATGACGAGCTGATCGAGGCGGGATTGAAAATGTTGGAGGACGGTGGCGATTTCGCGGATGCCGTCATCGCCGAGGAAGGCCTACGTGGGGGGGGAGACACATTCGTGTCTTTCGACAAGAAGGCCGTGGCTCTCCTGGCCCGACAGGGATACTCGGCGCGACTGCCCAAGAAGAGCGGCACCCGCCCGTCTCACACGGGGTAAGTTCTGAAACGTGGCCCGCACTCGCCCAGATCGGGGGGTTGCGGGTCCAGCGGTCGATTTCGATTGGCGCCATATTTCCCCTCCGGACGACGGTACCCCTGTGGGCACGGGATCCGACAGCTACCCGCCCGGGTGTTAGCGCAAAACAGTCATGTCCCCTTCGGGCATTTCTAAAATGTCCCCCTTTGGCTGAAAGGGGGACATGACTGCTTTGCGTCAGTGTCGGGCGGTGTCGGGCGGCCTTCCAAACGGCTGTTGACAGGCTGGCGGGGGGGGCATAACATCCGCCCGATGGGCTCCCGCAAGTGACCTTGATTACGACCAACAACTGCGGGGGCAACCGTCACAACTACTAAAGGCATCATGAGATGCCAGGGGGTTCCGGTGGCTAAATCCAGTATCTGGCATCAAGCTTCAGGTTCCGGAAAAACACGGCGGCGGCGGATTGTTGCGGCAGGGATCCTGTGGGCCGGGACACTTCTTTTTGCGTCCCTGGGCCCGGCTGCGAGCGCGAGCGCGGGCAACGGGATTTTCAGCGATGTCACGGCCGTGACCGAGCCGGTACCCGCCGCGAACGACACCTTCGGGAACGGTTGCAACAGCGGTACCGTACTGTCCGCGGACGGGGAGACGGCCCTCGTGGCGGCACCGTACGCCACCGTGGGAACCGCAAATGATGCCGGCAAGGCCTACATCTACAGTGATGCCAGTGGCCACTGGACCCCGGTCCAGGGGATCAGCGATCCGGATGATGCGGCATCGGATGACTTTGGTTACGATCTGGCCCTGAACGGAAACGGGACCATGGCCCTCGTGGGTTCTCAGGCTGCGGTCAACGGGCAGGCCGATGCCGGGAAGGCCTATCTCTATACGCTGGCCCCGAACGGCACCTGGGTCGAATCCCATGTCTTTGTGGATCCCAAGGCAACTGCGGGCGATCAGTTCAGTGTATGCGATGTGTCGCTTTCCAGTGATGGGCAAACCGCCGGGATCGCGGCGTGGCACACGACGGTCAATGGCCACGCCGAAGCCGGGGAGGTCTATCTTTACAGCGATGCGAGCGGTTCCTGGAAGCAGGTTGCGGCGATTCCGGATCCGGACGACGCCAAGTATGACGATTTCGGCGCGGTGCTCTCCATCTCGGGCAACGGCTCGAACGTCCTGGTCGGTTCGGATGCCGCGGTCAGCGGACAGGCCGGTGCCGGCAAGGCCTATCTCTATACGTTGACCTCGAACGGCACCTGGGTCGAATCCCATGAGTTCGATGATCCGGCGGCCACGGCGCTTGATGAGTTCGGGTACACCTGCCTTGCACTCTCGTACGACGGCAAGGTGGCCATCATTGCCGCAGAGGGTACTACGGTCAATGGCCAGAAGGATGCGGGCATGGCCTATATCTATGCCGAATCCGGCAACACGTGGAAGCTCGTGGCGAGCCTGCCCGATCCCACGGATGTGGCAAACGATGATTTTGGGTTCCCTGTGGCCATCTCGGAGGAAGGCACGAGCGTCCTGGTCGGCTCCGATGCCGCAGTCAACGGCCAGTTTGATGCGGGGGAAGCTTTTCTCTACACGTCGGATGCGACTGGAAACTGGACCCTGGCCCAGGTGTTTCAGGACCCTGCTGCAACCAGTTACGACCTCTTCGGGGACAGTGGCGTGGCTCTCTCGGCCAATGGCCGGGTTCTTTTCATCGGCGCATTGCAGACCACCGTCGGCGGCTTCTCAAATGCGGGCGAGGCGTATTTCTACCAGATTCCGGAGGTGGATCTGGGTCTGGCGCTCACTGCGACCCCGGCGAGTGTGATGCCCGGCAATGACGTGACGCTGGGTGCTGTCGTGACCAATACCGATCCGTCCGTCACGGCGACCGGGGTTGTGCTCACCGAGGCGGTGCCGGGAGGGCTCAAGGCAGTTGGCGATAATCCCGATGGTGGCAGTTGCGTGATGAGCGGACAGAGCGTGAGCTGCACGCTGGCGGGTCTTTTGCCCGGTGCTCATTGGCAACCCAGCTTTACTCTCGAGGCGGAGACTGCGGGAACGTGGTTCGATGCGGCGGGGGTCACGAGCAACCAGGAGGATCCGGTGAGCACGAACGGCACGGCGCTGAGCCAGGTCACAGTGGGTTCCGGAAGTTCTCCTCCGTCAAGTTCGGGAAGTGGGGGGCTTGGTTTACCCGATCTTCTGCTGCTGACTTTTGGACTGTTCCTGGTGCGGATGCGGAGGAAAGTGCGGACCTGAGAGGCGTTGCCCGGGTTCTTTCTTCCGCTGGGGATGGAAGGGAGGTGGGGGATCTTGCCCACCGTGCGGGGGAGGGACGGGCGACGGTCTGCCCCTCCCGTTCCTGCGGGCGCGCCTGACAGACGTTCCCGCAATCACTCGTCCAGAGCCCGTGATGGGTTTTCTTCCCGCGGGAAGGGGTCGACCCGAGGTACCCTGGGGGAGGATGCTCGTGAAATCGGAGCCGAACTATTTCTTTGCGCTTTGGCCGGCTGCCATCCGGGCGCGGGCCATCCACGATCGGATCCCGTCCTGGACGGAGCCGATGGGAGCCCGGGTACGGAGAACCCCGAGTGCAGGAGACCTTCACCTCACCCTCGTCTTCCTGGGCGCGCTCCCGGACGGGGAAAGGAGAGAGGCCATCTCCGTGGCCCAGGGGCTCACCGGTTTTGGCTTCACGCTCCGTCTGGACCGCTTCGGGTCTTTCCCCCGCTCGAAAACCCTCTGGTTGGCTGCGTCCCGCGTGCCGGAGGCACTGACCGGACTGGTGGGCCGGCTCCGGGACGGACTCGAGAGAGCCGCGGTCCCGGTTCCGGCCCCCTCCGCCTTCGTCCCCCACCTCACGATCGCCCGCCTCTCGCGACCCCCGGCCCGGGAGGGCTGCCTGATCGAACCCATCGACTGGCCGGTCACGGACTTCTGCATGGCCTGCTCCCGCCCGGGTCCTCCCTACCGGATCATGGAGCGTTGGGGGTTGGTTCCGGCGGGGGAGGGCCCGATCCAGTCGGCCGGGCCGGCGGACGCGGGAGGTTCTTGAGCGCCCGCCTGACCCGCAGAATCAGCCGTTTGGGTTTCAGGAAAGGGGGCATCCGGTCGGCACCGGCCAGGGCGTTCCGGTATTCCCCACGGGCATGGCTGGAATGCCCCAGGGCGGCTTCGATCTCACCCAGGCGGTAGTCGGCCCAGGCCTTGGGCGGATCGGGATCCGGAATCTTTGCGGCGAGATAGTTGCGGAGGAAACCGATCCCTTCCTGTCGACGGGACCCCGAGAGGGCTGAAATCAGTCCCAGGTGGTAGAAGTCGATGAGCCTCCGCGGCCGGTTGCGGATGGCGAGCGGTCGCGTTTCGGTCCACGCCGTCCGGAAGGCGGCCCGGATCACGGTTCCGGGTTTTCTTTTCTTCCGGTCGCGGATGGCAATGGCAAGTGCGTAACGCGCGAGCAGCTGGGGGGCTCGGTGGGGGACCTGTCTTCCGGCCACCACACGCTGGAGTTCCAACCAGGCGACCGACCGGTGGCCCTTTCCCCAGGCCAGCTCGGCCTGGGCCATCTGACCATAGGCTGGGTTCTCCCGCCCGATGGCCTGGAGTTCGATCCGGGCCTCGTGTGCGCTGCCACCCAGAAACCCCGGGGCATCGGAGTCATACTCCAGGAGCGAAAACCGCGCCCCGAGATCGCGGGGATCCAGGTGGACCGCCCGCTCGAGAGCCCGGTGCATGCGCTTGGCGTTGTCGAGGAGGGAGAAAAATCCCCCCTTCGCGCTTTTTGCCAGGAGAGCGGCGGCGTAAAAAAGCCAGTCCTTCGCGTCATGGGGCTCCTCCCGGACCAGGGTCTTGGCATCCCGGTAGGCCCGGCGGAAGTGGTGGTCCTGGAAGAGGGCCTCTGCGTCGAGCCGGAGCAGTGTCCCCCCGGCAGGGCCCGGGACCAGGCGGGGCCTGATGAGTGCGCGGGCGCGATGCCCGTAGCCATCATGAACCAGCATTCTCGCCCGGGTGAGGATGTCGGCCCGGACCGGGGACGTACAGAGGAGGAGAGCGACCAGCGTGCACGCCCCCCACCCGGGGTGGTGTACCGGTGGGGGTGGCGGAGTGCCAGCCCGGGGAGTGCATCCGCTCACAGCTGTGCCCACATCCTCAATTGACTGGATTCATCCTAACACTCCCGACCCGCCCGGGAAGTGAACATGGATGGTCCTGTGGGCACAACGGGGTGACGTGCGCTGGCGCTGGATCTCTTCCTGTCCTGCTCCGGACCTGATTCCGGAACCGGCAGGCAATCCCAGCTTGACGTCTCCTGATCCAAAAGGTTATTTTTGAAACTGGCCAGCAAGGGACGAGAGATGCCTGCGAAAACTCTCAGGAACCTCACCGGGATCCAGAGCCTTCTCCCCCCGCCGGTTGCGCCTCTGTGAGCATCCGTCCCTCGGGGCTCAAGACCCTGATTCCAGGTGATCGAACCCCGGTTCGGGCACGGGGTGCGAGCCCGCTTTTGATCGCAGGGGACCCGGGTTTCCGGTGGTGCCAGGCCGTCGTCCCGCCATGAAGAGCCTGCGGGCGCGATTGATGATCCTTGTGCTTTTGGCCGTGATGCCGGCCGTGGCCGTGATCATCCATTCCAGGGAGGAAAACCGGGTCGAGGCGATCCATGAGGCGCATCGTGAAACCTTGTCTCTGGCCGGAACCGTCTCCGCGAGCTATGCACAGGTCATCGAGCTCACCCGGAACCTCACCGCGACGCTGGCCCTGGTTCCCACGGTCCGCTCCGGATCTCCCCTGATCTGCCACCGTTTCCTCGCCCGGATCCTGGCCCGGAACCCGTCTCTTGCCAATATCGGCGTGATCGACCGGAGGGGTGATCTCCACTGCAGTGCAGTTCCGTTAAAGAGCCGGGTCTATCTCGGGGACCGTCCTTATTTCAAGGCAGCGATCCAGGGCAGGCGGCATGTGGTGGGCTCCTTTCAAGTCGGCCGGGTGATCCACACCCCCATGGTGGTCTTCGCCACCCCGATCATCACCGCGGGTCGGTCCGTTCGCAGTGTCGTCTATGCGTCGTTGCGTCTGAGCTGGCTCGACGATCTGGCCGCCCGGGCCCGGTTGCCCCCCCGGTCGACCCTGACCGTTCTCGACCACGGGACCATCATTGCCCGCTATCCCCAGCCCCAGGCCTGGCTCGGCCGGACCAGTCCCGCGCTGGCCCGCCTGGTTCGGCGCCTGGGATCCCGGCGTCGGCTCGTGACCGTCGGTCGAGGGATCGATGGTGTCCGCCAGATCGTTGCCGTCTACCGGGAAAATGTGACCGGTGTGGGGCTTGACCCCTACGTGATCGTCGGGATTCCGGAGGCCGAGGTTTTTGCGCAGGGCCGGCGGATCCTGGCCACCAACCTCATCATGCTGGGCGTGGCTGCCGGATTGCTCCTGGCCATCGCCTGGCTGGCCGGCGACCGGCTCATCGTCCGGCGGGTGAGGGCATTAGTCACGGCGGCCGACCGGTTCGGTGCGGGAGATCTCACGGCACGCGCCCGGCTGGGGGGGCGCGATGAACTGGCCAGTTTGGGAACGAGCTTTGACCGGATGGCTGGACTCCTTGAGACGAATACCCATGATCTGGAGAGTCAGGTCGAACGGGTCAGGCGGCTGAACCGGATCTACCGGGTGCTGAGTGCCACCAACGGCGCAATCCTGAGGATCCGCAACCGTCACGCCCTTTTTGAGGAAGCCTGCCGGATTGCCGTGGAGCACGGAGGACACCCCGTGGCTTGGATCGGTGTTGTGGCTCAAGGTAGTAACCAGGTCACGATCGGGGCCCATGCCGGCATGGACCGGGAACTGCTCGACAAAATGCTGGTTTCCAGGGATGCCGCTCTCCCGCAAGGCGGGGGAACCCTGGGATCGGCCCTGCGGTCGGGCCTGCCCAGTATCTGCCATGACGTGGCCACGGATCCGCGGATGACGCCGTGGCGGGATGTCCTTCTCGCAGCCGGATGTCATGCCGTTGCGACCTTTCCGCTGTCCGTGGCTGGACGGGTGACCGGAAGTTTCACGATCTATGCCGAAAAATCCGGATCCTTCGATGAGGAGGAAGTCCGTCTCTTCAAGGAGGTGGCGGTGGATATCGCGCTCGGCCTTGAGATCATCGAGACCGGAGCCCAACGCGACCATCTGGCCCATCATGATCCGTCGACCGGTCTGCCGAACCGGGGATATTTTGTCGACCTGCTCGACCGGGCCCTCCGGGTTTTCGCTCGGGGAGGAGGGGAAGCATCGGTTCTGGCCGTGGAAATCCCGGAACTGGATGAGATCATCGACCGTTACGGGTGGCACCAGGCCGAGGAAATCCTGCGCGAGCTCGCGCCCCGCCTCGTCGAGCGATTGCGCGAGGGCGATGTGGTGAGCCGGCTCGACCGGCATACCCTGGGCATTGCCCTGCTTGCCGGGAGTCGGGAGCCGGTCGATCCGGAAGCCGTCGCCGTCCGCCTCCTCCGGGATTTCCCTCGTGAGGTCGTGGCCCAAGATATCCGGCACCGCCTGACCGCGTTCATCGGCGCCGCCCGGCATGAGCCGGGCATGGATGCGGAGACTCTGGTCCGGAACGCCGAAATTGCGGTGCATACGCTGGAACGGACGACGGAGCGAAAATTCCAGTTTTTTTCCCATCAGGCGGATCTCCGAGAGGCCCGCCGTCACGGGATCGGGCAGGCCCTCCATCAGGCGCTGGAAAAAAGGGAACTGACCCTCCTCTATCAGCCTTACGTGGACATCAGGACCGGGAAGGTGGCCGGTGCCGAGGCGCTCTTGCGCTGGCACCCTCCCGGCCTGGGGCCGGTTTCGCCGGGCGAGTTCATTCCGATTGCCGAGCAGACCGGTTATATCAGCGAGATCGGGGCGTGGGTTTTCCGTTCCGTCCTCAGGCAGGCTCGTGCCTGGAATGACCGTGGCCACTCGCCGGGAACCGTGAGTGTCAACCTCTCCGCCCGTGAACTCGCGGATCGGCACATCGTCGAGAATATCAAGAAACACCTCGGGGAGAGCGGCATCGACCTCGACAAATGTCCCGTGGCGATCGAGCTCACGGAAACCGCTGCGGTTCGTGATTTTTCGAGGGCCGCAACAGCGCTCGGAAAGCTTCGGGCGCTCGGGTTCAAGATCTATCTCGACGATTTCGGCACCGGCTATTCCTCGCTGCTCTACCTGCAGCAGATGCCACTGGATGTGCTCAAGATCGACCTGTCGTTCATCCAGCGGATCATCGAGGATCAGGCTTCGCTGGCGCTGACCCGGAGCAGCATTTCCCTCGCACATAGCCTGAATCTCCGGGTCATTGCCGAAGGCGTCGAGACCGTGGCCCAGCTGACCCTCCTGGGTGAGCTGGGATGCGACATTGCCCAGGGTTATCTCGTGAGTCGCCCCCTCCCAGCCGACCTGCTCGAGCAATTCCTGGAAAAGGGCCGAGGCCCGTTTCCCCCTCCGGGTTCATGCTAGAGTGGCCCGAGACGCTTTGGAGCTACCCGATGCCCCCGAAAAATGCCCGCAGGTTCCTCCCGGTTTTGATCCTCGCGGTTTTTGGCCCGGGCATCCCGGTGACTTGGGCCGCCCCTCCGCCGCCGCCACCTCCCCTGTCGCCGCCCCTTCACGCCCGGAGTGTCGCAACCCGGCACGCCGTGACGGTCGATGGGCGGAAGATCCGCTATACGGCGACCGCGGGCTTCCTCGTCCTCCGCAACCCGGCCGGTCAGCCCACGGCCCGCATGTTCTACATCGCCTACCGGAAAGACGGGGTCCGTGATGAATCCCGCCGACCGATCACCTTTGCCTACAACGGGGGGCCGGGCGGGGCCTCGGTCCTGGTCGATTTCGGGGGCTTCGGTCCCCGCCGGATCGTCTGGCCGCATCCGGGATCCGTCCACGGCACGCGACCGCCCTACCGGATTGTGCCCAACCCCGATACGCTCCTCGGGGCCACGGACCTCGTCTTCGTGGATGCGGTGGGTACCGGACTGAGCCGCATCCTCCATCCGGCGGGATCGCCCCGGATGTTCTACGGCATCAACGCCGATGCCCGCGCCTTCCGTGGGTTCATCGCCGAATACCTGACCCGGGCCCGGCGCTGGAATTCGCCCAAGTTCCTGCTCGGTGAAAGTTATGGCACGACCCGCTCGGCCGTGCTCGCGGACGACCTCGCCCGCCACGGCATTGACCTTAATGGCGTGATCATGTGCTCGACGGTGCTCGACTTCCCGACTGTGGCCTTCGCACCGGGAAACGATCTTCCCTACATCTTCTATCTTCCCTCCTATGCGGCGGTGGCCTGGTATCACCACCGCCTCCACCCCGAACCGAAAAACCTCATGGCCTGGGTGCACGAGGTCGAGCACTTTGCCGAAGGTCCCTACGCCGAAGCCCTCTTCCAGGGTTCCACGCTGCCGCCGGCCCGGCTCGACCAGCTGGCCACTGTCCTGGCCCGCGATACGGGGCTGCCCGCCCACCTGTGGCGCCAGGCGGATCTCCGCATCTCCCTGCCCGTCTTCCAGAAGCGCCTGCTCGGCCGGGTCAAGCGGACGGTCGGCCGCTTCGACGGCCGCTTCAGCATGCCGGAACTCGAGCCCCTGCTCCCGATCCCGGGGACGACCAGTGCCGGAGCTGCCACGAGCGCGATCATGGGCGCGCTTACGGCGAGCTTCAACAACTACCTGGAAACCAGGCTCGATTACGTGAGTCACCTCCACTATCGCCAGCTCGACTTCAAGGTCAATGCAGCCTGGCGCTGGACCTACACGCCGCCCGTCGAGTCACTCACGGGAGGAGGCCAGTTCTACACCAATGTGGCCCCGGCCCTGGCACGGGCCATGCTCAATGATCCGGGACTCCGGGTGCTCTTCAACAACGGCTACTTCGACATGGCGACCCCGTTCTTCGCGACGCTCTACACGGTCCACCACATGGGGCTTCCCCCGGCCGTGTTGCGGCGGATCGAGTTCCGCTATTACCCCTCCGGTCACATGCTGTACCTCAATCCGAAGGCACTGCCACTTCTCCAGGCACACATCGGGCACTTCATCGAGCGGGCCTCGCGCTAGGAATCGGGGGACGGGCTCGCCGAGGGTCCTTCCGGGACCCCCAGGCGGGAGTGCGTTGCACTGGCGTGGGAGATGGGAGGGGAGTCAACCGGGATCCCGGGGCGGAGAATCCGGTTCCGGATTTGTGATCTTAATGCAAAGAAGAGGGAGAGGGAGTTGAGTCAGGAAATGGCCAGAATCCAATCATCCGGGGAATCGACCGGGGCCGGGCCGCTTGTGCGTCCGGGGGTGCTTCTCGCGGTCTTTCTCCTCTTGGGCGGCTGTGCGACCTCCGGCGCTTGGCGGGTTCCCAAACTTCCCAAGGGAGAAACCCTGACCGTGCTCTCCCTCCTGCCGGAGGCGGCTTCGGTGGTGAGCGACACCAGCACATTTGCGCCGGACCGTGTGCGGCTCTTTCCCACCGGCGCATGGCACATCAATGCACTGAATGAACGATGGGCGATCCGGGTTTTGCGTCATCAAGGCCAGTTCCGGGCCATCAACCGTCCCCAGCGAAAGATCCGTCGGCGTTTCGGCCCCGCCCAGCCGGGAAATCATCTCCACTTCAGCAAACCGGGCCTCACGGCCCGGCAACTGGTGGGTTCGGCCGGTACGGACCTTGTGCTCGTCATCGGCCCCGCGCTTGGTGTGGAGGAGGGAACCACGACAGCGGGTCCGCTCATGTTGTTTGGGGCATTGGGAGGGGCGGTTGCCGGTGGATTGATCCACTTCCTCGGGCCTGGCTATGGCGTCTTTCAGCGGGTCCTTCTTGATGGTACGCGAATGGGAACCTACTTCGTGGCACTTCGGATGTGGCTTCTGGATGGCCGAACCGGCAAGGTCATTGCCTCGATGGATTGCAAGCTATACAGTACGCGCTTTATCGATCGAAAAACAAAAACAAGACCAAAGGCCCAGTCGCCCTGGATCTCTCAGAAGGGTCCGGTTTCGAGAAAGAACTGGTCCTCTGTCCATGCGAGCGTCAGAGTGTTCATGAAGAGAACGGAAGCCTTGTGCCTCAGTAAACTGAAGCTGGGCTGACGCGGGGTCCTGGGTCGGTGGCCGCGCGCGGGTCCCGCAGCCCGATCTCCAGTCCGGACTGCAGGGTTCTGCCCGGTTCGGCCGGCGAGTCGGGGGCAGTCCGGGAGAGCGGCCGACTTTGCGATTCCTTCCAGATTCTCAGAGCGGAACCGACCGCAGGCGTAGTGCATTCATGACCACCGAGACCGACGACAGGCTCATGGCCAGGGCCGCGATCATGGGGGAAAGCACGAGGCCCAGGACCGGGTAGAGGAGGCCGGCCGCGAGGGGAACGCCGATGCCGTTGTAGAGAAAGGCATAGGCGAGATTGCCACGGATGTTCCGGCGGGTGGCGCGCGAGAGACGGATGGCGCGCCCGATCGCCCCGAGATCCCCACCCATGAGGGTCACCGGGGCGCTCTCGATGGCAATGTCGGTGCCGGTCCCGAGCGCCAGGCCGACATCTGCGGCCGCCAGTGCCGGAGCATCGTTGATGCCGTCGCCCGCCATGGCCACACGCCGTCCCTGAGCTTTGAGGCGCCCGACGAGATCGGCCTTGTCCGCAGGTGAGAGACCGGAGACGACTGGGTCGATCTCGAGTCTCCCGGCCACCGATCGGGCTGTGGTTTCGGCATCCCCCGTCGCCATCACGATCCGGAGACCGAGCCGGCGGAGGGAGGCCAAGGCGGGTTGGGCCTCGGGCCGAATGGGATCCTCCACGGCGAGAAGGGCAGCCGGCTTTCGGTCCACGGCAAGCAGGAGGACGGTGGCTCCCCGCAAACGCTCCCGCTCCGCCGGGGCTTCCAGGACCCTGGGATCCACGCCCTCCTGCCGCAGGAGCTTCTCATTGCCGAGTGCGAGTGCCTGTCCGTCGATCCGGCCAGTCACCCCGAGCCCGGGCCAGGCGCGGAATTCACTGACCCGCGGCCGCTCCACTCCCGGGGGGAGCGCGGAGGTCAGGGCACGTGCCAAGGGGTGCTCGCTTCCGGCTTCGAGCCCGGCGGCGAGCGCCCGGATCGTGGTTTCATGAAATCCCGGCTGGATTTCGAGATGGGTGAGCCGGGGATGTCCCTCGGTGAGCGTGCCGGTCTTGTCCATCACGATCGTGTCGACCTTTCCGAGATCCTCGATGGCGGCGGCATCCCGGAACAAAATCCCCAGGTGGGCACCCCGTCCGGAGGCCACCCGGATGGAGAGCGGCGTGGCGAGCCCCAAGGCGCAGGGACAGGCGATGATCAGGACGGACACCGCGGCGATCAGTCCGTGAGCGGCCGCCGGGGCGGGTCCCCATACCGTCCAGGCGATCAAGGAGAGCGCGGCAGTTGCCACCACGGCCGGCACGAAAACGGCGGCCACCCGGTCAGCCATGCGCTGGGCGGGCGCGCGTGTGCGCTGTGCTTCGGCCACGCGCGCGACGATGCGGCTCAGGGTGGTGTCAGAACCGACCTTTCCGGCGCGGATCACCAGTGTACCTTCCTGGTTGACGGTGCCCGCGCTGACCCACTCCCCCACGCCCCGTGGGACGGGGGTGGGTTCCCCCGTGAGCATCGATTCGTCGAGATGGGTGCAGCCCTCGAGGATGGTGCCGTCCACCGCGACCTTCTCGCCCGGCCGGACGCGCAGCCGGTCACCCACCTGGATCCGCTCGGGGACGACATCCTCTTCGTGACCCCCATCGTCGATCCGTCTGGCCCGGGGCGGAGCGAGCGCAATCAGGGAACGGATGGCCGATGCCGTGCGGCCCCGGGCAGCGAGCTCGAGGAGATCCCCCATCGTGACCAGGGTCACGATCACGGCCGCCGACTCGAAGTAGGTCGCGACCTGTCCCTGGGCACCCCGAAAACTGGGCGGGAAAAGCCCGGGGGCGAGGAATGCGACCAGGCTGTAGGCCCAGGTGATGCCGGATCCGAGACCGATCAGGGTATACATGTTGGGGCTCCGGCAGACGAGTCCCTCGTAGCCGCGCCTGAAAAAGCCCGCCCCACCCCAGAGCACGACCAGGCTCGCGAGGGTGGCTTCAAGGAGCTCCAGCGGGAAAAGAAATCCCGTGGGCCAGGAAAAGCCGGTCTCGGGAGCCATGGCGATGACCAGAACGGGCAGGGTGAGGGATGCGAGGGTCCAGAAGCGCCGGGTCAAGGCCTTGATCTCCACCTCCCCATCCGGTCCTGCCGTGGGCAGCAAGGGCTCGAGCGCCATGCCGCAGAGCGGGCAGGATCCCGGTCCCGGGGTCCTGACTTCGGGATGCATGGGACAGGTGTGGGGCGTGCCGGCCGGGACCGGCACGGCGGTCTCGGGGCGCTTTTCGGGCCGGATGAAGGAATCCGGAGCCTGTGCGAACTTCGATCGGCATCCCTCGCAGCAGAAGAAGTAACGATGTCCCTGGTGGGTCCATTCGGGGGGGTGGTCCGCGATTTCGACCCGCATGCCGCAGACGGGATCTCTGGCCTCTCCCGGATCCGGGGTGGTTTGCCTCGGGTTCATTCCCGGCGATCCTCCTCGCGGTTCAAGGCTGAGAGGATCGGACAGGAAGCGGTTGGCCCTTCTCCGGGGCAGCGGTCGACGAGCATCGCGAGCGACTGCCGGATCCGGGTGAGCTTGAGGAGACGGTGGTCCAGGTCCGCAAGCTTGCGGCCCGCCGCGGCCCGGACCGCCCGCACCTTCTCCCTGCCATCGGGAGCCAGCAGTTCCTCGATCTCGGACAGGCTGAAGCCCAGGGCCTTGGCCTGGTGGATGAAACGCAAGCGGTGGAGGGCCTCGGCCCCGTAACTGCGGTAACCGGAGGGACGGCGTGCGGGGGGGGGAAGGAGTCCCGCGCGCTCGTAGTAGCGGATGGTGTCGATCGCAAGACCGCTCTGGCGGGCGACTTCACCGATCTTGAGGTCGGGCATGGCGGCATCCGGTGCGGGGGTGCAATGCAGTTTAAACCCTGGAGTAGGCTCCAGAGTCAAGGGGGCGGAGGGGTTTCGGAAAGCCGCGCTCCGGCTCCCCGGACCGGGATCGCCCGGGTTTCCGGTTCATTGACGAAGATGGGTGGCTGAACCGCTTGCGGCTCGATCGGCTGCGCCAGCATTCCTCGAAATCGGGTCCGAGGGATGCCGGTTTCGACTACCGCAAGGCGTTCAAGCGCCTCGACTTCACCGCCTGAAGCCGGATCTCACCACGCGGATGACCGATTCGCGGGACTGGTAGCCTCTTGTTCATCCGCATGGTGTGGCATGCTGCTGGAACCGACCGCTTGCTCCGACGGCCGGCCTAGGGCGGGGGGTTTTCCAGCGTGAAACCCTCTGTTCGAATCCCCGGGGTTGCACGCGCCACCATTCACGGATGCCGGGGGGCTGGTAGACGAGGCGGTTGGGCCGGGAGGTTTCGGGCAGAAGCCGGGCAGGCCGGAGATGGCCGGGGCGTCCCCAGTCCACGAGGCTGAGGCGGAGACGGGTTTGTCAGGCGCGGAAGCGGGCGGTCATGGGAGTGAAGCAGCCGTCCCAGACGGATCCCCGGGATCCACGGCCGAGTCCGACGATCCACCCGGGACGTGGGGTGGCTGACCGTATGATGCTGGCCCTACCGATTGAGCGAGCGGTAGCCACGAAAAGCATCCGTGTAGTACACCGAGCCTTTCCGGGCATGGGCACAGATGTGGCGCCTCAGCCCTTCGGCGCTCACAGGCTCGACAACCTTGGTGTACACCTGTCCTGCCCGTTCCAAAAGGCCGAAAACGACGCTTTTCCCGGCCGCCCCCCGACCTCGCTGGCCCTTGCGGTGGCCTCCCCAATAAGCCTCATCGAGTTCGATCTCACCCCGGAGTCGACCGGCCTCCAGTTCACTGAGATGGAAGACGGCCTCCCGCAGACGCTGATAGAGACGGCTGACCACCTTGAGGTCGACGCCCAGATCCTGGGCCCGACGGGCGGTGCGGACCACCTTGAACGACCCACAGTACACGCACTTACGACCCCTCAAAAAGTTGGCCGCACAGCCAAAAAGGCTCGTTTTCCCTTGCACCACCGTATGTGACCTCATGACGATGGTTACAAAACACCCTGAATACCTTTGTCTTTTGGAGATTGGGGGGCCGTCCAAAACCGCTGGAAAGAAGCCCCGCCGGCCCATCCGTTGGAAAATCGGGGGTTTCAGATCCCACGGAAGTTTCTCAGGATCCGAAAACGGAATCGGATGCGGTCTCCGGGCTCGCCGGCTCAATGACCCGCCCCGTTTGATGGCCGGCCAGCCCCCGTGGGTTTGACCCTTGGGGTCCGGTTCCCGATAATAGCGGGCACGCGCCCGTAGCTCAGTTGGATAGAGTACCTGGCTACGAACCAGGGGGTCGGGAGTTCGAATCTCTCCGGGCGCGCCATTCAATCAAGAAGTGGTCGCGGAAGAACCGGCTGAACGAGTGGACCACGACAATATCGAGGGCGCGGGTTTGGACGTGTCCGCCTCGATCATCCGCTGGAACTCGGGCCGGCGGTCGTTGGTGGCGGAGGCGCCCACTTCGATGAAGGTGTCGACCAACTCGTAGCCGCGTGATGCGCAATAGGCTTCGCCCTGTCGCTTCTGGTCGGGGATGGAGACATCATGCCCGGCCTGCCGCGCCGTCGAGACGCGCAGATAGAGGGCGGCGCGCAGCAGCACAGTCATGGCGTCTATCTCCCTCTCACCTCATCGGCACGGTCCGAACAGCTCATCGAAGAGATCGCCGGGCCACGCCTCGAACACGTCCCCTGAAAGAATAGCGCTTATTCTGCGCCAGAAGCCTCCGGCGCAGTGGCGAAAAAATATTTGCGCGCGGCAGCGCGGAGCAGAAATGGCGTAGGGGCGAAAGCGGTTGTCATGGCGACAACAGGCTCAACGCCGTCGTGACCGGCAGATAGAGGGTGCGCGGCCGCTGGATCAAAGGGGTAAATCCAAAGGCGGCATAGAAGGCCGCCGCACTGTCGTCGATGGCGTCGGCGAAGATGGCGTGCGCCCCGATGGGCGCTGTCGCCACCGTCTTGATGGTGTCGAACAGCAAGGCTTCTCCAAGCCCTTGCCCGGCATAGTCGCTATGCCGACCAAGCCAGCCGATCAGCACGGCGAGGACAGTCGGATAGCGCGGCAGCTTCTTCGCCAGCGGCTCGGGAACCTCGTTCAAGGGCACGTTGCTGGATGACAGGGTGTGGAAGCCCGCCACCCGATCCGTCGCGATCTCCCTGGCGACTGAACAGGTGGCGTATTTGCGCTTCACGTCCTGCGAGACGGTCTCGCGGAAGTAGGCGTCGATCCGGTCGTTGCCGCAGGTGAAGTCCGCCCGCTTGTGCGCCTTCGCCAGCGGCTCGATAGCGAAGCGGACACTCACCGGGGCTCGATCAACTCGGTATGGCGCTTCGCCGCGCGGGCCAGCCGCGCGTTCAGCTTAGGTGGATTGATCAGCGCCTCGGCGAAGCGGATTTGATCCTCGCGCGCAAGGCGCATGATCTCGGCGTCCTCGACGACGCGCCGGGCGTCCTCGCCGGCGGTGGCGATGAGATAGTCGGTCAAGGTCAGGCCGCGCAGGCGCGCGGCGCGCTGCATCTGGTCATAGACCTGGACCGGGATGCGCGCTTCCAATCGGGCGGTTTCGGCTTCAACTTGAGGCTTGGGCATAGGAGCCTCCTTCGCTTCATTATATACGGCAAATTGCCGTATCATTCAAGGTGCTTCATAGGCCCAGCCCGATCTCCCGCTTGCGGCCGAAGCCCCATTCGATGCCGCCATCGTCGCGGCGAACGCCGCTGATGTATTGGTCGAGGCGCTTCTCCAGGACGGGCTGCCAGGGCACGAGCTGGAAGCCGAGCCCATCCTCGATCATGGCGAAACGCCCGCTGGCGAGCTGGGTCGAGCCAACAAGCTGGCCCATGACGTAGTTGCCGGGGGCGGCAGGCCGCCATTGCCGACCGCGCTCGGCCGCCAGAGCCTTGCCCATGCTCTCCAACTCCATCGTTTCCAGCCGTTGGATCAGGTCTTTGGAAGCACGGAACCGGCCTTCACCCATATCCACCGCAAGCCCCATGTCGGCCAGGACGGGTTTGCGCTGTTCCCATGCAGCGCGCACGTCCGCGCCGAAACCGTGCTGGGCAACGGTGTCCCGCTGGCCGATCATGGTCCGGTCCAGCCAGGTTGCGCCCTTGTAGTTGACCTGCCGCTCAAGCCCTATCGAAGAGAGCGCATTCACGCGAGCACCTGCACCATCGCGGGCAAGATCGTGGGCGAGGCCGCGCTCGGGAAGATTGTTGGGCACGCGCCAGCGATCCGCGTCGATCCGTTCCACAATCCCGGCCCGGCGTAGAGCCTCCAGCCGCCGGACGTGCATTTTGACGAAGGTGCTGGGATCGGTGCGGATATGCGCGGCCTGACCCCTCGGCGGAGACGATGAAGCGGAACTGGTGGCGGTCGTCGCGGCCCCGATCGAGGAAGGCGCGGCCGTCCTCCACGTCACACTCGGCAGAATAGACTTGCCATTTCTGGCCGTCACCGTGGACGCCGTCGCGCTCCAGATAACGCAGGTGGGCGTCCACCGCCTTGGCACTGGCGAACTGCCGTCCGCGCAGCGCGCCACACTGAGGGTTGATCTTCACGATCCGGGCCTTCACCGTCACGCGCCGGGCGCGCGTCCGCAAGCCGCTCACGTTCCGGCTCCAGGCGCTCCCCTCCTTCAAGGCGGCGTCGACCGCCGCGCCCAGTCCGCGTGTGTTGAACCGCCCACTTCCCTCTCCGGCCGAGCTCGACCGATTGGGGTCGCCGCCGGCTCGCCGTATGGCCTGATGCACCTCGGCCAAGAAGGTCCTGGGACGCGGCCGGACCGCCCACACTAACCTGACGCCATCTCGATCGCGTCGTCCGGTGATACAATGAAGCGGAAGTGGTGGCGGTCGTCGGCGCAGCGCTCCGCGAACGCCTTGGGATCGGCCTCGTCGGTGCCGGGACCGAAGAGCCGCGCCTTCTCCCCGTCCCGG
>DAHVLZ010000015.1:0-3839 GCA_027320085.1 Pseudomonadota bacterium
GGTTCCGCCGGATCTGCCAGTTGCCCAGAACCAGGAGATCCATGTGGGTCCTGAGGAAACAGTCAAGGGCTTCTTCTGGCCGGCAGACGATTGGTTCATTCTCGTTGAACGATGTGTTCAAGATCATGGGGACCCCTGTCAAGGCGAAGAATTGACGGATGAGGTCATAGTAAAGCGGATTCTGCTCACGGGTCACGGTCTGGAGGCGGCCGGAACCGTCAACGTGAGTAACAGCAGGAATCCGGGATCTTCCCTCCGCGCGGATCTGGAATACCTTCATCATGAAGGGCTCGTCGTCATCAATCTCGAACCAATTCGCGACTTCCTCTCTCAGGATCGAGGGAGCGAAAGGCCGGAAGGATTCCCTCCGCTTGATCTTCGCATTGAGGATCGCCTTCATGTCCCCCCGCCTGGGATCGCACAGGATGGATCGGTTGCCCAATGCCCGGGGACCCCATTCCATACGACCCTGAAACCAGCCCACCACCTGTCCCTGGGCAATCGATTCTGCAACGTCCGCACACAGAGCCGTGGAATCCGGGCTGCGGGTGACCCGACAGCCAGCCTGTTCGAAGGAACCCCGACGTTCGCTGATAAGCGCTGCGAAATCCGCATCGCGGAACTCCGGACCCCAGTAGGCGTGATCCATCCGGAAACGGGACTTCAACGACCCGGTTCTACGAGAGACCTCGAGCGCGGCCCCCAGAGCCCCTCCGGCATCGCCTGCGGCCGGCTGGACATAAACCTTCCGGAATGGGGTTTCCAAGGTGATCTTTCCATTGGCAACCGAGTTCATCGCGCACCCTCCCGCCAGTGCGATGGCATCCACACGGTAGCGGCGATGAAGGCTGCGTAGCAAAGCAAAAAAAGCCTGCTCGTAGACAGCCTGTACAGAGCGGGCAATATCGCGATGGCGTTCCTCGAGCGGGTCATCGGGGGCTCGGGCGGGTCCCAGCAGGGCTTCCAAGTCGGGGGTATAGAGAGTCCCGACGACAGGTGCTGTCTGGTTCCACCGATAATCGACCGGTTCGTTCCAGTGCCTGAAGAAACGCGGATCCAAGCGATAGCGCCCATCCTTGCAGATCCCCACGACCTCTCGAAGGGCGTCGATCTGGTTGGGCATGCCATACGGGGCCAGGCCCATGACCTTGTATTCGTCCCCGTAGTGGAGGAAGCCCAGATACTGCGTGAGCGCTTCGTAAAAGACACCGAGTGAATGGGGGAAATAAACGTGGCCTTCAACCCTGATTTCCGTGCCTTGCCCAAGCCCCCATGCGGCAGAGGCAAAGTCGCCAAACCCGTCAATCGATACGACAACCGCCTCCTCAAACGGAGAGACGAGGAACGCCGAAGCCAGATGGGCACGATGATGCCCGACCGGACGGGGATTGTCCCGCAGGCGGTCTCCCGGAAACTCCGTCCGGAAACTCTGTTCCATGGTGATTCTTTTCCGGGCATTGCGCACCCGATCCCTGACTAACTGGAATTCCGGCCGGTGGGCCAGGACAAAAGCGGCCTTCCTCGCGAGATTGGCTTTTGGATCGCTGTTGTAGGAGATCCCGGAAAGGTCCCACAGGCTGAGCCCCGCGCTCTCCAGGCAGTAGGCGATGGCATGGCTCGGGAAACCCGCCCAGTGCTTGATCCGGCGAAAGCGTTCCTCTTCCGCAGCCGCAACGAGGCGGCCATCCACCAGGAGACATGCTGAGGAATCGGCATGGAATGCGTTGAGTCCAAGTATTGCGCTCATCGTGATCGCTCCTTATATCTCGTTGAAAACTGCTGGTGAAGGTTGGGGGGATTGGTCCGGCAGACGGTTCCGACACGGGTGAAGAAATCCCCGGTGGAAGGACGATCCCTGCCCTCAGCCATCCGCGGCCAGAGGCCCGCTCCGGCTACCTTGAGGTCCTAGCCGGCTCCCGGGAATCATTTCCCCTATCTCTCAATCGATGTTCGTAGAGTTTCGCATCAACCAAGAACCGATACCAGAAGGCCTGCAGAAAATGAAAAACCATCCCCGGGAGGCCATCCAGAAATCCCAGCCGGATCACGTAACGATAAGCCCAGTATAGCCAAGCCCTGAAAAAAATGGGGATCCTCATGTAGATCGACAGCTTGAGTCTTCGCCTCCGCCCGGCCTGTCCTTCAGGAACACCTCCTTCCGGAGGATGGAGGAGATCCAGCACCTCGCGATCCGAGTAGCCATTGTGCTTGTCGGTCCAGAATCCCAGCCCCTTGAGATTTTCGTCGGCAAAATCATGCTCCATGCGAAGCACCGGTCCCCTCCCCTCCAGAACCACATGCTCATCCATCGCCCGATCCTCGAGGCGTCCCCTTCCCGTGCACCAGATTCTGAGCAACCAGCTCGGATAATAGCCCCCATGCCGGATCCAGCGCCCCCAGAAATAGACCCGTCGGCGAATGAGCCACCCGTCGACCTTATGGTCTGTGGCGGGCAATACACGAGCCATCTCGGCGGCGAGCTCGGGCAGGAGATACTCGTCCCCGTCCATCCGCATGGTCCACGGCGTATCCACCGGTACCGTCTCCAACGCCCAGTTGAACTGCCGGGAATGGTTCTCGAACGGATGCGAGTAGACCTCGGCACCGAGCTGGCGCGCCAGCTCCACGGTGCCATCCGTGCTTCCAGAGTCGACTATCAAGAAACGGGCGGGAACCGCATCGAAACTGCGGATCAACCGGGACAGGTGAAGAGACTCGTTCTTCACCAGAACAATCACGGTCACGATCGGCTGGTCGCTATTCATTCGTGCCTCGATTCTTCGATCTGGCAGTGGCTGGGGAGAAAAGCCGTTCATACGCCTCCGGCAACGCCTCTTCCTGAAGACGCTGCAAACAAGAAAGAGCCCCGCCCCGCCATTCGGCATGCTCGGCTTCAGTCATCTTCGCAAGGTGATCGATCTGTTTGGCAAACAACCGGGGATCCCCCAAAGGGATAGACCATCCCGCCCGCGCAACCTCGAGATCGACCCATGGAGTCCGATCACTCACCAGGACCGGAGTCGCAGAAGCCCAGCTTTCGACGATCACATAGCCATAGTTTTCCCCGAGCGTTGGAAGCAGCAAGGCATCGTACTGGCTCATGATCCCACTCACCGCATCCGGATCAACGGCCCCCTTATAGAAGGTTGTAACATGCTTGGGCAGTTCCCGGAGGCGCCGCTGGCAGAGAGCCCAGTAAGCCGGATCCTCGATCGGACCGTAAATATCGAGACAAACCGGCGCTTGAACCCGGGACAGGATCTCAAGAGCGCCAAGCAGATTTTTCTCTGGCGAAATCCTCGAAAGGAAGATCAGGCGCGCACGCCCTTCATGCTTGGGCGCATGGCACTTCACCACCTCCGCGCTGGGTGCGGGAGGAAAGTTGGGTGCAAGAACCACCTCACTCTTCGCACCCACAACGCGCCTGATGGATTCCACTTCCTCGGGACTGGCGGCATGCCAAGTCAGTCCTCGGCCAAGGCCCAGGAGTTTGGCGAAACCCAGATAGATCCGCTTACGTTTCGGCTTGAGCGAGAGCGCCCCCGCTGAAAACTCGCCATGCGGAGCAAGAATCAGAGGAACCCCTCGTACAAGCCCCATCCGGCGAAGGCACAACAGTTGGATGGTGGGCTCCCGCGCAAAAAAACTGCAGATATAAATCGCGTCGGGGCGCATGTTCTCAACTAACCGCAGGATCACAGGGGCCGTACGTCTCAAAAATGACGCATAAAAAACCCAGGCTTGGCCTTTTTTTTGCCATTGATTGCTGGTGATCCCTGGCAGTTTCTCCCTTGTTCCGAACTCGCGATCCCGGCAGTACACATAGAAGGCATACGGCG
>DAHVLZ010000016.1:0-16007 GCA_027320085.1 Pseudomonadota bacterium
TTTGGGGATACGGTGACGGAAACGGTGGCGGTGACCGTGACTGCACCGCCCCCAGCGAGCGGTGGTGGAGGCGGGTTATCCCCCTTGGCGCTGGGGATCCTGCTTGGGTTTTGGGGTCTCCTGGGCTGGACCCGGCGGAGGCGGATGGGGAATCCTCAAGCTTAGGCCGGGAGTCGGGAGGCAGGCGCGCCTCCCGGCCCGGGATCCTCCCGGACGTTGCGAGCCCCCAGGCCCTTCGCCCCTTCCGAGGTGCCATGGCGCCTGTTCAGAAACCTGTGGCATATCAACGGTAAGCTGGCGGGTGCCATACGCATGCCTGCTCCGACAGTGGCGACGCATCATCACAGCAGGGTCGGGTTGCCGGTCGCTAGCCGAGCAACCGGTTCAGCCAGATCCCGATCACGAGCATCGGCAGGAAGGCCAGTAACGCAATGAGCCGCTGCCGGCGTGTCGCCCGGTCTTCCTTTTCCCAGCGGAAGAGCACACTGCCGATCACGAGGCACAAAAGGCCGGTTGTGATGAGCCCGGCCAGTTCCGGCCAGAGTCTCCAGAATGGAACGTGCTCCCGCATCAGATGCTCGAAGGAAATCACCATGAGGGTGGGCGGCAGGAAGCGGCCCAAACCCTGCAGGAAAACGGGCAGATGCGAAAACTCGATCGTGGTTCCTGAAAAGAACAGGAAAATGATGAAAAGCAGCTGGAAGACAATCTGGGCTTCCTGCATGTTGTTCATGAGGCTCGCAATGATCGAGCCCAGGCTCGCGATCGAGAATGCCCCGATGCTGTAGACAAACCAGAGGTCAAAGACCGACGTCCCGAGCGGCATGTGATAGAGGGCGCGGGCGGCCACCAGCATGCCGGCACCGACCACGAGCGATGTCAGGTAGTTGGAGAGGATGTGGCTCACGATCCACTGCGAGGACGTGAGCGGGGTCAGGTGGTAGGGCCGGAGCATGCCGCGCTCCCGCATCATGACGGTGGTGGCACCGTTCCCGAACAGTCCGTTGGTCAGCGCCATCAGGGTGAGCACGGGACCGAACACGGCGGCGACTTCCAGCGGACGGCCATGGGCGAAAACCCCGGCGTAGAGGAAGAAGAATCCGAGGGGAAAGAACACCGTGAAGAAAAAGGCGATCGGGGTCCGCCAGGAGAGCTTGAGACTGTTCCAGGTCAAAAGAAGCGTGGCTTTCATGTCTCGATCCGGCTCCCGGTGATGGTGAGGTAGGCTTCCTCGAGCGAAGGCCGGCGGATCCGGGCTTCTTCGAGGCCGACCCCGCGCGGGGTGAGATCCAAAACCAGATCGACGAGCAGGCGTTCCCCCTGTTCGCCGTGGAACCGGTAATCGGGCCCGTCCGTATCCGGAACCGGCTCGAACTGGAAGCGTCCCTTGAGACCGGTTTCCTCCTCGGGGGTGAGCCTCCGGTTGAAGCGGACCTCGAGATTCTGTCCGTCGGTGAAGCGTTCGACCAATGCCCGGGGCGTGTCCACGGCACGGATCCGGCCACGGAACAGGATGGCCACGCGGTTGCAGAGTTTCTCGGCCTCCTCGATATAGTGCGTGGTCAAAAGCAGGGTCTTGCCCATCCGGCTCAGTTCCAGGATGATGTCGTGGAGTTCGCGCCGGATCTTGGCATCGAGCCCGGTCGTGGGCTCGTCGAGGACGACGAGGTCGGTATCCCCGACGAGTGCCAGGGCGAGGGCGAGCCGCTGCTTCTGCCCACCAGACAGCCGTTCATAGAACTCCCGGCGCTTTTCGTCCAGGCCGACCAGGGCGAGCAGTTCGGCGACAGGCCGCGGATGGGGATAGAGGCCGGCAAAGAGGTGGAGCAACTCATCCACCCGGATCTTGTCGGGGAAAGGCGAAATCTGGAGCTGGCCACAGATGAGTTCGCGGATCTGGCGGGGAGCCGTCTCCGGATCGACCCCGAGTATGCGCACCTGGCCCCGGTCCCGGTGCTTGATGCCGAGCAGGATCTCGACGAGCGTGGTCTTGCCGGCGCCGTTCGGACCCAGAAGGCCGAAAATCTCCCCCGGGCGGATTTCGAAGGAGGCGTCCGCGAGGGCCGGGTTCCGGCCGTAGGACTTGCTCACGTCGATCACTTCGACGGCCCACTCAGTGCTCGTTTGGGCGGGGTCCGGCATGGCTCGAGGCTTGGGGATGAGGTGCATTATGATAGGTGAAAATCCAGGTCCGAGCCGGCGCACCCCGCAAGGAGCCCCCGATGAACGATGCCGATCTCATGGAACGGGCCCGCCGCGTTCTCGTGGGGGGCGTGAACTCCCCGGTTCGTGCCTACCAGGCGGTCGGCGGGGTTCCGGTGTTCGTCGCCCGCGGGAAGGGCGCCGAGATCTGGGGTGCCGATGGAACCTGCTACCTCGACTGCGTCGGTTCCTGGGGGACGGCGCTTTTGGGCCATGCGGATCCCGATGTCGTGGCTGCGGTCTGCCGGGCGGCCCGGGATGGCCTGAGCTTCGGGGCCCCGACCCCGGGTGAAACCGAGCTGGCCCGAAGACTCGTCGAACGCGTGCCGGGCATCGAACGGGTCCGCCTCGTGAGCTCGGGCACCGAGGCCACCCTGAGTGCCATCCGGCTGGCACGGGCCGTGACGGGACGGGAGGGACTGATCAAGTTCGCGGGGGGCTACCACGGGCACGGAGACAGCCTGCTCGTGGAGGCCGGCTCGGGTGCGCTCACGGGCGGCCATCCGAGTTCGCCGGGCGTGCCGGCCGAGCTCGCCCGGCTGACCCGGGTCCTGCCCTACAACGATGCTGCCGCACTGCGGGAGACCCTGGCCCGCGAAGGTGACCGGATGGCGGCCGTGATCGTGGAAATCGTGGCCGGCAACATGGGCTGTGTGCCCCCCAGGCCCGACTTCCTCGCGGCACTCACGGAATCCACCCGCGCCCGGGGCGTGCGTCTCATCGCGGATGAGGTGATGACGGGCTTCCGCGTGGGACCCCGGGGCGCCCTCGGACGCTACGGCCTGACCGCCGACCTCGTCACCCTGGGCAAGGTCATCGGCGGCGGACTGCCCATGGGGGCCCTGGCGGGCGGGGCACGCGACCTCGACGCGCTCGCCCCGGAAGGGCCGGTCTACCAGGCCGGCACCCTGTCCGGCAATCCGCTTTCCGTGGCCAGCGGAATCGCCACCCTCGACAAGCTCGCCGATCCCGGGATCTACCACACCCTCGAGAAACGGACCGGACGGCTGGCGGCCGGTCTCGAGGAACTCATCCGCGAGACCGGCACCCCTGCCACCGTGAACCACGTCCCCGGCATGTGGAGCCTGTTCTTCTCCCCCCCCCCGGTCCAGAACCTCACCGATGTCCGGCGCGGCCGGGTGGATCATTTCCGGCACTTCTTCCACCATCTCAAGCACCAGGGCATCCTGCTCCCGCCCTCTCCTTACGAATCCGCCTTCCTGTCTTTGGCCCACGAAGACCCGCACATCGACCGGATCCTCGAGGCGGCCCGCCAGGCACTGCGGACCCTTCCGGCCTGAATGCTGTTCCACCGTCTCATTCCACTCGTGATCCATTGGGTGAGCGGACATCCGCTCTGGGGCGTGGTTGCGGCCTTCGCCATCGCCTTCTGTGAAACCCTGGCCTTCATCGGTTACACCGTCCCGGCCCTGTTCCTGCTCTTCGGCCTGGGGACGCTGGTCGGAAGCGGACTCCTGCCGTTCTGGCCGGTCTGCGCCGCACTCGCGGGAGGTGCCTTTCTCGGGGACACCCTGAGCTATCTTCTGGGCCGCTTTTTCCGTGGCCGGAGCTCGGGCTGGATCGGACATCGGGGAATCCGCCGCAACCTGGAACGGGGACAGCGCTTCTTCCAGAACCATGGCGGAAAGAGCATCCTCATGGGCCGCATGATCGGCGCCCTGCGGCCGATCGTCCCCGTCGTGAGCGGGATCGCCGATTTTCCGCTGTTGCGTTTTGTCTGGATCGACAGCCTGGCCGCGCTCCTCTGGGCTCCGGTCTATCTCCTGCCCGGGATGGTCTTCGGCGCGTCCGTCGGGCTTGCGGCGACCGTGAGCCTGAGGCTCGCCTTGATCCTGACCCTGGCCATCACCCTTCTCTGGCTCGGCCACTTCCTTCTGCGCTGGGGTTTCGGGCGTCTGGCCCCTTTCGAACAGCGCCTGCGCCATCTCTGGTTCCGTCTCTGGGAAGCGAGCGAGCGCTGGCCGGCCCTGGACCGGCTCACGGGATCCATCGACGAGACAGGGGGGGTCCCGCTCCTCGTCCTCACCGGATTGCTGCTCGTGGGCACACTCTGGTTGTTCAACCATCTCGTCCTCGGTTTTGTCGGTGACCGCTGGCCCGGATTCATCGATGCCATGGCGCTTGCGGCCGTGGAGCGGATCCCCCAAAACCCGTGGCGGGATGTCGCCGGCAATCTCATGCTGTGGGTGGCTCCCGTCGGATGGCTGCTCTACGGCATCCTTGCGCTTCTCGTTCTCGGTTTCCGCCGCTCGCCCCAGCCGCTCCGCTATCTCGGCGCGGCCATCCTCTATGGCCTCGTGTGTGACTTTCTCGTCCGCGCCGCCTTCTTCCACTGGAACGGCAGTCTCGCAGTACCGGACAGCATCGCCGGTGCACTCTCCGTCTACGGGGTGGGAGCCGGCATCATCGCCACCGACTGGCCGCGGGCCAAAAGGCTTGCCCTCTACACGCTCTTCGCACTCCCCCTGGCCTTCGCGATCGCCGGATCGCTCATGGTGGGCGCCCTCTGGCTGGGCAACGCGATCGGGTCGGGTCTCCTCGGGCTGATCTGGGCCGCACTGCTCGTCCTGGCCTATCGCCACCATCCGCACAGTCCGCCGCCACGTCTCCCGCTCACCCTCCTGTTCGCAGGCAGCCTGGCCGCCATGACGGCCGGGGCGGTGCTTGCGGGCTGGAGGCCGCCCGAGACCCCTCCGCTCGGGCTGCCGCGGCGGGCCTGGCTGGCCGGACACTGGCCGGGGTTCGGGAACCGCCGATCCCTGGCCCGGCGCTGGCCCATGGATTTCAACGTCGAGTACGGCGGAGCACTCAAACCCCTCCGTCTCGCCCTCGGGAGCGCCGGCTGGACGGCCCCTCCCCGCCTGACCCCGCAAAATGCCCTGTCCTGGCTCATGACCCGTCCTCCCGTGAACCGGCTTCCGCTTTTCCCCACCCTCCATCATGGACGTTTCCCGGCCCTGGCCCTGCTCCGGACCGTGGATCACGACCCCTCCCGCCGGTCGGAATGGGTCCTGAGACTGTGGCGGAGTTCCTACATCCTGGAACCGGGAGGACAGACGCTCTGGCTGGGACAGATGAGTCCGTTCAAGACGCGGGAACATCTGGCCCTGATCACCTTGCCCCGCAACCAGGGCAGCCGGCGGGGGGGACTCATCCGCCTCGCCCGGTCCCTCGAAGGGCAAACCGGCTTCCGGCTCTGGTCACGCCGGATCGGCCACCACCCGATCCTCCTCATCGAATCGCGCCACCCGAAGCGCTGATGGGGGGCGAGTCCTCCTGCTGATGCCACCCGGGGGGCGGGACCGCCCGCCTTCCTGGGGCTCCCGTCGCACCCGCAGGACGCGCCTGTCCTATGCGACACAGCTTGTCGCAAACGAATTCCATACTGGGGTTCTGAGCCCGGAGTCTCCCCCTGGGGAGGATTCCCGGCGTGGCCTGCGGCCCGGGTGACGGGAGGCCGGATCCCTCGGGTTCCCGTCATCCGCGCAGGCGATCACCCATGCCAAAGAACGGAGGAACGCAGATGACCTGTGACGTCGCAGTCTTGAACCGGTCGGGAGTCGCCCTGGCAACCGACAGTGCCGTGAGCAGCTACCGGCACGACGGATCCGGAGAAACCCTCACCCGGGTGTTCCGGGGTTCCCGGAAACTTTTCGGGCTCCGTCCCGACCTGCCGGTCGGCATCCTGCTCCACGGTCGCACCAATCTCATGAACCGGCCGTGGGAGAGCCTGATCGGGACGTTCCGGCCGACCCTGCCGGCCCGGGGTTTCCCCACGCTCGCCGACTATGCCCATGCCTTTTTCCGCCATGTGGAATCCCATACCGGGCTTTTCCCCTCCGCCCTCCAGCGCCAGGACTTTCTCCTGACCTGCGAGGCCTATGTGAAACAGGGGCTTCTCAGTCGCCTTCAGGAAGAGCGGGGCGAGGCCGGGGCGGATGACCCCGAGGCCGCGTGCCAGGCATTCGGTCCGATTCTGGGCAAGGACCTCGAGGAATGGCAGGGCGTGCCCGAACTCGAGGATTTCGGGGAACCCTATGGTGAGGAGGTTTGGCGGCGCTACGGGCGCGAGGTCCAGAAATCGTGGCCCGGGATCCTGGGATTCCGGCCCAGCCGGACCCTCGCGACCGGCCTGGCCCGGTTGGCCCGTCATCTCTACTCGAGGCAGTGGATCCATCCCGCGGACATTTCCGGGATCGTCTTTGCCGGATTCGGGGAAAAGGACTTTTTCCCGTCAATTATCGACTACGAGGCAGGCACCCTGGCCGCGGACCGGCTCAGGGTCATCGCGGGGACGCGGAAGGCCATCGACGACACGGAGGATGCCCTGATCTGCCCGTTCGGCCAGGTCGAAGCAATCCATGCCTTCTGCAGCGGGATCACGCCGGAGCTCCTGGAAAACATCAAGCAGGCGATCCATCACGCGTGGCCCGGCGTGGAGGGCCAAAACCTGCTCGCCACCTTCCATGAAACGATCGGGCAGACCCAGATTGCGCCCCTCCTCCGGATGGTCGCCGCCATGCCCCGCCCCGAACTGGCCCGGCTGGCCGGAACGCTCGTGCACCTGACCGCCTTCCGCGCCCATCTCTCGTCCACCGAGGAAACCGTGTGCGGACCGGTGGACGTGGCCCTCCTCGGCCGGGAGAGCGCATTCACCTGGGTCCGGCGAAGCCCGCCGGACGACGCCTGCCCTGATTTTCATCCAACCACTGACCGGAGGCTCTCATGAGCGGACCAAACTCAATCCATGGGTCGATCGACTTCCTCGATTACGAGTTTCAAGCCGAGTGCAACGTGCCCTGCCGGATCCGCTTCGCGAACGGCCAGATCCAGGTCACCTGGGAGCAGGACGGACGCGGCACCAGACGGGAAACCGTCGAATACATCGGGACTGTCACAAACTCCGAACACTACGAACTCGAGTGTCCGGGCCATCGGGGCAAAGCCACCCTGCATCGCTTCCCGGGGGCACAAGTGCTCGTGGGCGACCTGTTCCACGAGGGCCAGCGCGGGATGTGGCGCATCTGCCTGTTTCCCGCCCAAGTCGGGGGTGATGAATGACCGGGCCCTGGGCCGGGAGGCATCAAGGGCCCCGTCGATTCCCCGGGATCCGTCCGCCAGCCCGTAACCGGACGCGGACGGGGGGTGCCCGGTGAGCGGGCTTCCGTCCGGCTTCGGGCTTCCCCGGGGCTGCCGGAATGCCCGGTCTCCGGCTTGGGCGGATCGCCTTCCGAGGCGGGAGTCTGACTGGGGTGTAGCCGGCCTGCGCCTTCGCCAGGATCCGGGACAGCTCCCGGCGCAGCGGAGCGGGCCCGAGTACCGTGACCCACTCGCATTGGCCCAGGAGCCAGCGGCGCAACGCGCGCGTGTCGCGCACCGTGGCCGTGACCACCGAAGCACTCCGCCCGGCCGGCTCGATTTTCTGGTCCTCCGAGAGGGGCTGCTCGCGCAGGTAGAAGGCAGCCTCCCGACTGACCGAGAGCCTGAGTTGCAGGGGATCCGGGCCGAGCGTCACCTCGACCTCGCCCCGTTCGATGTAATCGTCCAGCCGGAAGTTCTTTTGATTGGCCGAGGCCATGAGCTTTCTGGCCGTGCGGATGCGCGGGAGGGCATAGAGCCGCGGCTCCTTGTAATTCCAGGCCCTGGCCACGAGGTAGATGATCTTTCTGCACGGTATGAGGGCCAGCGGATGGAGGATGTAGGGCTTGCCCTGCGGCCGATCCTCACCGGGCTTCTGATAGGTGATCTCGAGCTGGCGGCCCTCGAAGAGCGCCTCGTAGACCGGGCCGGATACCGTTGCCGGGATGTCCGGGGCCTTGCGGGGCAGATCGCCCGTGACGTCGCAAACCCGCTCCTGCCAGCGCGCGACATCGCCTTCTCCATGCTCGACCAGGAGAGAGCGCGATTGGGAGAAGTAGGGTTTGAAATGCTTGAGGACCGTGGGCGGGAGGAGTTCGTACAGGCGATCCTCCATGAACCGGAAGCCCAAGGCCGTGTAGACATCCATGGCCGGGAAACCCCTCTGCGGCGCATCCTTCGACCAGAACCAGTAGTACGTCCGGTCCTCCCTTTTGTATTCGAGATGGGGAAAAGCATCCTGGAGTTTCATGAGGTCCCGCTGGATGCTCCGCACACTGATCTCCTTGCGGGTCGTGTGCTCGATCTGCTGCTGGAGATCCAGTGTCTTGACACACCCGGGCGCCCTCGGGACGTGCTCCAGCATGGCGAAATGGCGCTTGATGACCTGGCTCGTCGCGGGCATGGCCCCTCCGGGTTTTCGGATGCGACACATCTTGTCGCAAGTGGAGACCAGACTATCACAGAATCCACCCGTTCCGAGGAGCCACCATGAATCCCGCACGCCCCCCCGTCCGCAATTTGAAAACCCGGTGCCCGGGACGCGCGCCGGACGGCCCCCAAGCCCTGTGTCGGCTCTGGGGTCTCCGCATGCTGCTCCTGCCCGAGGCCCGGAAGGACCTGGCCCCGCTGCTCCTCAATGCCGGGATCCTGCGGCAGCTGGGGCTCAAATCCTTGCGCACAAGGTCCCTCCTCCCCGAGGAGGAGGATCAAGATCTGGAACTGTCGCATTTCCGTCTCGGCGAGGTGAGGCGGGCCCTGTCCCGGATCCGGCGCCTGGAACCGGGATTTCCGGAGCCCCTGGCGGGCAACCTGAAGAATTTCCAGTCGGTCTTCGGGCTCACCCCGCTCGAACAGAACCTGATCGGCTTCTTCGTGATCCTGAACCGGGTCGAGTGGTTCAGCGAGTGTTCCCATTGCCTGGGGCTTGAACTCGGCAACCTCCGGATCTGCCAGATCCTGGGCCATCTGCTCAAGGCACCGGTCGACGAGGTCAAAAAGGCACTCGGTTCCGGCGGAACGCTCGCCCGGGTGGGCCTCCTCCGCTTCGATTCCCGGGAGGGGGGGACGCTCCAGAGCCGGGTCGATCTCATGGACGGGCTTGCCGAACTCCTGTCAGGGGGCGAAACCACGGTGGAGGAGCTCTTCGGCCGTTTCTTCCGTGAGGCCCCGGCATGCCGGCTCGCGCGCGCGGATTACCCTCATGTGGCCACAGACCTCGATCTCCTGGTTGACCTCTTCCGCAATGCCCGCTCCCAACGGACATCCGGGGTCAACGTGCTCCTCTACGGCCCACCGGGTTCCGGCAAGACGGAACTCGCGAGACTCATCGGCCGGGAGGCCGGACTTTCCCTCTTCGAGGTGAGCGAGACCGATGCCGACGGCGACCCCTATCCCGGCAAAAAGCGCCTCCTCCTCTTCAGGCTCTGCCAGCAGACGCTCGAGCAGCACGAGCACTCGGCCATTCTCCTGGACGAGATGGAAGACGCCTTTCCCGCCGGCCCGGACGGGGAATTTATCCCTGACCCGAACGCAACCCACAAGGCGTGGACCCACCACCTCCTCGAGACCAACCCCATCCCGGCCCTCTGGATCAGCAACGTCGTGGACCAGATCGATCCCGCTCTCCTCAGGCGCTTCAGTTACATCCTCAGGCTGGATGCCCCGCCCGCGCGGGTGCGCGAGCGCATCCTGGCCGAGCGGGTCGAGGGACTCGGCGTGACCGAGAGCTGGATCCGCCGCGTGGCCCGGGGATCCGCCTGCATGCCGGCCCATCTGGACACCGCGGCGCGCACGGCCCGCCTGGCCTCGCGCACGGGACCCTCGGCCGAGACCGTGATGGAACGGGTGCTCCAAGGTCTCTTCGTGGCCTCCGGGGAGAAACCCATCCCCCGGGGAGAGCGCGCCTCCCCGCTCCCGTACCGGCCCGACTGGATCAATCCCGACATCGACCTCAAGGGCATCCGGACCGCCTTCGGGCAGCACCCCGAACTCCGGATCTGCCTCTACGGACCTCCGGGTACCGGCAAGACCGCCTTCGGGAAACACCTGGCCGAGAGCCTGGATCTCCCCCACTGCCTCTACCGCGCCTCGGATCTGCTCGGGTGCTACGTCGGGGAGTCGGAGCAGAAGATCGCCGACATGTTCCGGCAGGCCGAGGAGGAAGGTGCCCTCCTCCAGGTGGACGAGGTGGACAGCTTCCTCGGGAAACGCGGGAGGACCCAGCAGAACTGGGAGGCCACCCTGGTCAACGAGTTTCTGGTCGGTCTCGAGAACTTCCGGGGACTCTTCCTGGCCTCCACGAACCGCGTCACGGATCTCGACGAGGCGGCCTTCCGGCGCTTCGATCTCAAGGTCCGGCTGGATCCCCTGACACGGAGCCAGGCGCTCGAGATGGCCAATGCCGTGCTCGACGCCTGGCAGTGTCCGCGGGTTTCGGGTGACGGGGAGTCGCGCCTCGCCGCACTGACCGGCCTCACACCCGGCGATTTCCGGGCGGCACTCCGCAGACTCCTCCTCGTGGAAGAGCGAAACGCGGACACGCTCGTGGACGCGCTCGCCTCCGAACTGACCCACAAACCCGGAAACCATCGCGGTATCGGCTTCCTCGCGGAGTGGCGGCCATGAGGTCCCCACTGCCCACGAGGGGCCGGGGCAACTCCGCGTGTTATCATGACGCTGCGAGAGCGAGGCTCGAGCGCCACCCGGCTTGCGGAACGGACTGCTCGGGAATCACGCAGCAAGAACAAGGGAGACCGGAACATGATTGAGTTCCTGGCCGGAAGCAGTGGATTTGTGCTCACGGCGATCACGATCGGACTCCTCAACCCCTATGCCCGGCTGCTCGGTCTCCTCGATGCGCCCGGGTTCCTCAAGCATCACACCGCCCCGGTCCCGCTCACGGGCGGTATCGCGATTCTCGCGGGCTTCCTCACCACCTCGGCACTGCTCTATCTCGTCCACCCCCTCCACTTCCCCGAATGGCCACCCTACCTCCTCTGCGTGACCCTGCTCGCCACGGTGGGCATCGCGGACGATGCCACCGCCCGGGTCGGCCCGGGCGTCCGGGCCTTCCTGGAGGTGGCGATCGCCAGTATCGCCGCGCTCACGGCCCATGTGATCCTCATCCGGCTCGGCAACCTCTGGGGGGGCGGGCGGGTCAGAACCGGGCTCCTCGCGGTTCCCTTCACGGTGCTCTGCATCCTGGGCGTCACGAACTCGATGAACCTGATCGACGGCTCGGACGGGCTCGCGGGACTCGTGAGCCTCGCCTCCCTGTTCTGGATCGGGCTTTTCGCCCAGGCAACCGGACGAGCGGATATCCAGACCGCCGTCCTGATCCTGGGAGGCGGGCTCGCCGCATTCCTGGCCTGCAATCTGCAATATTCGCGGCGGCGGATCCGGGTCTTTCTCGGGAGCACGGGGAGCACCTTCCTCGGATTCACGCTGGCGTGGATGCTGATCCACCTGAGCCAGTCGCCAGGGGCGGGCCTCCCCCCGATCGTGGCCGTCTGGATCATGGGACTGCCGATCCTGGACACGATCAGTGTCATGCTGCGAAGGATCCTCCGGGGCCGCAACCCGCTTCATGGCGGTCGCGACCATCTCCACCACTTTCTCGCCCTGCTGGGTTTTTCGAGCCGGCGCATCGCCTTCTTCGAGGCCACTCTCGCACTCGGGTTCGGCGGCATCGGTTATCTGGGATGGGTGCTCCACGGTCCCACCCCGCTCCTCACCTGGGGATTCATCGTCGTGGCCGTGTTTTACTTCACGGGATTTGTGATGCTGGACCGCAAGCTCAAGTGGGCGGAGTGGCCGTTTCTCGAAGAGCCGGACTGAAGGACGAGGCCGGATGAATCCATGTGGCACCCTGAGAGGGAGATCCCGTGGGGGAACGAAGGGCCGCAGTTTAACAGGCCTTCCGGCCCGGGAACGGGCAGACGGATCCACTTTGGATCCGGCGGATTGCCGGTTCAATTCAAGACTGCTGACAGGAGGTATGCGCGATGACGGTTAAACGAAATGTTCTGGTCTGTGGAGCGGGTGGATTCATCGGAAGCCACCTGGTCCGGCACCTCAAGGCCGATGGGGGCTGCTGGGTACGCGGTGTGGATCTCAAGTACCCGGAATTTTCTCCCACGGCAGCCGACGATTTCCTGATCGGGGATCTCCGCGATCCTGTGATTTGCCGGGAAGCCCTCGATCGGGGCTTCGACGAGGTCTACCAGCTGGCCGCCGACATGGGCGGTGCCGGATTCGTGTTCACGGGTGAGAACGATGCCGACATCATGCACAACTCGGCCTTGATCAACCTGAACGTCCTCGAAGCCTGCCACCGGCGCAACACGAAGCGGATCTTCTATTCCTCATCGGCCTGCATGTACCCGGCCTACAACCAGGAAGATCCGGACAACCCCTGCTGTTCCGAGGATTCGGCCTATCCGGCGGCCCCGGACAGCGAATACGGCTGGGAGAAGCTGTTCAGCGAACGGCTCTACCTGGCCTTCGCCCGCAACCACGGACTCGAGGTGCGGATCGCCCGCTACCACAACATCTTCGGACCCGAGGGTACCTGGGACGGGGGACGCGAGAAGGCCCCTGCGGCCCTGTCACGCAAGATCGCCCTCGCCCGCGATGGGGACGAAATCGAGATCTGGGGGGATGGGCAGCAGACCCGGTCGTTCCTCTACGTGGACGAGTGCCTCGAGGGCACGATCCGTCTCACCCGGTCGGAGTGGACGGGCCCCGTGAACATCGGCTCGGCCGAGCAGGTCACGATCGACGGGCTGGCGCAACAGATCGCGAAGATCGCGGGCAAGCGGATCCGGCTCCGGCATGTGCCCGGACCCCTGGGGGTGCGCGGGCGCAACTCCGACAACCGGCTGATCCAAGAACGGCTGGGTTGGGCCCCCACCGAGTCCCTCGAAGCCGGGCTGCGCCGAACCTACCCGTGGATTGCCGGGCAGATCCAGAACCGTGGGAAAAAGACAGCCGGCGCCTGATCCGGTCTGCCAATCAGGGTGAGGATACCGATCCGGCCCCGTCCAGGAAGGAGGCCAGCGTCCTTTTGAGCACCGGAGACGGGGGCGTCCAGAACTGGGGGAGCTTGCGCAGGGGTTTGAGCACCCGGAACCCGGGGAACGGGGAGATGCCATTGACCCTCCAGGCCTGCCGGTCGAAACGGTTCGCCCGTATCCGGTTCCGGACCGTTGCATTGCTGGCCCCGCCCAATCGCATGGCAACCCAGAAATCCGGGATGCAGATGGAAGAAAGGCCATGGAGAAAGAGAAAGCGCAGCATGAGTTCGTAGTCGGCCGCGCTCCCGAGGTCGAGCCGCATTGCTCCGAATTGCCGGTAGAGACCAAGCCGGGCATAGAAGGTGGGATGGGGCGGCATCCATCCATATCGGAAACGGAGACGCCGATAGGAAGTTCCCGGCCAGACCCGGAGGATCCGCGTCGGTTCCGCCGGATCCACATAGGCGACCTGACCGTAACAGCTGTCCACACCATCCGAGAAGGCATCCACCACCCGTCCCAGGGTGTCCGGGCAAAAAAAGAAGTCGTCGGCATTCAAAAACCCGGCAATCTCGCCCGTTGCCAGTGCAAGGCCCTTGTTCATTCCGTCGTAAATCCCGCGATCCCGTTCCGAGATCATCTGACGGACCGTCTCGGGGTACTCGCGGACCAAATCCAGACTCCCGTCGGTCGAGAGCCCGTCCACCACGACCTGCTCGATCTCGAACTCCCGTCCACGGGGTGAGCGGCGATGCTGCAGGGCGACGCTCCGGAGGCAGGTGCGAAGGGTGGCAACGCCATTCCTGACGGTGGTGATCACCGAGACTTTCATGTCATTCCCGCTCCCGAGGCATCGAAGGGCCCGGGGTTCCGCCGGATCTGCCAGTTGCCCAGAACCAGGAGATCCATGTGGGTCCTGAGGAAACAGTCAAGGGTTTCTTCAGCCAGAGGTGTGGTCCTGCGTCCTTGCGAGGCCTGGGCGGGTTCTCAGGAATCACTCTGCTTTTCTCTCAATCTACGTTCGTAGAGTTTCGCATCAACCAGAAACCGGTACCAGAAAGCCTGCAAACAGCAAAAGACCAGCCCCGGGAGACCGTCCAGGAAACCCACCCGGATCCAGTAGCGATAAACCCAGTAAAGCCATGCCCTAAAAAAAATGGGGGCTCTCATATAGATCGACAGCTTGAGTCTTCGCCTCAGTCCGGCCTGTCCTTCAGGAACACCTCCTTGCGGAGGATGGAGGAGATCCAGCACCTCGCGATCCGAGTAGCCATTGTGCTTGTCAACCCAAAATCCCAGTCCCTTGAGATTCTCGTCGACGAGATCATGCTTCATGTGAAGAATAGGTCCCCCTCCCTCCAGAACCACATGCTCATCCATCGCCCGATCCTCGAGGCGTCCTCTCCCCGTGCGCCAGATTCTAAGCAACCAGGTCGGATAATAGCCTCCATGCCGGATCCAGTGCCCCCAGAAATAGACCCGTCGGCGAATGAGCCACCCGTCGACCTTATGGTCTGTGGCGGGCAATACACGAGCCATCTCGGCGGCGAGCTCGGGCAGGAGATACTCGTCCCCGTCCATCCGCATGGTCCACGGCGTGTCTACCGGTACCGTCTCAAGTGCCCAGTTGAACTGCCGGGAATGGTTCTCGAACGGATGCGAGTAGACCTCGGCACCGAGCTGGCGCGCCAGCTCCGCGGTGCCGTCCGTGCTTCCTGAGTCCACCATCACGAAACGGGCGGGAACCGCATCGAAACTGCGGATCAGCCGGGACAGGTGAAGAGACTCGTTCTTCACCAGAACAATCACGGTCACGATCGGCTGATCGTTACTCATCCATCCCCCGGTTCTTTGAACTCGCAATGGCCGAAGAGAAAAGTCGAGCATACGCCTCCTCTAAATCCTCTTCCTGAAGACGCCGCAAACGATCAAGCGATCCGCTCCGCCATTCGGCATGCTCGGTTTCGGTCATCTCCGCGAGTTGGTCGATCCGCCGGGCAAACAGCAGGGGATTCTCCAGTGGGATGGACCATCCCGCCCGCACCACCTCAAGGTCGGTCCATGGTGTCCGATCACTCACCAGAACCGGAGTCGCAGAAGCCCAGCTTTCGACGATGACGTAGCCGTAGTTTTCACCGAGCGTCGGAAGCAGCAAGGCATCGTACTGGCTCATGATCCCACTCACCGCATCCGGATCAACGGATCCCCTATAGAAGGTTGTAACGTGCTTGGGCAGTTCCCGGAGGCTCCGCTGGCAGAGAGCCCAGTAAGCTGGATCCTCGATCGGACCGTAAATATCGAGACAAACCGGCGCTTGAACCCGGGACAGGATTTCAAGAGCGCCAAGCAGGTTTTTCTTTGGCGAAATCCTCGAGAGGAAGATCAGGCGTGCACGACCCTCTTGCTTGGGCGCATGGCACTTCACCACCTCCGCGCTGGGTGTGGGAGGAAAGTTGGGTGCAAGAATCACCTCACTCTTCGCACCCACAACGCGCCTGATGGATTCCACTTCTTCGGGGCTGGCGGCATGCCAGCTCAGCCCTCGGCCAAGGTCCAGGAGTTTGGCGAAACCCAGATAGATCCGCTTGCGTTTCGGCTTGAGCGAGAGCGCCCCGGCCGAAAATTCGCCACGCGGAGCAATGATTAAGGGAATCCGCTGTACGAGTCCCATCCGGCGAAGGCACAACAGTTGGATGGTGGGCTCCCGTGCAAAAAAACTGCAGATATAAATCGCGTCGGGGCGCATGTTCTCAACTAGCTGCAGGATTGCAGGGGCCGTACGTCTCAAAAATGACGCATAAAAAACCCAGGCTTGGCCTTTTTTTTGCCATTGATTGCTGGTGATCCCTGGCAGTTTCTCCCTTGTTCCGAACTCGCGATCCCGGCAGTACACATAGAAGGCATACGGCG
>DAHVLZ010000029.1:0-3156 GCA_027320085.1 Pseudomonadota bacterium
CCTGCCCACCATGCCCGTCTGGGACCTCAAGTTCGTCCACCACCCGGACAGCCTGGTGCTCGCCAGCCACGGCCGCGGACTCTGGGTCCTGGACAACCTGAAACCGCTCGAGGGACTGACCCGGTCAGCCGCCCATCAACCCTTTGTTCTCTTCCCCACCCAGCCCGGCATGAGCTTGAGAGCCCATTACTCGGGCCACCCGGCCGCACCGTACTATTCAGCCCCCAATGCACCCCAGGGCGTCGTGATCAGCTATTACATGGGCCGGAAGAAACCGGGCTTCCACAAGGTCAGGTTCACGATCGAATCTTCATCCGGTACACGACTTGCAGTCCTTCATGGACCGGCGAGCTTCGGTGTTCACGAACTCGTCTGGAACATGCGCTACCGCGGGCCCCATCCGCTCCGGATCGGACCCCCGGTTCCCGCCGGTTTCATGAACCGCGCCTTTGGTCCCCTGGCGGTTCCCGGCACATACCGGATCCTCGCCCGGGCCGGCTCCGACCAGGTCGAGGTGACAGCCCAGGTCCGTCAAGATCCGAGGCACCCGATTGCCCTTCCCATCTGGCGTGAGGACCTGGGACTCGGGCTCACCGCCCGCAACGAGCTCTCGGACTTCAACCGTCTGCTGAACCGGCTACAGGCCGTCAAGGTGGCCCTGTCCCGCCTCTCCACGCACCCCGCGCCGAAGGACATTCCGGCTTCCCTCATGGCCCAAGGCAAAAAACTTGAGGCCGAGGTCAGCCACTTCGAAAACCGGCTCTACAATCCCCTGATCCAGCGCAATGCCCCGGAAGATTCCCTGCACTTCCTGGCCCGTTTCCACCGGGAAATCAACATGGCCTACGGGATGGCCTCCTTCTTCCTGCAAGGTCGCGCGCCGAACCACCGGATGCTCGCAGCACTCGGTAAAAGACGGAACGAACTCCGCAAGATCCTGGGTTACTACAACCGGAAGATCCGGCCGGCCATTGCGGCTTACAATGCGAACGCTTGGCACCTCAAGCAACCCACCCTTCCCCAGGGGAAGGCGATCCACCTTCACAAGCCGGTGATCCTGTAAGAGATTCCGGTCCCCGGCACGGGGTCGAGGCCCCGCGCCGGAAGCCGGCGGAACTTTTGCTTCCGCACCCGACTCCAACCGGGAGTCGGGTTGTTCAAATGACCTGAAAAACAAGGGGGTATTCCCGTGATCCAGCCATCCGCATCCAGATTCCGCTCCATCGCAGCAACCGGCCTCGTGCTTCTGGCCGCAGCCCTCCTCCCCACCGGAGAGGCCATGGCCCACACGCCGGGGACTTCGCCGCTCCGCCACATCAAACTGCGCAACCTCGGCCCGGCCATTGCCGGCGGCCGGGTCACCTCCGTGGTGGGCATCCCGGGACAGCCCGAGATCTACTATGTCGGAAGCGCCGCCGGAGGCGTCTGGAAGACCACGAACAACGGCAATAGCTGGAAAAACGTATTCCGCCACGGGGATACGGCCTCGATCGGCGCGATCGCCCTGGCCCCGAGCAATCCCAACCTGGTCTGGGTCGGCACTGGCGAGTCCAATCCACGCGACGACATGATCAACGGCGGGGGGGTCTACTACTCACCCGACGCCGGCAAGACCTGGAATTTCATGGGATTGCGGAAGGCCGGCCAGATCAGCCGGATCGTCGTGGATCCGGCCGATCCGAAGATCGTTTTCGTCTGCGCGCTCGGCAACGTGTGGAACCCCACCCCGACCCGTGGCGTCTACCGCTCCACAGACGGAGGCAAGAGCTGGCAGCGGGTTTTGTTCTCGAATGACACGACCGGCTGTTCGACCCTGGCCATGCAACCGGGCAACCCCGAGGTTCTGATTGCCGGGCTCTGGCAGGTCCGGCGGTATCCCTGGAAGCTTGTGAGCGGCGGGCCCGCCAGTGGTCTCTACCGCTCCGTGGATGGGGGTCTCCACTGGCAGAAACTGACCCATGGTCTGCCCAAGGGGCTGACCGGTCGCAGCGACGTGGCCTTCGCACCCAGCCGACCGGACAAGGTCTACGCCGTGATCCAGGCCAAGCACGGCGTGCTCTGGAGTTCGGATGACATGGGAAGCCACTGGCACCAGGTCTCGAACAACGAGAACGCCGACGTCCGTCCCTTCTACTTCACCCGGGTTGCGGTCTCGCCCAAAAACCCGGACCGGATCTTTTTGCTCTCCATGAAGCTCATGGAATCGAAGAATGGCGGCCGGACCATGTTTTACGCCGACAAGATGGTGCATGTCGACCATCACGCCTTCTGGATCGATCCCAGAAACGGCAACCGCATCATCCAGGGCAACGACGGCGGCGTCTACATCTCCCATAATGACGGCAAGAACTGGCGATACCTCGACAACCTCCCCATCGAGGAGTTCTACCAGGTGGCCGTGAACGACCACATCACCCCCTTCCTGGTCTGCGGCGGCATCCAAGACAACAACGGCTGGTGCGGCCCCTCGAGCGACTATTCGCGCGCGGGTGTCAACGGGCTCGACTGGTTCATGCCCGTGGGGGGGGATGGCGAGTATGTCGTTCCGGCACCCAGCAATCCCAACGTCATCTATGCCAGTTCGGAAAACGGCTACACCGTCCGCTACAACGTCAAGACGACCTTCGCCCCCTTTATCCAGCCTTATTATCATTCACAGGCCGGACACAAGGTCTCCGCCCTCAAGTACCGTTTCAACTGGACGGCACCGATCGCGGTCTCCTACACGAATCCGAACGAGGTCTACATCGGGGCGGATGTGGTCTTCAAGAGCATGGATGGCGGAGAGCACTGGAAGGTGATCAGTCCCGACCTCACCCGGGACGCCAAGGCCAAGGAAGGACTCACGGGCGGTCCCGTGAACTACGACATTTCGGGTGCCGAAAACTACGACACGATCGAATCGATCAGCATCGCCCGGACGAACCCCCAGGTCCTCTGGGTCGGTACCGACGACGGACTCGTCTGGGTCACCCGCAACGGCGGGAAAAACTGGCAGAAAGTGACCCCCTCGGGCGCGCCCGCCTGGGCCCGCGTCTACCAGATCGGCGTCTCCCCCTTCCACGCCGGCTCCGCCTACCTCAGCTTCGATGCCCATGAGCTCGGCAACAACCGGCCCTACGTCTACCGGACCGACAACTACGGCCAGAGCTGGCA
>DAHVLZ010000031.1:0-3860 GCA_027320085.1 Pseudomonadota bacterium
GCCCAGGTCTCGGCCTGGTCCCGGGTATTGAAGGTCCGGTACTGGGGCGGAAAGCCATGCCGCACGATCTGCGCCTGCCAGACATTCCGGCCATGGGGCCCCTTCCGTTTTCTCAAGCTGGCCATGGGAATTCTCAACCAACCATGGCAAGAATATGGCATAGAGGGATTTTCTGAGAAATTGCAGAAACGTGACAGTTATAAGTTATTGTTTTTATTGGTGGGCCGTGCAGGAGTCGAACCTGCGACCAATGGATTAAAAGTCCAGTGCTCTACCAGCTGAGCTAACGGCCCAAAACGTCCTGCTCGATCCGGGGAAAAGGCGCGTGCACCCCGGTGCAGGAATCCACATGGTTCATTTTACCCGAACCCCTTCCCTCCACGGTTCCGGGATCCACAGGGGATGGGATGAGAGGAGGCCTCGATCGGATCGCCGCCATACCAGCGTGAACTCTTGCGAGCACGGGGGAAACAGCCCTCCGCGCGCCCTCTCCACCCCGCAACCGGACTCACGGGGGCTCTCTAGACACCCACCAGCCCACCCGCTTTTCAGCCCCGGGGTTTGACCGCCCTCACGAACGCACTCATGAACCGGTCAGCCACCCATGGCGCCATGACATCGACGTCGACCCCTTCCGCCGCAAGAAACTCCCGCGCATCCTCCAGCTGGTAGACGCGCGTGGGCTCGATCGTGATTCCTTGAAACCCGACCCGCCCAAGCTTCCGCTCATAGTCTGACAGTTCGAGCGCGCCCGCGATGCAGCCAATCCACAGCTCCATGCTCTGCCGGATTTCGGGCGGGACCTCTCCCCGCACCACGACATCGGAGACCGCGAGACGTCCCCCCGGTTTGAGGACACGGAAGGCTTCCTCAAAAACCCGGTCCTTGTCGGATGACAGGTTGATCACACAGTTCGAGATGATCACATCGACTGAAGCCGCCGGCAATGGAATGTTCTCGATCTCACCCCGCAGGAACTCGACGTTCTCCACTCCGGCCTTGCGCTGGTTCTCACGGGCCAGGGCCAGCATGTCGTCTGTCATGTCCAACCCGTAGACCTTGCCCGATGACCCCACCCTCCGGGCCGAAAGCAGGACATCAATGCCCCCACCGGATCCGAGATCCAGCACTGTCTCGCCCGGATGCAGTTCCGCGAGGGCGGTCGGATTGCCACATCCCAAAGAGGCCCGAAGGGCGTTTTCAGGCAGATTTTCTTTTTGCGTATCGTCGTAAAGATTACGGGTAATCGGATCCGAAGAACCACAGCAGGAAGCCGAAGTACAACAGGAAGATCGATCCGTCGTGCCGGTTTTGACCTGGCGTGCCAGGGCGCCATATTTCTCACGAACGGTCTTTTGGATTCCACTCATCGCTTCGCGACTCCGATCGACGAACGCTTTAAGTATAGCAACGGATCCTGCTCCGGGCTTTCGAACTCTCCGCGCCCGGCAGCCTGATCAGGGGGTTATCGATAGCGGGTCGGGTCCGGGATCGCGGCATCGACAAAGCCGCGACGGCGGATCCTGCAGGCATCGCAGGTTCCGCAGGCCCGTCCGTTCTCGTCTGCCTCGTAGCAGGAAACAGTCTCGGCATAATCGACTCCGAGTCCCAATCCCTTGCGGATGATTTCCGCCTTCGTCCAGTGGAGAAGCGGTGTCTCGATCCGGATCGGATGGCCTTCGACACCCGCCTTCGTCGCCAATTTCGCGAGATGCCCGAAGGCCTCAATGAACGCCGGACGGCAATCCGGATACCCTGAGTAATCAATCGCATTGACACCGATATAAATGCGCCGGGCCTCCAAAATCTCGGCCCAGCCGAGTGCCAACGCCAGAAAGACCGTATTGCGGGCCGGGACGTAGGTCACCGGGATGCCCGGAGGCCCCCCCCCTCCCCGGGGCAGGTTCCAGGCAGGATCGGTCAAGGCCGAACCGCCGAGGCGCCCGAGATCGACCCGGATCACAACATGGTCCCGAGCCCCGTATTGTCGGGCCAGCCGCTCAGCCGCCCGGATTTCGGCCCGGTGGCGCTGACCATAATCGAGGGTGAGCGCATAGCACTCGCACCCTTGCTCCCGCCCCGCAATCGCGAGCGTCGTCACCGAATCCAGCCCACCTGAAAAAAGAACGACCGCTCGGGAGTTCTCGGTCACCGGCCCGGCTCCTCTCCCCAGAGGATCTTGTGGAGCTGGATCTGGAAACGCACGGGCAACCGGTCAGCCAGGATCCATTCGGCCAGATCACGCGCTTCGAGCTGGCCGTAGACCGGGGAAAAGAGGACTTCGAGCCGGCCGGCCAGTCCGTAACGCTCCACGGCAGCACGTGCCCATTCGTAATCCTCGCGGTTCGAAATCACGCACTTGACCTGGTCACGCGGGCCCAGGCAGACCAGATTCTCGTAACGGTTCTTCGCCATCTCGCCCGATCCCGGAGGCTTGAGATCGACCACGCGGCTTACCCGGGGATCAATCCCCTCGACCGGAAGGGCCCCGCTCGTCTCGAGCGAAACCTGAAAGCCCCGGTCTGCAAGCTCGGCCAGGAGCCCCGGGGTTTCCTTTTGGGCCAAAGGCTCACCCCCGGTCACACACACGCGCGAAACCCCGTAGGCGGCCACCCGTTCCAGTATCGTGGCGGTGCTCAGCCGCTCTCCTCCCGTGAAGGCATATGCCGTGTCACACCAGAGGCAACGGAGCGGACATCCGGTCAGCCGGATGAAAATCGTGGGATAACCGCTCTCCCGGGCCTCACCCTGGAGCGACAGGAAAATTTCTGTGACCCTGAGCCGGGGATCAGGGTCGGAGGAAACCCGCGAGACACGGGGTTCCTCCTTCCGGGTCAGGGGCCTCAAGGCGTTCCGGATCCCTGGCCCAGTGATTTGAGTTTCTCGCGGGCCAAGCGGGCCGAGCTCGAGTGCGGGAACTTTTGGACCACTTCCGTGAGCGTACGCCTCCCGGCCCGGGGATGCCCCATGGCGAGCTCGATCAAGCCGGCCTGGAACAGGGCGTCCGAGGCCTTGGGGGAGTGGGGATCATCCCGTACCACGCGGAGCGAGTCCTGGAGCGCACCGGCAAAATCCTGGACCTGGAGTTTCGCCGCCCCCTCCCAGTAATCGGCATTGGCCACGAGCGGGCTTTTCGGGTAGCGGTGGCGGAACGTCTTGAAAGCGCTGATGGCCGCGTGGTAATGGCCATTCTCGATGAGATGGAGAGCGGATCGGTAGGAAGCCACAGCACCGGTTGCGGCCGAATGCACCACGGCCGGTGCCGGGCTTGTGGCCGGCTCCATGGGAGGGACCGACGGCGTGCCGGAGGCCGCCTGGAGTCGGGACAGCCGGCGGTAAACCTGTATCCAGCGGGCACTTTCCCGCTCCCGGAAACGGCTCATCGTGTGGTGAAGACGGGCCAACGACCCTTCAAGCTTCTGGATCTCGCTGCGTTCGTGCTGCATCTCGCGGGTCAGCCGGAAAAGACTCCGGCTCTGAACGAGGCGTTCCAGGTGAGCCAGACGGACATCAAGCGCGTGGATCCGGGCGTAGACCGGGTCCGTCAGGGGGACGGTCTTGGGTCGGGTTGCACACCCGTTCAGACCGGCCAGGAGAACGAGGGATCCCAAGGAACAAAGCAGTACACGTTTCATGGTGACTCCCGCCCCGGAGGGCTTCAATGAGGGCTACCCGGCAGATCCGGACCCCATGCCGGCGTCGTGATCGATTCGCCGGCAACCAGGGGGATCCGGATGGGACGGATCACGTCTCCATGTGTGGAGACGGTTTCGAGCACCCGATGGTTGTCCTGATAGGCGGTAAACAGGACGATCGATCCCCCCGGTGCGAAGCACGGGGTGTCGTCCAAGGGCCCCGGG
>DAHVLZ010000043.1:0-17081 GCA_027320085.1 Pseudomonadota bacterium
CACCATGAATGCCCTTGGCTCCCGTGCCGCCTGCCCCAACGGTGAGTGTGAGTGTCTCTCCGGCATAGACACACGGTCCGCTACAGGTTCGGCTGTCCGCGACAGTAGCCGCGATGGGCAGGAAGGTCGATAGCATCTGTCCAAAGCCGCCACGGGCATCCTCGCCGTGGTTGTTGCCTCCACCCCCGCCACCCCCGTCATCGGCAATGAGGAGGGCATGCGATCCCGCCACGATGGCCGAAGCGCCGCCCCCCCCGCCGCCTGCGATCTCGACCTCGATCATCCCGCCTGCGTCGGATGCCGGGACTGTCCAGCGATAGACCCCGGGCCGCAACACGGTGGCGGCCCGGCCCCCCCCGCAGACGGCCAGAGCCAGGCAGGAGAGAGACAGGACAAGAAAGATTTTCCGGTATCGCAGTGTCGGGATTTTCAACTCAGTGCTCCCACGTTAGAGTGGGATGCGAGGCTCCGCTTCCCGTCCGATGAGGGGCGAGCATATCGTTCACTCCGGGTTTCGTGATCACGGATCCGGAAACCGGATCCCTGATCCCCGGCCGCATCGACGAGGCGCCTGTGACGGGCTCTCGGGCCGGGCTTGGGACGCTCAGGACCAGATCAGGGTGATCAGCCCCGGATGACCGTTTCCTCCCGCTCCGGCATTGTAGATGCCGGATCCGGGCGAGGCCGGTCCGTTCACCCCGGGCGGATTGACCTTTCCATGACCCTGTCCTCCCGCCCCGCCGCCGCAGCGGCCGGATTGGCCGGTGGCTTTGCCTCCGGCTTTCACGAATTCGATCGTAGACTGAGGTTCCATGGGCAGTGCGTTGCCGCCGAGCCCTCCTGTTCCCGTACAAGCCTCCCCATCCTGGGCTCCGGCCCCACCGCCGCCACCGAAGGCACCGCTGCCACCGGCCCCACCGGGGAGGTTCCAGCGACAGGCGGCACCACCTCCGCCGCCCCCACCGTCGGTGCCTCCGCTTTGCCCGTTGAAGGCGCAGCGGTTCCCCCCGGATCCACCGCGTCCGCCGAAGCCCATGCCGCCGGTTCCGCCATGGGCCCCGAGTGCACCTTCGCCTCCGGCACCCACCGTGAGCGTCAAGGTCTCGCCGGCATAGACGCACGGGCCGGGACAGGAACGTTCATCGGTGGCATTGGCGACGATGGGCAGAAAAGTCGAGGGAGTGGACTGGCCGAAGCCGCCGAAGCCGCCGTAGCCAGCATCCTCGCCATGGTTGTTGCCTCCTCCACCGCCCCCCCCACCGTCCGCGATGAGCAGGACCCTTCCTCCTCCAACGATCGCGGAGGCACCCCCGCCGCCCCCGCCGCCGCCGCCGCAGTCGTGCTGAAACTGGCAGGTGTAGGCGGTCCCTTCAAAAGGGGCCCGCACCCATCCGGAGTTGCCCCCGCCGCCGCCCCCGCCTGCGATCTCGACCTCGATCATGCCGCCAGTGTCCGTTGGGGGAACCGTCCAGTGATAGACCCCGGGTTGCATCCAGCTGTGCATCCCGGATACGTTGGTCGGCCGGTTCGGGCGCGGTGGGTTTGCCGTCGCGCGGACCCGGTCATGGCTGCAGGCCGCGAGTGCCAGGCAGGACAGGGTCAGGGCAAAAAACGGGCTCCGGAATTGCATGGTCGGTCGGTTCAACATGATTGAGGCTCCCAGTCTCCAGGGGCAGAATGGCACCGCTCCCCTCTAATTGCCCCAGTATACAGACCGTCCAGCCGGTTTCATGAGAAAAAAACCAAGCTCCCCGGAGGCCGTTCCGGTACGCATCGACAAGGGCACCGGCCTTGGTTAGGATAACCCGACCGGCATTGCCGTGTTCCGACCTCAAGCCGGGGCAAACTCAAAACCTCCATGAAGGAGTGCATATGAAGAAAGTTGAGCGTGGTTTCACATTGATTGAACTTGTGATGGTGATCGTGATCCTGGGTATCCTGGCCGCGGTTGCCATTCCCAAGTTCATCAACCTGGGCTCACAGGCCAATCAGGCCGCCTTGGCCGGAGTCGTCGGTGCGGTCGAGTCGGCCAGCGAGATCAACTATGCCGCGGCGGTCGCGGGCAACCCCTCCGCGGTTTCCACCGCCGGTGCGAGCTGCGCGCTCATCCTGACCGGTCCGCCCGGCGGCATTCTCGAACAGCCGCTGGACCAGACCCGATACACGGTGACCGGCACGATCGGAACGACCAGCGGCGACGCATCGTCCTGCACGATCACGCAGCTTGCGACCAGCGCGACCACATCGGCCCAGATCATCGCCGTCGACGTCCCCTGAGACCGGGGCCGTGCCGCAGGACCTGCCCCGGATCGCTCTTTTCGGCGCTTCCGGCCGGATGGGCACCCAGGTCCTCTCGGCTTCGGCTGGCCGGGACGCGCTTGAGGTGGGGCTCGCGCTGGTCCGGCCGGACAGCCCGAAACTCGGCCTGCCCTGTTTTACGGGATCCGGGACAGGGGGGGGAGGGATCTGTTTCGAGACGGCATCGAAGGCCTCCTGGGAAGGAATCGCTGCCGTCGTCGATTTTTCCTCGCCGGACGGACTTCGGGAAGCCATCCACTACTGCGGACGTTGCCGGATCCCCCTGCTTTCAGGAACGACGCCCCTCACGGTCGAACTCGACCGTCTCCTCGATGATCTCGCGGTTCGGGTTCCGGTCCTTCACGCCGCCAATTTCAGCCGGGCGGTCATCGCCCTCAGCCAGATCCTCCCCGGGCTCCGCGGCTGGCTGGGGGACTCTTTCGAAGCCGGCATCGTGGACATCCACCACGCGACGAAAAAGGATGCGCCCTCCGGGACGGCGCGCGTCCTCGCGGCTGCCTGGGATGGCGGCCCGACCGGGCGGACGTCCACCGTCTCTTTACGCGTCGGAGGGGCCATCGGCGACCATGTCCTCTGGATCGAGGGCGGGGGTGAGAGGATCGAGATCTGGCACCGGGTCCAGGACCGGCGGGTCTTTGCCGAGGGCGCGCTCAATGCAGTCCGGGCCCTGTCCGTCCGTCCTCCGGGGCGTTATACGCTGGAATCGCTTTGGGAGCCCGGGGCAGGTCCCTGATACGGGTGCCGGTGGCCACTCTGCAAGGTGTGGCCGGGAGGAGGGGTCAAGGGGGATTGGGACTGCCCAAGGGGGGTCTGTATCTAAAAAACAACAATCTCCCTGAAGGGGATGGAGGAAATGGCTATGGAGTTGCGAAGGCCCCGTGAGGGGCAGCAGCGGTCCGGATCCCGCAGGAAATCAATAAAAAAGTTTATGAAACAATGTATTATGGAAGTTCCAAGTCAGACCAGGACCCTTCATGACCAGTCGTTGACGGGACAATCCGGGGCTTGGTTCCATTTATTGACATGGATCAAATGGCTTGTTATCTTATTGCGCGCATACTACAAATACCGCCCGAGAAGCGAGAACTGAGTGGCCGGTTTAAAACCTTAAAACCATCACTACCTCGTTTGCCTATCGGACGGAGCAACTGTCAACCGCCTTTTTAAATCACTTTGAGGACCGTATCCATGAAGCAACTATCGAACGTACGGAAAGCCCGCAAGCAACGTGGACAGGGCATGACGGAGTACATCATCATTGTGGCCCTGGTCGCGATCTCGGCCATCGCCGTCTATGCCTGGTTCGGCAAGGACGTGCGTGGCCAGATGGCCAGCATCTCGAGCCAGCTGGCCGGCAACAGCGGGGCCGCAGGTCTGGCTGCCGCCCAAACGGCCAGGAATGGGGCCAAAACCGAGGGGAACGCGACCTACAATCTGGGCACCTACAACAAGAACGTAGCCAACGTCGGGCAGTAAGCCGCGCGACCGCGTACGGAGAAGAGCCACCGCCTCGATACCTAAAGGTCTGCCCCCATGGACATCCAAGATCCCCTTGGCGTACAGGGAGTGCCCCTTTCTGAACGGGGGCAGACCACGGTTTTTGTGGCGGTGACAATTGTCATCATCCTGCTTGCAGCCCTTCTCCTCTACAACGTCGGCCGTTTCACCTCGACCAAGATGCGCATGCAGAACGCGGCGGATGCGACCGCCTACAGCGGGGCCGTCATGCTGGCCCGTGCCTACAACTTTTCAGCCTATTCGAACCGGGCCATGGTGGCGAACCAGGTGGCCATCGCGCAGCTCGTGGGGCTTACCTCCTGGTCCCGCTATTACTGCACGATCTACAACGCGACATGCGGAAAATTTCCCTCTCCGACGGGTTCCTACGGGGCCTATACCGAGATCACGGACGAGATCGAGGCTTTTTTCAACGGGGAACTCACGCCTGAAGTCCAAATCGTCTTCGATACCTACGGCTTCATCTCCAAGGGGATCTATACAGCCATCAATGCAAGCGCAGGCCCCCTCATCGATACCCTGAACGGGGTCGAGGAGGCGCTGAGTCTCGCCTCGCAGGGTTATTACCTCGCCACGATGGCCGATCTCGTGTCGGCCGCAGGCAACACGGGTCCCCTCGTAACCATCCTCCACGCGAATGATCCGAATGCCAACTTCAGCGGCTACGGGGAGATTCTCCTCGGAATCGATACCGCCGAGATCGGGAAGTTCACGACCAAATACACCCCGCTGGACAACAAAAACGATCCCAACAACCGTTTCCATACCGTCGTGGTGAACAGCCTCGATCCCTTTTCCAACGGTCGCTCCGGAGCCCTGGATATGACGGAAACCCTGCCATTTCCGCTCGTGGCCGGCGGTTCCTGCCTGGGTGACGGGGATGGCTTTTTCCTGATGGGGGCGGACTACAGCGGTTCGACCACGCTGGCCAATGACAATGCCAGCTGGAGTGCCCAGGACCAGGCACAGTTCTTCGGCGGGGGGGTCTGCATCATCCAGGTGCCGACGCCGGTGGGGGATATCCCCATCCCCATCCCGCTCTTCGGGTACGCCTATGACAGCAACCAGGCCTATACCGGCAAGCTGCCTTCGGGCAGCTCGACCAGCACGATCTACAAGGTGGGCACCTACAGCGGGCTCCGCAACTACAGGGACGTCTCGAACCTCTCCAAGCCCGACATGACCTCGCCCGTGCTCTCGATCTTCATCGAGCGGAAGGCCACTACGATCGGCACGACCGAGTACGCGAAAAGCCCCGTCGGTGCGCCCCAGGGGACGGCCCAGCAGGGGAGTACCCCGGTCCTCAACCTCACGGACGCGGAGAAGGGTGGCGTCATGGGAGCGAGTTCCTCGGCGGATGCCTATTTCGCCCGCCCGCTCCAGTTCTGGGAGCTCGGCGGAAAGGCCGTCTACGGCAACCTGTTCAACCCGTACTGGGAGGCCCATCTGGTACCCACCCCGCTTGCCCTCCAGGCCATTGCCGCGGGGTTCCAGTGAGACGCGTCCCACGCCCGTCCGGCCGCTCCCGGCAAAAGGGGCAGGCCATGGCGGAAATGGTCATCGCCTCCCTGTTCCTCCTGGTGCCGCTCTTCCTCCTGGTGCCGCTCCTGGGCAAGCTCATCGACTTCAAGATGGCGACCCTGGAGGCGGCCCGCTACGCGGCCTTCGAGCGGACGATCACGAGCAACCAGGCGACCGTCCGCAACGCGAACTTCGCCTACCTGCCGGATGCCCAGCTCCAAAACGGGACCCTGATGCGGTTTTTCAGCGCCGGTGGCGGCACGATCACCAATGCCCAGAACACCTCGACCTCGGGTTTCGCACCCCGTCCCCTGTGGGTCGACCAGGCGCTCCACCCGTTCATGGGCTCGGCCGGCGATGGCTCGGTCACGGTCACCCAGAATGCGAGTCCCTCCTATGCCGACCAGACGCTGGGCACGATCCTGGGCGGTCTCAATGCCCTCGGTGTCGGGTTCCAGTGGGATTCCAAGGGTTATTTCACGGCGTCCGTGACGGCCCATGCCGCGCTCCCGACCAGCATCAACTCCTGGGCCGGCAAGGCGCTCAATGATTACCTCAAAAACCCGCTCACCTTCACCGCGAGCAACAGCCTCCTCGCCGATTCGGGGAGCGCCACCAATCCGGATTATGTGAAAAGCCAGACCCAGGCCACCCTGGTCACGAACCTGCTCAATTTCACCAACAACTTTTCCCAGTATGACGTGATCCTGCCGGATCTCGGTGGTCTCAAGATGGGCTACGTCCTGGTCAACAACCCGGGCGAAGTCCCCTGCGACCGGCTACAGGGGGGCTGCGGGAGCCAGACCCAGACGCCGCCCAGCAACACGGTCAGCCAGACGGCCATCAACCAGGTGATCCAGCAGATGGAAAGCCAGGGATACACCCTGCAGTCCCAGACCACGGCCTCGAACGGGGATGTGACCCTCACCTTCACGAACGGCAGTGGCAGCACCATTCCGGTCACCCTGACCCCGGGTGGCGGAGGCGGGACGAGTGGCAGCACGACCGTCACCCAGAGCACCCAGGACGTCTACCAGACGGCCCAGAGCCTCTACAACAGTCTCACGGGACAGGGCTGGTCCGGAGGACCGGATCCCGGATCGAAGGACAAGAACGTGACAAGCTGGAACATGACGTTCACCAAGACCCTGAACGGGCAGACCCAGACCCTGAATGTCAAGATCACGTCCAACTCGAGCGGGGGCAGTACCGTGACCTCGACCACGAGCTGAGAGCGCCATGACCCTTCAATCAGCCGGAACCGGAAAGACCAGGCGCGCTGTGAGGGGATGCCGTGCGGGCGGGATCGCCGCGTGGGTCTTGGGCCTCCTCCTCGCGGGAGCGGCCCGGGCGGCCTGGATTCCCCACGTCGAGTGCACGCCATCGACCGTGCCTTCAGGCACCCGCCTCACCATCGTCGGCCGCGATACCGTCGTGAACGGCCTGCCGATGAGCATGATCGAACTCCATTCCCCGCGGTCGCGTCAGGCGGTCCTGGACTGGTATGAGAAGCACTGGACCCTGGCCAATGGCCAGCCGCATTACATCCGCTACCGTGTGGGGGCCTGGCAGGTCATTGCCCGGAAGCAGGGATCCTGTTTCGAGACCGTCCAGCTCAAAAACGAGGGATCCGGCAGTTTTGGCCTGATCGGGATCAGCCGTCCGGCAGTCGCACAGCGCTCGGTCCGGCACCCCCGCTTTCCGGCCCTGGCCGGCAGCCGGTCCCTGCTCCACCTGCTCAGCAACGATGGCGGCAAGATCGGCGAGACCTGGCTGTTCAAAAACTCGGGGAGCGTCATGCAGAACGCCCGCTTCTATCTCGGACGTTTCCACCGCGACGGCTGGGTGGATGAGATGAGCCAGAAGGAGAGTGTGCATGGCCGGACCGTGGTCGTGCTCATGCTCCAGAAAGGTTCCCGGACCGCCCAGATCGTGGTGGAGCCTGCGGCGACCGGATCATTCATCGTGGCGACGCGGGTCCACCATGGATAGGAAGCCGATGGGCCTCCGATCATCCGGCCCGGGTCTCCGTGGCGGGAAGTTCCATGCCCGGGGCCAGGGCATGGTCGAGTATCTCGTCGCCGTGGTTTTCACCGCGATCGTCCTGATTGCCGTGAGCGCACCGCTCGGCTCCCATCCCTCGGCCATCGTCCAGCTCGCGGATGCGATCAAGGGTTTCTGGTCCAACTATTCCTACATCCTGTCCCTACCCTAGAAAGAAGCAAGAAGGTACCCATGGCGCTCAAAGTCCCGAAAATCAAGGTCAGTCGTTTTGCCGTGATCATGGCGGTGGCCGTGGTCTTGGCCGGAACGGCTGCCTACCTGTCGGTCAACTACCTGAAACGGAGCGAAAGCAGCTACCGGCAACGGGTCGCCCGCAAGCTGCTCGGTCGCCTCGCCCAGGTGGTGGTGCCGACCATGAACCTGGCCCCGGGCACCGTGGCCAGTGCCGCCGACATGGCGTTGCGTTACGTTCCGCGGGACCTCATCTATCCCACGACGGTCACGACCGCCAACTGGCGGCTCTTTGCCGGCCATCGCCTGACCCGCGGAGTGGAGCGCGGCCTTCCGCTCCGCACGGTCGATTTCGAAAAACCCTACGGTGGGGATTTCGCGGCCACCATGCCCAAGAACATGCGGGCGATCACGGTCGACGTCAATGGCGAGAACCGGATCGCCGGCCTGATCCGCCCGGGTGACCGGGTCGATGTCCTGGTGATCGCGAACCAGGCGGGTGGCAGCGGTCGCCTGATTCCGGTCATCCACCGGGCCCTGGTCGTGGCGACCGGGAAGCACACGCGCTTCACGCCGATCCGGACCTTCGGCCCGCGCACCCAGTACGTCAACCAGATCATGAGCCAGTACGCGAGCCTCACGCTCGAGCTCAATCCCGTGCAGGCCGCCCGGGTGGCCATTGCCCAGAAGGTGGGCCAGCTGCGCGTGATCCTGACCCCGAAGAAATCACTTCCGTCACCCCGGGTTCCCATGCTGACCGGTGAGGCGATCCTGAGCGGTGTGACCGCCCGGGCGGGTTCGGCGGCACCGCCCACAGTCGAGTACATCGTCGGTCAAGGCACTGCCCGGGTCAGGATGCGGAGCGTGGGGTTGGGTCAGCCCATGCCCGCCCCCCAGGCTGCCCGGTCGGCGGCCCCCCTCTCGCAGACCCAAAAGACCCTGAAAAGCCTCCAGAACTACCTTCATGAACAGAGAAAGGCCATGCAGAAAAGCGTGAACGAAAACCCCGACTGTCCGCCGTATTGCGGGGCCATGGCCACCCAGGGCCATGGCTTTGCCGGAGGGATGCCGCGATGACCGGGCGTTTCCCTCCCGCTTTCCGGGGCATCGGCAAGAACGGGATGCTCCTCCTCGCGTTTTTCGCCCTCGCCACGATCGCCTCGGGCCAGCCGAACCCGGGAGCCTCGGGGCAAAGGGGTCCCCGCACCCGTCAGCTTCTCATGTACGACGGCCAGATCAAGATCCTCCCGATCCCGTATGTGGCCCGGGTGGCTGTCGGGAACGGCAAGATCGTGGGGGTGACCACCCTGCCGAACCAGATTGTCCTGATCGGAACCGGAATCGGAACGACGGACATGGTCCTCTGGACACGGACCGGCCAAGTGATTTTCTACCATCTCTTCCTCACCCCGTACGATAACCAGCAGACCTATGACCAGATCCATGCCGTGCTCGACCCCATCCCGGGACTTCATGTCTCGAACGCGGACGGGCACGTGGTCCTCTCGGGCGACCTCAATCCGGAGGAGGCCCGCACGGTGGCCCAGATCGCGAAGACCTTCCCCGGCACCATCGACATGGTCCGGGCGAACACGGTCGACATGAAGCGCATGGTGTACCTGGATGTCCAGGTCATCGACTTCAAGAAATCGGCGCTCCGCGACTTGGGCATCCAGTGGCAGAACAGCATGGAGGGTCCCTCCTATGGCGTGGTCGGGGACTTCGTCGGCAACAACACCTTCCGCCTGGGCGATGTCTCCCAGGGCGGGGGCGCCAATACCCTGAACGGACTGGTCAGCGGACAGCCCGGCCCGCTCACCGGATTGCCCATCCAGGTGAACCCCTTCCAGAACTACCTGGGCTTGGTCTCCTCCCTGACCTCGACGATCAACCTGGCGGTCCAGGATGGCACGGCCTACATCTTGGCCAATCCCCAGCTCAGCACGCGCAGCGGGGGCGTCGCCTCCTTCCTCGCGGGCGGGGAGATTCCCATCCCCATCTCGAGCGCACTGGGCCAGACGACCGTGCTCTACAAGAAGTACGGGGTCATGCTCAAGATCAAGCCCCAGGCCGACCGCTTCGGCAACATCCTCACGAACATCGACACCGAGGTCAGCCAGCTCGACCCCACGGTCACGATCGACGGCTATCCGGGCTTTCTGACCCGCAAGACCGCGACCCTCGTGAACGTGCATAGCGGCCAGACCATCGTCCTGTCCGGCCTGGTCCATTCGCTGGGCGCCTCGACCCTGAACAAGTTCCCCTGGCTCGGGGACATCCCGATCCTGGGCTGGCTGTTCAAGTCCCACAACTTCCAGGCGTCCCGCAGCGAACTCGTCATCTTCGTGACGCCCGTGATCTTCAACCCCGCCTCCCGCATCAACCGCACAGTCATCCGCCGTGGGGTTCACTGGGTGCACCAGTTCAACGCGACCATGGGAAGCGGGATCTACATGCCGGGATTCGGGGTGGGACCCGGCACGCATCTCCGCCCGGTCCGGGGTCGGCCCCCGGCCCAGCACCCGGCCGCCCAGCCGGCATCCCCCGGGAGCCCGGCATCCGTGTCCCGGCCCGTGCCGGCGCCCGCGACGCGCGCCGGAACCCCGGTGACAACACCGCTGACCGTCCCCCCCGGTGAGACCGGGGGTGCGCGGCCGTGGTTTTCGGATCTGTTCTGACCGGGGAGGGCGGTTTCCATGTTTCGGGTCAACATCACGAATTCACGCGGCAAGGTCGAAACGGTCACCTGCACCTCGGCCAGCGCCTCGATCGGCAAGTCGGACGAGAACCTGGTGCTCCTGCAGGGCTGGCAGGTGGCGAGACGTCATGCCACCATCTACCAGGACGACAACCTCCTGTATGTGAAGGAGGAGTCCTCGAGTTTTCCCACGAAGGTGAACGGAGAGCGGATCACCGGGGTCCACGGCCCGCTCGGGGAGCGCGACGTCATCGAGATCGGGGCCTACCGGATCGGGGTCGAGCCCACCACCGAGACCCGCATCGCGCAGGACCCCCTGGCCATGCCCTCGGCCGATGCCCGTCCAAAGAGCGGGATGCCGGCCGCCCCGGCTGCACCCGCGAACGAGCCCCTGGCCGAGAAGAAGCCGGTCGCGGCACCGTCCGAGAATGCCCAGAGTTTTGCCAAGCTGCGGCTGATCCAGGAACGGCTGATCTCCCGGATGGATTTCCGGCGCATCGACACGAGCAAGATGGAGGAGTCCGAACTCCGGCAGAAGACCCAGGAACTGATCGAGGAGATCATCAACGAGGATCCGACCATGGCGTCCGATCCCCAGCGGGGGTTTCTGGCCCAGAACGCACTCAACGAGGCGGTGGGACTGGGTGCGCTCGAGATGCTGCTTGCCGACGACAGCGTCACGGAAATCATGGTCAACCGTTATGACCAGGTCTACGTCGAGCGCGCCGGACAGCTCGGGGAATCCAACATCGCCTTTTCGGGTGACAAGGCCGTCGTGTCCACGATCGAGCGGATCATCGCCCCCCTGGGCCGGCGCATCGACGAGGCCTCGCCGATGGTCGACGGACGGCTCAAGGACGGTTCCCGCGTGAATGCCATCATCCCGCCCCTGGCACTCAAGGGGCCGTGCATCACGATCCGCAAGTTCTCGAAACGCCGGCTCACCGACGACGATCTCGTGACCTTCAAGTCGGCAAACCGGCCGATGATGGCCTTCCTCAAACTGGCCGTCCAGCAGCGGCGGAACATCCTGATTTCCGGAGGAACGGGCTCGGGCAAGACGACCTTGCTCAACATCCTGTCCAACTTCATCCCGGACAGCGACCGGGTGGTCACCATCGAGGACGCGGCCGAACTCCGGCTCTACCAGCCCAACCTGGTCTCCCTCGAGGCCCGGCCGGCCAACATCGAGGGGGAGGGGGCGGTCACCATCCGCGACCTCGTCCGCAACAGCCTCCGCATGCGGCCGGACCGGATCGTCGTCGGGGAGTGCCGGGGCGGCGAGGCGCTGGACATGCTGCAGGCCATGAACACGGGGCATGACGGTTCGCTGACAACGGTCCATGCCAATGCGCCGCGCGACACCCTGTCCCGTCTCGAGGTCATGGTGCTCATGGCGGGAATGGAACTCCCGGTGCTCGCGATCCGCCAGCAGATTTCCTCGGCGATCCACCTGATCGTGCAGCAGACGCGTTTTTCCTGCGGCAGCCGCAAGATCACGCATGTCACCGAGGTCACCGGAATGGAGAACCAGACCATCCAGCTGCAGGACATCTTCCTCTTCAAGCAGGAGGGTTACGGACCCGACCACAAGATCCAGGGACGCTTCGTGGCCACCGGGCGGATCCCCGAGTTCTACGAGGACCTGCAGCGGCGGGGGATCGAGGTCGACCGCAACATCTTTTTTGAAGACCAGAAGGGCGGAAGTCCGTCATGAGCGCCACCGCGACGTACTGGCTGATCGGCATCTGCGGCTTCGGGGCTGCGGCCGCCCTGTTCATCCTCCTGGGCCAGGCCCTGGGCCTGGGGGCCCGCTGGCAGAAGGAGCGGATCAAGGAGACCGCCTCCCGGGATCTCGCCGACCTCTTCGTCTTCGTCGATTACAACAAGCTGGCCATGGTCCAGTTTGCGGCCTATCTGCTCCTGCCGGTCATCCTCTGGATCGTGACCGGGAACCCGGTGTTCACCGCCATCAGCCTGGTCGTTCCCTTCCTGGCTCCCAAGATCGTGGTCGGCGTGATGCGCAAGCGGCGCCTCAAGCAGTTTGCCTCGCAGTTTCCCGACGCGATGATGATGATGGCGGCCTCGTTGCGCGCCGGCACCAGCCTGGCCGTGGCCCTCGAGAACCTGGTGAACGAGACCAAGCCGCCGATCAACCAGGAGTTCGCCCTCATGCTCCGCGCGCAGAAGCTGGGTGCCAGCTTCGAGGACTCCTTGAAGGACATGGAAAAGCGCCTGCCGGTCCAGGAGTTCATCATGTTCTCGGCGGGCCTGCGCATCGCCCGCGAGACCGGTGGCAACCTGGCCGACATGCTGGAATCGCTCGCGGATACGATCTACCGCAAGATGCAGGTGGAAGGCAAGATCGAGAGCCTGACCGCGCAGGGCAAGGTCCAGGGCGTGGTCATGGCGGGCCTGCCGCTCCTGCTCATGCTCGTCCTCGACCTCATGGAGCCCAAGGCCATGCATCCCCTGTTCCATACCCTGACCGGATGGATCGTGCTCGGCGTGATCGCCTTCATGGAGCTGATGGGCTGGTACGGGATCCGGCGCATCACGAGTATCGACGTATGATCTGGTATATCCTGATTGCCGTTTCGGTGGCCGGCTCGGTCATCCTGGTCTTCTGGTGGATCGCCGCGATGCACGAGGAGGTGCCGGATGACGAGCGGCAGTACCTGGATCCGCTGCCCCCCCTGCTCCGGGTGATCTGGCCGATCATCCGCTTCCTGGCCTACTACCTCTGTTCCCGCCTGCCGGCCCAGTTGCTCGAAAACACCCACCAGCAGCTGGCACGGGCCGGCGCCACCTACATGATGAACGCGGAGGAGTTTTTTGCGACCCGCGTGTTCGCCGGGAGTGTCACGTTCGTGCTGGCCTTCATGGCACTCAAGCCGCTGGGTGGCATGCTGGGCCTGGTCCTGCCCCTGCTCGTGGCCACCCTGGGGTTCTTCTACCCGCTCATCTGGCTCAAGAACCGCTATGAGACGCGGCGCAAGGACATCCTCAAGGCCCTGCCCATGTACCTCGACTACTTCACCCTCGCCATCGAGGCGGGGCTCAACCTGGCCGGTGCGCTCGCGCAGACCGTCGAGAAAGGACCGGTGGGCCCCATGCGGCAGGAACTCTTCCTGGTCCTGCGCGATATCCGTTCCGGTCTCACCCGGGCCGATGCCTTGAGGCGGATGGACAACCGGCTCAAGATCCCGGAGGTGAGTTCGGTGGTCTCCGCGATCGTCCAGGCGGAACAGGTGGGTGCCAGCGTGGGCAAGGTCATGCGGGTGCAGGCGGAACGCCGTCGCACGGAACGCTTCCAGCGTGCCGAGAAGCTGGCCATGGAGGCACCGGTCAAGCTGATGCTGCCCCTGGTTCTCTTCATTTTCCCCACGACCTTCATCGTGCTGGCTTTCCCGATCATCATGATGATCAAGCAGCAAGGCGTGATGTGAGGCGGGGCCGGGTCGAGGATCCCCATGGACAGGTTCTTCTGCATGAGGTGTGGCGCACGACAAACGCGTGGGAACGCGGGCGCGGGCTTCTGGCCCGTCCGGCCCTCACGCCAGGCCAGGGACTCTGGATCGACCGCTGCGGCTCGGTCCATACCTGGGGTATGCACTATGCCCTGGATGTGGTGTTCATGAACGGCGACGGGGCGGTTCTCAAGGTCGCGCGGCCCCTGCGTCCGTTCCGTTTCGCGATGGCCCGAGGGGCCCGCCTGGTGCTTGAGCTTCCGGCCGGGACCCCGATGGCGCGGGATCTCGAACCGGGCCTGGTTCTCCGCTGGCGGGAATGGCCATGAGGCGCCGCGGACTGCTCGGAGTCGGCTTGGGGCTCCTGTTGTCGGGATGTGCCACGAGCCCCACGGGGCACCACCTCACGGTCCTCACCCGAAAGGCTGAGGTGGCCTATGACAAAGGGCAGATCGCCCAAGCGCTGGCCGATTACCGCAGCCTGGCCGGACGTCTCCATGACCCCACGGTCTGGACCCGCGTGGGGAACCTCTACGCCCTCGAGGGTCACCCCCAAAAGGCCGTTCATGCCTACCTTCAGGCTACGCGGCTCGATCCCCAGGATGGCCAGGCGTGGTACAACCTCGCGGTTGTCCGCCTGCGGATCGCCTGGGCCACCTTGATCGAGGCCTACAACACGACGCCGGCGGCCGATCCGGTCCGGAAACGGATCGAGCGGGTGATCCGCCTCCTCAAGAAAATGCCCCGGACGAACCGTCTCTCCTCCCCGCCGGACACCGCGCGTCCATCCCAGCCCGGCGGACCCTCCTGATGTTGCGGTCCCCGATCCGGCGCCGGAGGCGGGAGGGTGGACAGGCCCTCGTGGAGTACCTGATCGTCCTTCCCTCCCTCCTTCTCCTGATCCTCGGCACGATCCAGTTCGCACTGGTCTTCATGGCCAAGGCCACTCTCGATCTTGCGGCCTTCGACGGGGCCCGCAACGGGGCGGTCAACAACGCCTCCCTGTCCTCGATCCGGGAGGGCATCGCCGAGGGATTGGCCCCCCTCTACCAGAAGGGCATGACCGGGACGCCTTCGCTCTCGGGTGCCGTGGAGGCCCGGGGGCTCGCGCTCCTCGCGGCCACAAACCCGCTCACGGTCAAGATCACGATCCTGAACCCGAGCGCCCAGGCCTTCCAGGACTTTGCGACCCAGGTTCCCTTCGTGACGCCCTCCGGCTCGGTGAGCCACATCCAGGCGATCCCCAACGCCCGCCTCCTCTACAAGCTCCCGACACCGGGTCAGAGCTCGAAGGAAGACATCCAGGACGCGAACCTGCTCAAGGTCCGCGTGCATTACTGCTATCCCCTGATCATCCCCCTCATCAATACCACGATCCGGACGATCATGTCGCTCGTGAACCCACCGCCGAGTTCCTCGTGGGTCCTCACGCATGCGAGCTACATCGGAAAGGACACCGCCGTCTGGGACCAGGCCTGTTATGCGCAGTCCGGCATGCCGATCGTGGCAGATGGAACCGCCCTCATGCAGTCACCGGCGGTCCAGCCATGAGCCCCCCCCACACCCGGTCCAGCACGAGATAGACAAAAACACCCCCACGAACGATTTCCGTCCACGCCTGTCCACTTTCGTCATTGGAGAATCAACATGCTCAGACGCCTTGCCCTGGTCTTTTTTCTGGTGCTTCCCGCCGTGGCGGCCGCCCAGGGATTCAGCTCGGCCTTCGAGTTTTCACATGCACAGACCGGTTTCAGCATCAACGGGTCGACTGACAAGACCCACATCACCGAAGCGGGCATCCAGCTGGGCCATTACTGGTATCACCATCTCATCGACGTGGCGTTCCGCGGTGGCTACCTCGGGGTGACGCAGGATACCAACCCCGCGCTCACCGGCCTCAATCTCGGCGGCTACTATGCGGGAGTTTCGGTCACCTCCTTCCTTCCCGTCCAGAAAATCTGGGGGTTCACCCTCGAACTTGGAGGGACCTACCACCGGGTGAGTGACAGCGTGGGACCCGAGCAATACCGGCTCCACTGGCTGGGTGTGGCGTCCCGCGCCGGGGCCTGGTACCGGCTATGGGCGGCCCGCCTGTCGGCGGGACTCTATGTCCGGCATTTCAGCGGCAGCCAGCTCCTTTCGGGCAAGACGAACGTGACCAGTCCGATCCAAGGCGACACCTTGAGCGGCTTTTATGCCGGTCTCTCGTTTTATACCGGCCCGCATGCCCGGGTGGCCTTCTTTGCCGATACCGGAAGTTACCAGTCCCTCATGCTGTCATTCCGTTACGGGTTCTGATGGGAGGCCGGGTGAGGGACCGGGGTGGTGAGGAAGTGGGTGCACGGATCCCCGCCCTACGCTCTCGCGTCCGGACCGGAATCACACAGACATCCATTCCTGCGCCGGATCGGGGAGGCGGTCTGTTGTGCGAGAGTCTCGATGACGATCGGATGGTCCTGCAGGGGCACTCCACTCTCCTGCTATACTGGAACACTCTCGTCGCGGGGTGATCGGTTCATGGCCGACCTCACTTCCGAAATTGCAGCGTATGAACGCATGCGCAACGATCTCGAATCGCAACACATGGGAAAATGGGTGCTCGTGCATGATGGGCAACTCGAGGGTGTGTATGATTCCTTTGAAGAAGCAGCCGAGTCCGCTGTAAAAAGATTTGGGCGGGGTCCCTACCTGATCCGCCAGGTTGGCGCGGCTCCGATCTCTTTGCCCGCATCCGTGATGTACCGGCCGGTACATGCCCGAAGTTAAGTGCGGTTTTGGGAAATGTGCCTGCCCGCGACCTGCTGGTCGCGGGGGGCCCTGCTTTGCTCGTATTTTGTCCCTGCCAACCGAACGGCACCCCTCCCGGGTATCAGGGCCGTTCAGGCTCTTGTAGATACCGGCGCAATCGAAAGCTGTATCGACAGCGGATGGGCGATGCAACTGAATCTGCCAATCGTCGATAGACAGGTAATTGCTGGAGTCGGTGGCCCACACACAGTGAATATGCATCTGGCACAGATCCACGTTCCATTAATTTAGGTCAGACCATTTACGGCAAATTTGCTGCTGTGGATCTTGTCGCGGGTGGTCAGTCTCATTTCGCGCTCATTGGACGCACTTTCTTGAAGTTTTGCAATTTGCTTTATGACGGAACCACGGGCCAAGTAACAATCAGGATACCGTAAATCTCCGTTCTCGCCTCAAGCGGAGACCCTCCCCCGGAATCGCAGGATTGACGGGCCGGTGATGTCGTGCTTTGATGGGCCGGAGCGGGGTCGTCCGCGACCCCTTGTGCCCATGGGGGAGGCTACCCTTCCTCC
>DAHVLZ010000038.1:0-147785 GCA_027320085.1 Pseudomonadota bacterium
CCCTTTATTGCTGGCCGGTGACATTGGCGGAACCAAGGCCATATTGGAACTTTTCGAGGCGTATCCGGAGGGCCCCCGGAGGGTTCGTCAGGGGGAAGTCGAGTGTGTTGACTACGAGTCGCTGGAAGCGCTGCTGGCCTCGTTTTTGGGAACTGATAAGGCTCGCGTGCGGGCTGCCGCCCTGTCAGTGGCGGCTCCGCTTCGTCGGGGGCAGGGCCGGTTTACCAACCTGCCCTGGAAGATGGATCAGTCAGTCCTGGCCAGGGAACTGGGGATTTCCAAGATCCTTCTCATCAACGATTTCGTGGCAGCGGTGTCTGGAATCCAGGAGCTTGGCGACGAAGACCTTTGCTGGCTGAACCGCGGGGTTCCCGATCCTGTCGGCATGCGTGTGGTCCTCGGTCCTGGAACCGGCCTGGGTCTGGGTTTCGGGATTTCGCAATCCGGGTCCTTCCGTTTGGATGCTTGGCCGTCCGAAGGAGGGCATGTCGACTTTGCCCCCCGATCCGACGAGGATGCCGAGATCTGGCGTTATGCACGCCAAGCCTTCGAGGGTCGGGTCAGCTATGAACGCTTGCTTTCCGGCTCGGGTCTGAGCCTGCTCTATGCCTTCTACCGCCTGCAAAGTGGATTGGCACGGTCCGATGAGGGGGGGGGCGGATGTGAACCCGCCGAGGTGAGTCGCCGGGCCGAGCAGGGAGGGGATGCGGATGCGGTCCAGGCAGTGGCCAAGTTTCTCGAGTTGCTGGGCGCATTTGCCGGCAATGCGGCATTGCTGTTCATACCGCAGGGCGGGGTGTATCTGGCTGGCGGGGTGGTGGTCCACCTGGCTTCCCATCTCCATCGGAGTGCGCTCCTGGGTGCTTTTTCAGACAAGGGGAGGCTCTCGGATGTGGTCGCCCGGATTCCTCTGGCCGCAGTACTCAACCCTCAATTGGAGCTTTTCGGCGCTCGTTTGTGCGCAGAACGGCTGGTGCGATTTCGGCGCCGCTCGATGGCCTGACCATAAGCCTTCTCGTATTCACGGGCACGTGAGCTCCAGCTGAAATCGAGATTCATGGCGCGTTCGCAGATTGAATTCCAGCGTGGGAGGTCTTGGAATGCCTGTTCGGCGCGGTGGCAGCAGTCAATGAGAGCCTGAGCAGTCGGTTCGCCGAAGAGAAAACCGGTTCCTCCCGGAGTTCGGTCCGCATCCAGGACTGTATCGACTAGCCCACCTGTTGCGTGAGCCACGGGGGGGGTACCGTAGTGTTGACTGTACATCTGGGTCAGCCCACAGGGCTCGTAGCGGGAAGGCATGAGAAAAAGGTCGGCCCCAGCCATGATCAGGTGCGCCATGGATTCGTTCTGTTCGGTCAGGAGGGCGACCTGTCTCCGGTAGGCGCGGCATGACTCCCTGAGCCATTGCTCCGCGTCCGGGGCTCCTTTCCCGAGCAACACGAGCCGCCAACCCCGCATCACCAGTTCGGGGATTGCAGCCGCGAGCAGGTCGATTCCTTTTTCGTTTACGAGCCGGCCCACGAACCCGGCCACGGGATGCACCGTGTCCTCCAGGCCCACGAGATCCAGCAGCGACTTTCGGCACACCCGTTTGCCTTCGGGCCTTCCTGCCGCATAGTGGGCCGGCAACAGCGGATCCGACTCAGGATTCCAAGTGTCCAAATCAATGCCGTTCAGGATCCCGGAAAGATCGTTTTGCCGTTTTCGGATCAGGTCGGCCAGACCATTGCCTCCCTCGGGCGTGCTGATCTCACGTGCGTAGTTCGGGCTCACGGTGGTCAGCTGGTCTGCAAAACGCAGGCCGGTCTTGAGGCTCGAGGCCGAGTAACCCAGGAGAATTCCAGGATCTTCGTTCCATAGGTTGGCTGGAAGTGCCAGCCGGTCGAAGCTTTCCCGGTCAAAAAGACCGGGGTATCCCAGATTGTGGATCGTGAAGAAGGTGGGGATGGCGGTCCCGAGCGCTTGCGACCAGAAGGGGATGAGGCCCATAGGCCAGTCGTGTCCATGCAGGATGTCTGGGCGGGTTGGGGCTTCTTGTCCCTGTCGAGCGTAAGCCATGACCAAGATCTTGCAAAAGAGGGCATATCGCTCGACCAGATCCGGCCAGGGCCGGCCGGAAGCATCGGCATAGGGAGTTCCGGATCGGCCTGAGAACCCGGGTCCTGAGATCCAGAGGATACGCAGACGGTCGGTGACGGGAGTTTCCTGCCACTTCCATTCGGGAACGACCAGAAAGCCGCTGCGTTCCCTCGGGAGCAAGACCGTGTCGGGCAGTCCAGTGGTTCCCGTGCAGGGGACGAGGATCTGGACCTCATGTCCTAAGCTCGCCAGGGCCCGCCCCAATGAGGCCGAGACGTCGGCAAGTCCCCCAACCTTGATCCATGGAGCAAGTTCACTCGTGACAAAGGCGATATTCATATGTGCTCGGAGGGAAGCCAGGGGATTGGGTCGCGGTACCGCCCGGCACATCGAACCGGGCCATGTTATCGTAACAAAACGCCTTTAAGAAGAAGGAAACCGGCCTTGCGGTTTTCTGGATGAAGAGCCTGGATTTTTCGCACCGGCTTATCAGCCGGCTGGTCCGTCAGACCTTGGCTGTGATTCTTGCAGGAGGCCGGGGATCACGCCTCAGGGGATTGACCGAAAATCGTGCAAAGCCTGCCATGCCATTCGGAGGCAAATACCGGATCATTGACTTCCCGCTTTCCAACTGCCTGAATTCCGGGATTCGCCAGATTGAGGTGATCACCCAGTACAAGGCGCATACCCTGATTCGTCACTTATCGCAGGGATGGAGTTTCCTGCGTGGCGACTTCGAGGAATTCATTGAGATTCTGCCAGCACAGCAGCAGTGCGGGACCCAGTGGTACCAGGGCACCGCTGATGCCGTGTACCAGAACTTGGATCTCATGCGGACCCATCGTTATGCCTATGCACTGATTCTGGGTGGTGACCATATCTACAAGATGGACTACAGTACCCTTCTGGGTTTCCACGTCAGCCGGGGAGCGGATGTGACAGTTGCCCTGAGTGTGGTTCCCATCAGTGAAGTTTCTCGGTACGGGATCGTGCGTCTCGACTCTGAAGACCGGATGATCGATTTCCGTGAAAAACCGGACCAGCTTCCTCCGGAATGGTATCCGGGAGGCCAGGCGACCGCCTCCATGGGCATTTATGTCTTCAACCGTGATTTCCTGAATTCCTGTCTCAAGGAGGACGCCAGCCGAGCAGACTCGGGGCATGATTTTGGACATGATCTGCTGCCCCGGCTGATCGCTGGTGCCAAAGTTTATGGATTCCGCTTCACGGACGGTTCGGGAAATCCTGCTTACTGGCGGGATATTGCGGATCTGGATGCCTATTGGAATTCAAACATGGAACTTGTCGAGGTCATTCCGGAATGTAATCTGTACGATCTGGATTGGCCGATCTGGACGGCTGCTGAACAAGGGCCGCCGGCCAAGTTTGTGTTTGATGAACCTTCCCGCAAGGGGATGGCGCTGAACTCACTCATCGCTGGAGGTTCGATTATTTCTGGATCGGTCATCCGAACCTCCGTGGTCTCACGTAATGTCCGGATTGAGGACGGATGCGAAATCGAGCAGTCCGTGATCTTGAGTGGAGCGACAATTGGGGCGGGCTCACGGTTGCGCCGTGTGGTCGTGGAAGAGGGGGTCACGCTCAGGCCCGGTACGTATATTGGGTATGATCCAGTGATTGATGCCAGGGACTACGAGAGAAGCTCTGGTGGCATCACGCTGGTGCGCTAATCTCGCGAGAGTGCAGGGTCCGAATGTTCGAGGTCACATATCCACACGTCGTGTGGGTCAATCGTCGGCCGGGTTCCCCAAGAAACGAAACACCAATTTCAGGTGGATTATCCCCTGAAAAGCGAGCGGGCCAGCTCGGGCCCGGCATAACGCGCCTCTCGACCCAATTCCTGCTCAATGGCGAGGAGACGATTGTATTTGGCGATCCGTTCTCCTCGTGCGGGTGCGCCTGCCTTGATCTGGCCCGCATGACTGGCAACGACGAGGTCCGAAATGAATGCATCGGGAGTCTCGCCGGAACGGTGAGACACCATGACCCGCCAGTCCCCCCCGATGGCCGTTCCGATTGCGGCCTGGGTTTCGGAGACAGTGCCGATCTGGTTCGGCTTGATCAGGACCGCATTGGCTTGCCGGGTCCGGATCCCACTTGCGATCAGCTGAGGGTTGGTGCAATAAATGTCGTCTCCAATGATCTGGACTTGGGATCCAACCTGCTCAGTCAGCAATGGCCAGGATTCGGAATCCGATTCGCTGAGTGGGTCTTCCAAAGAAATCAGGAAGGGGTAGTCTTTAACCAGTGATGCGCAGTAATCCACCATGCCGGGAGAGTCGAGACTGCGCTTTTCGGTTCGCAGCAGATACCCGTTGGATTCGAAGAAACCGCTGGCAGCAAGATCAAGGGCAATCGCCACATCAGCACCTGGCGTGAATCCGGATTTTTCAATTGCCCGGGCGATCAAGTCAATGGGTGCCCGGTTGGAGGTTGTGGGCGGTGCGAACCCGCCTTCGTCACCGACCCCGGTTGGTAGGTGGCTTTTCTTGAGCTCGCTCTGCAGCACATGATAGATTTCGCTGCTCCAGCGCAGGGCATCACGAAACGAAGAGGCCCCCCACGGCACGATCATATACTCCTGGAAATCGGATCCCTGCCACTGGGCATGGACCCCACCATTCCAGATATTGAGATACGGAACGGGGATCAGGGCGGGAGCTGAATCCGGGTGCAGGCTCCGGTAGAGGGGTATTTTCTGACGATGGGCGAGCGCGCGTGAAAAGGCGATCGAGCAGCCAAGGAGGCTGTTTGCCCCGAGCCGGGTTTTCCCCGAGGTGCCATCCAGTTCAATCATCAGGCGGTCGAGACTGGTCTGGTCTTCCGGCTGTTGTGCGACGATCGCGTGTGACAACTCCCCTTCAACCGCCCGGATGGCCTGGAGAACGCCCAGTCCACGGTAGCGGGAGGCGTCGCCATCACGAAGCTCATGGGCTTCGCGACTACCGGTTGAGGCGCCGGAGGGAATCCCGGCCTCATGGACGCTGTGGTCGGCCAGAACGCATTGCACCAATAAGGTTGGATTGCCGCGCGAGTCAAGAATTTCTGAGGCCTGAAATTGCCGGATCCAGGGTTTCATGGGGTGTCTTTGAGAGTCAGGTGTGTGCGTTATTGTATCAAGGGCGGGGTGCAAGCCCGGACCCGGACGCGTCGGATATGCCAGATCCCGCGGCAGGACGGTCGCACCAAAACGGATCGGAAGGCTGGTAGACCCGGCTCGCGGGGATGGCGGGATCCCGCGTCAGGCAGCGGGTCAGCGCCTCGTGCTTGTCGGGTCCGCAAGCCAGCCAGAGACGGGTTGGGGCCGCCTGGATGGCCGGGACGGTGAGGGTCAGGCGGCTCTGGCCCCGGTATGGACGGGTGGGGCCCACACTTTGATCCACGAGGTCAAGAACAGGATCGCCGGGGACGAGAGAGGCGGTATGTCCGTCTTCCCCCAAGCCGAGATGAATGAGGTCTAGAACCGGCGGTGTCCCACAGAAGGCTTCCAACTCCTTTTCGTAGTCGGTGGCCTCTTTCAGGGTCGCGCTTGTGCTACCGCAGGGCATCGGATGGAAACGGATCCCGGGAGGGAGGAGGGGGATCAGGTGGCTCGCATTGCGCTCCGGTGAGCCTTCCGGGGCCATCCGTTCATCCGTCTGGAAGAGGTCGATGCGCGTCCAGGGTAGTTCTTCGCGGAAAAATGCGGCCAGCATGGGCCACGGGGTGGTGCCGCCGGAAACCGCCAGTCGGCATCGTCCGTTCCGGGCAATGGTCTCTGCGACGTAACGGATCAGGTACAGGGCGGCCTCGTGACAGGCGGAGGGACAATCCTGGGCAATCTTGAGATTGCGGGAAGCCACATCGATCATGAAGGTCCTTTCGGTGCCGGTCCGCCGTTTTCCTTGCCGGATGGATCGTGCCAGCCTCCCGGCAGGTCGGTCAGGCTGTCGGCCTCCCGCGGTCCCATCGACCCCACCGGGTATTCATATACGGGAGTGTTCTGGTTCAGGCCCGGATCCACAATCCGCCAAGCGGCCTCCACCGCCTCCTGGCTCGTAAACAGGCTCTGGTCCCCCCGGATGGCGTCACCCAGCAAGAGCTCATAGGGTTCTTCCTCCCCACTCTGGTTGCGCATCACCAGTAATTCGAGCGGCTGGCCGACCATGGTAGGGCCGGGCCGTTTGGCCCGGGCGCCGAGTCCGATCTCCACGCGGTCGGGCCCAAGACGAAAGCGAAGGTAGTTGCTGCCTGGTGGAAAGGGTTCGTTGGTGATGGAAACCGGCGGATGCTTGAAACGAACGAGGATTTCGGTGGCACTCACTCGGAGGTGTTTCCCCGCCCGGATCAGGATGGGGACTCCGCTCCAACGCCAGGTCTCGATTGTGGTCCTGAGTGCGGCATAGGTTTCCGTTTTGGACTGGGGATGAACACCCGGTTCCTGGAGATAGCCAGCATACTGGCCCCGGATGAGCTGCGTGGGTTGGATCGGCAGGATCGCCTTTAGAATCTTCGTTTTTTCGTCCCGGTTCGACTCGGCCGAAGCATTGATCGGGGGATCCATGGTCAGGATCGAGAGGGTGTGGAGGAGGTGGTTCTGGACCACGTCCCGGATGGCCCCCACCTCGTCATAAAACGCCCCCCGGTCAGAGACTCCGAAATTTTCAGCCATGGTGACCTGGATGCTTTCCACATAGTGGTTATTCCAGATGGGTTCCAGGAAACTGTTGACAAAACGAAAGTAGATCAGATTCAGAACCGGGTCCTTGCCCAGGTAGTGATCGATACGGAAAAGGCGTTCTTCGGGGACGACCGAGTGAAGGAGCCGGTTCAACGCAATGGCCGACTGCAGGTCATGCCCAAAGGGTTTCTCGACGATCAGGCGGGCCCGGTGAGTCAGCTTGTGTTGGTGGAGTGCATCGGCGACCGTTCCAAACAGGCTGGGGGGAATCGCCAGGTAGAACAAGGGAGCCCGGACATCCCTCAGGTGATCGGCCAAGGCAAGGAAAGTGGCCTCATCGCGGTAGTCTCCATCAATGTAGGCAAAGCGTTTGCAGAGGCTTTCGGCCGCTGCATTTCCGGTCCCCGGCGAGAGCCCCTTTAGGCTTTCCCGGATGCGTTGGTGGAATTGGTCTTGTGACCAGCCGCTTTTGGCGACCCCGATCAGCTGTCGGGGTAGAGACCCTGAAGACTCGAGACGGGCCAAGGCACTGAAAATCTTTTTTGCTGCCAAATCACCGCTTGCGCCAAACAGGACGAAGGCATCGGAGTGCTCGACTTCCGTCATGAGGGCGCCCCCGATTTTTCGGCATGTCCGCCAAACTCACTGCGCAAGGCGGAAAGCAGGCGCCGGGCAAAATCACTCTCGCCACGGGAATCAAAACGGGCGAAAAGGGCTGTGGCCAGGGTGGGAGCGGGTGTCCCTGACTCGATCGCAGCCTCAACGGTCCAGCGACCCTCTCCCGAGTCAGACACGCGGCCATGAAAGGATTGCAGTTCCGCGTCGTGGCCGAGTGCATCTGCGACGAGGTCGAGCAACCACGAGGAGATCACGCTCCCCCGGCGCCAGAGTTCCGCAATCTCGGCGAGGGGAAGGGAGTACTGGTAGGCCTCAGGGTCCCGGAGCGGGGTGGTTTCGGCGTCGTTGGCAACCGGGTGGCTCCCGACGTTGGCATGGCGCAGGATATTGAATCCTTCTGCATAGGCAGCCATCAGACCATACTCAATGCCGTTGTGGACCATCTTGACAAAATGGCCGGCACCGCTGGGCCCGCACAGCAGATAGCCTCTTTCGGCACTGGTTGGCTGCTGTTGGATGCGTGCGGGAGTCCGGTCCGCAGCCGCCACGCCAGGTGCCAGAGCGGCAAAAATCGGCTCCAGACGTGCGTAGGCCTCGCGTGTCCCGCCGATCATGAGGCAGTATCCGCGCTCCAGTCCAAAAATCCCGCCACTGGTCCCCACATCCAGGTATTCGATCTGCTTTTGAGCCAGTTCCTTCGAACGGCGCTGGTCGTCACGGTAGAAGGAGTTTCCCCCGTCGATCACCGTGTCTCCCGGTGCGAGCAGGGGCCCCAGCTCTTGAAGCAGGCGGTCCACCCGCCCAGCCGGGATCATCAACCAGACCGTTTTGGGTGGGGTGAGTTGCCCGACCAGCTCTCCCAGGCTGTGGACCCCCGTGCCCCCATATCGGACCAGGGTCTGGAGCAGGCTCGCATCCACATCAAATCCGACCACTTCGTGTTTCGCGTCAAGCAGCCGGCGGGCCATGTTGATACCCATCCGGCCCAAACCAACCAAGCCTATTTTCACAATCTTGTCTCCGGTTTGTGGGTAGATCCCGTTTCAGGATTCCACGTAGTTGAGAAGATCGTCCAGCCGGACGCGGAAAACCCTTCGGCCTCTGCTTTTGAGGGCTTCATAGTCGCCATCGGCTTGTGCCTTGATCAGTTGACCAAAACCATAGGCTTGTCCCGGAATGGGCAACGATTCCTTGAAGTCATCCAAAAATTGGATAAAAACTCCATTTGCCGGTCCTCCTTTGTGAAGCTGTCCGGTCGAGTGCAGGTAGCGGGGTCCAAACTCCAACTGAGTGGCGACCTGGTAGCGGTTTCTGAGTCGAGTGCGGAGGGTCTCCAACTGCGGACGACAGGGGGATTCCAGGTCGATGTAGGCTTGGAAAGCAAGGTAGTCGCCCGGGTTAAGGCTTTCCAGAGCCTTTGCCGGCGAATCAAGGGGTGGGGGAGTGAGGCTTTTCCCTTGGAGCCGGAGTCCGGCGGCCTGCTTGGCGCTTTCAACATCCGGCTGATCAAAGGGATTGAGCCCAAGAATGTGCCCGGCGACGGCCGTTGCAAACTCCCACCGGAAAACCTCGGCACCCAAACGATCGGGCTTGAGTTCAGGCAGAACGACTTGGGCAAGATCTGCCTGATCCAGGGCCTTCCATCCTTCGGAAAGCGCGTCCAAAGTCACAAACAGGCGATCCGGACCATAGTTGCGGGCCTGGGTCAGGGATTCGCCCTGAATAGGAATGATTCCATGGTTGTGTTTCCCGGTGGACTCTGCCAGAAGCTGCTCAAGCCAACCACCGAAACGGGAGAGCGTAGGCGGCAGAATGAGGGTGCACTTGTCTCGTCCGGATTGGGCTTCAAGGCCGAGAATGGTTCCAAGGACAAGCCCTGGGTTTTCATGTGCCGGGACACAGGGTGCGCAGGCGGTGGCCATGGCCTCGGCGCTATGCAGCCAGGGCTGGAGAGGAATGCCCTTGAACGCCAGGGCGACGAGACCGAAATAGGAAAGTGCCGAGTAGCGACCGCCGATTGTCGGATCGTTTCTGAATAAAGCGCGAAATCCTCGGCTTAACGCCAGTTTTTCAAGTTCAGTACCAGGGTCCGTGATGGCCAGGTAATGGGAGCCGTTGGGGTCATGGGCCCAGAACAGTTCAAGTTGGGAACGGGTTTCCAAGGTCTTGCCGGACTTGGACGCGATGACGACCAGGCTTTTGCCGGGTCGGTAACGATCCAAAGCCCTTTTCAGGGTGACGGGATGACTGGTGTCTAGCACCTCAATACGGACTCCTTGTGCGGTCGGCCAGGCCTGTTCGACCACCCGGGCGAACAGGCTGGAACCACCCATCCCACACCACAGGATCTCCCGGACGCCCGAGCGGACAAGTTCGGCAGCAAAATGTTCCAGGCGGTTCACATGGTCCTGCATGTAGCGGGGAGTATCCAACCAGCCCATCCGATTGACAATCTCGTCCGGCTGAGATTGCCAAATCCGGTAATCACGCTTCCAGAACCGCTCCGTGAGCTTTTCGTTTTGCAAAGATGCAATCTTTCCGGACAGGGTAGATTCAAGAGTGCCCTCGTAACGAGGCAGGGAGGAAGTCGCATGCGACTGGCCGAGAGTCCTCGTTTTTTGACGCAGTCGTTCAGTCAGGCGATCAAAAGATTCAACAAATGCCCGTTGGCCCTCCAGTTGCAGGATTCGTGCCCACTGCTTGAGATCAATACCGAGATTGCGGGCTTGGGACAGTGTTTTTTCTGCCGATTCCAGGGAGAGGAAGGCTTGGGGCTGGCCCGTAGCTGCAAATGCCAGGAGGGTCGCCTCCGGAACTGTATTGATGGTGTAGGGTGCCAGCAGTCGATCAACGTAGTAGGTTGCTGACAAAGCCGGATCCTTGGCACCCGTTGAAGCCCAGAGCAGGCGTTGGGGTGCGGCGCCCTCCGCTGCTAGACGTTTCCAGCGGGTGGATCCGTAGAGTTCCTCAAAGATCGAGTAGGCCTGACGGGCAATCGCCAAGCCCAACAGGTTCCGATCCAGGCGTGGCTCATGTGAAGTGGCGTAGACATCCCACCGGGAAATGAAAAGCGAAGCCACAGAAGCAATGTTCAGAGGGAGGTGCTGTTCGAGACGGGTTTCCAGTCCGGCCCAGTAGGCTTGCGCAGCGGCGTGATACTGGCCACTCGAGAAGAGTAGGGTTACGTTGACGTTGATCCCCTTGGTGATCAGGGTTTGGAGAGCCTGGATTCCGGCCTCGGTCCCTGGAACCTTGATCAGGAGGTTCGGCCGGTCAACGGCCTTCCAGAGACGTTCCGCTTGTCCGGTTGTTCCTGCGGCATCATTGGCCAGATGTGGCGACACCTCAAGGGAAACAAAACCGTCCGTACCATGGCTTGCTTCATAGACCGAGCGGAAGCAATCGGCAGCCTCCTGGAGGTCGGTGACCGCCAGGCTGAAGAAGAACTCCTCGATTGACTGCCCGGAAAAGGGGTCGTAGCGCGAAATTGCCTCGTCATAATCGCTGCTTTCCGCGATCGCGTGGTCGTAAATGGTTGGATTGGAAGTAAGACCCAGCAGATTAAAGTCCTTGAGGTAGCGCTGGAGCGTGCCACTGGTCAAAATTCCACGACGGATATAATCAAGCCACAAGCTCTGTGGAACCTGTTTTAGCTGTTCGATCGGCTTCATGATCACCTCGTCTTTCAAATCACACCCATTTCACCGGGGTCCGCGACGACAAGCGAGAAATCCTGGCCCTCCCAGCGGCCATTAAGCCAGCGGAAAGTGAATTGGATCGTCTGGCCGGGTACCAGTTTCGCGATCGGGAGATCAGCATAGTAAAGCCCGAGACCGCCGTATTCGGTGCTCAAGTCCTTGGGCTCCTGCCATCCGTCACGGCCATAGTGAACCAGTCCGGGAGACGAGAGCAAGATGCGCAACGGGAACCCGGCCGGGATCTGTTTTCTCCGGCAGTTGAATGACCATCCCACATAGGGTCGTTTGGGTTTTTTCCCCTGATAGCGTTTCCATACGGTGGCTGGAAGGTCGATAATTCGTCCGGCCGAGCGGCTGGCACAGAGCTTGATGAACTCGGCGTGGGCCCAGAGCAGCGGCATGGCCGATCGTGTGGGTTTTCCGCTACGGAGGCCGGCTTCCCGCAGATCATCCTGGTCCCAGGCCTGTTCCGGGATCAGTCCGCCGGATCCAGTCATCTTGACCATCCCACGCAGAAAGGGAAGGGGATCCTGGCCCGCAGCCAAGGCGTAGTGACCCCGTTCGCCAACCAGCAACGGCCAGCCACGACCAATTCCTGTACCGTTAAACGAATGTCCGTCGGTTTGTTCACCATAGCCGTCGCCGTTGTAGCGGTGCCAGACCGGACCGGAGGATGTTTCCACGGAAAGCAGGGCGTCGGCAACCTTCAGGGTGGAAAGGATATGGGGATCCGTGGGTGAGCGGAGTCCATAACGAACCAGTTGAAGGAAATCCATCGCAACCTGTTCACTCGCCGGTGGCGATGCGCCATCCGAGCGGTTGTGAATTAGAAGGCTTCGGTTTAATGCCGACCGGTTCTCAAGCACTTCGCGTGGGGCGATCCGGACATAGTAACCATCCACTCCCTGCTGACGGGCCAGATTCGTATTTGTGGCATAGCACCACTCTTCGATGCTGGCATTCCACTCGTCCGCGATCGAAAGGACGAACTCGGCTTCATCGGGCTTGAGGTGAACTGAACCTTCGATCAGGGCGGAAATCAGAACAGTGAGCGTGAACGGGTTGATACCGGAATCTTCTTCCCAACGGTCCTGATCCGTGGTGGGGCCGGAATGAACAATAAAGGTCAGGGCACGCCGGATCATTTCCGTCACCTGAACCGATCCGAGTGCTCCTGCCTCACGAAGAAAGCCCGCCAGCAGGATGGGAAATGCGGCCTCGTCCAGCTGAATTCCTTCCCAGTAGGGGCGCCCGCCCAGCCACTGGTTCTGGAACCAGTGGCCGTCTGGTTGTTGTGTGGCAATCAGGTAAGACAGGACACGCACGGCCTCAGCTGGCTGGCCCAGAATAAAAAAGCTCATGGCACTTTCAACCAGATCCCGTGGCCAGACGAGGTGGTAGCCTGCTCCGGTACTGTGGCCATCGAGCGCGGTCAGCGACTCCCCCCAAGGGACGCTCAAGCTGGCCACCATCGCACCCGGGAAAGCGCGATCCTGATGACATTTCAAAACCAGGATGGATCGAGCCATCGTGGGACGAAACTCGGGGGGGGTCGTTTCCTCAATCCGGAAGGAGGACTGCCAGTTTTTCCAGGATTTTCTGGATTCTTGCCAGGATTTCTCGAAGGGTTCTACCAAAGCGGACGCGGCCAGCGTGGCTGCGGCTGAAGCGGAGCTGGAAAAACCGATGGCCAAGGTCCCTTCGCTTTTTAGGGCCCCTGCAAGTGTCAGGACACCAGGACCCGCTTCCGGGTTTTCATGGGTTAGGGTTTTGTTCTGGTTGAGGTCCGTCCACGCATCGGATTGCCCCAGCAGGCCCACCTGAAGGCGGGAAAGCACATCTTCACCATTCAATGTTCCCATCAGGGCCAGGCCAAAGGGCCCCTGTTCGGCCGCGATGGTCCTGGAAAGTCCACGGATGAAGGTTGTTCCTTGCTGGTTGAGATTGGTGTTTCCCACCCGAGGTGTCAGGACAAAAAAGAGTTCCAGTGATGGATTTTTGGTTTCATAAAGATAATCGATCAGGATCACGTCACGGCATAAATCCGGGCAGATCCGCAAGGTCAGGTTGAACTTCGAATTCCGATGATGACAGACGACGAGTGGCAAACCGGGTTCGAGTTCCTCGAGTTCGTAGGCATTTTCCTGACGGAGGTCGGACCAGTAATTTTTCCCGTCTGCCACCACAAAATTAAGGTCGCGGATCTGCGGGATGTCAATTCGCGGATAAAAAACCTCGTTGAGCAATCCCTGGCCGATGGTAAACCAGATGCGTCCGGTCCCGAGAGTGGTTCCCACCAGATCCTTGTCGGCTCTGGACCAAATCGATTCTGGCAGCACCAACCCGGGTTGTAACGCCGGTTTTTTCATGGAGCCCTGCACCTGATGTATCGGACTATCGGTTGGGGCCGGTCAAAACCGGACGCAGCAACCGAAGTCAAGGCAAAGCAATCCATGCCTCCATTATAACCGCAGCAGATGGGTTCAGCGGGCTGAAGACAGAAAAACCAAAAGCAGAAGCCCCATTCCCGTGAGCAGAACGGCGACCACTGCTTCCGCTATACCTCCCCGGAAAGGAATAGTGTCATCCCGTAACAGGTGCCTTCGGTTGGAGAAAAAACGGTAAGTCGCCAGTATCTGCGCAAGGACAGCCAGTGCCACGATGCCCTGACCGACCCCATGGATGTAAGGCATTCTCGGGGGGTGGGCGGGTGTATGAATGGCATAAGCCAGATATCGCAGGAAAAGGTTGAATTTCTCGATCAAGAAGCCAAAAGCCATCAAGGCAATGACTGTCCGGACCCAGGCCAGAAAAGTCCGTTCATTGGCTGCATGGTCACTGAAGTGTGGGATCATGTTGATGCGGAATTAATGAATCAGGCGATTGAGCTCGAAAATGGGAAGCAGAATAGCCAAAACTATCGTCAGGACGACTCCGCCCATGACCAGGATCATCATCGGTTCCAAGATGCTGAGCAGCGTGCCCACCATGGATTCCAGCTCCTTTTCCTGATTGATGGATGCACGTTCAAGCATGAGTTCCAGTTTACCGCTGGATTCTCCACTGGCAATCAAGTGCACGGTAATGGCTGGGAAAAGCTGGCTTTGGGACAAGGCCCGGTGGATAGTCGACCCCTCTCGGACCCGTTCGGTTGCCCGCTGTACTGCTTCTTGCATCGGAATGTTGGTTATCACCTGGCCAGAGATTTGCAGTGCTTCAAGAACGGGGACGCCACTACCGGTCAGGATGCTCAACGTGCGAGTAAACTGAGCGGTATTGATTCCACGACTGATCCGGCCGAAGAGCGGCAGGCGGAGCCAGAGGTGGTGCAGCCGGGTTCGGATTGAAGGCCGTCGGATGAGCCGCGCCACCCCGATCGCAAGAACGACGAGACCGACCAGGAGAAGCATTCCATTTTCTCGAAGGAATGTACTGAGCGCTATTAGGGCTCGTGTCAAAAGAGGCAGGCGGTGGCCAATATTCTTGAATACAATCACGATTTCTGGCACGACATAGATCAAGAGGCCAACCACAATGAGAATGGCAACACCAGAAAGCAGAAGAGGATAGACAAGGGCCAAGGAGATCTTTTGCCGGACCATCTGGCGATTTTCGGCAAAATCGGCTAAACGTTCCAAGACACCGTCGAGATGACCGGACTGTTCTCCCGCAGCGACCGTCGCGCGGAAAATTTCGGGAAAGACATGAGGAAACTCGCCGAGGCCCACGGCGAGTGGATAGCCTTCCATGACCTTGGCACGAACTGCCAGGAGAATTTTTTTGAGACGGGGGTTTTCATTTTGCTGGGCTGCCGTGGAGAGGGCTTCTTCAACCGGCAAGCCCGAACGCACCAGAGTCGAAATTTGTCGGGTCATGAGAGCCAGTTCCCGTGCGGAAACCCGGGTTCGGCTCCAGAACTTTCGCCTGGTCGAGATCGAGCCCCGCTCTGACCCAGCCGCTTCAGTGACTTGAAGGGGAATCAGTCCGTTTTCCCGCAACAGCTGCCGTGCTGCCTTGGCAGTTTCCGCCTCGGTCAGGCCTTTTTGCTGGCGACCATCGGAGGTGAGGGCCACATACTCGTAAGCACCCATGATTTAGTCTGTCCGTGTAACCCGCAATACTTCTTCACAAGTGGTCCACCCTTGGACGATTCGGTCCAGGCCATCATCACGAATTCCAGGGGTTAAGGTTCGGGCGTAGCGCTCGATTTCCTGTTCCGAGTTGCCGTCGTGGATCATCCGTCGCAGCGTAGAGTCGACACGGACGTATTCGTAGATACCGGTTCGGCCACGAAACCCCGTGTGATTGCACTCCGAGCATCCGGTTGCCCGATAAAGCAGAGTCGGTGTTGTACGTCCGGCCAACTGTTTTTCGAGGAGACGTCTTTCGTAATCTGTGGGTTCATCCGGCCGCTTGCAGGCTGGACACAGAAGCCGGACCAGGCGCTGAGCCATCACGGCAATCAAGCTTGAGGAGAGTAAAAAGGGTTCTACACCCATATCCCGTAGTCGGGCAAACGCACCCACCGCCGTATTGGTGTGAAGGGTGGACAAAACCAAATGCCCGGTAAGGCTGGCCTGGACCGCGATTTCGGCGGTCTCGAGATCACGGATCTCGCCCACCATGACCACGTCCGGGTCTTGCCGCAAGATGGCTCGCAAGCCTCTTGCAAAGGTCATGTCTACCTTGGTATTGACCTGAGTCTGACCAATCCCGTCGATGTAGTACTCGATCGGATCTTCAACGGTCATGATATTTCGTGTTCTGTCATTCAGTCGCATCAGGGCGGCATAGAGGGTGGTTGTTTTTCCCGAACCCGTCGGGCCCGTAACGAGAATGATTCCATGCGGGCTCTGGATTGATTCGTGTATGGCTTGTTGCACCGAGCCGGGCATTCCGAGTTGTTCCAGGTCCAACCGTCCGGCCTGCTTGTCCAACAGACGGAGAACCACGCGTTCCCCATGACTTGAGGGAATAGTTGAAACCCGGACGTCGACAGCTCGCCCGGCAAGACGCAATGAAATGCGACCATCTTGAGGGAGCCGCTTTTCCGCGATATCCAGTTTGGCCATCACCTTCACGCGCGAGACGACCAGTGGAGCGACGGCATGCCGAGATGCCAATACTTCACGCAAAACGCCGTCAATCCGCATCCGAACGGTCAGACGATTTTCGAATGGCTCAATATGAATGTCAGAGGCATTGCTTTTGACCGCTTCGGTGAAAAGCGCATTGATCAGCCGAATAATGGGTGCATCATCATCACTTTCCAGAAGATCTTCAGGTTCCGGAAGCTGCTCGGCTACACTTTGCAAGTCCGCGGATCCATCAAAACTTTCCATGGAATGGATGGTCTGTCCCGAATGCTGTTCATAGCTTTGTTGCAGTAGGCGGGCAAAGCTGTCTGCGGAAACCACCTCGATGGGGTATCCATGACCGAGAAAACGGTTTGACTCGATCAGGGCGAGGGCTGGGGTGTCCTCGCGGCAGACGAGCTGGGACTCCTGCATGTCTGGATGCCGACACAAAAGGACCCCATACCGCTTGGCGAAAATGAAAGGCAACTGGATGGAGGCCGTGGGTTCTGGTTTTGATGCGGGGTCCAGAACACTTTGCGGCAAGGATTCCATGCGGGTTTCGGGGCCTGGGCTAGCCATGCGTCTTTCCCGGTCCCGATGATTGGGGGGGCACGCGTGTCGAGGCATGCGGCATGGGTGGCAAAGTTGGACGTTTTGATCCGATCATCAGCGGAACCGGGCGCTGATGTGCCAGCTCGTAACTTCGGATCAGGCCATAGTCGCGCTGGGTATAAAAAGTCGCTTGTGCCTTGGTTCGGAGAATAGTAGGACGGAGAAACACCATGAGGTTTTCTTTCTGCTTGCTGGTACTGCGATAACGGAACAAGTTGCCCAATAAGGGAATATCCCCGAGTAATGGAACCTGCTCTCGACTGGTGGAAATCTGATCGCTGATCATCCCCCCTAAGACAATGATTTGCCGGTTATTGACCAGAATGGTGGTCTCGATGTTCCGGTTATTCGTGATCAGGTCAATTGCTCCGCTGACTTGAGGCGCCAGCGTGGAGTCTTTCTGTTTGATCTTGAGAATGACCGAATTTCCGGCACTGATCTGCGGCTGGATCTGCAGGGTGATGCCCACTTCATGCCGCTCGATGGTTTGAAAGGGGTTGACCACACTCGAAGCCGTGGAACCCGCACTGGCCAACCCGCTGTAAGCGTATTGGCCGGTCAGGAACGGAACTTTTTGGCCGACTTCAATCTTGGCTTTGTGATTGTCTAAAGCAAGAAGGCTTGGAGTCGACAGGATATTGACCGAAGTATTTGACGAAAGAGCATTCAACAGGGCAGCGAAGCTCAGACCGTTTTGCACGATCCGGCCCACACCCAGCAACAGTCCATCCGGTACGGCGCTCAATGCGGAGGTTGCTGTTGCCCCGGAGGGAATGCCGCCACTCGTACTGTCGAGATAGGCCTGGCCGACTTGGACGACGCCAGTGCCTGTGCCACTAAAGTTGGTCAGTGCGGCTGTCCCGGCTGTTCCGAGGGCATCCGTCACCCAGGTGATGCCGAGTTGAGCAGCCACATTCGTGGTGAGCTCGGCAATAATGGCCTGGACCAGAACTTGGGCCTGCCGGGTGTCCAGCTTCTTGATGACTGCCCGGATCGAGCGCATCAAGCGGAGGGGGGCTGTGACAACCAGGGAATTTGTGTTTTTGTCGGCCACCACAACGGCACGGAAACGATTGGAGCGGGCTCCCTTTTTGGCAGCTTTCTGGGCAGACTGGGCAGCCTTGATGTAACTTTCAAGAATTTTGGCCAGAGGGGTCGCACGTGCATAGCGGAGGTGGATCACTTCGGTATTGCCCGCCGCTCCATGGTGAACCGGGGTGTCCAGTTGTTCAATGAGGGACCTCACCTCGAGTCGTTCCTCAGGTGAGCCGCGAACAAGGATACTGTTGTTTCTTTCGTCGGCAGCGATCCAGAGGGGGGCCGATCCATTGGTCTGGTTACCGACCAGCTTCGTGAGTACACGGGCGACCGTGTTGGCCGACGCATAATGCAGATGAAAAATGTTAAATCCGATGGGTTCGTCCACTTCCCTCACGATTCTCAGCAACCGAAGCAGGTTGTTATGCCTCGTCGAAACGATCAGGCTGTTGGTGGGTGGATAGGCACTGAGTTGAGCCGAAGGACCCATCAACGAACGCAACACAGGGACCAGGTCAGCGGCATTCACAAAATGTAGGTGAAGCACATCAGTTGTCAAACTGTCACCGGGAACTCCCGCGTGTGGACTCGAGGGGATCCGGCCCGGCATTTCATGAGCTTCGAGTGCCGGAACGATTTTGAAAAGGTGGGGAGCGACAGGGACGGCCGCATATCCGTGCACTTGGAGAACCGCAAGAAAGGTGGCAAACACCTCGTGTGGGCTGATCGGTTGAGTTGAGATAATCGTAACGTTCCCTTGGACCTGGGGGTTCAGGATGAAATCTTCCCCCGTCATGTGACTGATCAAGCGGGCTACCGCCCTGATTTTGGCGTGTTTGAAATTGAGAATAATCCCACCTTCTGTCGGGCTTGGGTTGGGAGGCAGTGCCAGTGCGGGGATTGATAACAACAGTGCACCGACTAGCACGAGTTGGGGCCAGGAGAGTCGAAACGGGGTTATTCTTGGTTTCATAGGAAATAGCACATTTGATGTTTTGTGATGCATGCTCAGTGAGGGGTCGAGCCGGTCAAGGCTTGGGGGGAGAGTGTAATGATTCGTGTCTGTCCGTGCTGGTCAACGGTGAGTTGGATGGGTTGCTGGGAGTGACTCAAGCTTCTGATCAGGTTGAGGCTCTGGATTGGGCCGGTGAGGGTCTCCCCGTTAATCTGTTCAATAATATCGCCGGGCACCAAGCCCATCCTCATGAACAGACGGGAGTCCATGCCGGGAAAGACCCGGTAGCCGGCAAACTGCCCGTTCTTGAAAACGGCCATTGGATGAATGTATTGCATCAACGCCGTCGGTTTGTGGGCAATCAGGCCGGGTAGCCCAGGCAATTGACGAGGCATCGCAGCGGATCCGAATCCTGCCACTGAAGGAGACTCATGGGTCGAATCGAGCATTAATGACTGTAATTCGCCGCCCAAGTTCAGAATCACCTCCAAGGGTTGGATAGAGACGACTCGTGCACCTCCTGGCACCATTGAACCAGTGGTGAAAACCCGTTGCGGCGCACCTTGTTCGTGTCCCTCCGCGATGATAGCCCAGGAACTCTTCGGTTGGGGACTAATGGCAACACCCAAAAGTGTCAGTGCCAGATGCGTGGGACTGATTTGAGAGAGTGATCGGCCAGCCTCGGGCTGGCCGAACAGAGGTTGTGCGCTGGCTTCGCGGATCAGGACGGAAAGGGGAGGGCGGGGGGAGGTGGCGTGGAATGTAAGTGGAGTGAGGTCCGGGGAGGTGCTCAGGGCCCCGACAAGAGTCCAGGTGAGTTGTGCGGTCAACCAAGCGAGAGCACAAACTAGCAGTAACGTCATGATTCCCGGGGATTTAATCAGTACCCGGGGTGCCCATGACCGAAGTGGGGCAAGATGCACTCGTACTGAGTGGACAACATTCGAAGCAATATTCATGAAGAGCCAAAATCCTGCGGCTCGCCGGACCGAACCTCGTCTTATCGTATCGGGATCATGGCCAAATCACAAGTCACCGTCCAATTTCTTCATTTGAGGATGGGGCTAGAAAAACTGGGGCAGATGACCCGGAACTGGCCGGGAGCCAAGTGTGCGCGGTTTTGGGGAGACACGAACAGATGGGAGTCAGTCGAGGCCCATGTCTAGGTTTGGCCGTTTTTTTGCAGATCTAAAGATCTGAGAATGGTTCGGTGAGCGCCTAGAGTCGTTGTGTGATGGCGCATAAGTCTGCTTGCACAGTCCGGCTTGAAACCCCTGCGTTTGGGTTACAATCGGGTCATGAGTCAAGACCGATGGCCCGGCCAGCAACTGGCACCCGAAACTTCACAACCCCAGGTGGAGCAACCTCGGATGTACCAGGTCATTCTGCTCAATGACCATTTCACCCCCATGAATTTTGTCGTTGAGGTCCTGGAAAAATTTTTCCATATGGAACGGATGCAAGCGACCCAGGTCATGTTGCATGTCCACACCCGGGGTCGGGCAATCTGCGGTGTTTTTCCGTATGAAATTGCGGAAACGAAGGTCATGCAAATACGGGATTATGCGCGCCAGCACGAGCATCCTCTGATGTGCACGCTGGAGGCGATTTAATGCTCAGCCGGGAACTGGACCACTGTTTAAACCAGGCTTTCCGTCAAGCACGTGATCAGTGTCATGAGTTCATGACGGTCGAACACCTCCTTTTATCCCTTCTGGATTCAGGAAGTGTTCAGGCAATTCTCAAAGCTTGTGGCTCCAATGTAGAAGAGCTGAGAAGCGAGCTCGTTTCCTATCTCAACCACCATACCCCGATCCTCAAGAGCCCGGATGTTGAAATCCAGCCGACGTTGGGTTTTCAAAGGGTTTTGCAAAGAGCCATCCTGCAAGTGCAATCTTCGGGGCAAAAAGAGGTGACGCCCACCAACGTTCTGATTTCTCTGTTTGGGGAGCGGGAAACCCAGGCAATCTACATTCTCAATCGGCAGGGGGTAACCCGACTCGATGTGATCAACTTTGTTTCACATGGAATCTCCAAGGTGCGAGACGAGGAATCCGCTGATGAACGGGAAGCGATATCGGATGTCGAAACGGACCGGCCGGTTCCGGCCCATCCAAATGAGAAAGGTTTGCTGGATCAGTTCGCCATTGACCTGAATCGTTTGGCACGTGAGGGGAAGATTGACCCGCTGGTTGGCCGATCGAACGAGATCGAAAGAACGATCCAGATCCTGTGCCGGCGACGAAAAAATAACCCCCTTTTTGTGGGGGAAGCGGGCGTGGGAAAGACCGCCTTGGCCGAGGGCTTGGCTCGTTTGATCGTTGAAGGCCGCGTCCCCCCAGTTCTGGCGGAGGCCAACCTGTATGCCTTGGACCTGGGAACCTTGATTGCGGGTACCAAGTACCGGGGTGATTTTGAGAAACGGCTTAAAGGTGTTCTCAACGAATTGAAGCGCCGGACAGGATCCATTCTTTTCATTGATGAGATCCACACAGTGATTGGGGCAGGTGCGGCATCGGGCGGTGTACTTGATGCATCCAACCTGATCAAGCCAATTCTGGTTTCGGGGGAAATTCGCTGTATCGGCTCGACGACCTACCAGGAATATCGCTCCATTTTCGAAAAGGATCTGGCGTTAGCGCGTCGATTCCAGAAGATTGATATTGCCGAACCCTCAGCCCAGGAGACAGTGGCGATTCTGAAAGGATTGAGGGACCGTTTTGAGGAACATCACCAAGTCCGATATTCCAATCGGACCTTGGAAAAAATGGTCGAACTTTCATCACGCTATTTGACTGATCGTCATTTCCCCGATAAAGCAATTGATGTCATGGACGAAGTGGGGGCTCGCCTGCAGCTCAGGAACTCAACGAAAAAAAGGAGATTGGTGACCCTCCATGACGTTGAGGAAGTGATCGCCAAAATGGCTCGCGTTCCGACTCAAAGTGTGTCTTCATCTGACCGACGGCTTCTGGAAACCCTGGAACGGGATATCAAGCTGGCGATTTTTGGACAAGATCAAGCAGTGGACCGACTGGTTGCTGCCATCAAGATGGCACGTTCCGGGTTGCGTGAGCAGCAAAAGCCTATTGGCAGTTTTCTCTTGGCTGGACCCACCGGCGTCGGAAAAACCGAGGTGACCCGGCATTTGGCACGCCTTCTCCACCTTGAATGTATCCGTTTTGATATGTCTGAATATATGGAGCGACATACCGTATCACGTCTGATCGGGGCGCCCCCCGGATATGTGGGATACGATCAGGGGGGGTTGTTGACGGAGCAAATCGTCAAACATCCTCATTCCGTGGTTTTGCTGGATGAAATTGAAAAGGCCCACCCGGATGTTTTTAATTTGCTGCTTCAGGTCATGGATCATGGAACCTTGACGGATAACAACGGTCGACGGGCTGATTTTCGTAATGTCATTCTTGTCATGACTAGCAACTGTGGGGCGTTTGAACTCGAAAAACGGGGCATCGGTTTTACGGCTGAACCCTCCCCAGATGATTCCATGGAGAGCATTCGGAAGATCTTTAGTCCAGAGTTTCGGAACCGGCTGGATGACATTATTATTTTTAATGCCTTGTCGCCCGATGTTGTCTCTCGTGTGGTAGACAAATTTATTCTGGAGCTGGAGGTTCAGTTGGAAGGTAAAGGAGTCACACTGGATGTCGACCCTGATGCCCGTTCCTGGATTGCGAAAGCGGGATACAATCGGCAAATGGGAGCACGCCCGATGGCCCGCGTTATCCAGGAACAACTCAAACAGCCGTTGGCCGAGGAATTGCTTTTTGGACGTCTGCAGGAAGGAGGGCATGTGAGGGTCCAGGTTGCGAATGAAAAGCTGGATGTCGTGATCCAGTCGATGGATCGCGATGATCTATCACTCCTGGAAACGCTGGATGGTACGCAATCCCAGAACCGATCTTCCTGAGTGATCCGTCAGTGATCCAATCCGGGTCGGGAATCAGCCGGCCAACTTTCCCCCATAGGAGTGACCGAGAAAAGGTTTGCGCATGAGGAGCGTGATTTTTGTATCGGATGGGACGGGTGTGACCGCGCAGACCCTGGGACAAACCCTGTTGACCCAGTTTGCCGGCTCGGTCGGAAAGGATGGTGTTATTTTCCCTTTTGTGGATGACCGTGAAAAGGCGGAGCGCGTCCGCCTTGAGATCAATCGGATTGCTGTTCATGACGGGGAAAGACCGCTTGTCTTCAGTACCTTGGTTGATGAACACTTGAAAGCGGTGATTCACGCGTCGAATTCATGTTTTTTAGATTTGCTGGGGAATTTTTTGGCCATTCTGGAGAAGGAGCTTGGTTCTCCCGCAAAGCATGTCCGCGGGCTTGCTCACGGTGCCTCTGACTACGACCGCTATATGAACCGGATCAACGCAATGAATTTTGCCCTGCAGCATGATGATGGGTTGTCAGTGAACGGGTATGGGCGTGCAGATCTGATCTTGATCGGAGTATCGCGCGTGGGGAAAACCCCAACCTCACTCTATTTGGCACTCCAGCATGGTATCTATGTCGCCAACTACCCCTTGAGCCTAGAAGAAATCGAGGCCCAACGGTTGCCTGTGGTTTTGCGTCATCATCGCTCCAAGCTTTATGGCTTGACGATTGAGCCGGGTCACTTGGGCAGGATCCGCGAAATCAGGAAGCCAGGGAGCATGTATTCTTCCCGGGCGCAGGTGAGGGCCGAGCTCAGTGGTGCAGAATCGCTCATGCAACGAGAGCATATTTCTTGTCTTGATGTTACCCAACATTCGGTTGAAGAAATCGCTGCAACCCTGCTTCAGGGTATTTCGATTGCACCACAAGCCTCTCGTTGGGTCCAGGAATGATGTCCGCTTTAGCCCGGGCGGCAGGCCCTGATACCGATTCGTCAGCTAAGTTGGTGATTTTTTCGCGGCTCTGGGACCGCTATGCGCTGGCCCGGCTGATAGCACTTTACGAGGAAAATTATCGACTCTGTATGGATCTGTTGGATGTTGCACGCGCAGGTTCGAATGGCTGGTGCCTGACAGCCGACTCAGCGCTACCGCCTCTCTCCATCGCTATTCTTGACCGCGCGCCCTATACGTTGACCCTTCAAATGGAGTTTGAGAAGGGTGGGCCAGAGCTTGTGGTTTCCTGTCGTCTCTACTTGGATCTCAAGGTCTGTGATGCTTTGTTTTTCATGGATCGGAGACAGGTGGAGGGTACTGCCCAAGGGCAGGAACGGGGTTTGCAGAACCAATGGGCCGATGGTCTTCGTTTCCAGAAGTGGCTTTATTACCTTAAGGATCAAGGATATGCCAGACAACGGCTATGATCTTCGAGACAAGTTTTCCCCTGTTATTCTTGATATTTCAGTGGCCCTCTCAACCCGCTGAAGTGGGTGAGCTTCCAGCCAGGACTCGCGGGTTGTGGGCGGTTCCCGGAGCGAACCCGCAACGGGACTGCCCGCTGCGGTGCTTGATTCCGCGATTCAGCCAGACAACTTCCGCCATTGACTGGCGGAAGGCCCGTGCCCGGGCGACTACCACGCCGGAGATTCCCCGGGCGCAGATACGTGATGCGGTTCGGAAACGGCACCACTTGACCCAACGCCAGCGGGTGCATGTTGACCCCGCCGACCACATCCCGGTGGCCCTGGAAGCCACATTCCGGGCACCGCCAGTTCCGCCCTTTGGGCTTGTGGCCCGGCACGCGTTCCATCACGGACATCCTAACCGCATGTGAATACTCTGCGAACGGGAAAAACCCGGTGGACACACGATCAGATCGCCTATCACTTCGTGTGGATGCCGAAGTATCGGCGCTAGATCCTGGCTGGAGAGGGGGAGACCGCCTGCAAGGCACTCATCGCCGAATGTTGCGACCCGCACGGCTTCCGGTTGCTGGCCCGGGAGATGGCTATCGACCCTGTGCATGGTTTCGTGTCAGCCCCGCCCCGACGACGTGGGAACGGCGGTCGCGGGATCCGCAGAGGTCATCCGTCGCCATGTCCAGGAATGCCGGGGGAAATAGCCCCCGGGCGGCGGCGCTTTCATCCCATCCCCTGAATAAGCATGGGTATTCTCGCGCCTTTCTATAAAAATAATGGCGTGTTAACATAACTCCGACTTGGTTTTCATACCATAGACTCTCATGGCGAAATCAAGGGATACTGAACTGTCTTCCGGTATTCATCAAATTCCCATGCAGGCCCCAGCTGACTCGATGGGCGGAACGCTACCTTTGCTACAAAGGTACGAATCAGTCCGGAGTGAATTGGAAAAGGTCGTAGCCGAGCGGGAGACTCTGCGCCATGAGATTGCTCATCTCAAGGAAGAAATGTCCAAAAATGCGGTTCCCCTCGTCGAGTTGGAAACCGAGCTGACTCATCCTGACCGCGGCTACAACATTGTGGTCTATTACCGACTGCGGGCAGTCTGGGGCCTTTGTAACCAAAAGCTCATGACACTACAAAAGGATTTGTATAAGAAACTGGAGGTAGCAGACCGCGAAAATTACAAGCGCCAAGTCCAAGCCACCTGGACCGCTAAACGGGGAGCTCTTGCTTTACGGAAGACCCAGGTCGAGAAAGAAAGGCGGTCCGTCCTGCAGTCGGTGAGCCGGCTGGAACGGATGCTTCGCCCTGGCAGCATTCTCTGGCGGAAAGCAAACCAGAACCTTGAACAGAACATTCTGGCCGAAAAGACGAAGTTACGGTTGCTGGAGCGTGAAATCGAATCCCTGGATCGCGAGTTGGCTACGGATGCACCCGATCATCTCGAGGAGTCGCCCGAGCTGAGTCTCAACCTGCGGCGTGAGATTAATTGCGCGGTGGTCGCCTTGGCACAGCATCTCTACATCCTTTTTAATGAAGACAATATCTGTGATCTGGCATTGCTTGCCAACCAAAAAAACTTGCGAACGCTTTCTTTTGGGTCATTAATCGAATGTCAGAACATCGACCGCAAAATTCGTGAGCGCCTGATCCATTTCCGGAACCAGAGCTTGAGCATTGAAGACCTGAAAAAAAGGACACTCTGGCTTAAGCGCAAACTGGTTTTTTCAGGCCAGACAGCATTACCCAACCCCGATTGCCTGAATTTCATCGATACGATTTTCGATGAAGCGGATATCGCCGCCCAGCCCTTCTACCAGCCTATTCCAGTCAATGTCTTAGCACTCAACTTCTGGAACATACGCGATATCCTTTGTCACTAAGCCCCCTCAGGGGTGTGGCGGGGCTTTGGAGTGGGAGCCCGGCTGACTGGGCTTTTGTGTAGGATTTAAATGCATCCGGTACATCTGAGCGGCGAGATAGACTGCGGCTTTCAACGACATGTCCGGGATGTGAAAATTCTTGAGTTTTCTGATTGCGGACAGGTCGGATACCGTGGGCCGATGTTTAAGATGCAGCCAGGCATTGTCTAGATTGAGTTTTTCCTGGTCCTGTTGTTCGCGGATCTCATGCCTTTGCTGGAGAGAAAGTGGCACGGAGGTAAGGCGCTCGTTGTTGAGCATGTAACGTATCCCTCTCACAAATAGCTGATACTGGGGGTTGCTCAAGGACCAGCGCTGAAAGTCGAGTTTCAAAGCCGGAACCTTCTGATCCAGGCCGAAATGGAAAGCATGAAACTTTGTGCCCTGAATATGAGTCCACGGCAGTGCATGTGGGGATAACTCTTCTCCAAAAATCCGATCACTCAGAACCGAGGGCAGCTGAATTTGCGGAAGAACCCCACGGTCCTGTGTGCTGTCACCGGTCACACGGTAAAACTTGGCAATGGTGAGCTTCAGCTCACCCGCGTGGAAGCCGGGCAAGTAATGGCCCAATGGGAGCAGGGTTTGCACGGTGGCCTTTCCATAGGTCCTCGATCCCACAATCAAGGCCCGATGGTAGTCTTTGAGTGCGGCAGTAAAAATTTCAGAAGCGGAGGCACTGAGCCGGTTAACCATGACGATCAGGGGGCCCCGGTAGAATATGGGAGACCGGGGAGCCTGAAGGACCGAGATTCCTTGGGCTGACTCGATCTGGACGACTGGGCCATGCCCAATGAAGAGTCCGGTGGTTTTGAGCGCCTCGGCCAGTGACCCACCTCCGTTGTTTCGCAAGTCGATGACGAGTGCTGAGATGTGTTCCCCGGTGAGCTGCCGGATCAGCTTCTTCATGTCATGGCTAGTGCTTCGGTAGTGTTTAAGCCCATCTTGCTTGGCCTGGAAATTGAGATAGAAGGCCGGCAGGGTGATGACACCAATGCGGTAGAGATGGTGGTCGATTCTGACGGGAAGCACCTTGCCTTTGGCGGCCTGACCCTTGAGTTGAATGGTGGCACGCACCAGGGTCACGAGTTCGCCCGGTGAACCAGGTGTTTCACCGGCTGGAAGGATTTTAAGCCGTACAGTGGATCCTTTGGGCCCACGAATTTTTTCAACAATGTCTTGCAAACGCCAACCGATGACGTTAACCATCGGCCCGGTCACTCCCTGTCCCACAGCCGTAATCCGATCGCCTGGATGAAGTTTCTTGCTGGCCAGCGCTGGCCCGCCGGGTAACAGGCGAACAATTGTGGCGTAGCCATCGTGGAGACTCAGCTGGGCGCCAATCCCCTCCAGCTGCAAGCTCATGGCAATTTGAAATTGCTGGGATGCAAGCGGCGAGAAATAGGAGGTATGGGGATCCAGTGACTTGGCAAATGCCGTCATCAGGATGTCAAAGACTCGATGGTTGGAGAGTGTGGCGATTCGGTCTAAGGCGGTTTTGTAGCGCTGAACCAAGAGTTTTTTTGCCTCAGGCAATGTTTTCTTGTCAAGAAGCAGTGTGATGAGGTCACTTTTGATCCGTTCTCGCCACACTTGGTTCAGTGCGGAATGATTTTCGACCCACGGGAGCTTGTCTCGCACATAAACGAAAGTTCCAGGTGTCATAAAATGGAAAGGAACCTTGATTGTCTGGTAAACGAACTGAAGACGCTCCCTCACTCTTTTCTCGAACTGATGCGCGATGGTGAATGCGGGCCGGAGATTTCCCTGTGCAAGGTCGTGCATGAAATGCGGGCCATCGATCTTGTTGATCTGGTCGACGGTGCCTATAGTCCAAAAATATCTTTCTGGATCAAGATCCTTTAAGTATTGGTCAAGAATGGTTTCCCCCAGGTGCCGTGTCATGGCAACGGGTGGATAATGGTTATGTTTGATTTCGGCATAGACCAGCCGGTCGATGAGCACTTGAGAGGGGCGTGGTCGCAGTACGGATCGATGGGGATGCGCTTTTGCTTTTGATGGCTGGGCGATTGACGAGAGGGGGGCCGCATTTGCAAGTTGAACGCTTCCAATGAACAGCAGAAGGCAGAAGAATAGTAAAGTCAATCGGTATAGAAAATTTCGCATATTACGCATCAGAAACATCGTCAAAGTTGAAGATATGGAGTGGAGATGGAGTGGAAGCGGTATCCAAACTGGCGCAGTATCTTGATTAAGTTGTCGTTCTCTCAGATACACCCCAAGTTTGGTTGAGAGCCCCAGTCTGACATGCCTTCATAGCCATGAACATTCATCCTACCATTTTTCCACCGGGTTGTTTGTTTGATGGGGTCTGTCTGTATCCCGAATGGCCTCTTCTGTGCTGAAGCGCGTGCTATGCCAGAATAATCAGCGAATTTCAAACCCAGACTGGGGATGAGGCCCACGCCCGATGAAGCAGTTGCAGGATATTCCAATCGTTTCAGGCCAAAAGTACCAAAGCCCCCAAGGAGGAAAGGCGATCCGCCACGGTATCAAGGAGCGTGGGGATGGCTCGCCGAAGTCAGGCCTACCCAAGCCACCTTGGTTGCGGGTCAGACCTCCTGCTGGGCACCGCTACGAAGAGATTCGCAGGCAGGTTCAATCACTGGGCCTGAACACGGTTTGCCAAGAATCACTGTGCCCCAACATGGCCGAATGCTGGGGAAGAGGAACGGCGACCTTGATGCTTTTGGGTTCTGTGTGTACGCGGGCCTGTCGTTTTTGTGCCGTGGATACCGGAAACCCAAATGGATGGGTGGATCTGGAAGAGCCCATGAAGGTCGCAGGCCTGGTCAAACACTTGGGTTTGCAGTATGTGGTCTTCACTTCGGTTGACCGAGACGACCTGCCGGATGGTGGAGCCTCTCATTATGCGGAATGTATCCGGGCCACCAAGCGTCTGAATCCTGGAGTTCGGGTCGAAGCCCTGACGCCGGATTTTGCCGGCAACTTCCAGGCAGTCGAGACCGTCATTGAGGGTGGATTGGACGTTTACGCACAAAACCTGGAAACCGTCGAGAGACTGACCCGGTCAGTTCGGGATCCTCGGGCCGGTTATCAGCAAACACTGGACGTGTTGGCCCATGCCAAAAAGTACCAGCCGTTAGTCCTGACTAAATCCAGCCTGATGGTCGGTTTGGGTGAAATTGAAACCGAGATCGAACGGGCTCTCGACGATCTGAAACGGGCTGGGGTCGATATTGTCACCTTGGGCCAGTACCTTCAGCCCACCTCAAATCATTTGCCCGTGATCCGTTATGTGTCGCCGGACGAGTTCAGTCATTATCGAGATTTGGGTCTCTCACGCGGCTTTTTGGAAGTAGTTGCTGGACCCTTTGTACGATCCAGTTATCGGGCGGAACAAGTTTTTGATGTCCATCCGGATGACGACCGTCCCCCCGCTACTGCTGCTCCTTGAGCTGAGCGGGGGTACGGGGGGTTCCAGGTCGTCCTGCCGGCTTGCCGGACGCTGAGGGATCAGGCCGGCGTCTTTGATTTCTGAGGTTGTGGCTTGCTCGGCGTCGTCGGGTGCTTGCCGTATCTCGCCGCCTCAAGAGACGCCTTATAGTTGAGGTACTTGATCCACTGCTGTGCCTGTTTGGCGGCATCGGGATACTGAAGGGCTTTATGGAAAAGCGGGACGGCCTGAATATATTGCCGCATTTTGATCAGCGCGGTTCCTTCCAGTAGATAGGCTTGTCCCACTTGAGCCAGGCCGCCTTTTCTGATTGCGGCCTGTGTCGAGCGAGCCACGCAGCGCCAGTTGGATTGCCGGTAACAGAGGTCCGCCTCGTAGAGGTAGAGCGAGCCATTGGGCGCACTCGGTGCCGCTTCGGCGATAGCTTGTTCCATTTTGGGTTGGTTACGGGCTCGGCTCCAGGCACTGACCAACAGTTGCAGATTGGTGGGGCTTTTGGGCAGCTTGTGGGAATCCATCATTTGCTGAAGCATGATGGCTGCTTGTGTGGGATTCCCAAATAGCACATCCAGCTTGATGAGATTTTCGATGTCAGATCGACTGGTTAGCTGGCCCAGCGCATAGGCTTTCTGCAGGGTATGAAGCGCCTGTGTGTTCTGATGCAATTCCAGTTGTGTATTCGCCAATGCGGACCAGAAACTGGTTTGTTGCGGCCAGTAATGGAGCATGGACTGCAATGTTTTGGCCGAGGCATTGAAATTTTTCTGCTTGACATATGTGTTCAGAATAATTTCATACGCTACTTCGGGCGGTTTTAACCCCTTCTGTTTTTTCAGGTTGATAGCCTCACGAGCATATTGCCGTGCCTTTTGCGGTTGATTGGCTTGGTAGTAGGTCTGGGCTAGGAAGATAACTTGGGAACTTGAAGGGGGCTTGGATCCCCGCTGTGCCATGTACTGACGCAAGTAAGTGATGGCTTGGGCCGGTTCATGGACATTGGAGTAGGTGATGGCCGCGTTATACAGCAGGTTGCGCTGCTGATTGGCTGGTAGTCCGTTCGCTTTCACGGCTTTCGTCACGTACGGAAGTGCAGCGCGGTAGTTCCCTTCAAAAATATAGGTATTGGCAATCATTTCCAGGCAAAGTGCCCGCGGATAGCGGACGTAGCGGTCGTAGCTCAAAAGGCTCTTCAAAATGCTGCGAGCTTCGGCATAACGCTTCTTTGCCATCAGCTTCTGGGCCCGCTGCAGGCGTTTGTAACTGTAGGCATCCAGCATGTATTTGTGCTTGAGATAGTGCCTGCCGATCTGGCGTGCCTGGGCTGGTGCTCCCGTAGCGAAAGCGGCCACAAGGGAGAAGGCCAGTGCCAGCCCGATGGTAAGGTAGGACCGGCTTGGTCGAGTGGTACGGGGTTGTGATGTCATGGTACTGAGGGCCCTCTAAGACCTAAAGTGTGACCTGAACCGATCTTATCATCGGTGGAAATCCACTGTCCCGTCAAGCCGGTCCACAAATCCTGTGCGGTGGCAGGTGCTCCCCCTCCATCTTTGGTAGAACCGAGCCGTACTTACTGAGTTTGGGGGAGAGTCCTCGCAGACCAGTGTGAACATGACTTCAAAGCCGGATGTGTCTTCCTCACGAGTCATGGTGGTTGGTGTCTCGAGTCACCTGCGTTTGAGTGAGTGAGGGTCAAGGCGGCCGGCTCTGAGATATCGGGGTCTATGTCGGCCGCAAGACCTCGGTTTTTTAGTGAACGGCGGGTCGGTTGTTGTTTCATCCATTATTTTTCTTTTATTTTGGAAGATCCTGTTTTAGCATTGTTTTTAAGGAATGGTTTCACCTCAGGCCAAGAGTTTCGTTAGGCTTCATCGCGAAGAAACCAAGTCAAACCAGAGGACACGATCTGCCGTGTCAAGGCAGCTGTTTGACATTGATTAGGGACCAGCTGAAAACAGGAGTGTGTTATTTCTGCAACAGGCGGGGGAGGGGGATAGACTCGCCTTCAAGCTGGCGAGTGGCACGCTGCAAGTTCCCCCCGGATTTTTGGATGCGTTTTGGACCCCCCCCAAACAGGGGTTTGGAAGAGTGTTGCACTTTGCCAAAACGCGTTGTAGAGTAGCGGGGAAAGTTAGGTAGTGGCGGCCAGCCTGATCCGGTTTTTGTTTGGCTTTTGAAATCAGCCAAGCCGGAGTTGGAGGGGGTCGCCATGTTTATTAATCTGCTGAGCGCCCATCGCTCTAACCTGAGGTACCAATAAGTGGATATCAACTACCTTATCCATATTGCCGCAGTTTCCGGTGGCATTCTCTACTTGATGATCATCATTCTTCTGGTATGCCTGGTTGTTATTATTGACCGGACGTGGTATCTCACCCGGGTTCATCGGGAAGGACTGAACATCGGCCGGGCAGTTGCGCAAATGAGTCACTTGGACCGTGACGTTCTGGCCCAGCTGGTTGAAGAAAAGTCCAAGTTCCCCCAGTCAGTACTGATCCAGGTTCCGGTGAACCACCCGGATGTCAGGGATCCCCTACAGTTCTCCGAACTGGTCGAAGAGGGCATCATGACAGTCGCACCTCGGATGGACAAAGGTCTTTGGCTACTGGACACGCTGGTGACAATGGCCCCATTGCTGGGCTTGTTGGGAACCATCATTGGTATTTTCCAGTCATTCCGAGTGTTGGGTAATCCCGGGACCGCGCCAACCGCTGTGACGGGAGGTGTGGCCGAGGCCCTGATTGCTACGGCCGCGGGGTTGTTCATTGCCATTATTTCCATGATTTTCTTCAATGGGCTCTCGAATCTGGTACGGATCAACCTTCACCATATGGAGACAATCAAGGCGATTCTGGTAAACCGACTTCGTGCTGAAACGGGTCCAGCCCGCCGGTGAGAGTGATCCGTTTCAGGGCACTCCAGTCGGTGAACGTCGGGTGATTCAACGAGGGTTGATATACCTATGAAAGCTAAATATTTTGATCGTAAACGAGCAAGAATCGAGATCATTCCAATGATCGATATCATGTTTTTCCTGCTCGTTTTTTTCATTATCGTGACGTTACAGCTCATCCCGACCTCGGGAATGAACACCAAGTTGCCGGAAAGCACGACAGCGAAGCAGCTCAAGCATCCCAAGATTGTCATTTCACTGCAACGCAATGGAACCATGTATGTTCAAGGCCGGATCGTCACTTCGAGTCAGCTGACGGCTATGCTTGAGGAGTATCCGAACCCGACACAAGTCATCGTGACCATTGCAGGGGCCAAGGAGGCGACCCTGCAGGAGCTGGTCAACACGATGGATGCTTGTCGGAGGGCCGGAGTCTCACAGATCGGCATCGCCGCACGCCGGACCTGAGGTAGTTTCTGATGGCTCTCTTCAGGCGTATGTCACCGTCGGTGGCGCAGGGCGTCGATCCGTTTGCGGGGGATGATGCCCACCATGGATTGACATTCTTTATTGCTGTGATTGCGGAAGGGGTGATCATCGGAGGCGCAGTTGCGTGGTACATCTGGGGGCGTCAAGCCTACACCGTACCTCCGCCCGCAAAAGTGCAGACGGTCCAGCTGCGTAAGCACCCCAAGAAACCCCCTCCGCCGAAGCCTCCGCCACCACCGCCACCGCCACAAGCGACGGTCAAGCCCACAAATGTCCCGATCCCGCTTGAGCCGATGCCACCGCTGCCTTTTGGGGCGGCATTCATTCCGGCCCCGCCCGCAGCACCGCCGGGTCCCCCGAATGCACCTGTGGGACCGCCGGCACCTCCGGTGGCACAGCTGACCGCATCATTCTCAAGTGCGGTGGGTGAAGCCTTGTATCTGTGTGCGCAAGGGCATTATCCACCCCAGGCGCTCATGGCTGGCTTGGGTGGTACAGCGACTGTCGCATTTGTGTACAGTAACCAGCGGGCGACTCACGTCAAGTTGCGCCAGTCGACAGGGCATTTCAGCCTAGACCGGGCAATCATGCGTGCGGTTCGTACCTGCCCGTTGCCACCCCCACCAACGGGTGTAACGAAACGATCATTCCTCGTTCAGATCGAAATGAGGCCTGGAAACGGTTAGTGTCAGTCTGGAAACCGAAACCCTTCCCCCGGTTCGGGGGAAGGGTTTCTTTTTGTGCGCCCGGCAGGGCGCACTCTCTGGGAGGTGGAAGTCCTCTACCCACCCGGCAAGGGCTTCTCGGGCGACCGGGAGTCTGAAGGAAGCCGGAGGCAAAGCGCTGGCGCGACGAACCGGAAACGGATAGAGGCGACGCATCGGGGTGAGATGGCGTGGTGAGCGCAGGCTCAGCCACCCTACCCGATTTGAGCTGGATACAGCCTGATTTGTGGAGTACCCTCTCTAGTGAACCCTGAAAGGAAGTCGGCATGAAAAACCGTGTATTGGGCCAAAAGCTGCAGGTTTCAGCCATCGGCTTGGGCTGTATGGGCATGTCTGAGTTCTACGGACAGACAAGTGATCAGGAAAGTATCCGGGTCATTCAGAGAGCCTTGGATCTCGGCATCAATTTCCTGGATACCGCGGACATGTATGGAACCGGTCATAACGAGCAGTTGATTGCACGGGCGGTCCAGGGTCGAAGGGAATCTGTGATCGTGGCCACCAAATTTGGGAACATGCGTGGAGACCAGGGTGAGTTTCTGGGCGTAAATGGGAAACCGGAATATGTCCGGAAGGCCTGTGATGACAGTTTGAGGCGTCTCGGTATTGAGGTGATCGATCTCTACTATCAACATCGGGTGGATCCAGGGACGCCCATCGAGGACACGGTCGGTGCCATGTCAGAACTCGTCAAGGCAGGTAAAGTCCGCTTCCTGGGATTATCAGAAGCGAGTGCGAAAACCCTGAGGGCTGCCCACCGGGTTCACCCGATCACGGCTCTGCAGAGCGAGCTTTCGCTCTGGACGCGTGATGTGGAAGAAGCCATTCTGCCGGCCTGCCGCGAGCTCGGGATTGGGTTTGTGGCCTATAGTCCCCTGGGACGCGGCATGTTGACTGGCCGCTTCCAAAATAGCGAATCCTTCTCAGTAAACGATTGGCGCAGAAATCATCCCCGTTTCCAGAAAGGCAATTTCGAAAAAAATCTGGAGCTCGTTAAAAACCTCCATGAAATGGCGAAAAGAAGGGGGGTAAAACCGTCCCATATCGCATTGGCTTGGGTACTGGCACAAGGAGAGGACATCGTTCCCATCCCGGGTACCAAGCAGATCTCGTATCTGGAGGAAAACCTGGAGGCCTTAAGTATTGCACTGACTACCGAGGAGCTCCAGTTTCTGAATCAGGTTTTCAGGCCAGGAGTGACTGCGGGGGAACGTTATCATCCCCAAGCCATGAAAGCACTCGACCGATAGCTTTCATGCGTGGATGGTGTTCCCGCGTTCCTTGCTGATAAGCAGGTTTCCGCCTGGCCCGACGTCCACCTGGATGGTATCTCCAGGAAGGAAGTCACCCGTGAGAATAGCCTTCGCCAGTGGGGTTTCGAGTTGCCCTTGGATTGCCCGCTTGAGGGGCCGGGCGCCATAACTGGGGTCGTAACCGATATCTGCAAGGTAATCTAGGGCGGTCGGGCTCATTTCGAGGTTCAGGTTTTGCTTTTGCAGACGGGTACGGACTTGCTGCAGCTGGATTTCGACAATGGACCGGATGTGCTTTTTGCCAAGCGCATGAAATACAACGATCTCGTCAATCCTGTTGACAAATTCCGGCTTGAAGTGGCGCCGCACGATTTCAAGTACTGTCTGTTTGGTTGAGTCGTATCCGGTCTCGTTTCCAATTTGCTCTTGGATGACCTGGCCGCCCAGGTTCGACGTCATGATAATAACCGTGTTTCTGAAGTCAATGGTTCTTCCCTGCCCATCGGTCAGTCTTCCATCATCCAGGATCTGCAGAAAAATATTGAAAATATCCGGATGGGCTTTTTCAATCTCATCAAATAAGATGACGGCATAAGGTCTGCGGCGTACCGCTTCCGTCAATGCTCCACCTTCCTCATAGCCGATATAACCGGGCGGAGCGCCAATCAGACGTGCAACGGAATGCGACTCCATGTATTCACTCATGTCAATGCGGATCAATGCTTTTTCGCTATCAAACAAAAACGCCGCTAGTGCTTTACTGAGTTCGGTTTTCCCGACCCCGGTTGGACCAAGGAACAGGAAAGAGCCTGTTGGCCTTGAAGGGTCTGACAGTCCTGCCCGCGAAAGCCGAATGGCGTTCGACACGGCCTGAACCGCATCGTCCTGCCCGACCACGCGTTTTTGAAGCTCGGATTCCATGGCAAGAAGCTTTTGTTTTTCACTCTCCAGCATTTTGGAAACAGGAATGCCGGTCCAACGTGCAACAACTTCGGCCACTTCCTCATCAGTGACGCGAGTCCGGACCAAATGAATTTTTTCCTTGTTTGTCAAGCGGGTTTGTTCGAGGTTTTTTGAAAGCTCGACTATCTGTCCATACTGCAGTTCGGACATCCGCCCCCAATCGCCAGCTCGACGTGCTGCTTCCAGTTCCGTGCGGGCACGATCAAGCTGGTCCTGAATGGAGACCTCTTTCTGAAGTTGGGTTTTTTCTGATTTCCAAACTTCTTCGAGATCGCTGTACTCGCGTTGTAAACGTTCGTATTCCGTGGTTAACCTCCCCATTTTCTCGCGTGACGGCGGATCCTTTTCCTTGGCTAATGCAGCTTGCTCAATTCGGAGTTGAATCAGGCGCCGTTCCAAGCGGTCAAGGGTTTCCGGCTTTGAATCAATTTCCATTCGAATTCGCGAGGCGGCTTCATCAATCAGGTCAATGGCTTTATCCGGCAATTGTCGATCTGTAATGTATCGATGAGACAAGGTGGCGGCAGCAACGATCGCGGCATCTGTGATTTCGACGCCATGATGAATCTCATACTTTTCCTTTAGCCCGCGAAGGATCGCGATTGTGTCCTCTACGTTGGGCTCTTGGACCATGACACGCTGGAATCGACGTTCCAGGGCCGCATCCTTCTCGATTTGTTCCCGGTATTCATCTAGCGTCGTGGCCCCGATGCAATGAAGCTCCCCACGGGCCAGCGCAGGCTTGAGCATGTTGCCTGCATCCATGGAGCCTTCCGCCTTGCCGGCTCCTACGAGCGTATGAATTTCGTCGATAAAAAGGACAATCCGGCCCTCTTCTTGGGCAATTTCATGAAGGACTGCTTTGAGTCGCTCCTCGAACTCTCCTCTAAATTTGGATCCTGCGACCAGCGCTGGCAGGTCAAGGACTAGCAGACGTTTCCTTTTAAGGCCTTCCGGGACTTCCCCATTGACGATGCGTTGGGCCAGGCCCTCGACAATTGCAGTTTTCCCGACTCCGGGTTCCCCGATCAACACGGGATTGTTTTTGGTGCGGCGTTGCAAGATCTGAATGACCCTTCGGATTTCATCATCTCTGCCGATGACGGGATCTAGTTGGCCTTTTTCCGCTTTTTCAGTCAGGTCAATAGTGAAACGGGAAAGAGAACGCCGTTGACCCTCGACGTCCTGCTGGTCAACTGGTGATCCTGCGCGTAACTCGAGGATGGCGGGTTCCAGGGATTCCCGAGTGATTCCCTGACGCCGTAGCAGGTCGGCTACCGGGTTTTTTGATTCAACGAGGGACAGCAAAAAGATCTCGGAGGCGACATAACGATCTTTCCGCTGCTGTGCAATTTTGATGCAATGGTTCAGAATTCGTACCAGATCGGGTGAGAAAGAAGACTCACCGGGAGTGCCACTGATTTTGGGGCACACTTCCAAGATGTCCTCGAGTGATTTCTTGAGAGCCGAGACCGAGGATCCGGCTTTTTCGAGCAAAAACGGCACCGTGCCATGGTCCTGGCTTAAAAATGCCAGAAGCAGATGCGCAGGTTCAACACTCGGGTGGTCGTGGCGGACAGCCAGCGATTGTGCGTCCGACAGGGCATTTTGGAACTGAGTGGTAAACTGGTCTGGTTGCACGTGAAGATCCTTGGTTTAGGCACAGGGAAACTGTACTCCATTCAATTTGTGGACAGTCCCGGGTCATTTCAAGCGCTTGGGGAACGTTAATCTTCGAACGACAATGAAGGCGGATGAGGCAGGGAAACGATTTCTGCGCTAAACTGAACATCTTCCTGGCCGGTTTCCCACTTTTATTTATGCGGTATGCGGTGGGCCCACCCGCCGTCGTGAGCAGAGCCGAGAGTCACATACCCGGGTCCAAAGAGCGTGTCATCTCGTTTCTCTGCCCTCAGTTTGACGCCATCCGGCCATACAGGAAGTTCCCGACGTGTTACGGTGGCTCCGCTCATGGGCTGGACCCACCGGCATTTTCGTTACCTCCTGAGGTGTGTGAGCCCTTCCGTGGCTCTGTTCACGGAAATGATTCCGTCAGCAGCGCTGGTTCAGGGGCAGAGGACGCGGCCCTTGCTGTCATATCACTCATGTGAGCATCCCATTGCCCTGCAGCTTGCCGGCGATCATCCAGACCAGCTCGCGCACGCGGCCCGGGTTGGGCATGAATACGGCTATGACGAGATCAATCTGAACGTGGGCTGTCCCAGTCCCCGGGTACAGCACGGTGGATTCGGAGTCTGTCTCATGGCACAACCAGAACGGCTGGCTGAATGCGTGCGAGCCATCCGCAGTGTCAGTCCCGTTCCGGTCACCATCAAATGCCGCCTCGGCTTTGATAAACACCACAGTGAGGGTTTTCTAGACGACTTTGTGGCGGTTTTATCCGAAGCGGGATGCTCGACTTTCTACATACACGCGAGAATGGCGTGGCTGAAGGGTCTTGATCCGAAGGAAAACCGAGAGAAACCGCCCTTGAATTATTCCCGTGTGGATCGCCTGAAGCAAAAATTCAAAGATCTTGAAATTATCATCAATGGAGGAATCCGGAACCTGGAACAGGTCGAAGAACTGCTGTCCCGCTTTGATGGGGTCATGGTTGGTCGCCGTGTTCTGGAAGATCCTCTCTGGTTAGCAGAGGTGGATCAGAGATTGGGGCGAGCCTCGCGCGGAATCCGGACCCGGGAGAATGTGGTCATGGCCTATTCAGACTATCTGAGAAAAATCCTGGAGGATCCCGAAGCCATGGCTCGAGGACACCTTTCGCCCAGTCTCTTTCAACCCTTTTGGGGTCTTTTCCGTTCATTCCCCGGAGCTGCAAAAATGAGGGCTGAGACGGCTCAAGCTTCGCGAGCTACCCCATCGGAACTCCTGGGCTGGCTTGACCGCCTCGAAAAATGGGCTGAGGCGGGTTCATCGCATTCGATCTCGGGGCATATTTAAAGTCTTTCCGCCATGATGATTGCGGATCCAGCCAGATTCGCAATCAGAGTTCACCACGAATCGCTGCGAGTTGGTTCTTCAGCGCTGCGGGCACACGGGGTGAATATGCGGACAGGAAGTTTCCAAGATCATCGTATTCCCGTTTCCACGCCTCAGTATCAACCAAAAACATTTGTTGAAGTGCCTCGGGTGGAACACCGAGGTTTTCGAGGTTCAGGTCACGCTCATATTCCGGGAGGTAACCGACCGGTGTTTCACGAGCCGATACCGTGCCCTTGCACCTCTCCAGAATCCACTGGATGACCCGGAGGTTCTCCCCATAGCCGGGCCAGAGGTAGTGGCCGTCGCGATCCTGCCGGAACCAGTTCACATGAAAAATGCGGGGCAGCCGGGTTGCCCGGTCCTGCATGCCGAGCCAATGTGCCCAGTAATCACCAAAGTGATAACCACAGAAAGGCAGCATGGCCATGGGATCCCGGCGTACGACCCCCGTCTTACCACTTGCTGCTGCTGTCGTTTCCGAAGCCAGTCCGCAGCCCATGAGTACCCCATGAGTCCAGTTTTTTGATTCAAGAACCAGTGGAACAAGCTGGGGCCGCCGCCCTCCAAAAAGAATGGCACTGATCGGTACTCCTTGGGGATCTTCACTGTGAGGTGACCAGGCCGGGTTGAGCTGGGAGCGGGTGGTGAAACGCGAATTGGGATGGGCGGCAGGTCCATTGGCAGCCTCATAGGGACGACCCTGCCAGTCGACGACCGGTTGACCGTGAGGCAGACCTTCCCACCAAGGCTCATTGTCGGCAGTAACGGCGACGTTGGTATAAAGGGTCTGACGGTGGATCATCTGATACGCGTTTGGGTTTGTTTTTGCATTGGTTCCGGGAACCACCCCGAAGTATCCTGCTTCTGGATTGATGGCCCAGAGCCGTCCATCGGCTCCGATGTGCAACCAGGCAATGTCGTCGCCGACGGTCCAGACTTTCCAGCCGCGAAAAGTTCCGGGGGGAACCAGCATGGAGAGGTTGGTTTTTCCACAGGCCGAAGGAAATGCCGCTGCCAAGTAGTGGGTTTCGCCTTCCGGAGACTGGACTCCGACGATCAGCATATGTTCCGCCATCCAGCCTTCCTGACGCGCTTGCCAACTTGCGATCCGGAGTGAGTGGCATTTCTTGCTGAGCAGTGCGTTTCCCCCATAGCCGGAGCCAATACTCTGAATCAATTTTTCTTCGGGAAAATGCAAGATGTACCGTTGTTCGGGATTCAAATTGCCAACCGAGTGTTCGCCCCGCACAAAATTTTCACCGGCACGGATTCGTTTCAGAATCACGGGATCCATCCGCGTCATGAGGCGCATGTTGGCGACCACATAGGGACTATCCGTGATTTCTACACCAAGCTGTGACCAGGGAGACTGGAGCGGACCCATGCAATAAGGAATGACGTAGAGCGTGCGGCCTTTCATGCAGCCGGAAAAAAGCGTATCAAAGCGTTGATGCGCCTCTTGGGGTGCCATCCAGCGGTTGTTGGGTCCGGCTTCCTCCTGGCGAGGGGTGCAAATGTAGGTCAGGTGTTCCACCCGGGCGACGTCGTCCGGATGGGAACGGTGCAGGTAGCACTCGGGAAAAGTTTCCTGATTCAGGGTGTGTAGATGCCCGGTTTTCAACATCTCCTGTTTTAGACCTTCCCATTCCAGATCCGAGCCATCACACCACTGAATTCGTTCGGGCTGGGCTTTTTGGGCGGTTCGTTCGACCCAGTCTGAAAGATATTCAAATGAATCAGGCATGACTTACACTCCAGAATGGGTCCAGCCGTTGTTGACGTGCCGGACAATGGCGAACGGTTCCCCCCGAAACCGAACCGCTAGACGGGGGGTGGGGAACCTTAATTTTAGCGGATCAAACGGCGGAATGTCTGGGAGCGCAAGGGACGGGCTTGAGGGAACTGTCTGATACCATGGGGCACGTTTGATTGGGGGGGTTCATGCAAGTCGCGGATTATCTGGGTCCGGATGGACTCTTGTCAGCGGCACTTGATGATTTTCAATACCGGGAAAGTCAGTGCCGACTTGCGGAAAAGGTTCTGGAAACAGTCAGGACCGGAAGCGTTCTCTTGGCCGAGGCGGGTCCGGGGGTGGGGAAGACCTACGCGTATCTGGTGCCATTGCTGGCGGCAGGGATCCGGAGTGTCATTTCTACTGGGACCATTGCTCTGCAGGACCAGCTCTTCGAACGGGACATTCCGAGACTCGGACGGATTTTCGGACGACCCATCCGCATGGCTGTCCTCAAGGGCCGAAGCAACTATCTATGCCTGAAACGGCAGGAAGACCTGTGGTCACACGCAGACGATTTGGACTCACAGGAGCGAACCCGGATGGAGGGGTTGCGGCAATGGGCTGCAACGACGGTATCGGGTGATCTCTCGGAATGTACGTTCCTCACAGACCATGCTTGGGAACGCAGTCGTCTGACTTCAACGGTGGATAGTTGCGATGGCCGGAATTGCGCATTTTACGAGCGATGCTTTCTCGTTGAGGCTCGTCGACGGGCCAACGAGGCAGACCTCGTCATCACAAATCATCATCTGCTCCTTTCCGACTGGCTGCTCAAGCAGGATGGTTTTTCCTCACTCCTGCCGGAGGTGGAGGCTTTTGTTTTGGATGAGGCACATCTGATTCCCGACCTTGCGGTCCAGATGTTTTCCGAGTCGGTCAGTCAATCGGAGCTGCAGATTTTGTTGAATCATCCCGTCTTCGTGGCTTTTCGGAGTATGGGTGGACATGCAGGGACCGGGTCGGATGATCGCTTCGATCAGGCTTGGTCCTGTTTGCTTGAGCAGGGTCGGGCCGAGAGACTCTGGGGTTATAGTGAATGGCCGGATGACCTGCAGGATAGTCTTTTGACGATCTCTGAAGCCCTGCAGAAATGGATGTCGTGTCTGGGTACGGATGAGATAAAAGCAGAAGAGCGTCGTCGGTTTCTGCGGGTTGAAAGTATCATGAAACGAATTACCCGTTCTCCTTCCCCCAAAGAAACCCGTGAATCGATGTGGTTTGAGGGTTCGCCCAAGGGATTTTCATTCCTGATTGAACCACGGAACCCGGGTGAACGCTTGGCGCAGCTGCTGGATCAAATGAATGCTGCGTGGATTTTGTTGTCAGCGTCTCTCACGGTTGCCGGGGATTTTTCCTATTTTCGTTCCCGACTGGGTCTTTCGCCGGCGTCTGAGATCCAAGTCTCGAGCCCCTATGACCACCTTCAACAAGCCATGCTGTTTCTGCCCCCAAACCTTCCGCCTGTCGATGAACCTGATTACTATCCGAAATTCTTTCAACTCGCCCTTTCGCTGATCGAAGCGAATCCAGGCGGTACTTTCTTCCTGTTTACGAGTCACCGGGCGCTTTCGATTGCACGCGAGTGGTTCAGCCAGATGCATGTCGATCGTCCTGTTTTCAGACAGGGTGATGCGCCCAAGTACCGCCTTCTTGAACGCTTTCAGGAGGAGGCTCCAGCGCTTCTCCTGGGAAGCATGAGCTTCTGGGAAGGTGTAGATGTGAAGGGGCCGGCTCTTTCCCTGATTTTGATTGATCGACTACCCTTTGCATCACCCGCCGATCCGCCCGTGCATCGGCGGATCCGGAGTATTCGGGAGGAGGGGGGTGAGCCTTTCCAAGAGTACCAGCTGCCCAAGGCGATTTTAACCCTGCGACAGGGTGTCGGACGTCTCTTGCGGCATGAGAATGATTTTGGGGCAGTCGTGATTGGTGACCACCGGTTGCGGGGGAAAAACTATGGTCCCCTTTTTTTAGCCAGCCTCCCCCCCATGCAAATGGCGAGGGATTCTGCCGATGTCGTCAATTTCCTGCAATCTCATGGCTAAGTGGTTGTTTCTGGATTGTTCGCTGGAAACGGCTGTTGCCGCAGTTGGCGATGGCGAATCGGTAGTCGCTCGGCGACAGTGGGCCAGTCGCCGTGCTGCTGAAACCACGACTTTGGAGATCGACCAGCTGCTTTCCGAAGCAAGCCTCCAACCCCGCGACTTGGAGGGTCTCGCTTGGGCTTCGGGACCGGGTAGTTTTACAGGACTCAAAGTCGCGGCAGCCACCATACAAGCACTGGCGTGGATATGGCGGAAGCCGGTGGCCTCGATCCCCCATCTGGCCGCTCTGGCCTATTCCTTAAGGGAGCGTCAGCCGGTTTCCATTCTGGCTTGCCGTAAGGCCCAATCGGGGTTGGTTTTTTGGTGCCCCTACACGGTTCGGGAGGGGCAGTGGCCAGAGGGCAGGATACGGGTTACATCACCCCGTGAGATCGAGTTGCCGCCCGGACGTTGGAGGGGGGTGGGGGATGATCCCCGGACGCTGAATCAACCCAATCTCGAGAAGCATCTCCGTGACTGGGCCCACGAACCCGGGTCGCCGGTTGTGCCCTCCTTGGCCCTGGCCGAGCTTGCGAGGAAAGAGGAACGCCTGGAGCGGCCGGAGGAGGTGCAGCCCCTTTATGTGGGTCAGTTGGGCTGACCGGTCTGACACAGATTTGACACGTCTTTCGTATATCATTGAAAAATCGGTGCTCACAGGTTTTCGATGGAAAGCGGGCAAGTCCAAATCTTGCTGGTTGACGACGATTCCGGGGTCCGGGAGATGCTGGCCTTTGCCCTGAGGAAAGCAGGGTTTTCCGTGACCCTGGCCTCCCGGGTGACGGAAGCCCAGGCTGCGCTTGCAACTGGAGTTCCGGATCTCGTGCTGTTGGACTGGATGATGCCATCCGTGAGTGGTATCGAGTATGCCCGGGCTTTACGTCGGGATCCAGTGACACGGAAGGTGCCCGTCATATTCCTCACGGCTCGAAACGAGGAGGAGGATAAGTTGCATGGATTTGACAGCGGTGCCGACGATTTTGTCACCAAGCCGTTTTCGACCAAGGAACTGATCGCCCGGATCCACGCGGTTCTGAGGCGCAGCCAGATCATCCACGATAAGGAGGGCACGCTACAGTTTGGAAAGCTTCTGCTGAATACGCAGACCTGTGATGTTCTTTATGACAATCACCCCGTTCTCTTGGGACCGACCGAGTTTCGGCTGCTGAAATTTTTCATGGCCCATCCCCGGCAGGTCCATAGCCGGTCGCGGATCTTGGATCATCTCTGGGGTGTGGGTCAGCCCATTGATGGACGCACGGTGGATGTTTATGTCGGGCGTCTGAGGAAGGCGTTGGAGCCGTTCGGTCTGGACTCATGGATCGAAACCCGGCGGGGAACGGGGTATCTTTTTACGGAAAAACCGGGTCCGGTTTCCTAGGTGTCGGATGAAGCTCAAGATCTGGATTCGCGAATTCTTGTGGATCGTGGCAGGAGTGGTGTTCACCGGCCTTTTGGCACTCCTGTGGGGACACTGGGTCTACTGGACTCTCGGGCTCTGTTTGTGGTTGCTGTTTCGCTTGTATTGGCAAATGGGTCGCTGGCTCGTCTGGCTGAACCATCCGCAGCGGGAAATCCCAGAGGGAGGAGGGATCTGGAGGGAAGTGGCACATGCCGTTCGGTGGCGGATCCGGGGGATGCGACTCAACCGGGATGGGGAAGAACGGAAATACCCGGAGTTGATCCGCTCGCTTGGACCTTGTTCGGACGGGGTGTTGCTGCTGGATCAGCAGCGTCGCCTGGTTTCCTTCAATGAAAAGGCAGCCGCCCTGCTGGGACTGCGTATCCCGCATGATTATGGTCAATTCATCGGGCATTTCATCCGCTATCCCACTTTTCTGACTTTGCTGGCGCAGATGGATTTGCCTGGCACGATTGAAGTCCCATCGCCCATGGATGAGGAGGTAGTCCTTCAGATTGCGGTTTCTGATCACGATGGTGAAACTTTGATGTGGGTCAGGGATGTCACGGTCCGGAAGCAGGAGGAACAGCGTGGATTTGATTTCTTGGCAAATGCGTCTCATGAACTCAAGACGCCTCTCACGGTTTTGAGCGGGTATCTTGAAGCGCTGCTTGAGGACACAGAGAACAATGTGGAATCGAGAAAGGTCCTTCTGGACATGCAAAGGGAAACCGAGCGTATGAAAAGGCTCGTGACGGGCTTTATGGAACTCATGCGCCTGAACCCTGAGGAGCGGCATGGGTTTGAAGAGAAGGTCCGCGTCCAGTCGCTGATTCCTCTTTTGAGGCAAAGGGTCCAAAGTCTGGGTTTGGCCGGCCGGAATGTGGAGTTCCAGGTGTCCAGCGAACCGGCTGTTCTTTTAGGATCTGAAACCGAGTTGTTGAGTGCCTTCTGGAACCTCATTGAAAATGCAATTAAATTTTCCGCTCCAGAGGGGCATGTTGTGGTGACGTGGAAATCCGACGGGGGGGATGGGGGATGTTTGAGCGTCGAGGACAATGGGGTGGGTATCCCTATGCATCTGCAGGGCCGGATTACCGACCGCTTTTTCCGCATCATGTCGCACAAAGAGGATGGGCCGGCCGGATTTGGCTTAGGTCTTGCCATCGTTCGACAGATCCTTGACCGCCATGGCGCCAGATTGGCGGTGGAAAGCACGCCGGGAGAAGGTAGCCGCTTCAGTTGCCTATTCCCAGCGGATCGGGTAGCAAGGGACGTGACGGAGGAGGCTCAAGACCTGTTGACCAAGACCCCTGATCCATCCCCGTTGCCCATGGACAATCGGCGGCCACATCCGTGAATTGCCGAACTTCGCCCGCCGCGTGTTATGATCCTCTCTGCCGTCAGGGAGCCTGTCGGGGTCCCGGTTTCGTGAAAGTCTCGAGAGATGATGACTGACCAAACAACCGTTCCAGATTCTGAGGAAACCGGCACTCCGGAACGGGAAAGCTCGTCTTCTTTAGGTGATTCAACCCCCCGTTCTACGGCATCCCTGGTTGTCGAGCGGGCACGAGACAGGCACCAGGTACGCGAGGCGCAAAGATTGCGCTGGATCGTTTTTGCGGAAGAGCAAGGTGCCCGGATCCTGACGCCCGAATCGGGTTACGATATCGATCCGCTGGATGATTTCTGCCATCACATCCTGGTTCGCGATACCCGCACGGGGCACGTCGTGGCGTGTACCCGTATCCTTTATCAAGCGGATGCCGATCGTGCTGGCGGCTTTTACTCTGAAAGTGAGTTTGACCTGACGGCGATCCGTCTGGCTCCGGGTCAGACCATGGAAATGGGACGAACCTGCGTGCACCCGGACTATCGGAAGACAGTGACGATCAGTCTGCTGTGGACCGGGATTGCCCAGTACACGGCGTTCAGGGATTATGCGCGGATTATTGGTTGTGCCAGCATTCCCATGGGTCAGGATCGTGGCGCGGGTGCCCTTGCCGTCTACCATGACCTCATGGCGCGCTGCCCGTCTCCCGGCAACCTCCGTGTGGTTCCCAAACACCCGCTGCCGGAAGGATTGGCACCGGCCGGCGAGCCCAAGGCACCGTCTTTGCTGATGGCATATGTTCGTTATGGAGCGGTGGTCTGTGGCCCGCCCTGTTGGGATCCGGGATTTGATACCGCGGATTTACTCATGATGCTTCCGGCAGAAAATGTGGGACCTCGTTACCTGAGACGCTTTGTGGAGCGGAAGCGGGATGTCTCAGATCGCAACCCACCCCATGCCTAGTCTGATTCACGGTTTCTACCGATCCCTCGTCCGTTTACTGCGTCTGGCCGGACTTGCCGTATGGATCCTGGTGGGGGTCTTGGTGGCCGGTTTTGTCAGTCTGATAAAGCCGTGGGATCGCTTCCGGCGGAGGATGCGGGTCCGGTGTTCCGATTTCTGGCTTTCGGGCGCCCTTTTTTTGATCGGCGTTCGGGTTCAGGTGGCGGGAAAGCCCTGTCCGGGAGCTGTGCTTTTTGCCTGTAATCACGTCAGCTGGCTCGACATTCTCGTGCTGGCGTCGGCCTGCCGGGCACGTTTTGTCTCCAAGGCTGAGGTTGGGCATTGGCCCCTGCTCGGTTGGTTTGCCCGTGAGGGCGGGACCCTGTTCATCCGCCGCGGTGATGGAGCCAGTTTTGAGGCTGTGGTGGAGCTCATGAAAAGTGAGCTCTCTCAAGGGGAACGTCTGATCTTTTTCCCGGAGGGGACAACGGGTAATGGGCAGATTCTAAGACGCTTCCGGTCCCGGTTGTTTGCTGCCGCATCTTCTCCGGGGGCAAGCGTTCAACCTGTAGGCTTACGTTACCGGGGATCTCCTGAGGTGCGTGAGCGAGTCCCGTTTCTGGGTGAAGCCACGATCCTTGAAAACCTCTGGAGTATCCTGGCCCTGCCCATGATCCAGGCTGAGGCTTGCTTTTTCGACCCGATGCAGATTTCTTCCCCTAGTCCAACGCCTCGTCAGATGGCCTTGTCCTGTGAAAGCCAGATCGGACAATGGCTGACCGGCTCCGAGGAGACGGTCACCGAGGGTCCTCGCACTGAGCTCACTTCGCAGGTCACGGATGGCTGGCATGCCAGGGGTTGAGGAGTAGTTGATGGAACGCTTCCTGACCGGGGACCATATTTCTCAGGAATTTAATTCCGAGCTGGGGGGCTTGCGTCGCCAGTTACTGGCGATGGGTGGCATGGTGGAGCAGCAAATCAGTGATGCACTCAAGGCCCTGCGCGATGGTGACAGTGCGCTCGCTGAGAAGCTGGATGCTTCAGATCGGGAAATTAACCGGATTGAGATTGCGTTGGATGAAGCGGGGAGCCATATTCTGGCCAGGCGCCAGCCTGCGGCCAGTGATTTGCGACTGATTTTGGCCATCCTCAAGGCCAGCACCGACCTGGAACGTGCAGGAGATGAAGCTTCGAAAATCGGCAGGCTTTTCCTGCTGATGCCGGTCCAGGACCGTGATCCTGCCAACTTCCACGAGTTGATTCGCCTCGGGGAGGCCGCACGCGGGCTTCTTCATGGTGCGCTTGATGCCTTTGCCCGCGTGGATGCGAATGCGGCCGTCAGCATTCTCCGGGAGGATTACCGGATAGACCGGGATTATGAAAGCTTTATCCGGCAATCGATTACCTACATGATGGAAGATCCGCGGACTATCCGGAGGGTTTTTAGTTGTATTACCATCGGTCGTTCCATGGAGCGGATCGGCGATCACGCCAAAAACCTGTGCGAGTATGTCGTCTATTTGGCTTCGGGGAAGGATGTGCGGCATGTTCGTCTTGACGAGATTGAAGAACTGGTTGGACCGAGGGCCGAATAAAGTGAGACGACTGTTTAATCTCCTGGGGTTTCTGGCCTGCGTGTTTCTTCTGGGATACGCGTACTACCTCCAGTACGTGATGGGCTTGCAGCCTTGTCCGCTCTGTATCTTCCAACGGATTTTCATGGGGCTTTTGGGATTTGTCTTTCTCATGGCGACCCTGCACCGGAGTGGTCGTTTGGGGAGTCGGGTATATGGGTTGTTGCTGCTCATTTGCGGCTTCTTCGGTGCTGCAGTCTCCATGCGGCAGATTTGGTTGCAATATTTCACGACCCGGACGCCGACCTCTTGTGCGGCAGGCCTTGGATGGATGTTTCGCCACCTGCCGCCCATAGAAGCTCTCCGCCTGACTCTGGCAGGGAGTGGCGATTGTGCGCGGATTGATTGGACCTTCCTGGGACTCAGCATGCCAGTCTGGGTTCTGGCCTGCTTTGTGCTTTTGGCCAGCTTCGGTGCTTGGATCAACTTTAAGGCGGGACGGAGGAAGCCCGTCCGCTAGTGGGGTTGGCGGTCAGGCGGTTCCCAAGTAGGACTTCACGACCTCGAAATAAGTGGACTCGAGAGTAACCAGATCTTGTACGGCCACCCGTTCATCCGGAGCATGTAACCGTTCACTGGGCAAGCCGAGTTCAACTACCTCGGCTCCGAGTCTGGCAAAAAACCGCCCATCCGAGGTTCCACCGTCCACTCTCAGTTCGGGATCGCTTCCCGACTGTTTCTTGAGGACACTCTGGACGACTTCGCGAAGTGGCCCGGGACTCGAAAGAAACGGCTCTGCGGACTTTCCCCAAACGAGGGCCGCATGGGGTGGCCCCTCTGGTATCAGCTTTTCGATCATGGCTTGGAGATCTTGGGGCTTGAGTGGCGGTGGATATCGGAAGTTGAACTGGGCTCGTGCGACTGCGGGAACCACGTTCCGTGCGATTCCCGGTGTCTCCACGGAAGTGATGTGAAAACTCAGTGGAGGGAACAGGGGGTCGCTTGCCAGCGTTAAATGATTGAGCCCTGCGGCAAGAAACTGCACGAGTGCATGGGCTGCATTCGCTGGGCCATTGACGTAGGCCACATGCCCGGATTCCCCTCTGAACTCCACACTTCCGCTCATCGATCCCCGACGGCCGATGCGAATGGCGTCTCCCGCAGTCTTCCGGGACGATGGCTCACCCACCAGAGTAGCGGTGACGATGAGCCCACGATCAGACAGTACCTTGAGTGCCTCAAGGGTTCCCTGCCGGGCTGGACCTTCCTCATCGCTTGTGACCAGAAAAGCAACCGTGCCTGTATGGTCTGGATGGGTCCGGGCAAACCGGGCTCCGGCCTCCACTTGGGCTGCCAATGCTCCTTTCATGTCAACCGCCCCCCGTCCGTAAAGCCAGCCCTCCTCGATATCTCCTCCGAAAGGTGGATGCGTCCATTGGTCCTCGGGCCCAGACGGAACCACGTCGCTGTGTCCCGCCAATACCAGCAATGGCGGACCGCTCCCGTGATAAGCCCACAGGTTCGAAACGGGTCCGAAGGGAAGCGACTCAAGGGCAAAGCCAGCGTTTCTCAACCGATTCTCGATCAATGCATGGGTTCCCGCGGGGTCGGGAGTGAGGGAACGGCACTGGATCAGCTGTCGGGCGAGAGCGACCGCCGGGTTCATGGAAAATCACGGAGAATCGTGTTGATCCCCACTTTGTTCCGTGTTGCCGTGTCGACCCATTTGACAATGACGGCACACTGGAGGGCAACCGTGCTCTGATTGCCGGGAAGGTAAACGCCAGGCACAACAACCGCCTGCTCTGGAACAAATCCGTAGAAGACCTGGCTGGTTTCCCGGTCGACGATCCGCGTACTGGAACCGAGAAATACGCCCATCGCGAGGACACTGCCTCTCCCTAGATGAACCCCTTCTGCAACTTCACAGCGGGCGCCGACAAAACAGTCATCCTCGATGATGACTGGACGGGATTGGACCGGTTCCAGGACTCCACCAATTCCCGCGCCTCCAGAAATGTGCACTCGATCTCCGATCTGAGCACCGGATCCAATCGTGGCCCAAGTGTCAATGAGACAGGACTCTCCGATATACGCCCCGATATTGACGTAGCAGGGCATAAGAACGCTATGAGGTCCAATGTGGGCACCCACGCGGATCGTCGCTGGCGGAACCACACGGCAAGATCGTTGCTCCCAGTATTCCGGCAATTCACGGGATTGAAGCGGGATCTTGTCATGCCAGTACTGTTCATGGCTGCCCAGCGGCTTGGAATTCCGGACTTTGAAGTAAAGCAGAATTCCTTGTTGAACCCATCCGGAAGTCACCCATTGTCCGCTGGCCGGGGAGGCGACTCGGACTGTTCCCTCTTCCAAGGCGTGGATCAGCCACTCCAGTGCTTCGATCAGTACGGGGGGGGCATTCTCCGGGCCCAGTTCCATCTGGCGGGGCCACAGCGTTTCAATGGTGTCCCTGGCTTGATGAACATCCATCAAGGTTGGTCTGCCAAAAACCCGGTGATTCTGGACAACGCCTCGCGGCTCGTCTCGAGATCCGGAACCAGGGAGATTCGCACATGCCCGAGACCCGGGTTGCCCTGCGGTGTCGGACGGGAAAGGTAGGAGCCGGGTAACACCACAACCCCCTTTTCGGCATAGAGTCTGCGTGCAAAAACTTCATCATTCCCGGCAACGCGGCTCCAGAGGTAGAAGCCGCCGTCCGGAGGGACATACGGCAGGTTCGGGCCCAGAAGGCGGGCCGCGGTTTCGAATTTTTTTCTGTAGAGGATTCGGTTTTCATGCACATGCTTTTCATCCTGCCAGGCCCATGTGCTGGCCTTTTGGACAGGGATAGGTAGGGCACATCCATGGTAAGTCCGGTACCGGTAGAAACTGTCCATGAGGCGGGCATCGCCTGCCGCAAAGCCAGAGCGCAGGCCAGGTACACTCGATCGTTTCGAGAGGCTATGAAAAACCACAAGACGTTCAAAGGAATCTCTGCCAAGGCGATGGGCTGCTTCCAGTGCGCCGAGAGGAGGTTGGTCTTCGTTGTTGTAGAGTTCACTGTAGCATTCGTCTGCTGCAATCACAAACCCGTAGTGATCTGATAAGCGGAAGATTTGGCGGTAAAAATCCAGGTTCAGCGTCATGCCAGTTGGATTGCCGGGCGAGCACAGATAGATGAGCTGACACCGTTTCCAGGTGGTATCCGGCACCGTATCCAAGTCTGGAATAAACCCCTGTGACGCGACGGTGTTAAGAAAAAACGGCTCCGCACCCGAAAGCAAGGCAGCACCTTCGTAAATTTGGTAAAACGGGTTGGGTATGATCACAAGAGCGCCTGATCGTGGCTCCACGACCGCCTGGGCAATGGCGAAAAGGCCTTCACGGGTCCCTGACAAAGGCAATACTTGATGTTCGGGATCGATGGAGTCGCGATCCAAGGAAAACCGACGAATCAGCCACGCGGTGATGGCCTCTCGAAGCTCGGTTTCTCCACGAGCGGTGGGGTAGCTGCCCAAGTCCTGGCACGCGGATTGCAGCAGACGAACCAGTTCCCGGGGTGCTGGATGCCGCGGTTCGCCGATCGACATGCGGATCACGGCCTGATCCTGCGGAGGCTGAATCCCGCCAAGAAGTTGGGAGAGCCGCTCGAATGGATAAGGCTGGAGGTGATTGAGAGATGAGTTCAAATCAGACTCCGTAACAGGTCATGGTGGGCATCGGCGAGGGGATACCGGAGGGGTCACCCATTCGCCAGGTCTCCGTCCGGTCCTTGCAGAAGGCGGAGTGCCATCGCTCTGCACGAGGGGCGTCCGAGCACGCGTTCTTCCTGGTCCGACCACGTGAGGATCTCACAACCCTCTTCAGTCACGAGAACCGTATGTTCCCACTGGGCCGAAAGGGAGTGGTCGCGCGTGACAACAGTCCAGCCGTCCGGCAGTGTCTTGACAAAACGCTTCCCCGCGTTAAGCATCGGTTCAATGGTGAAAGTCATGCCCGGGCGAAGCTCCAGACCCGTGCCGGGGCTCCCGTAATGCAGGATCTGCGGCTCTTCATGAAACTGACGGCCGATCCCATGCCCGCAATACTCGCGCACCACCGAAAAACCCATTTCGTGGGCGTAGCGTTGGATGACGAATCCAATGTCTCCGAGGTGCCGACCGGGAGCCACAGTCTCGATTCCAAGAAACAGCGCCTGGCGGGTGCCTTCCATCAGCCGGGAGGCTTGGATCGACGGATGGCCAACCGCATACATCCGACTGGCATCTCCATGCCACCCGTCAAGAATGACGGTGACGTCAATATTGATGATATCGCCCGCCTTGAGCCTCTTATTGCCCGGAATGCCGTGACAGACCACGTGGTTCACAGAAGTGCAAATCGATTTGGGGAATCCCCGGTAATGAAGTGGTGCCGGTACTGCACTCCTGGCGGTGATAAATTCGTGGCACAGATCATTGAGGACCTCGGTGGTGACCCCGGGCTGGACCCACGGGGTTACATAGTCCAAAGTGGCTGCTGCCAAGGCACCTGCCCGTCGCATGGCCTCCTGCTCTTCCTGAGTTTTAAGCGGAAGAGGCATGGGATATCCGCTTGGTCTTGGGTTCCGGATGGGGAGGGGAAATGACCCTGTGCATTTGATCGTGAGCAACGCTCTGTGTTAAAATTTAGCCTATTGTTTCAGGTCCTTTGACCAAGTTCAACTAGTGTGACCTGTTGTCTCCCGAAAGCCCGCCTCCCGTCACTGGTAGTTGGGGTGCCAAGGGAAATACGGTTGCGTACCACATACCACACATGAACCAGAAACCGTCCGCCGGGTGCCTGTGAGGTCGCGGAGCGGGGTTCATGGAGGCTTAACCCGGAGTTATGACATGACTGAAGTGACGATGCGTTCCATGCTTGAGGCCGGTGTCCATTTTGGCCACCAGACCCGGTTCCGAAACCCAAAGATGGCGCCTTATATTTTTGGCGAACGAAACCGGATCCACATTATCAATCTGGAAAAAACCCTTCCTCTTTTTCGCCAGGCCTTGGATTACATGCGAAAGCTGGCCAGTGATGGCGGGATCGTGGTCTTCGTGGGAACGAAAAGAGCAGCCCGAGAAGCGGTCGCCCAAGCCGCACTCCGTTGCGGCATGCCCTATGTCAACCAGCGCTGGCTGGGTGGTACGCTGACCAATTTCAGAACGTTGCGACAGTCGGTCAAACGGTTATCTGACCTCAAAGCTATGGGGGAGGATGGTCGACTAGAGAAATTGTCGAAGCGGGAAGCGTCCCAGCTCCGCCGGGAGATGGACAAGCTGGAGAAAGCATTGGGTGGGCTTCAGAAAATGGAAAACCTGCCCGATGCCCTTTTGGTCATTGATGTGGGCAAGGAAAGCATTGCGGTTCGGGAGGCTAACCGTCTGAACATTCCGGTGGTTGCGGTGGTGGACACCAACTACAGTCCGGAACAGGTTGACTACCCGTTTCCGGGCAATGATGACGCGATCAGCGCGATTGAGCTCTACGTGAACGCGATGGCTGATTCGATCCTCGAAGGACGCGCCCAAGCGCCGGCCTCGGTGGTCAATGCTGAGGAATTTGTTGAACTCGACGAGACCGGAAAGCCTGTATCAACACCGGAGGTGGTCCAGCGGAAAGGACCTGCCCGCGGAGCGCGGCAGGTGAAAAAACAGCCCGTTTCCGTTGTTCGGGTGGAAGAAGTTGGACCTGAGGTGGCGGTGAAAACAGAAGTCGCCGAGCACGCGACGACCGATTCCGATGTCTTTGAGGGCATGTTGCCGGAAAAGCCCTCTGGCGCAGTTCGCCCCAAATCCACGAGTGCTGGAAAACGGCGGCGCACGTCTCCGACCCCTCAGAATGGGAAGTCTGGCGAGGGGGATGCTCATGACTGAAATATCCGCCCAGCTGGTTCGAGAGCTTCGCGAGAAAACCGGGGCCGGGTTCATGGAGTGCAAGAAGGCACTCCTTGAAACGAAAGGTGAGTTGAGCGAAGCAGTGATGTATATCCGGAAAGCGGGTCTGGCAAAAGCGGATCGGAAAGCTGCGCGTGTTGCTGCCGAGGGTCGCGTGGAAGTCGTCCTTTCTCCGGCAGGGAGCGAAGCTGCTATTGTCGAAGTCAATGCCGAGACCGACTTTGTGGCATCCAGTGATGACTTCAAGAAGTTCGCCCGACGGGTAGCTGATGCCATATTGGTGCTCCGCCAGTCGGATTCCGAGGTGCTTTCCGGGTACACCCTGCCGGACGGACAGACCATCGAAACGGAAAGAAGACAGTTGGTATTACGTTTGGGAGAAAACCTGATCATCCGGCGTTTTCACCATGTGATCGGTCGGGGAACTCTATTCAGTTACATTCACCAAGGTGGAAAAATTGGGGTGGTGGTCGACCTCGAGGGAGGCCAGGCTGAGGTGGGGCGCAATTTGGCAATGCATATCGCCTCTGCTGCACCTCTCTGGCTTGATCCGGATCAGGCGGATTCCGGGTGGCTGAACGAGCAACGGACCATTGTGGAACACCAGTCGAGGCAGAGCGGCAAGCCCGAAGCGATTATTCAGAAAATGATTGAGGGCCGGCTCCGCAAGTTGATGGAGGAGTTCTCCTTGATTCATCAGCCCTATGTCCGGGATCCTTCTCTGACAGTCTCCGATTACCTGAAGCAGCATGCCGCGCGGGTCCATGCCTTTATCCGGTACCGGGTGGGGGAGGGAATTGAGAAAAGCCAGAAGGATTTTGCCCAGGAAGTCATGGCCGAAGTCAACCGACGCTGATATTTCGGGGAGCCACGGTGAGTTTGAAGTACCGCAGGATCCTGTTAAAACTTAGTGGCGAAGCCCTGATGGGGAAGAGCGCCTTTGGTATTGATCCCCAAGTGCTCGAGTTTTGGGCCCGGGAGATCGAAGCGGCGGTGGTTATGGGCCTCGAGCTCGGTATTGTCGTCGGAGGGGGAAATTTCTTCCGCGGAGCAGGCCTGGCGGCAAAAGGCATGGACCGGGTGACTGCCGACCAAATGGGCATGCTGGCGACCGTCATGAACGGACTGGCATTGCAGGATGCGCTCGAGCGTGCAGGGCACCCGGTTCGAGTCATGTCTGCAATTCGGGTCAACCAGATCTGTGAAGACTATATTCGGCGGAAAGCCATCCGGCATCTTGAAAAGGGACGGGTCCTGGTCTTTGTGGCGGGTACAGGAAACCCCTTTTTTACGACAGACACCGCGGCAACCTTGCGGGCCATCGAAATCGGGGCGCAACTGCTCCTCAAGGCAACTCAGGTCGATGGTGTCTACTCGGATGATCCGGAGCGGGTTGCAAGTGCAACCCGCTACACGCATTTGACTTTTGATGAAATGCTGCAACGGAATCTGGGCGTCATGGATGATACGGCAGCGGTCATGTGCCGTGACCATGGCATGCCGGTCAGGGTCTTTGAGACCCGTCACCGTGGAGCCTTGACGGCAATAGCCTCCGGTTGTGATGATATCGGAACCTTGGTTGATAACGAAGGGTCCCAGCATGTTGGATGATCTCCAAAAAGATGGGCAGGAACGGATGAAGAAGTGCGTGCTGGCACTCCGCGAGGAGTTCAGCAAAGTTCGCACCGGCCGGGCGCAGCCGGGTCTGGTCGAAAACCTGATAGTTGATTCCTACGACCAGAAAATGCCCTTAAAGCAACTGGCGACAATTGCGGTTTCGGATGCGCGGACTTTACTGGTTACTCCTTGGGATAAAAACCTGGTTCAGGCGATTGAAAAGTCGCTGCGTGCTTCGGATTTGGGGCTTAATCCTATCCTGAGTGGCCAAGTTATCCGGATCCCGCTGCCCCCGCTCAATGAGGAGCGGCGCAAGGAACTGGTCCGCGTCGTCCGCCACGAAGCGGAACAGGCACGAATTTCTATCCGTAATGTTCGCCGTGATGTTTTATCCCGAGTGAAGCAACTACACAAGGAGAAGGTCATGACGGAAGACGAGATGCGCAGGGCAGAGGATCTGCTCCAGAAATTGACGGACTCCAGCACGAAAGAGATTGATCATGAGCTGAGCAGGAAAGAAGCAGAATTGTTGGAGGTTTGAAAGGCCGTGCCTTCTTCCTTACCGGAACTGCGGCACGTGGCCATCATTATGGATGGCAATGGACGGTGGGCCCAGCAACGGGGCCTGCCGCGTTCGGCCGGGCACCGGGCTGGCTTGGATTCCGCCAAGAATGTGATCCGGGAGGCTCCCCGATGTGGCATTGGCCTCCTGTCTCTTTTTGCCTTTTCCAGTGAGAATTGGCTGCGACCTCGCTCGGAAGTCAAGGCATTGCTCAGTTTGTTTGCGGAGGCGTTGGAACGTGAGATCAATACCCTAATCAAGAACGAGATTCGCATCACGTTTATTGGCAACCGGTCCTCCTTCCCACGTAACCTGCAAAACCTGATGGCTGAGGCAGAGCACCAGTCCGCATCCGGGCAACGGCTGGTCCTGCTCGTCGTGGTTGGGTATGGGGGACGTTGGGATATCTGCCGGGCTTGCCAAACCCTGGCAAAAAAAGCCCAGTCCGGACTGGTTGCTCCCGAGGAAATCGACGAAAGGATGTTTGAGGAATGTCTGACCACCGCGGGATTTGGAGCCCCGGATCTTCTGATTCGGACAGGTGGAGAACGGCGTTTGAGCAACTTTTTGCTGTGGGATCTGGCCTACAGCGAGCTTTATTTCTCGGATATCTTGTGGCCTGATTTTACAGCGGTCCATCTGCAGGAGGCGTTGGAGGATTATCGGGGCCGTCAACGCCGCTTTGGCAGGACATCTCGGCAGATCGAGTATCTTCGGGATGGCTGAGGGATGACAAAATCCCCGAGGCTTTTGAGTGCGCTGGTTTTATCGCTTTTTGCACTCTCAATCATTATCTGGGTGAACTCCCTGGGTGTGGAGCTGGTGTACGGCTTGCTCATCGGCATTGCAGCGCATGAATGGTCACAACTGGTTCCCTTGGGGAGAATCCAGGGGTACGAGTTTGTCCTCCTCACCATCGCAGGGTTGTTTGCGGTATCACTTTTCCACCCCATCGGCCGGGTTTTGGTCCTTCCTCTGGTGACTTTGTTTTGGATCTTGGCCCCGGGCCTGATTTTTCGCCGCCAGAACCGTCTGGGGCCCCTGTGGGCCGTTTTGCTCGGTTGGCTGGTTCTGGTGGGCGCATGGTACGGATTAGTCGCATTGAGCTGGGGGCAAGGCCCGCCACACTGGCTCTTGCTGTCATTCCTATTGCTGGTCTGGGGTGCGGATTCGGGGGCTTATGTTGCCGGAAGGTTCTGGGGACGCCACGCCCTGGCTCCTGCAGTGAGTCCCAAAAAGACTTGGGAAGGGGTCTGGGGAGCCGGGGTCGCTGTCGGACTGGTACTGATTTTCATGTATTTTCTCCTGAAAGTCCCTCTGCTTGTCCTGTTTCCCTTAGGTATTCTGGTCTGGTATTTTTCCATTCTTGGCGATTTGTTTGAGAGCCGTCTCAAGCGGTGGCATGGGGTCAAAGACAGTGGCCGGATCATCCCGGGTCATGGCGGAGTGCTGGACCGCATCGATAGCTGGACGGCTGCGGCTCCGGTCTTTCTTCTCTTTTGGAACTGGTTTGTCCGATAATGGTACGCGAGGTGCGGAAACCGCATTTTTGTGATTGGCTGAGAGTGGGGGGAATACGCCATTGATGTCCATTCTGACGGCGGTGGCCGCTTTTATCCTGGCGATCGCGATTCTGGTTACGGTGCATGAGTTTGGGCATTTTTGGGTTGCCCGTCGTCTCGGTATCCGGACCATCCGTTTTTCAATTGGTTTCGGAAAGCCTTTTTGGACGCGTTCTTTTGGGCAGGGGAGGGGGAATCCCTGGGAGTTGGCTTTAGCGCCGATTCCGTTGGGCGGTTATGTCAAGATGCTGGACGGCCGGGAGGGCCCCATACCCCCGGGAGAGGAACACCAGGCCTTTGACCATCAACCGCTTGCCAAAAGGGCGCTGGTCGTGGTGGCGGGGCCGGCCTTCAATTTTCTGTTCGCGGTCCTGGCCCTCACGGTTGTTTATTCGGTGGGCTTTCCCGCTGTCCGTCCCGTTTTGGGATTGGTGACGCCCCGTTCTGTTGCCGCGCGGGCGGGCCTTCATGCGGGAGATGTGATTTTGGCCGTAAACGGGCATGAGAGCAAAACCTGGGGTCAGCTCGAGCTGGGTTTGGTCTCCGCGATCATGCGTAGCCACCAAATCCACGTGAGCTACCGGTCCCCCGCCGGAGTCAAAAAGAAGACCGTAATCTTGATTGGATCGCGCAAGCCGTTCACCGTTCCGGGTCATTTGCTCAAGGATTTGGGACTGAAACCGGGAGCGCCCCGGCTTCCACCCGTGATTCGTCAGGTCCTTCCTGGTTCAGCGGCCCAGAAAGCGGGCCTCTTGCCAGGCGATCGCCTGCTCACCATTGATGGCCATCCCCTGCGGAGTTTTAACGCATTGACTCGTTTTGTCATGAGACATCCGGATGGTCAGGTTCGGCTGGGCTGGATCCACGACGGCCATCCGATTTCCAGGGAGGTCACGCTCGGGGCCCGAGAGCTTGCAGGGCGCCGTTATGGATTCCTGGGGGTGACCGCTGCCCTGCCCGCGGGTTTCATGAAACAGTTCATGCTTCAGGTGCGGGACCCGCTTCCGATTGCTGTTTTGCACGCCCTACGTTATGTTTGGAGAATGTCGGGGTTGACGTTGGGCCTCGTTTACCGCATGATCACAGGCCAGGCTTCAATCCGGAACCTGAGCGGGCCCATCCGCATCGCGCAATATGCAGGTGAGACCGCCCGGGCGAGCTGGATTTCGTTCCTTTCATTTTTGTCGGTACTGAGTATCAGTCTGGGGCTTTTAAATCTGTTTCCAATCCCGATCCTTGACGGTGGCCACCTGCTTTACTATGCGATTGAAGTAGTCCATCGTCGCCCTCTTTCGGCTCGCGCCGAGTGGGTCGGCCAACAGGTAGGCTTCGGGCTATTGTTTTTGCTCATGGGGTTGGCTTTTTACAATGACCTGACCCATTTCCTGTAACACTTGAGGAATGCTGCTTGCGTAAGACGACCCTGTGGGGCATTTTTTTTATCCTGATTCTCTCGGGATCACTGCATCCCGTCTCGGCGAAATCAGAAGCCAGTTTTACGGTTCGCCACATCGTTATTGAAGGACTGCAACGGATTTCCCGAGGCACGGTCCTGGACTACCTGCCGATTTCCAAAGGCCAGCACATTGACCGAACGGTCATCCGCTCTGCTATTCGCTCACTTTTCCGAACCGGGTTTTTTAGTTCGGTTTCGATGTTACGGGCAGGTAGCCATACACTCATCCTCAAAGTTCATGAACGACCCTCCATCGCGCGCTTTACTTTCACTGGAAACCACGCCATATCCAAAAAGACGCTGAACCATGCCCTGGTCCGGGCAGGTCTCGTCGAAGGGAGGATTTTTGACCGTTCAGTCCTCGAGGAAATACGCCAGTCTCTCTTCGCCCAATACTACAGTCATGGTCGTTACGGCGTTGAGATTCATACCAAAATCCGGCATTTGCCGAGAAACCGGGTGAGCGTCCATATCCGGGTCCGTGAAGGCGAGACGGCCTACTTGCGAGCCATCAACTTTGTCGGGAACCGGAAGTTTTCCTCTTCTACACTACGCGGCCTGTTTAAACTCCAGACCCCGGGATTATTGACATGGCTGACCGGTGGAGACAAATATGAAAGGAAGAAATTAGTCAGCTCACTGGCCCGGCTTCGCTCCTTTTACGAAGACCAGGGTTACGCTAATTTCCATTTAAACTCGGTACAGGTTGCCCTTTCGCCAACGCTCCGGGGTGTCTTCATCACGGTAAACCTCCATGAGGGAGCGGTTTACCGGGTGACTCGTATCGAGTTGGCAGGTCGGCTGATTTTGCCCAGAAAAACCTTGTTGAAGAACATTCGGGTCCGGGTGGGCCATACCTTTTCCAGGCAGTCTGCAATCTTGTCGACGCAGAAAATCAAGGTGCTCCTGGGCAATCAGGGGTATGCGTTTGCCCAGGTCAAGCCCATCCCGCGGCTAAACCACTTGAGGCACACTGCAAGTGTCATTTTCTTCATTCGTCCGGGACATCGGGTCTATGTTCATCGGATTTATTTTCACGGAATTACTGGAACCAATGAAAAGGTTTTCCTTGAAAACATGCGCCAGTACGAAGGAACCTGGCTGTCGACTCGTGCCATCAAGCTTTCCAAGCTGCTGATTCAGAGAATTCCGTTTGTTAAAAGTGTCTCGATCAAACCCCAACGTATCGCCGGAAGCAATGATGAAGTTGATGTAAACGTGAATGTCCATGAGCGACGCTCGGGGACAGCCAATGTGACCTTGGGCTACGGGCAAGGGGAGGGAATCGTCATCGGTGGGCAGATTTCGCTGGCCAACTTCCTTGGGACCGGCCGTTTGCTGACGGTCAGCGCACAGCGTTACCCCTACCAGACCACCTACAACGTGACCTATACGAATCCCTATTTCACGGTCAATAATGTAAGCGAGACCCTGAGCACTTTTTACACACAAAGCCAGGGATTTAACCTCTATGCGAACACATTTTCGACCACGGACTATGGGTTTACACTGACCTACACGTTCCCGCTGACAACTTTTGCCAGTTACTACGTGGGGGTCAGTCCTAGCCATACCAATCTCCTGACCAACTGTTCAAGCCCTTCCATTTATTTTAATTTTGCCCTCAATCCGGCGAACGGCAGTCGCTATACAGTGCCCAGTGAGTGCACGAATCCGGACGGGAACAACGTCTTTGTTGATTTGCCCGGGATGCGCTACAACAATCTGGCTCTGGATGCCGGGTTGATGTTCGACAACCGCAACCGCTATATCCTGGCAACCCGGGGCACGCGCCAGAAGTTGGGGCTTGAAGTCGGAGTACCTCCAGGCGCCCAAGACTTTTGGATCCTCAATTTCCACAGTCAGGATCATATTCCATTATTTGCTGGTTTCAGTTATGCCTTGAATGCGCAGGTCGAACTCGGGAAAGCCTATGGAGGGACGAGTCAGTTTCCGCCCCTGATGAACTTCTTTGGTGGAGGCCCATACTCCGTCCGGGGCTACGAATCCTATACCATGGGTCCAAAGACACCCACCGGGGTTCCGATTGGAGGGACTTTTTTCACCTACGCCCAAAATGACCTGGTGCTACCGCAGTTCTTTGGCCACCACCTGCCGGGCGAAGCGCCAAACTATCAGCTCAGCCTATTCTTTGATGTCGGGAATGTCTTTGCGACCCCGAGCAGTTTTAGCCTGGGGGGATTGAGGACCTCGGCTGGAGTCAGTGTGACCTGGCTGACTCCTCTCGGAGCAATCCGGTTCAGCTGGGCAAAGCCACTCAACCCGGGACCACATGACCTTCTCAGCTATCTCCAGTTCGCCCTAGGCTCCTATTTTTGAGCGGACCATCAAATGTTTGAAACCATGCCATACATTTTCACGACCGAGGGTATATGATTCAGAAGTCAACTTTCTTGAGATGTTTCATGAGGCTCCGGTGGTTCCGGGTTTTGGGCACGCTTTGGATTTTGGGGGGCGGATTGATCCTCGCTACCCCATCGTCAGCCGCTGCCCCGGCGACACCGCTACGGATCGGTTACGTCAACCTGAGCCTTCTGCTGCATGAAATGCCACAGACTGCGGCGGCGCAAAAGTCGCTCAACCAGGAACTTGGCGGACGGAAAAAGGTGCTGCTCAAGCAGTTGGCTGGAATCAGGAAACAGAAGCTTGCGATGAAGTCTGGAAGCACAAGCGTTTCACTACTCCAGAGGATGGAAAATGAACAACGACTGAATATGCTGCGGGAACGCTACCGGACCAGTCAGCAGCAGTATGCTGAAGATTTCAATCTGGCCCGCAACCAGGCGCTGGACAATCTGCAGCGACTTGCGGTCCGCGCCATCCGGACGTACGGAAAGCAGCACCATTTCACAGTAATACTGGGACAGGAGGTTTTTTTCGCCTCACCGGGAATCGATCTGACACCTAAAATTTTGGCGCAGCTGCGCCGGATGTTCTCGCAAAGCCGCAAGCATGGCTAGAGTCCCGAATGATCCCAAGAACCAGGCTCAGGTCACGAGACCGTGCTGCTTGGGTGATCTGGCCCGCGAACTCAAGCTGGAATTGTTCGGCGATCCGGCAGCTCAGATTGATCATCTCGCGCCACTGGACAAGGCAGGCAAGGGGGCATTGACCTTCTTGACTTCTGCCCAGTATCGGCGTTTCCTTTCATCCACCGAGGCCAGTGGCGTCATTCTTCATCGCGACATGCTTTCATTGTGCAGAACCAATGCCCTGGTCAGTCGGAACCCGGCATTGTCTTTCAAGCTGGCCATTGATTTTCTAGTGCAAGACGCTTTCACCTGGGAGCCTGCCATTCATTCTGGTGCCGTGATTGATGGAAGTGCCTTGATTGAGCCGGGTTGCCAGATTGGTCCGGGTTCTGTCATTGGCGCAGATGTGGTGATCGCTTCTGGGTGTGTAATCGGACCGGGGTGTGTGATCGAAAAAAATGTCCACATTGGCGCAGGCAGCCGCCTGGTTGCACAAGTCTTTGTGGGTCATGATGTGAGAATCGGAAAGCGATGTTTTATCCAGTCAGGCGCACGTCTTGGCGGAGAAGGTTTTGGTTTTGCCCAAGATGGGCCGGTTTGGCATCGGGTCCGCCAGTTGGGCAGTGTCCAGGTTGGTGACGATGTTGAAATCGGGTCTAACACCTGCATTGACCGGGGGGCGCTCGAGGATACGGTGATTGAGGATGGGGTTAAACTCGATAATCTGATCCAGGTCGGACACAATGTCCGGATTGGTGCTCATACGATCGTCGCGGGGAGTACGGGAATTGCTGGTAGTACTAAAATTGGATCCGGTTGCCAGATTGGAGGCATGGTCGGAATTGTCGGGCACCTCGAAATTACCGATCATGTGTTTATTACGGGACGTTCCATGATTGCACATTCGATTCATGAACCGGGTGTGTATTCCGGGGGTTTGCCCAGCGATTCGGCGAATCGCTGGCGGCGGAACAGTGCCCGTTTCCGCCATCTTGACGAACTGGCTGCCCGAATTTACGCACTCGAAAAAACCGTCCGGAACAATTCATGATGAACACTTTTTCCCCTGACATCAATCAAATCCTTGAGCAAATTCCTCATCGCTACCCTTTTTTGCTGGTGGATCGCATTCTGGAATGCGTGGATGGCGAGAAGGTGGTCGGAATCAAGAATGTGACCTATAACGAGTGGTTTTTCCCAGGCCATTTTCCAAACCAGCCCATCATGCCGGGAGTTCTGATTCTGGAGGCCATGGCCCAGTGTACGGGGGTCCTAATTTATGCAACCCTGGGCCGCCGTCCCTTGGTTGAGTGCTATCTGGTGGGAGTTGACAACGCACGTTTTAAAAGCATGGTCACGCCAGGCGACCAGCTGAAAATGACCCTTCGGATTGTCCGCCGTGTCAAGGATATATGGAAGCTCACGGGCCGTGCGGAGGTTGATGGACGGCTCGTGGCAGAGTCCGACTTCCTGTGCCATTGCAGCCAGAAGGATCCTGAGTTGTGATTGACCCAAGAGCCGTTATTGACCCCGGCGCCTGCCTAGATCCTTCCGTCGAGGTTGGGCCATTTGCCGTGATCGGCCCGGAAGTTGAGATTGGCCCTCGTTGCTCGATCGGTGCTCATGTTTCCATTAAAGGACCAACCCGGATCGGGGCCGAAAACCGAATTTATCCCTTTGCCTCGCTCGGCGATGATCCTCAAGACAAGAAGTTTCGTGGGGAAAAAACCTGGCTCTATATCGGCGATCGAAATACGATCCGGGAGTATACGACCATCAATAGAGGCACGGGACTGGGAGGAGGGGAAACCCGGATTGGGAACGATAATTGGATCATGGCATACGTCCATATTGCCCATGACTGTATTGTGGGTAATCACGTGATCATGGCTAATACCGCAGGGCTTGCGGGGCATGTTCAGGTCGATGACCATGTCGGAATCGGAGCATTCAGCAAGATCTACCAATTCTGCCGGGTGGGTTGCCATGCCTTTTTAGGGTATGAATCGGGGGTGCTGAAAGATGTCCCTCCGTATATGATGGTGTTTGGATCCCCGGCCAAACTGGTTGGTATCAATAAAGAGGGGCTCAAACGTTCGGGATTTACAGCGGAGCAGATGCAGATCATCCGGAAAGCGTATCGAATCCTGTATCGCCGTGGTTTGCGGGTGGAAGAGGCGGTTGTTGAGTTACGCCGTGAGCTTCTGGATTACCCGGATTTGCTAGCACCCATGCTCGAGGTGATTGAAAACTCCAAGCACGGTATCGCGCGTTGAGATGCTCAAAGTCGCCTGTTGTGTGGCTGAACTGTCCGGTGACCTCCTCGCCGCCGAGGCCCTGAAAACTCTCAAAACGCAGTTTCCCGACCTGTCTCTTCGGGGCGTCACGGGACCCCATCTGCGTGAAATCGGATGTGAAACCTTGGCCGACACGGAATCCCTTTCGGTTTCCGGCATAACGGAGGCAGTACTCCATGTTCCGCGATTATGGAAACTTCGGCAGCGGCTGTTTCGAGAAATCCTCAGGTGGCAGCCAGACTGTTTCCTGGGTGTGGATGCACCTGACTTTAATCTGGGATTGGAACGAAAGTTGCGGGAGGCAGGGATTCCCACCTTCCATTATGTGAGTCCAACTGTCTGGGCTTGGCGTCCCCGACGGGTGAAACAGGTTGAACGGGCAGCGGATGGTCTATTCTGCCTCTTTCCTTTTGAACCTGCCTACTATGCCCACACCTCCGTACGTGCTCTTTTCGTGGGGCATCCCCTTGCGGATCATCTTGACCCCGCACCTGACATCCGGCAGGCTCGCCAAGATCTGGCCCTGAATCCTGACCAGCCCACAGTAGCCTTGGTCCCGGGAAGCCGCAGGCATGAACTGGATAGCATGGCGGGTCTTATCTTTGAGGCTGCCCGCCTGTTGTCTGAAAGGAACCATTCCCTCCAATTTGTGGTGCCGGTAGCCTACCCTGCGCTACGGGATACCCTGGTCCATCTATGGGAAAAGACCGGAAATACCCTCCCGGTGCTCTGGCTCGACCGTCAGGCACCGCAAGCGATGCAAGCATCCGATATAGCCCTAGTGGCTTCTGGAACGGTTACTCTCGAAGGCATGTTGGTCGGTTGTCCAATGGTTGTAGCCTACCGCTTTTCGGCGCTCAGTGTGGCGATCGCCAAGGGAATTCTGGGCCTGCGGGTGAGATGGGCGTCCTTCCCCAATTTGCTTGCCGATGAGCCACTCATCCCTGAATTTTTGCAAAATGAGGCCAAGCCGCAGGTATTGGCCCATGCCGTCCAAGATCTCTTGGATCATCCTGACCACTGTAAGGCGATCCGGGTTCGTTATGCAGAACTAGCCGAAATGCTGCGTCACGAGACAAACCAGACGGTCGCTGCTGAGCTGGCTTCAGCAATCGGCCGGTCAAGTTCTGGGCCAAGCTCAAATGGAAGATGATTCGAAAAACACCTGCTGGGCCGGTGTCGATGAGGTCGGAAGGGGACCCTTGGCCGGTCCCGTGGTTGCTGTTGCGCTATGGCTCCCGCCGGATCACCGGATCTCCGGGCTGAGAGATTCCAAGCAGCTGAGTCATGAAATGCGGGCTCGTCTGGTTCCCCAGATCCGGGCGGTAGCCCTGTCTCTGGCTATCGCCTCGGTAGCCGCGGAGGAAATTGATCGGATCAATATCCATTTTGCCACGTTGCTGGCCATGCGGCTGGCCGTGATGGCTTTGGTTCCCCGACCACCAGGTGTCTGGGTGGATGGTCGATTTGTTCCTCCTGTAGAAATCCCGGCAGAAGCACGGATAGGAGCCGATGCCCGGTATGAGGTGGTCAGTGCTGCGTCCATTGTTGCCAAGGAGTACCGAGATCAGATGATGGCACACTGCGATCGCCTGTATCCCGGATACGGGTTTTCCCAGCACAAGGGATATCCCACTCCATGCCACCTTGAGGCCTTGGATCGGTTGGGGCCATGTCCACTCCACCGGACCACATTTGCGCCTGTTCGTGACCGGCTGGCCCGTACCTGAGGAAAGCCCTCTTGCGACATCCCTTTGTCCATCTTGATGTCCACACAGAGTTTTCACTCATCGATAGTGTCATCCAGATCCCTGACTTGGTCCGGAAGGCCCGTGAGCTGGACATGCCCGCCATTGCGGTGACGGACCAGGGTAACCTCTTTGGAGCCGTCAAGTTTTTTGAAAATGCGGTGGCCCAGGGAATCAAGCCGCTCGTAGGAGCTGAAATCTGCTTGGCCACGGAAGAAACCCGCAGCCCGGTCGAGAAAGTCCGGGTTCTATGCCGGAGTCTGAACGGTTATCAAAATCTCTGCCGGTTATTCGACGCCAGGGCAAATTCCCAAGAAGGCATTGCAAGCCCGGTACGGAAAAGCGCCTTGGCCGAGGCTTCGCTGGATGGGTTGGTGATCCTGGCCGGAGCCGAAAGCGCCATTGGACGGTTCGCTCTTCAGGACCAGGAAATGGACGCACAGCGGGAAATCGAGCGGTGGGCACGAATTGCGGGATCCGATTTTTATCTGGTGGTCTCCAGGATCGGCAGCCCTCAGGAAGAACTCTTAAATGACCGGCTATGTGACCTGGCTGAACGGAATGGTATACCCCTGGTTGCAACGAATGCGGTTCGGTTTTTGACCCCCGATGATTATGAAGCGCATGAAGCCCGTGTTTGCATCCAGCATGGCTGGGTCCTGAACGATCCCGCACGCGAACGGCGATATACGGAGCAGCAGTATCTGAAATCAGGACAGGAGATGGAGGAACTCTTCGCAGACTGGAGTGAGGCGGTTTCCAACACCCTCGAGGTGGCGAGACGATGCAACTTTGAATTTTCGATGAACCGGATCCTGCTGCCGGCGTACCCGGTTGCCTCAAGCCAAGGGGTAGAGGAAGCCCTCCGTCAAAGGGCTTTGGAGGGTTTCACTAAAAGGAGCGAGCGGGTCCGGCTCCGGCGTGGAGCGGCCTTTCTGGAGGCATCCTACCGGGAGCGGCTTGAGACTGAGCTTGATGTCATTGGCCGAATGGGATTTGCCGGATATTTCCTGATTGTTTCGGATTTCATTGATTGGGCCCGATCAAAGGAAATCCCCGTGGGTCCGGGTCGGGGATCAGGGGCCGGATCCCTGGTTGCCTATACGCTCGGGATTACGGATCTGGACCCGCTGGAACATGGGTTACTTTTCGAGCGTTTCCTGAATCCGGAACGAGTGACCATGCCTGATTTCGATGTGGACTTCTGCATTGAAGGACGTGATCAGGTGATTCGTTACGTGGAGGATCGCTACGGACGAAAACAGGTTGCCCAGATTGCCACCTTTGGCACCATGGCTGCAAGAGCTGTGGTACGGGATGTCGTGCGGGTTTTGGGGTTGCCCTATGGTTTTGCGGATCGACTCGCGAAACTAATTCCATTCGAGCTTCACATGACCCTTGATCGTGCGCTTGCAGAAGAACCAGAGCTGAAATCCTGGTATGACTCGGATGAGACAGTAAAAACCGTCGTTGACCTGGGACGAAAACTGGAGGGGCGGGTTCGTTCAGTGGGCAAGCATGCGGGTGGTGTCGTCATTGCGCCGACTTCGCTGACGGACTATTTGCCGCTGTTCAATGACACCGATTCCAACGGTTTTATCACCCAATACGACAAGGATGATCTTGAACACCTGGGGCTCGTCAAGTTTGATTTTCTTGGCCTTACGACACTCACGATCATTGACCGGACTGTCCGCCGGATCCAGTCGCTCAAGGACCAGGAGATTTTCACCCTGGATCAGATCTCGATGCACGATGCGGCCACTTTTCATCTTCTCCAGTCGTGTGAGACAACGGCTATTTTCCAGCTTGAATCCCGCGGCATGAGAGATCTGATCCGTCGGCTCAAGCCAGACCGCTTTGATGACGTCGTCGCGCTGGTTGCACTTTTCCGCCCCGGTCCCCTGCAGTCGGGTATGGTCAGTGATTTCATCAATCGTAAACATGGGCAGGCTCCGATCACTTATCTTCATCCGACATTGAAGCCGATTCTCGCGGATACCTATGGGGTTATTTTGTATCAAGAGCAGGTCATGCAGATCGCCCGGGATCTTGCCGGTTATAGCTTGGGGGCGGCTGACCTTCTGCGGCGGGCGATGGGTAAGAAAAAGCCCGAGGAGATGGCACAGCAACGGAGTGGTTTTGTGACAGGGGCTGTGTTGCGAAAAATTCCGAAGCAGACGGCGGAAGAAATATTCGATTTAATGGAAAAATTCGCGGGCTACGGGTTTAACAAGTCTCACTCCGTGGCTTATGCCTTGCTGGCCTACCAGACCGCTTGGCTCAAGGCACATTTCCCGGCCCCTTTTATGGCTTCGGTCCTGACGGCAGAAATGGGGCATCTGGAAAAATTGCCTCCGCTTTTGACCGACTGTACCCGGAGAGACCTGCAAGTTCTGCCCCCGGATATTAATCGCTCAGAATACGGATTTTTGGTCGAAGAAGGAGGGATCCGCTACGGTCTCGGTGCCATCAAGGGCGTGGGCCAGTCGTTTTCCGAGTCGGTTGTGCGAACGAGAGCATCCGCCCCTTTCGCGGGTCTTGAGGATTTCTGCCAGCGCATGGGTCCAACGCTCAATCGTCGAACCTTTGAGGCCCTGATTAAATCGGGTGCTTTTGACGGCTTTGGGACTTCGCGGTCTCAACTGTTGGCCCGGATCAACTCTCTGATGGCCCTGGCTGAACAGTATGTCCGTTCTGACCATCAAAATGATTTTTTTGGGCTGCCAGGTGAGGCCCGTTACGAGGAGGATCCGGCTGCTCAAGAATTAACCTCGGTGAAAGCGAGCTTCCTGGAAACCTTGGAGCAGGAAAAGGAGGTTTTGGGTTTTTACTTGAGTGGACATCCGATGGAACTGTACCGGCAAGAATGGGCCGACTTCGGGCTGCGTCCTCTCTCCGAGTCCTTGCGTCAGGTGGAAAACGCCTCAACACCGCTGCAACTGACGGTGGGTGGCCTGCTTGATTCCATGCGTTGGAAGCCGGACCGTGGTCATGGTTTTCTGGAGGATGGGACAGGCCGTATTGAAGTCGTATTGTTTGGAGAGGATTTGGTCAAGGCCTTCAGGAAAGTTTCCTCCAATACACCTGTGGTGGTTCAGGGATCAGTAGGTTTTGATGAATATGCCGGAGACTGGAGATTCAGGGTCAAGAATGTCGAGCTCTATGACCGATGGCGTGCGTTGAATTGCCGACTGCTGGTTCTGTCGTGGCATGATCGCGAGGAGGGGAGGAATTTTCCGGGTCGGCGAGTGATTGAGTTGTTGCAGCAGCATCGGGGGGGGGCGACCGGACTCCGTATCCGTTATACGACAAGGGGGATCCAGGCCGTTTTACGACCCCGGGAGGAGCCCGGGATTAGGCTTTCATCCGATCTGCTGGATGCCCTTAGGGAGCTCTTGGGGGCCGAATCCATTCGATTTGTGCCCTCGAAACAGCCGGCCCCGGGTGGGAAGAACTTAGACCCACGAAATACGGGAACAGCCGGTTTGCGTGGATGGGCTGCGAGCCGTTGATTGCCCCTCCTGTGTCTCGACCGGCAGTAAACCCAAGTTTACCCTTCTTTTCCAGTGCATCGGACGTTTTTCGACTGTTGCCAGGATGGCTCGAGAATCGGTTTTGGCCGATGAAATGCCGAGCGTATTGTCGGTGGGGTGAGGCAAGCAGCCGGTCGTCTTTTTGCACAGTTCGAGATCGAGAAAATGGGAGGGACTCTGCTGGATTTGTATTCCTCGCTTGAAACTCTGGCACAATAATCGGGATACGGCTGCAGGCCGGTACGCAGAACCCCTGACACCGGCAGGTCCTCGTGTTTTGGTTGTAAAACCTGGAAGATCCTGAGACATGCAGAGCCATTTTCTGGATTTTGAAACCCCTATTGCTGAAATTGAGGCGCAGCTCGTTGAGCTCAGGAGGCTCAAGGAGTCTGGGGAAGCTGTGGATGAAGAAATTGCACGATTGTCCCGGCTCAATCAGGAGAAAACCCAAGCCATATTTTCAAACCTGGATCCTTGGAAGATTACGCAACTTTCCCGGCATCCCCAAAGACCTTACACGCTGGACTATGTTGCCCATCTCTTTACGGACGTCGAGTTCCTCGCCGGCGACCGGTGTTTTGCCGACGATCCATCTTTGGTGGGAGGGGTGGGCCGCTTCGAAGACCACCCCATTCTTTTCCTGGGCCACCAGAAGGGGCGTGACGTCAAGGAAAAGGTGGCCCGTAATTTTGGCATGCCAAAGCCCGAGGGTTATCGCAAGGCATTGCGCCTGATGCGTCTGGCGGAAACCTTTCGCCTGCCCATCCTGACTTTTATCGACACCCCGGGAGCTTACCCCGGGGTAGATGCTGAAAAACACAACCAGAGCGAGGCGATCGCGCGTAATCTTGAAGTCTTGGCCCAGTTACGCGTCCCCATTATCTGTTGCGTCATCGGTGAGGGCGGGTCTGGTGGAGCACTGGCCATTGGTGTGGGAGATCGGCTTCTCATGCTCCAATACAGCATTTATTCGGTGATTTCACCCGAGGGTTGTGCCTCGATTCTCTGGAAAAGTGCTTCCAAAGCCCCGGAAGCGGCTGCCACGCTGGGTCTTACAGCGGACAGAATCCTGGATCTTGGACTGGTCGATGAGATCATTCCGGAGCCCCCGGGAGGCGCCCACCGGGATTTTGCCACAACCATGAAATCGGTCAGGGCTGGGATTGCCAAACACTTGTCTGTGCTGCTGTCCAAGCCGCTGGATGATATGGTTGCCGAACGTCTTAATCGTCTCATGCATTTTGGGGTGTATACCAACTGAAACCATCGAACCGGGTCAACGCTCACGCATTGAAGGAAATCCTGGAAGAGGTTCCGAACGGAAAAGGCTATTTGGTTGCCTGTTCAGGAGGGCTCGATTCCACAGTCCTCCTGCATGTCCTTTCTCACCATCGCGATCTTTTTCCTTTGCCCTTGCGGGCCATTCATGTGGACCACCACGCGCATCCCGCAGCCACGCTGTTCAGGGACTTCGTCTCTGAATGGGCAACCCGCTGGCAGGTCCCCCTGATCCTGGCTGAGATCCGGGTGCCTGACCGGACCCCCGAAGGATGGGAGGCAACTGCACGCCGTCTTCGCTACGAGTCGGTGGCCCGTCATCTGCTTCCGGGAGAAATTTTACTTACGGCGCATCATGCCGATGATCAGCTGGAGACGGTTTTGCTCAATTTGTTGCGGGGTTCCGGACACCAAGGATTGCGGGGTATGTCCCACCGTATCCAGCCACTGGGTGAAGGTTTCCTGTTTCGCCCGTTGTTGGGTTTTTCACGAAAGGAACTGAGAGCGTATGCAGAGTGGGCAGGGATTCGATGGCTGGAGGATCCGACTAACCGGAATACGGTATCGTCTCGAAACTACTTGAGGTCGCAGGTAATCCCCGCCCTCGCCGAGCGCTGGCCTGAGGCCAGCCGCAAAACGACCCTGTGCACCAGCCTGCTGGAAACGGAGCAGGAAATCTTATCCGACTTCCTCGAGAAAACCCTCGATTCGGTTTCTGAACCGTCCTGGGGAGGACTTTCCATCCAGGAACTGGAAAAACAGGAAGAAAAACGATTGCCGATCCTTCTCCGTGCCTGGATCAGGCAGTTGCAGGCTCCACCCCCTCCTCAGAAGTGCCTTGAAGTGTTGATCCGTAATTTTTTCTCAGAAAGGCGGAATCACGCTGAGGTCAGGTGGAAGGGCCACCTCTTGGTTACTTATGATGGCTGCCTTTTTCTGGTTCCCCCGATGCCAGATCCGCCACAAAGTCCGCTCTCCGATTTTGATCCGGAAAAGGGACGGTGGATCCTCTGGCCCGGTTGGGGTTGTCTCGAACTGAACCCAGGTATGCGAGATCGGATTTCCAGTGTGACCGAGAACCCCGCGGAATGGCGGGTTTTTGTCCGTGCCGGAGGCGAACGCCTGCACTGGCACCATGCCGGCCATCATGTTGTTCTCAAGGAATTGCTCAGGGAAATGCGTATGCCACCCTGGTTGCGCCAGCGTACGCCGGTTCTCACCTGGAAGGGCTCCATTTTTTCTATCGGCAGCTGGTTCTGGGACGGGACTCGCTGGAATGGGGGCCCGGGGAAGAGCGCAGGTCCCGTGATTTGGGTACCAGAACACCCGGGATTGCGGCGCGAGTGCTCTCGCTATACGAGTTTTCTAGAGACTCGGCAATCAATCCACAGGTCGTGAATGCGGCCTCAATGCCAGGGACGGTGATAGGCTCCCAGCGTGGTTTGAGCACCCTCTGCCAATCGTGTCAATCCCGCCTGCCAATCGGGATCCGGTCGATAGCGCTCCGGATGGTTCAGGCAGGCATCGATCGCAGCCCGGAGGATCGTGGTGACCTGGCGGACGTAGGAAGGGCCTCGTTGGCGCCCCTCCACCTTGAGAGCCTGCACTCCAGCCCGCATGAGGGACGGCAGGATGTCTAGGGTATTGAGGCTGGTGGGTTCTTCCAGCGCGTAGTACACGGACTCTTCCACCTGGTAACGGCCCTTGCACAAGGTTGGATAAGCCGCCTTTTCAGTTCCCCGGTATCGGTCGACCAAGACCTCATTGACCCGCGCTTCCAGTCCGGCAGGGGTCCGTGCCCAGTGAACGTGTGAAGCCGGTGAGCAGGCACCGTAGCTATTGGGCGATCGGCCTGTAACATAGCTGGATAAAAGGCAGCGTCCTTCGGCCATGACACATAAACTCCCGAATCCGAAAACCTCGATAGCGACAGGGGCCTGGCGGACAATGGCCGAAACCTGCCGCAACGATAAAACACGAGGTAGCACGGCGCGCCGAATGCCGAACAGCCGCTGATAAAAACCAAGTGCTTCCCGGTTGGTCGCAGAGGCTTGAACCGAGAGGTGAAGGGGCATGTCCGGCCATTTGTCTCTTGCGTATTCCAGAAGGCCGAGATCCGCCAGAATGAGTGCATCCACCTCCTCTGTGGCCGCCGTGTCAACGGCGGCGGTCCAAAGTGGCCATCCCGCCGGTTGAGGGTAAGTGTTGATGGCGACGAAGATCCTTTTTTGCTTCCTGTGGACGTAGTGAACGGCCTCGCGCAAGGATTCTGGAGTGAAGTTAAGACCCGGAAAATGTCGGGCATTGGTTGCATCCCGAAATCCGGTATAAACCGCATCTGCGCCATGATCAATGGCTGCTCGCAACGAACCCATATTTCCGGCAGGGCAGACCAGCTCCACGGGTACTCCTCGCGATCTCGCATGATGATTCCATGGCTATGGTATAGCGGAGCGGGTCCGTGCTTCAGGCCGGGAGGCTGCATTCACTGCTTTTTCAAACGAAAGCTTGACGAAAGTCAAATCGATGAAGCAAGGCCCCCGCTATGATCTACATGTTTTTGGTCAATCCAGGTTGAGTGCGCCATGACTCGTAAGGCAAGGCGATGGGCATGAGTCTGGGTATCCGTTCGGTTTTGACCGACACGCTAGAAGAATCCTTCCGCCGGATTCCCCATGGTTGCCAGCAGTTAAGCTTGGAGCTTTTTCTCAACCTTTTTTTCACGTCCCACCGACATCGGGGTGACCTTGATTTTTTGGAAGGGCATCTTCTTGCCATTGAGGTCGAGGACCTCAATTGGCGCTGGCCCATCACGGTTCGGAATCACAGCATCCAGGTCTTGCCGAAAACCACTCCAGCCGATACAGTGATCCGGAGTCAATTTTCCGATCTTTTGGCTTTAATGTTTCAGGAGGTTGATCCGGATACTCTTTTTTTCCAGCGTCGGCTGGTTATTGAAGGAGAGACTGAAGTAGGCCTGGGGTTCAAAAATTTTATAGAGGGTTTATCTCCGTCCCACTGGCCTGCTCCATTCCGGCTTGGTTGCTACGGCCTGAGGAAAATCCGGCAGTCATGCCGGAACCACCAGCCTGCCATAAAAATGGAAAACATCTGTTCTGATCCTGGCCATGATGTGGCACGATCAAAGGCATCTCGCAGAAACACGTGACTGCGAAATGAAAATTTCCGATTATCGCGAAGAAATAGATGAACTTGATCGACGGCTGGTGGCTTTGCTGGCCCAGCGTGAGCAGCTGGTTCGGCTCATCCACACCGGCAAGTCCCATGCACGGGAGCCACTTTATTCTCCTGAGCGAGAACAAGAAGTCCTCTCTCATGTGCGCCATTTGGCGGTCCAGTTTGGTCTTTCTGAATCACTGGTCGTGGAAATTTACCTCAAGATCGTCCGTAATTTCCTGGAGCCAGGGCAAGAGGAACTGTTATCGCCTCCTGAAGTGATTCTCACTGACGTTCATCATGCGGAAAATTCCTGACAGAAAACCGCTCCAGTTAGCTCTTGGCCCGGTCCTTTATCACTGGCCGCGTGAGGTTTTGCTTGGGTTTTACCAGCAGGCTTTTGAGTGGCCAGTCGAGAGGGTTTATTTGGGCGAAGTGGTTTGCTCCAAGCGCCGTAGTTTGAGTCCTGGAGATTGGATCCAGCTGGGACGTGAAATGACGGCTGCAGGCAAGCAAGTCGTCATATCGACGCTAACCCTGATCGAAGCCGAATCGGAACTCGGCGCATTAAGCCGACTTTGCAGTGAGGTGAGCGAGCAACAAGGCATGCAAATCGAGGCCAACGATTTGGCTGCCGTCAATATTTTGGCACGGGGCCGCCTTCCCTTTGCGGGAGGGGCTGCCTTGAACGTCTATAACGAACAGACCCTGCGTCTCTTGGTGGATCAGGGCATGCAACATTGGGTGCTTCCCCTTGAGTTGGCGCAGGAAACAGCCCGGAGCCTGATCGCTTCACAAGAGGGTCGGTGTAGCAGCGAGATCTTTGCCTGGGGGCGTCTCCCCTTGGCCTGGTCGGCCCGATGCTATACCGCTCGTGCGGAGAACCGTCCCAAGGATCGGTGTGCCCATCTCTGCCTGAAGGATGCAGATGGACGTCTCCTGAAAACGCAGGATGGACAGGATTTTCTGACCTTGAATGGAACCCAGGTCCAATCCGCACAAACCACCAATCTGGCGCCATGGCTCACAGAGATCATGCAGGCCGGAATCCAGGCTCTAAGGTTAAGCCCACAAGCTTTGCACATGGAAACCATCATTCATGATTTCGATCTTTTGCGCCATGACCCGGAGAATCCCGACGTGCTGAAGGATCTTGAGACCCGGGCTCCTGCGGGAACCTGTGATGGCTACTGGCATGGTCAGCCGGGTCTATTGTCCTTGGCAAACTCACGGGGTGGCGGTCTTGGGGTCCATGCCATACCCTGAACACGGCCTTTTTGCACAAGTCCTCGAAAGCCGCCGGTTGCCCATCTGGCGGGATCTCCGTTCTTTTCTCATGGATCTGGAATCGCGAGGTGATCTGGTGCATGTCCGCTCGGTGGTGGGAGAGCATCAGGAAATCACGGCCATCTGCCGCCAGGCCCTGCTCCGAAAGGGTCCCGCGCTGATTTTTGACCAAGTGAAAAATCAGGCTCAACCCGTTCTCGGCAATCTTTTTGGCACGCCCCAGCGAGTGGCGCGTGCTCTTCGTCTCGAATCGCCGGCCGGATTCCGGGAGGTTGGACGATTACTGGCTTTTTTCCAGTCACCCCATCTGCCGCTGGATTGGCGACAGGGAATGCACGATGCCACCCGGTGGATGAATCTCACCTTCTTCAGGCCTCGAAAGGTTCGTGCGGCACCGTGTCAGGAAGTCATAGCCGAACACCAGGCGGTTGATCTTGATTCCCTTCCGATTCAGGTGTGCTGGCCTCATGATGTAGGACCCCTTTTGACATTTGGTCTCGTGGTGACACGTGGAACGCGGCATCCCAGAATGAATGTCGCCGTTTACCGGCAGCAAAAAATAGCCAAAAACAAGCTGATCATGCGCTGGCTGGCTCATCGGGGTGGGGCACAAGACTATCGTGACTGGGTTTTAGAGAATCCCAACCGCCCATTTCCCGTTGCTGTCGTGCTCGGTGCAGATCCGGCCATGCTCCTTGCCGCCGTGGCACCTATTCCGGAACCCCTTTCGGAATACCAGTTCGCTGGATTGTTCCGCGGAGCACGCACTGAACTGACGCGGTGCCGAACTCACGACTTGTATGTGCCGGCACGGGCCGAAATGGTCTTGGAGGGGTACATCTACCCCGGCGAGACGGCGTTGGAGGGGCCCTTCTGCGATCATACGGGCTACTACAATGCAACTGCACAGTTTCCGGTTCTGACCGTCGAGCGGATTTGCTCACGTGACTCACCCCTTTACCACCATAGCTACATGGGTAGACCACCGGAAGATGAACCGTCGGTTCTGGCGGAAGCCTTCAACGAAATGTTTATTCCCGTTCTTCAAAACCAGTTCCCGGAAATTGTGGATTTTTACCTACCCCCGGCCGCCTGTTCTTACCGTGTTGCCCTGGTCAGCATCCGCAAACAATATCCCGGACATGCCCGACGGATCATGATGGGGATCTGGTCCTGGCTCCGCCAGTTTACCTACACCAAATATGTTGTCGTTGTCGATGAAGACATTGATATCAGGGATGATCGACAGATGCTGTGGGCTATTTCCACCCGGGCGGATCCCGGTCGGGACACATTGATCATCAACAACACGCCAGTTGATTATCTCGACTTTGCGAGTCCGGTCAGCGATCTGGGAGGCAAGCTCGGGCTGGATGCAACCTGTAAATGGCCTGGAGAAACCGATCGTTCATGGGGTCGGGTAGCGCGCGTGGATCCGGAACTCGACCGCCACGCTTCCGCGATCTGCCAGTCTCTCGGCATGAAGGCTGCGCGAACCGCTAACGAAGAATAGCCTGTGCCCAAACCGGCTCTAACCTTGCTGCGGGCCGGGTGAGGCTGGGAAAGGCCTAATCCGAGCCATCTCCGGCCAGCGTGCGGAGGACATACTTCAGGATTCCGCCATGGCGGTAGTACTCTTTCTCCTTTGGGGTGTCGAGGCGGATCCTGGCCTTGAATCGACGGGTCTGGCCATGGTCTGAAATGGCTTCCACCACAGCCTCTGTGGCCTGGTCCTCCTGGAAACCGCTGATCTGATAGGTTTCGTGCCCGCTCAAGCCATGAACTTGGGCATTTTCCCCTGGGAGAAACTCCAAGGGTAAGATGCCCATCCCGACGAGATTAGACCGATGGATCCGTTCAAAACTCTCGGCCAGTATAGCTTTGACGCCGAGCAGGGCAGGGCCCTTGGCCGCCCAGTCCCGGGAGGAACCGCTGCCATATTCCTTCCCGGCAATGATCACCAAAGGAATCTTCTTATCGAGGTACCTCATGGCGGCATCATAAATGGGCAGGGTCTCCCCGGTTGCGAAACAGCGTGTCATCCCGCCCTCAACCCCCGGTACCAGAAGATTTTTCAGACGGATGTTGGCAAAGGTTCCGCGCATCATGACTTCATGATTTCCACGCCGTGCACCATAGGAGTTGAAATCCCGGGGCTCAATCCCCCTCTCCCGAAGATAATGTCCCGCGGGACTCGTTGGGGAGATGTTGCCTGCCGGTGAAATATGATCCGTCGTCACTGAATCTCCCAGCAGGGCCAGAACGCGTGCACCTTCCAGGGCCGGTTGAAGCGGAGGAAGCTTCTCGAGGCCGTCGAAAAAGGGCGGAGACTGGACATAGGTGGACTCCGGGCTCCATTCGTAATGCAATCCTTGAGCGATCTCCAGACGACTCCACTCGGGCGGTCCTTCGAAGATTTTGGCATAGCTTTCCTGGAACATTTGACCACGGAGGTGAAGCCGGACGAGCTCTTCGATTTCTTCGGGATTCGGCCAGATTTCTGTGAGGTAAACCGGATGGCCTTGGGAGTCCATGCCCAAAGGATCGTTTTCCGGATCCAGGAGCAAAGAGCCTGCCAGGGCAAAAGCCACGACCAGAGGGGGTGAGGCGAGGAAATTGAAGCGGACCTCTGGATGAATCCGACCGTCGAAATTGCGGTTTCCGGACAGAATCGCGCCGACGGCCAGCTGTCTTTTCTGGATGAGTTCACTGATTTCCGGTTTGAGTGGACCCGAATTCCCGATGCAGGTGGTACATCCATAGCCCACCAGGCCGAAGCCGAGCGCTTCCAGGTCACCCAGGAGTCCGGCTTCCCGGAGGTAGCGTGTGACGACCGGCGATCCGGGTGCCAGGGAGGTTTTGACCCAGGGTTTGGTCTCCAAGCCGCGTTTCCGGGCATTTCGAGCCAAAAGTCCCGCCCCGATCATGACAGAAGGATTCGACGTGTTGGTACAGCTGGTGATGGCCGCAATGACGAGGTCACCGTCTGCCAAGCGCGGTTTCGTCTCCGGTGTGGGCGGTTTGCCTTTCCGGTAGTCCGTGACCTGTTGCTCCATTTTCGACTTGAGGTGAGACAGTTTGACCCGGTCCTGCGGCCGGCTGGGACCGGCCAGACTGGGTTCGACTGTGGCCAGATCAAGGCTCAACAAATCACTGTAACGGGGCTCAGGCCGACCCGGCTCATGCCAGAGGCCTTGTGCCTGGCAGTAGGCCTGGATCCGTGCAATCACGGTTTCTGACCTGCCGGTCTGGCGGAGGTAACGGAGCGTTTCCGCATCGATGGGGAAAATTGCACAGGTCGAGCCAAATTCAGGGGACATGTTGCTGATGGTGGTCCGATCGGCCACCGGCAGAGAGGCCAGTCCGGGTCCGAAGAACTCGACGAACTTGCCCACAACCCCCCTCCGTCGTAATAGCTCCGTCAATGTCAGCACCAGATCGGTGGCCGTGGCTCCCGGATTGAGCTTGCCGGTGAGATTGACCCCGATGACTTCCGGGACCACCATGGTCATGGGCTGGCCCAGCATGGCCGCTTCTGCCTCGATGCCGCCAACCCCCCATCCGAGTACTCCAAGGCCATTGACCATGGTGGTATGTGAATCCGTTCCGACCAGGGTGTCGGGGTAAAGCCACCGCTTGTGGTCTTTGGACGTTTCAAAAATGACACGGGCCAGATATTCGATATTCACCTGGTGGACGATACCGGTATCCGGAGGAACAACCCGGAAATTCCGGAAGGCTTCCTGTCCCCAGCGCAGAAAAGCGTAGCGTTCTTGATTGCGCTCGAACTCGCGTGCCCGGTTTTTCTCGAAGCTGTCGGGAGTTCCGTAAAAATCCACCTGTACGGAATGGTCGATCACCAGTTCGACCGGGGCCAACGGGTTGATCCGGCCAGGGTCTCCGCCCAGCTTGTTCATCGCGTCCCTCATGGCTGCAAGATCGACGATGGCCGGAACACCCGTGAAATCCTGGAGGAGGACTCGCGCCGGGGTGAAAGCCAGTTCATGCTTGCCTGCATTTTCAGGCGTCCAGGCCAGTATGGCCTGGGCATCCTCATCCCGGACCGTGATCCCGTCCCAGTTCCGGACCGTGTTTTCGAGGAGGATTTTCAGGGCATAGGGCAGTGAGGAAACCGGGGGGTGATGTCGTGCGATCTTGGGGAGCGAGATGAAGGAATAGGTCTGATCGACAGCCAAAGTGTCATGGCTGTCATCCATGAAAACGGCCTTTCTGCGGGTCATCAAGGAGAGATCCTCGGCTAGGGCAAAGGAAGAAGATGTCCCAAATTATACGACTGAAGGGGATCCCGGTCTCGTCACTCGTTCCCTTCCGGGTCGGGTTTGGATCTGGAACTCCAATCAGTCCATTCGGGGGAGGGGATGGGGTGAGTCTCTGAGCCGGTTTCCGCAATGACTCCGCCCCCTCGACACCATTCGCCCTGGTAAAAGACGAAGAACTGGCCTGGCGTCGGCGCAAAAACGGGGCTCTCAAACGAAACCGTGGCAGGTCCCTCATCTGTCCAGTCGAGTTCACAGGCGATGTCAGCCTGCTGATAGCGGGTTTTCCCGGACCCCCTGATGATTCCGGGTTGCGGAGTTTCGCCGATCCAATGAAAACCGGAAAGCGGAATCCGATTCATCCAAAGATTGGGATGGTGGGGATTTTGTGTGACTCGAAGAAGGTTGTGCGACAGGTCTTTCTCGTAGATGTACCAGGATGCTTCCCGACCTCCACGGATGCCTCCGATGCCGAGACCCCTGCGCTGGCCCAGGCTGAAATAAAAAGACCCGGGATGTGTTCCCACCGTTCGTCCGCTCTCATCCAGGATCAGTCCAGGTGTACCCGGGAGGTAGCGGGACAGCCACTCGCGGAATGGTTTTTCGCCGATAAAGCAGATTCCTGTACTGTCCCTTTTCGCATGATTGGGTAAGCCCCTCAGCCGGGCCAGCTCACGAACCTCTGACTTTGTGAGATGACCGATGGGAAACAGGCAGTTTTCAAGCTGGCATGAGGTGAGTTGGTTCAGGAAGTAGGTTTGATCCTTTCTGTGGTCATGGCTGCGCAAGAGACGATGAGGCTGTCGGTCCCTTTCGAGGCGTGCATAGTGTCCGGTGGCCAAATGGGTGGCACCCAGCCGGTGGGCATGTTCCCAGAGCAGGCCGAATTTGATCTCCCGGTTACACCAGACGTCCGGGTTGGGGACGAGTCCGGACTCATAGGCCAGAAGAAAAGGCTGGAAAACCCGTTCCCGGTAGGCAGGTGCGAAGCAAGCCCGGTGCAGCGGGATCTCCAAGAGATCCGCCACCCGGTGGGCATCCTGGAAATCTTGCGCGGACGGACAGTCTTCCCCGGCTTCCTCTTCCCAGTTGTGCATGTAGAGGGCCTCGACGGACCAGCCAGCCTCCTTGAGTAAAAGTGCGGAAACGGCGGAATCCACCCCACCGGACAAGGCAACAAGGACCAGTTGATCGGCAGATGTCTCGGGAAGCATGAGGTCATTCTATCCCGGAGGGCGTGAATGAGGCCAAAAAAAAGGGGCGCCTTGGGCGCCCCTTGAAGCTTGGAAGTGGTGTTTCAGTGTGCCGGATTGCGGGTTTTGTAGAACCGGATCCACAACAAGCCAAATGCCAGAATGAGCAGGGCCAATGGTCCGAAGGCCCCACCACCGCCACCACCGGATGAGGGCGAAACCGTGACCGTGATCGAGGCGGGCTTGGACGTGAGTCCAGCCAGATTCGAGCAAGTCATGGTATTCGTGTACGTGCCGGGCTGATTGAAGCTGACCGCACCCGGGAAATATCCGGTCCCGGTCTTGCCGTTCCCGAAATGCCAACTTGCATTGAGGCTGCTCATGTTCGAACCGAGTGGGGTCGAGCAATAACCGGCAAAAACCACAGCCTGTCCGACGGTCGCGGACGCGTTGGTGGGATCGGTGATGGTGGCGGTTGGCGGGATGCTGGCAATGCCGGCTTGGAGGGCATTGACCAGTCCATAGCCGTAGATGCCATTCCATCCCGATCCGGTCTGTTGGCTGGCCGTCTTTTCGAGCAGGGCCGGGATGACGTCCGGACTGACCCCGGCCGACATCAGCAGGGCCGCAACCGAGGCGGTCCCCGGGGAGGCAGCCGAAGTTCCGTAAAACCCGGTCATGGATCCTTGCATGTTCACGATGTCCTCATCAGGTGCGGTGATGTCCGGGACCTGTGAGTTGTCCACTGGCGCGATCGGGCTGCACGAGGTCTCAGCGGCATTGCAGTTCCATGACAGGGTATAGGGCCCACTGCTGCTGAAAAACTCGATCGGGAACCCGGCTACGCCCCCGAACGGCACGATGGCACCGGCTTCCAGGAGGTGGGAGGTGCTCTGGCCCGGGAAATCCCGGTCCGCACCCGCCGATCCATCCGTGTAGTAGGTGAGCGGAAAGCTGCCCGACCCGCTGGTGCTTATGATCGAGGCAATCAGCTTGAAGTTGATCGTCGACGATGGAGATGAGGTCACATTCACGGCCTGGATCACCGGGCTCACGGTTATGGTTGTGCTGCCGGTGTTGGTATAGGCCAAATACAGCGAGGGGCAGTTCTGTGCGATACCCAGCCCGGCGCTACCGCTGTTATTGCTGGGACCGGACTCCGCAAGAGGAGTGCCCGCCGTGCTGGATCCGGTGGGTGTGACCAGCTCGAGATTGAAAGCATTGTTCGTGCTCGGGCATGTACCGGTTGTTGCACTATCCGTTGGGTTGTCATTCCAGCCGATGACCAACTCAACACCATAGCCGGGAGAAATCTGGAAGTCATTGAAGGGGTTCGAGGCTTGGCCCACGCCCTTTCCAAAATCCTCAACCGTCTGGGATGTTCCACCGATCGTGGCCGTCGTGGGCACATAGCCCGCCTGGTAGAAGCCGTCTTGAACACCAAAGCCAGCCTCGCCCGCGCTATTGCCCCAGTTTCCGGCGGCAGTGAAAAAGAGCACATTCGGATACTGCTGCATCAAAGCCTCGTATCCAATGGCATCCGGCATCGGGAAATAAAAGGTCGGAATGATTCCCAGGTCATCCGAGACAATATTCGCTCCGAAGCCCGTGATGAGAGCTTGTGCACATCCCGGAATGTCATAACTGCTCTGGATGCCGGAACAGAAACTGAGGTTCGCATCCGGTGCGTCCTGGTAGACGATCTGCATCATCCAGCTGCCCTCGTCACCGCCCTGGTCTCCTGAAGGGGGGTAGACGAATCCGACGTTGCTCGGCAGAAAACCTTGAGAGGCATAGTAGGGGTAGAAGTACGCACCATCGGAAATCAAGCCGACGTTGACTCCCTGACCCAGGTAGCCGGCCTTGTTGAGGGCCTCGCTTTGCATGGCAAGGGCCTGGATCGGAGTCTGACCGCCGGCACCGATTGGAACCGTGCGGGGGACCAAGCGTCGGGGCAGGTTCATGGTATGCACATAGATCGGATTGCGGACGAAGGCCACTCCCGGAAGTTCAGCCAGGGCCGGGAGCGCATGCAAGGGAACCCAAGCCTGGATCATCGAGGTCCAGGAAGCGGATTGGATATGCACTGCGCCCAGGGCTTCGAGACTCGAGGGCAGAACGCTCCCCCTCGCTTTCGGGACAATCCAGACCATCGTGTCACCACAGTGGTTGACCATGGGCACAAACGTGCCCAGCGGACGGGCATTGAAGGAGCAGCTCGCCGTGGTCTCCGGACTTGGCTGGATGAAGTTGTGGATCGCCTGGGGTTGGGACAAGACCTTGGTATGACCCAGCTGGAAAGGGGTTTTTCCGAGGTAAAGCGCTCTCAGGACCGGACTCAGCTTGGTGAGACCCGCGGGGGTCTGGGCATAGGCCCCCTGGACGGCACCCACAAGGGACAAGCTGGCTGCGGCCAGTAAGGTGGTCAGTGATGAAAAAAGGTTCTTGGGAAGGGATTTCATGGCCGGATCTCCTATAGATTCCATAACCGGTTGAACAACCGTCAGCGGATCCTAACATGGAGGAATAGGTGCCTGCAACGGGAACGCATCAAGCTTTTATATTGGCCTTGCCGTGCTTGCTCGAAGAATGCTTCCCCCTAACCTGCCCAACCATGAAGATCGACCGGGGGGGCAGCCTGTTCCCAGCGATCATCGAAACGGTGGATTTCCGGGAGGGTCTGGTGGGGATCCTCCAGCCGGAGATAGGCTCGGATTTCTTCCGTGACTGGAATCCGGACCAGATGGTGGTGGTCACCCATGACACAGGCTCCGCGAGGTTCCCGATCGTCGGGTGAGGGACAACGGATTGCAACATGGGTGGGCAGCTGTCGAGCCAGGTCATTCCAGTTCGCCATCTCCGGTCTGCCCAGGACGTCGGGCAGTGCCAGAATCCGGACCGCGTAAGGCAACGGGCTTCCGTTCTTGCTCAAACGCAGGGCAGTCTCCAGGATGTCGGTCCAGGTCTCGCGGATGGGCAGGTGATCAGGGGACTCGATCCTCAGGCATCGCCGGGTCATCCGGGTCAGCTGGCGGATCGCCCGGGCGATCCGGTCCGGACCTTCCACCACCTGGCTGATGGGAGTCCGGGTCGGCCGGCTCATTTTCAGGTGGGGGATGCCGGCTTCATAAAACAGTAGTCCCTCTTCCTCAAACCCGTGCCGATGGTAAAAGGGGAGGGCGTGGATCTGGGCATGGAGGTAGCAGCTTGCATGGGACAACTCGCCTGCCCACTCGAGGAGTGCCTCGAGAACCCGACTGCCCGCCCCGAAGCCCCGGGCCTCCTCCAGGACCGCCATCCTTCCGATTTTCCCATGCGGATCCAGACGTCCCGTGGCAATGGGCCGGTGTGTGCGGTTCTCGACCAGGATGTGTCGGCAGAATGCGTCACTGCCATCCCACTCGAGGTCAGGGGGAACCCGTTGTTCCAGGACGAATACCTGGTGGCGGATCGCACGGATGGAGGGTTCGTGTTCCGGCCAGGTCGCCCGGTAAACACGGTAAGGCCGGCCCGGGTCAGGTGTGCCGAGACGCTTGTTGTCTGAGTTCATCAAAACGTTCGGCGAGCTCCACCGCCAGGCCGAGGTAGGTGATGGGGCTGAGACGTTCCAGGGATTGCCGGGTCTCGGTATCGAGGTCGAGGCCCTGAATCCATGTTTTCAGGCTGGCGGCATCCAAAGATTGCCCCCGGGTGAGCGATTTGAGCCGCTCATAGGCGTCGGGGTCTCCCCGAAGCCTCAACAGGGTTTGAAGACCCTCGGCAATGACTTCGGGATGGGCCAGGAGATCCTCACGGATCCGCGCGGTATCGGGTTCAAGGCGCAACAGGCCTTCGCGGAGGGTACGCCAGGCGAGAAGGGTATGCCCCAGTGCGGGGGTCAGGCTCCGCTGGGCCGTCGAGTCGCTGAGGTCTCTCTGGAAGCGGGAGACGGGGAGTTTGTCCGACAGATGGCGGAGCAGGGCGTTTGCGACCCCCAAGTTGCCCTCCGCGTTTTCAAAGGCAATCGGGTTGACCTTGTGCGGCATGGTCGAGGAACCGACTTCTCCCGAGATAACCCGCTGAATGAAATAGCCCCAAGAAATATAACCCCAGAAATCGCGGCAAAGGCCGGTCAGGATGCGGTTGGTGCGGGCGAGGAGATCCAGCCAGGCCGAGAGGCGATCATGCGGTTCGATTTGCGTGGTCAGGGGCTGGAAATCCAGACCGAAGGACCGGACAAACTCGGCCGTGAGCGATACCCAGTCGACGTCGGGCAAGGCCAGTTGATGGGCATTGTAATTACCCACTGCGCCATTGAACTTGCCGCTGAATCGGAAGACCGACAACGCATCCCGGCAATCCGCGAGACGCCAGGCAAAGTTGGCCAGCTCCTTGCCCAGGGTTGTGGGGGAAGCCGGTTGGCCATGGGTACGGGACAGCATGGGCACACGGGAATGCCGGCGGGATTCTTTCAAAAGCCAGTCCAAGACTTGACTGAGGGCAGGAACCAAAAAGTTCTGCTGGGCATCCTTCCAGATCAAACTGTAGGCCAGGTTGTTGATGTCTTCCGAGGTGGCGGCAAAATGCCAGAACGGTGCGAGCGTCGCCCCGAATGTTTCTCCTGCCATAGCTTCCCTGAGAAAAAGCTCAACGGCCTTGACATCATGCCGCACGGACGATTCGATGGCCTTGATCCGGAGGGCAGCGGTCGGGTTGAAGTCCTGGATTCTAGCTTCGAGAGTCGCTCGATCCTCCGCTGAAAGAGCAGGGAAAAGCCGATTCGCCAGTTTTTGGTCCAGCCACAGGAGCCAGCGGATCTCGATCTCGGTGCGTCTCCGGAACAGGGCATACTCACCCATGGCCTGTCCGAAGTCGGAGAGGATCTCCGCGTACCGGCTGTCCAGAGGTGACAGGGAGCAGAGGTCTGGTGGGTCCATGCGTTTTCGGAGTTAAAATAAGCTCTTGCATGATAACTGAAGCCAGCCTGCCCTGCAGGGGAGAAGTGATGATGAAACCCTCCATTCCGAAATCCCCGGAAGCTGAACGGATCGAGCGCGATACCATGGGGGAACTTCGGGTCCCTGCCCATGCCCTCTGGGGTGCCCAGACGCAACGGGCCGTTCAGAACTTCCCGGTCAGCGGCGAGTGCATGCCTTTTCCATTCATCCGGGCCTTGGCCTTGATCAAGAAGGCATCGGCACAGGCCAACATGGCCCTGGGTCGAATGGAGCCGGCAATGGCGGAGGCCATTGCGCAGGCCGCATCCGCCATAAGTGCGGGGCAGCACCGGGACCAGTTTCCCATCGATGTCTTCCAGACCGGTTCGGGTACCAGCTCCAACATGAATGTCAACGAGGTGGTGGCGCATCTGGCCACTCGTCATCTGGGGGCGCCCGTTCATCCCAATGACCATGTCAACATGAGCCAGAGCAGCAATGACGTGATACCCACCGCCATCCATCTCAGTGCGCTTCTTGTCTGGCGCGAGGAACTGGAGCCGGCCCTGATCCATCTTGAGGAAATCATCGGGAAGCGAAGCCGGGAACTCGGAAAAATCGTGAAGACGGGGAGAACCCACCTGATGGATGCCATGCCGGTCACACTGGGACAGGAGCTCAGTGGTTGGGCCGCACAAATTCGCCATGACCGCGAGCGCCTGCAGGATTGCGCAACTCGGCTCCGGAAACTGGCATTAGGAGGAACCGCAGTTGGGACCGGGATCAACGCGCCCCCCGGTTTTGCGGAACGAACCCTCCAGGAGCTTGGGAAAATCACGGGCTTGGAACTGCTTCCGGCGGACAACCGCTTTGCGGCGATGGCCGGGCAGGACGATGCGGTCGAATGTTCGGGTGCCTTGAAGACACTGGCGGTAAGCCTGATGAAGATTGCGAACGATTTGCGGTGGATGAACAGCGGACCGCTCACCGGGTTGTCCGAGATCCATCTCCGTGATCTCCAGCCCGGAAGCAGCATCATGCCGGGGAAAGTCAACCCTGTCATCCCGGAGGCGGTGGCGATGGTGGCCGCTCAGGTCATGGGCCAGGATGTCGCAGTGACGATTGCCGGACAATCGGGTAACTTTGAACTCAATGTCATGTTGCCGCTCATTGCCCGGAATGTTCTGGTCAGTGCTTCCCTGCTCGCCAGTGCGAGCCGACTGCTGGCGGATTGCGCGATTGCCGATTTTGAAGTTCACGAGGAACATCTGCGCGAGAAACTCGCCCTGAACCCGATTCTGGTCACGGCGCTGAATCCCCTGATCGGTTATGAGAAGGCAGCCCGGATTGCCAAAGAGGCCTACCGGACCGGGCGGCCCATCATTTCGGTGGCGCGGGAACAGAGTGGGCTTGGTGAAGAGGAACTTTCCAAGCTGCTGGATCCCTTGTTGCTGACTGCTCCCCAAGATGTCGTTCCGACCAAAAAATAAGCAGTTGGCGGGTTCTTTTGCCGGGTCTGTGCAAATCGCGCAAGCGCAGCGACCAGACAGACAATGCGCAACCTCCATGCGTGATTATGCTATTTCAGGCGTGGGAGGAAGGTCGATCCGGCCGTGGCATGACGGTCTGCATTCTGGCTCCGGTGATCGGCAGGTGAAGGTCGCTCCGGGTACACTTCAAGCATGAAATCTTCAGGCTTGGACCAGGAACCCCTCCTGTTTTCATCCGCTGATGCCCGGGCCCGTTTCGGCGGGCTATGGGAGACCGCGTGGGAAATACAGGAAGCCGCTTCGCGAGCCGGCTTTGATTGGGAAACCCGCTCGGCAATATTGGATAAGCTGGCAGAAGAACTGGAAGAACTCAGGGTTGCAGACCGGGAGATTTCACAGACTTCACGGACGGAAGAACTCGGAGATCTCTTGTTCGTCTTGATTCATTATGCGTGGTGGGCTGGAATCCCCGTGGACCGGGCGCTCGAAAGCAGTACGAGCAAATTCCGTCGCCGATTCGATGCGCTTCAGGATGCTGTGGCCCTCCAGGGCCGGAAACTCACTGAGATGTCTCCTGGCGAACTGGATTCAATCTGGCAGGAGGTCAAGCGGCAACTTGCGGCTTCGCCCGATGCTGGAGCCGAGTACGGAGAGTCCCGACGGGAACGATCCGATGTCTGACTGGTGGGAGAATCCTTACGGCGTCGCCTTGGGTGATGCGCTGACCCTGCAGGTGGGTGAGCTGGACTTCGTGGCTGAACGGTTGCCTTCGGAATGGAACTTTTTTTGGAACTACCGCATGGGGGGTGTGACTCAGCCCCGGATTGACCGGAAAACTGCCGGGTCGGCGGAATGGGCCCATTGGTCAAGTTGCCGATACCCGTTTCGTGATCCACCGGGATCTCTGGCCTTTATGCCGCAACTTGCGGATCGGCCATTGGTGACAAAACCGGTCATGCCACTCCTGGTTCCGCCTGCGGAAAGCCTGACCCTGTGGATTTCAAGTCCGCTCTGGTGTCGACTCGAGGTCAGGACGGAGGACCGGTCCATTCCCCTGGATCTGGACCTGCCGGTCCTCCGGTTTTCAGAAACCTGGTTCGGGCCCGACACACTCAATGGAGATTTGGCCTATGCATCAACCACGCGAGCCCGGATGAATCCCTACCTGACCCGGGATGAGTGGATTGACTTCCGGATCCAGACGCCGGTCATCATTCACAATGAGGAGGCCCAGGTCATCCGGGTCGAGCGCCTGAATCTGCCGCTTCCGGCCTGCGGTCTTTATCTTGCCCAAGAGGGACTGATTACCGATACCCTGGTCTGGCACCGGGCAGGTCATGGACAGAAAGCCTCACTGGAACGAATTCCCCCCGTCCACGGCAGGCCCGTGGCTCCTCCCCGGCAGGCCGGCAATGTTTCCATCCTGACCCGGGCGTTCACCCGGCTTTTCGACTGAGGCGGGATCGTGTCGTTGCCTGCGGCCTGGATCGCTCACGTGCCCATTGCTCGGGGCATCACCGGTGCGGTCATCCTGCTGGTGGGCACTTTTTTGGCCGTGACGCTGGCCCGCCTCGTGGAACGCTGGTGCATCGAGCGCTACGATGCCCGGCGAGCTCGCATTCTGCGCCGGGTTGTCCATTATTCCGTGATGGTCCTGGTTATCTTGATCGCCCTAAACGAGCTGGGTGTGGGGATCGGTGTATTGCTTGGGGCCGCGGGTATCCTTTCCTTGGGTCTCGGCTTTGCCAGTCAGACGGCGCTATCCAATATCATCAGCGGGCTTTTTCTTCTCGGCGAACATTCTTTCAATATGGGCGATTTCATCCAGGTCGGTAGCTTGACAGGAGAGGTTCTGGCTATTGACCTGCTTTCGGTCAAACTCAGAACCTATGACAATTTATATGTGCGGGTTCCGAACGAGACCCTGATCAAGGGAGAGATCACGAATCTTACGCGGTTGCCAATCCGGCGTGTGGACTTGTCGATCGGGGTTGCGTATGACGCCGACCTGAATGCCGTGCGCGATGCGCTTCTCGGTCTGGCCCGGCAAAGCACCTTGTGCCTGGAAGAACCAGCGCCCACGGTGGTGTTTTCGAACTTTGGGGCCAGTACAGTCAATCTCCTTTTTTCCGTCTGGATCCGGCGCCAGAACTATTCACTCGTCATGAATGAGCTCGCGAGCGGGGTGATCCGCGAATTCGGGAAACGGGGGATTGATTTGCCCTATCCCCAGCAGACGATCCATTTTGCCTCGACGGATCCCCTCCGGATTGAAAAAGAAATCCCGGGGGCTCGCATTCACTCGGAGTCTGAACCATGAGCGGTCTCCGGTCCCTCTGGGGCCGTCTGTCCCGTCAGATGCGGGATACCCTCGATTCGGGGACCTTGCACTGGATTCTCTCGCTTTGGGTGATTACGCTCGGGGTCGTGAGCGGTGTCGACGACGGATTCTGGAGATCCGTTCTCCTGGCCCGCCTGCCCCTGCCTGGCCCGGGTTTTAACCCGTGGGTGCATTCCCTGTTCTGGACGGTCTCGTTCATCCTGTTCGGGATCGGACTCCTGTCACGATCCCGCCTGATCTGGTTTCTCACCCTGATGCTGCTTTTTGTGCGTCTGGCCTGGCTGGCCCGACTGGGGGCGCTTGGGGTGGATCCCGTGCTGAGCGTGGGAATCGGCATTGCGGTCTTGTTCTTGATCAAGCTGAGTCGGCGGTTTCGCCGCAGCAGTCTCGGGAGTGGTGCCCTTCTGGCCACGATTCTTTTGGTGTTTCTTTTTGGCTATTCCGTTCTTGGCACCTACCTCTTGGGCCGCGAGTTTACGCCACCCGTCCACTCGCTCCTGACGGCCCTTTATTTTTCGGTTGTGACCTTGTCCACGGTCGGCTATGGAGATATCACCCCCCATGGGGTGGAGGCCCGTTTGTTTGTGAGTTCGGTCATTCTGCTCGGCTTGACGGTCCTCACCGTCTCACTCAGCGCGATTATTCTTCCGGTTCTGCAACGCCGGCTGGAGTCCCTGATCATGCCCAATCGAGTCATTCACCCCCGTCGCAACCACTTTCTGATCGCGGGCAATTCATCCCTCGCCCGGAATGCCTACCGGGAGCTCAACCAGCGCAAGCAGAAGGTCACTTTTATCGTGAATGAGCCCTTTGAGATTGCCGGAGAATCCAAGTTGGACATTGTCGTGGGAGATGCAACCGATCTCGAGGTGCTCCGTAATGTGCAGGCCAGCCAGGCCAAGGCCTTGCTGGCCCTGAGCGATGATGACTCCGAGAATGCCTTTGTGGTCCTGGCCGCCAAGGAACTCGATCCTCCCGTCAAAACGGTTGCCGTGGTCCATAACTCGAAGAACCTCGCACGCTTGAAGCGCGTCCGCCCGGATATCCTCCTTGCCCCTCAGGTGATGGGAGGTCGGGTTCTGGCCATGTATCTGACCGGCCAGAAAATAGAAGCGGACCGGTTCATGGACGATTTTCTCTCAATAATATAGGGGCCGGATTGGAGGTGCAGCCGCGCCCCGGGGGGGTGGGCTCTGGAGTTCATTATTCTGTGAGATGGGTCTATACTGGAACTGGGTTGCCCTGTGTTGGTCTTTACGCAAAGGTGCACCCGTTGGAGGTTTCCATGATGAAGCGAACATTGCTTGTACTCTCCCTAATCGGATTCGGGGGATGGAGTGGCTTGGTTTTTGCCCAATCAGCCTTGGTTAGCCCATCCCAGCCCCATGCCGTCATTTCGACCGGACTGCCGGCCAGTACGCATTGGTATGCCGTGAAAATCGTCACGATTGACGGGCAATTAATGCCTTTGCACGCGAATCGGCATGACTACTGGGTTTCACCTGGGCGCCATACCGTGAGCTTTCAGGTCATGATGAACGACCTGACCGGGGGGCCGGGAATCTGGCCGTCCGGGATGAGGGGTCCGGAGCAGCGTCGAAGCCTCACCTTGAACCTGAAACAGGGGTGGGAGTACTTTTTCGGAGCCAAAGTGGAACATAGCAAAGCTTCCACCTGGAAGCCTTTTTTGATCATGAAGAAAAGGCTTTCCGGGGCACGTATGAAACCCTAATCGCCTGTTTCGTGATCCATCCGAAGGGTGAATAGCGTTTTCTTTTTGTTCTAGAAACATGGGGCCTGGTCTGCCAGGCCCCTGATTTTGTGGAACACCTGCTGGAGAACAATATGAGAGTGGGGATCGTAACTGATGCGGCCTGTGACCTGCCGCCGAACTTTATCGGGCCAGGCCGTGTGGAAATCTTGCCGGTCAGCCTACATGTCGGAACGCAGATGTTCACGGATGTCCGGGACGAAGCCCAAACCCTGCGTTTCTACCGGATGTACCTGGGTTCCCATGAACACCGGGCAATTACCAAACCACTGCCACCCAAGGAGATTGCCGATCTTTTCCTGACCGATTGGGTGACGCGCTACGACCGGATCCTGGTTCTGACCGTGGCCTCCTCGCGTAGCGAGATTTACAAGAATACCAGTGAGGCCTCCTATACGGTTCTCCGGGAGTACAAGAAGATCCGGGCTGCGGCCGGTATCACGGAACCCTTCCTGATGCGTGTGTTCGATACACATACCTTGTTTACCGGGCAGGCCACCATGGTTTTTGAGGCGATGCGCCTGAGGGATGTGGGTCGTCAGGGTTTCGACGCCATCCGACGTCAGTTGGAGATTATCGAACCCAAAGTCAGGAGCTACCTGCTTCCCCAAGATGTCTACTATGTCCACAACCGGGCCCGGATGCGGGGTGAGGAAAGCGTGAGTTGGCTGACCTTTCAGGTCGGCAACCTCCTCAATGTGAAGCCGGTGATCCAGATGGTGCGGGGAGAGACTGAAATTGTGGCCAAGGTCAGGAAATTTGAGGGAGGGCTTGAGTGGCTGTTCCAGAAGATCCGCGCCGATATCGTCCAGGGTCTTCCAGTCAAGATGGTTTCCATGAGCTACGGTGGAGATCTCGAGGAGATCAAGCGCGAGCCCCAGTACCAGGAGTTCGTGGCGTTTGCTCACCAGAACAAGGTCGCGACTTCCTTGGCCTTGATGAGTATTACGGCAGGAATTTATGTGGGCAGGGGAGGGTTCTCCGTCTCGTACGTGGCCCCGTAGCTCATTTCGCCGAACTCCCATGGCGGGTGGGGTGATATGCCCTGGCTTTCACGGGAGCGGAGCCCGAGCTTACGGCAACAGGGTCCCGTGGAGTACAAGGGCGACCAGCCCGGCCAGCATGCAGTAAAGAGCGAAGGGTCGAAGCGCGGTCACCTCGCGTTTTCGAAAATAGCGCATGAGGAACCAGCTGCTCAACCAGGCACAAGCCCCAGACAAGAGGCCCGCGACCAGGATGATGCCGAGCAGGGGGGTTGCGTCGGTATGGACGAGAAAGAGTTTGGGTATTTCAAGGAGTCCTGCGGCCCCGATGATCGGGGTCGCGAGGAGAAAAGAGAAGCGGGCAGATGCTTCGTAGTTCAGTCCGGTTGCAAGCCCGGAGACCAGGGTGGCACCCGAGCGGGAGATGCCGGGGATCAGCGCCGTCGCCTGCGCCAAACCGATCAAAAGGGCCTGTTTCAGAGTGAGCTCGTCCAATTCTTGCCTGGCCGTCCGGCTTTTCAGCCGATCCCCCACCCAGAGGGCCAAGCCGTTGATGGTAAGAAAAATAGCCGCGACCGTAAAACCGGCAAACAGGCTGCGGACCCATCTCTCCAGTGCTAAACCCAGGAGGCCGGCCGGAACCGTTCCGATGACGAGACGCCAAAACAACCGGGTTTCCGGCTCGAATGGCCGGCCCCGAGTCCGGATCAGGCTTTTCAGGATGCTCCACCAGTCTCTCCAGAAATAAAGCAGAAGTGCTGTTGCGGTACCCACATGGAGGACGACGATGAACGGGAGAAACCACGGGGCAGCCCGGTTGATCTGGAGATGGAGCAGGGCGGGAACCAGGATGCTGTGTCCCAGACTGGATACCGGGAACAGCTCGGTCAAGCCTTGAAGAATGGCGAGGAGATATAACGGGCTTAACATCATTTGTCTGGCGGGTCGCTGTCCAACTCGAACCGGATTCCCTGAGCTAATGGCAGTTCCCGGCTCCAGTTGATGGTGTTGGTCTGGCGTCGCATGTAGTTTTTCCAGGCATCTGAACCGGCTTCCCGGCCACCTCCCGTTTCCTTCTCTCCACCGAAGGCACCCCCGATTTCGGCACCCGAAGTCCCGATGTTGATATTCGCGATCCCGCAGTCACTGCCTTGCGCCGAAAGAAACAGCTCCGCACGGCGGAGGTTCGTCGTGAACAGAGCCGACGACAGTCCCTGGGGAACGGCATTGTGGAGACGGATGGCCTCCTCAAAGCGGCGAAACGTCAGCACGTAGAGAATGGGTGCGAAAGTTTCATGTTGGACCAGGGGCCACTCGGGCGACGCCCGCACCAGGGTGGGTTCAACAAAATGTCCAGGGCCTTCGATTCGCCTGCCTCCAAACAAAATGGCCGCACCCAGACGTTCCAGTTCCCGGATCGCTTCGAGATACCGATCTACGGCCAGCCCATCGATCAGGGGGCCCATCAAGGTGGCGGAGTCCAGCGGATTGCCGATTCGCACCTGGCGATACGCCGCAACCAGTCGATCGAGCAGGGGGGGGGCGATCTCTTCTGAGACGATCAGACGCCGCGTGGTCGTACAACGTTGTCCGGCTGTGCCGACCGCCCCAAAAACGATTGAGGGTACCGCGAGGTCGAGGTCAGCCGTTTCATCCACCACCACGGCATTGTTTCCGCCAAGCTCGAGCAGCGTCCGTTCCAGTCGGGCAGCGCGGATTTCGGAAACTTTTCGGCCGACGGCCGTGGAACCGGTGAAGGACAAAAGTCCGAGTCGCGCGTCTTTGTAAAACGATTCAGCCAGTCGGTTGTCGTGATCGATGATCAGGCTGGAAAATTGGGGAAATTGGTTCTGCGCCAAGACCTCACTCACGATCTTCTGCACGGCTATCGCCGAAAGCATGGCTTTGGGGGAGGGCTTCCAGATCACCGTATTGCCGCAGATGGCCGCGAGAAATGTGTTCCAAGAGTAGACCGCAACCGGGAAATTGAATGCGGTGACGATCCCCACGATGCCCAGGGGGTGCCACTGCTCCTGCATGCGGTGTTGTGGCCGTTCGGAGGCCATGGTTCTGCCGTACAGCATGCGCGACTGCCCGAGTGCGAAGTCGGCCATGTCAATCATTTCCTGGACTTCGCCGTTCCCTTCTGCCTTGATCTTGCCGACCTCGATGCTGATCAGGCTGCCCAGCGCTTCCTTGTGGGTGCGCAGGGCCTCTCCGATCAGGCGGATCGCCTCTCCTCGGCGGGGGGGCGGGATGGATCGCCAGGCTTCCCCCGTGGCCTGACTTTCTTCCAGCACACGTTCATAGTCCCCGGGATCAGTGGGTCGAACCCGTGCAATGATCCCGCTGGTGGAAGGATTGTGGACCGGCAGGGTCGTGGAAGCCGAGCCGGGCAACCATCCGCTTCTGCTTGCGAAGGTGCCGGCCAGCGACGGTTCCGAGGAAAGATGAAGCTCGGAGAAAACCTGTTGGATGAGTCGGTCCATAAAGGTTCCTTATGGCTAGGGCAAAGGGTTTCAGCCGTGCAGGCTGGATTTCCGGTCCTGGCGGTAGTAGGCACCAAACCGGTTGTTCAAGAACTCTTTCAATGAAAAATGTTCCTGCAAGATCAGCCCACGGCAGTTTGAGGCAAAAACCAGGTCGATGACAGCGCAAATCCCGGCCGCGGTCGTGATCTGGATCGCGGACCAGAGCTGTTCGCCCACGCGATCCGGATAGACTGAATTCACATAGGTTTCCTCGTAGAAGGCACGTCCACGGTAGCCGGTGACATTGACGTAAATGAGAACCACGTCCTGCTCGGTTCTCGGGATGGCTTTTTCGAGAATCGATTTCAGCGTCGCCCGGTCCCGGTTCAGTCCGAGATCGTTCATGAGAAACCGGACCAGTTCGCAGTGTCCTGGGTAACGGATCGTTTTGTAGGTCAGCGCATTGATCTTGCCCCGGTAAGTCTGGGACAGGGATCCCAGTCCGCCTGAGGTATTGAACGCCTCATAGCGCCGCCCCTCAAGTTCGATACTCTCGAGACCTTCCAACGGAAGCAAATCGCTATCCCGTCCATCCAGAATTCCGCGGCAACTGTTTCCGTATTCGTTGATCAGTCCATCAGAGGACCAGGTCAGGGCATATTTCAGTGAATTGGATGGAAATTGGGGGAGAGCGCCCACCCGGAGCTTGGCTTCTTCGAGCCGGTCAAAGCGAGTCATGAGGTCATTGGCTACGATGCTGATGAAACCCGGGGCCAGCCCACACTGCGGCACGAAGGCCGAGCTTGCTCCCTGACTGATTTCCGTCACGGCATCGGTTACGGAAACATCCTCGGTCAGATCGAAATAGTGACAATTGAGCTGACGGGCCACTCGGGCGACATTGACATTACAGTAAAAGGGAAGGCTCGAAACCAAGGCGTCGACCTTGAGTCGGGCGGCCGTTTCAGCCAGCGGCTTGGCCTCAGAGGCATCCAGAACCAACGGATGGATGGCCGATCCCGGGAAAGTGGCCGCGACACGGTGGACGGCTTGTTCATCCTGGTCGGCAAGGTGGACTTGATAGTCACCGGTGCGAGCCAAGAGCCCACCGAGTAGCGTTCCGATTTTTCCTGCTCCTAAAACGAGTACGTTTTTCATGATTTCAACCCCAACGTGGCTGCCGACAGACCTCCGCCCCGGCCATGTCGGCCAATTTAGAATCCTGGTCAGGAATCCGGCTTCCGGGTCTCGCCCGAACGCCGTGGCACGCTTGTAATTTTGCCAGCCTTTATCTACGATTCCAAGCACCCGCCGAAAAATGAGGGCCAGACGATCCGCGATGGGCGGACGTGGTCGGGTCAGCAGGTGCTGCTCAGGCCACCTCACCTCCACCTTTGATTCGAGAGATCGGGGAGAAAACCATGAAAACTGAGGTTTTGATGCTGGGTTTGTCGGTCTTGCTGGGATTGCTACAAATCTTGATTCCCACGCTGGGCCCCGTTTCTGATCGTGGATTGCGCTGGGCAATGGGTCCGAGAGACGCCATCTATCCTCCGATGGCGGGGATTTGGGGTCGCCTGGACCGCGCTTTGCGCAACTTTCTTGAAACCTTCCCGCTTTTTGTGGCCAGCCTGCTTGCCGTGATTGTTACCGGGAGAAGCAATGCATTGACGGTTCTTGGCGCGGAGCTTTATTTCTGGGCTCGATTGGTTTACGTGCCGACCTATGCCTTGGGGATCCCGATTTTACGGACCTTGATCTGGATGGTCTCGGTGGTCGGAATTCTGTTCCTGGTCGCGGCCCTCTTTTAGTCGGAAGATTTCCGTAAAACTTCGGGAAGGGCCGTCTGGCCTGTTGTTTTTTGTCCAGTTCAGGATTAGACTAGACCGTCTAGTCTTGTCCAGCGATCGAATCGTTTGAGTGCTCATGATTTGTCCTTCAGTCAATACGGAGTGCAGCAAGAGGTCCACCCCGCATGAACGCGAGGCCCTGATCTTGGGGGCTGCGCGGCACGTCTTTCTTGAGCAGGGCTTCGGTAACGCCACCATGGATGCCATTGCAATCGCTGCGGGTGTCTCGAAACAAACGGTTTACAACCACTTCGGTTCAAAGGAAGAACTCTTTGCAGCCATGGTGAGATCCGGTTGCCAGGAACTACTCGATGTACTGCGAGTCGGTGCCGGCTCCGAAGATCCTGAGCAGGTCCTGCGGAGCATGGGAAGGCGATTTCTGGAGATGGCTCTGCAGCCGGAGAAACTGGCGCTGCGACGAGTCTTGCTGGCCGAAATTGCCCAGTTCCCGGAGTTGGGCCGGATCTATTACCGTTCCGGACCGGCTTTTTTTCGTGGACTTCTCGCGGAGTATCTGGCTAAGCAGGACCGGAATGGTTTGCTCCTCGTAGAGGATCCCTCACTGTTGGCCGATCAGTTCGTGGGCATGCTCGCCTCTTGTCTCATGAAAGCGGAACTCGGCATCAAGCCCGAAATGGGCCCGGACGAACGCGAGCGGTATATCGTCCATGCGGTGAAGCTTTTGATGCGGGCCACGCGTCCGGATACGGATTCCGGTTCCAGAAAAGGGGGCTGACCGGATGAGGCGCGCCCGCACCTGCGGACGAATTCTGGGAGTCGGCGGACTCTTGTTCCTGTCGGGCTGCACAATCGGGCCTCGATTCCACCGACCGTCTCCGCCTCCCGTGAACCGGTATACCGCATCGAAGAGACTCTCCGGAAGCCGTCGCTACCCCGGAGTGACCCCTCAGACCTTTGTCCGAGGGAAAATGGTTGGATCCCGCTGGTGGCGGCAGTTCAAAAACGCCCAGTTGAACGCCTGGGTCCGGGAGGCCTTGGTCCACAACCCCGGACTGCATTCCGCCACGGCCATCCTGATGGAAGCGCATTATGCCCTGCGGGCTGATCAGGGAATTTTCTTTCCCCAGGTTTCGCTGGGGCTCAGCGGAGAACGGAACCGCGGCTCGGGTGCCACATCCGGTGGGGTTTTCAGCCCTCCGCTGTTCAACCTGTACAACGGCGGAGTATCCGTGAGTTATTACCCGGATATCTTCGGACTCAACCGTCTCCTGACCAACCAGGCCCGGGCCCAGGAAGACGTCGCGCAGGATGAACTGGATGCGGCCCGGCTCACACTCGAAGGAGACGTCCTCGACACCGTTTTCAACTGGGTTGCCGTGAACCAGGAAATCCAAGCGCAGGAGAGGAGTATCTCGGATCAGCGCCAACTTTTATCCCTGGTCGAAAAAAGCTATCGGCTGGGTGCCGATTCCCTACTGGATGTCGAGAACCAAAAAAGCACCTTGGCGACCGCTGAGGCGGCGCTTCCGCCACTGGAAACGGACCTGGCCGACGAGTCCCATCTCCTGGCCATTTATCTCGGCCGTTTCCCCGCCCAGCTCACGCACCTTCCGGAAAGCGGGTTCCGTGGAATCCACCTTCCCCGACACCTGCCCCTTGTGCTGCCGTCCCGGTTGATCCTGACTCGTCCTGACATCCGTGCCGCAGAGGCCCAGATGGTGGCGGCCAACGCACAAGTGGGTCAAGCAGTGGCCCGGATGTATCCACTCATCGAGCTGACCGGAAGTGCCGGTGTGGAGAGTAATCACTGGGCCGACCTTTTCCTGTCGGCCAGCCGGATCTGGAACATTGCCGCTGATCTCACGCTCCCCATCTTTGACGGTGGGACCCTGGTCGCCGAGAAGGAGGAAGCTGAGGCCTCCTACCGTTCCATTTTTGCCAACTATCAATCAACCGTCCTTGATGCCTTTGGGCAGGTGGCGAATGTCTTGCGTGCACTCGAGCAGGATTCCACCACATATGGGGCCGATCGCCGTGCCCTCAAGGCGGCCCGGCGGGCATTTGCGCTGGTTCACGTGGAATATGTTGCGGGTGCGGTGGATTACCTCAGTGTCCTGACCACGGAAACCCAGCTCGAGCAGGCGCGGATTGCTGAAATCCGTGCCCATCTCCAGCGTTATACCGATACAGTTGCGTTATACGTCGCCTTGGGCGGCGGTCGTTTCCCTGCGGGCCGGCATCACACTACTTCTTCCGTCCACCAACCCGTTCCAAGAGATACGCCATGATCAAGTCAAGAAAAGGGATTCTCGTGCGCACCGGGATCGCGGTCCTGGTTGCTTTGGTTCTGCTTTTCGGGATCAAGTTCTGGCTTGGCTATGAGCAATTCCAGGCCATGGCCCGGCGTGGCCCCATGCGGGTCAGTGTTTCTGTATCCCCGGTTCGCTCGATGCCCTGGCAGGCGGAATTTCATGCCGTCGCCAATATCAGCGCAGTTTCCGGGGTTGAACTCACCCCTCAGCTTGCCGGGGAGATTACGGCGATTGATTTTCATTCGGGAGAATACGTGCACCGGGGCCAGTTGCTGCTCGAAATCGACAATTCGAACCAGCGGGCGCAACTGGCCAGTGACCGGGCGGCCCTCGAGCTGGCGGAAGTGAATTATCGACGGGATCGGCGACTGTATGCCGCCAAGGCAGCCAGCCATTCGGTTCTGGATACCGCGATTGCCAACCGGAATAGTGCTCGGGCAGCCGTGGCCAATGACGAGGCCACCTTGCGAAAGCTGGCGTTCCGGGCCCCGTTCTCTGGCTGGATCGGTGTCCGCGATGTCAGCGTGGGCCAGTATCTGACGCCCGGGACATCGATCGCGGCGCTCAACGCCTGGAATCCGCTGCGGGTTCAGTTTACGGTTCCCCAAAACCGGATGCCGCTGCTGCATCCGGGCCAAACCGTCCGGCTGAGCGTGGATGCGTATCCCGATCGGATTTTCCAGGCCCGGGTCATCGCCTTGAGTTCCCGGGTCAATCCCGCCACCCGCAATGTCACGGTGGATGCCAATCTGCCGAACGCCCACGATTGGTTGCGCCCCGGCATGTTTGGGGAAGTCACGATCCGCCTGGGGAAATCCCGGATGTTGCTCGTGGTTCCACGCGAGGCCATCACATACAGTACCTTCGGGGACTATGTCTACGTCATCCACACGCACAAAATGCCGGGGGGTCATGAATTGCCGGTCGCCATTGCAACTTCGGTCCGGGTCGGGGTGACCCGAGGAACCTGGACACCGATCATGAGCGGCCTCAAGCTGGGCGAGCAGGTTGTCGTGGCGGGTCAAGTCAAGCTGAGAAGCGGCATGCCGGTCGTCCTCCATCCGGCGGCGGCGCACTGACCGGAGAGCACTGTGCGATTTACCGATCTGTTTATTCGTCGCCCGGTTCTCGCGACAGCTCTCAACCTGATCGTCCTGATCCTTGGATTGCGGGCATGGACCTCCATGACGGTGGAGGAGTACCCGCCCGTGACGAGTACCCTCATCACCGTGACCACGGCTTATCCCGGGGCTGATCCCCGGACGGTCCAGGGTTTCGTGACGGCGCGACTGGAACAGGCCATTGCCCAGGCCCCCGGCATCGATTACATGACGGCGGTCAGTGCCGAGGGTCTGTCGACCGAAACGGTCTACATGAAGCTCAACTATAACCCCAACGCGGCGGTGGCCCAGATCCTGTCCAAGGTCCAGCAGGTGCAGAACCAGCTCCCCCCAGGTACCCTCGCGCCCGTCATCAACGAGACGGTGGGTGACCAGACGGCCTTGATTTACCTTTCCTTCTACAGCCGGACCCTGAACCAGCAGCAGGTCAATGACTACGTCCTGCGTGTGGCCCAACCCATGATCCAGGGGATGCCGGGGGTGGGTGAGGCCCAAATCGTTCCGGCCGGGACCGGGCCCAGCGGAAACAGTTTTGTCTTGCGGGCATGGCTCAACCCGAACCGCATGGCGGCGCTCGGCATTTCGCCGTCCATGGTCTCGGCAGCTCTCGCGGCGAACAATTTCATCAGTACGGTTGGACGAACCAAATCCGGCGGTGTCGCGCAGACCATCAGTGCGGAGACCTCGCTCAATAACGTGAATGCCTTCAAGCGGCTGGTCGTCGCACGGGTCGGGAACACGCTGATCCACCTGTCCGATGTGGCGCGGGTGGCCCTCGGTGCCCAGAACTACAACCAGGCGGTTTATTACAACGGAACCCCGGCCGTTTTCATCGGGGTCTTTCCATCGCCCGGTGCCAACAGCCTGACCGTCGCGCATGGCGTTCACCTGGCTTTTGCCCGCATGCAGCGGAATCTGCCACCCGGTATTCACGTGGCCATTCCCTACGACGGCAGCCATTTCATTGTCGAATCGATCCACGAGGTCATGGTCACGATTGCCATCACCCTGGCCATCGTCGTGATGGTGATCTTCCTGTTCTTGGGATCACTCCGCTCGCTGATCATCCCCGCAGTCGCCATTCCGCTTTCGGTCATCGGTGCCGGTATCTTCATGTCGATTGCCGGATATTCGGTCAACCTGCTGACCCTGCTGGCGGTCGTTCTGGCCATTGGTCTCGTGGTCGATGATGCCATCATTGTCGTGGAAAATATTCATCGACTCATGGAATCCGGGCAGTCGGCAAGGGATGCAGCCATTCATGGTGCGCGGGAACTGGCTGCACCGATCATCGTCATGGCCACGACCCTGGCGGCCGTGTTTGCACCCATCGGGTTGACCGGAGGACTCACAGGCACCCTGTTTTCCCAGTTTGCCTTTACCTTGGTTTTTGCGGTGGCGGTCTCGGCCCTCGTGGCCCTGACCCTGTCACCGGTACTGTCTTCCAAAGTCCTGCGTCCGGCAAAAAGCCATGGATTCGCCCACTGGACGGATGTCAGCTTTGAGCGAATCCGGAAGGCGTATGTCCGGTCCCTGGAGGCTGTGATCGAGAATCGGGTGTCCTTGATCATCGTGATTCTCGCCATTCTGATCGCGATTCCCGTCTTTTTCCTGAATATTCCTTCCGAGCTGGCTCCGACGGAGGACCAGGGACTGCTTTTGGTCTCGGCGACTGCACCGCCGACCGCAACCCTGAAGTACCTCAATCACTACGCTACCCAGATCCGTTCCGTTTTCCAGACTTTCCCCGAGACCCGGCAGGTTTTCCAGATCAACGGTGTTTCCTTGACCGGAGGTGCTGGCAACAACTCCAGCATCAGCGGAATGAAGCTGGTCAGCTGGAGGAACCGCTCAAAAACACAGATGCAGCTCTTGGCTCCCTTGCAGGCGAAACTCAACCGACTGACCGGTGTCCAGGCCGCGGCCTTCCAAAAACCCACGCTGCCCGGCTCGCCTACCGGTTTTCCGGTCCAGTTCGTGTTGACCACGAGCGGGTCCTACCTCACGCTTGACCATCTGGCCTCGGAAATGATCGGCCGGGCCATGCAAAGCCACCGGTTTCTGTTCTTGACCAAAGATCTCCGTTACGACAACCCCCAGGTCCGGCTGAAAATCCACCGCAACCTGGCGGCCAGCATGGGCATCACCATGGCGGAGCTGAGCGGCAACCTGAGCCCACTGCTCAGCGGCAACTACATCAACCGTTTCGATCTGAATGGACGGAGCTACAAGGTGATTCCCCAGGTGTCGGATCGCTATCGGGCTTATCCCCAGATGTTGGGACGTTACTACATTCCAACGGGAACGGGCGCGTTGATCCCGCTGTCCACACTGGTTTCAGCACACGCAGTGACCCAACCGGAGTTCCTGCCGCAGTTCCAGCAATTGAACTCGGCGACCGTGGAAGGGGTGATGGCACCGGGGGTGACCCTGGGCCAAGCCTTGTCCTACCTGCGAGGCCTGGCCCGTCAGATCTTGCCCCGGGGCTTCAGTTACGATTATGCCGGACTATCCCGGCAATTCATGCAACAGGGCAATACCTTTCTGATCACCTTTCTTTTGGCTGTGATCTTGGTCTACTTGCTCCTGGCCATGCAGTTCGAGAGCTTCCGGGATCCGTTGATTGTCATGATCACCGTACCCATGGCAATCTCGGGTGCGCTCGTGTTCATGTACTACGGGGCGGCTACGATCAACATCTATACGGAAGTGGGGCTCGTCACCTTGATCGGACTGATCACCAAACAGGGCATCCTGATCGTTCAGTTCGCCAATACGATTCAGGAAAACGAGGGGCTCGACCGCATCCGGGCCGTTGTCGAGGCTTCGAGTATCCGCTTGCGTCCGATTCTCATGACCACGGGTGCGATGGTCTTTGGCGCGGTGCCGCTGATTTTCGCAGTGGGCCCTGGAGCGGTCAGTCGCTTTGACATGGGGCTGGTCATTGCAGCGGGTCTGGCCATTGGAGCCCTGTTCTCACTCTATGTGGTCCCTGTGTTCTATTCCTACCTCGCGACCGACAAGTCCCCCGCTGCCGGCTGAGCAGTGACAAAAGTGGAGGGGCGGGCCTATAAAGGGGGGAAATGCCCGCTCCGGTAGTCGGTGAGAACCTTCTCCATTTCCTCCCGCGTGTTCGTTACAAAAGGCCCGTACTGGATGATCGGTTCATGGAGCGGTTGCCCGGTCATGAACAAGGCTCGGGCTCCGGCGGGACCGGCCAGGCAGGCGACAGCCGGGCCGGGAGCCGTGATGATGAGGACGGACGGCATGGCCCACTGTGAGGGGGGGTGGGTTCCCACCGCAAGACTTCCCTCATACGGGTAAAGCAGGACCCGTGCAGAGGGTCCGACCGAGCAGGCAAAGATCGATCCCGGTTCGAGTGCAACGTCCGCGATGCAAGGTTCCGTGACCGGAGAAGACAGCGGTCCCTCAAGGGTCCGTTCCTGCCACGAGATCCGGCCGGAGAGCAGGCGGAGCCGGCAGCCCGGACCCCATTCGCGGGTCGGGATCTCCGCTTGCCCAAGATCCCGGTAACTGGCTTTCACCCGCTTTCTGGATTGCGGCAAATTGATCCAGAGCTGGAATCCCCGCAGTCGACCTTCCTTCTGCAACGGCATTTCGGAATGCACGATCCCCTGGCCCGCCGTCATCCATTGCGCACCCCCGGCCTCGAGCGTTCCTTGGTGACCCAGGTGATCCTCGTGGCGGAGTCGGCCCTCCAGTAGGTAGGTCACGGTCTCAAAGCCACAGTGCGGATGCGAGGGGAAGCCGGCAATATACTCTTGCGGTTGGTCGGTTCCGAACTCGTCGAGCATCAGGAAGGGATCCTGGTAAAGTCCGGAACGCTGGCCAATACTGCGGCGAATCCGGACGCCGGCGCCATCCCACGTTTCAATCGAGGGTAGCAATCCGGCGATTGTCCGAAGCGGAGAAGCCGGGTTTTCAGGCTCTTGAGTCATGTCCTATCTTAGGGGATTGCCCAAAAAGACGCACCCCGGGGGCCGGATGGATACTTCCAGGCTGGGCATCAGGTAAAATTTACGGACCCTCCGCAACCTTTCCACCGCGAAACGGGATGGTGTCATGCGCCTCGACCTTAGGGGAGAAAAAATCGGTGTGCTACCCGGAGGCCGCCTCCAGGTTCCCGCGTTCCCACGCATCCCGTTCATTGAAGGTGACGGGATTGGTTCTGACATCGGTCCCGTCTGCCGTAAAACGGTCGATGCGGCAGTCTTCGGGGCCTATGGTGACTCCCGTCGGCTGGTCTGGCACGAGGTGTTGGCTGGCGAGCGCGCCCGCCGACAAGACCCGAAAGGCAATCCGCTGCCATCCTCCACACTGGAGACCTTGCGGGACGAGGTCGTTTCGATCAAGGGACCGCTTGCGACTCCGGTCGGGGAGGGCTGGCGATCCCTCAATGTCACCATTCGGCAGGTGCTTGATCTCTACGCCTGCGTGAGACCCATCCGTTATTTCCCCGGCGTGGCGACGCCGATGCGCCACCCGGAATCCGTCGACATGATCGTGTTCCGGGAAAATACGGAAGATATCTATACGGGCATCGAATGGCCCGCGGAAAGTGATTCGGTCAAGACACTCTTGGATTTCCTGGAAAAAACCATGGGTGTGCCCCGCCCCCAGTTTGCGGGGAGCCTGGCCCTCGGTCTCAAGCCCGTATCCCGGGAAGGATCGGAACGGCTCATCCGGAAAGCGGTCCGGGAAGCGCTACTACACGGACGACGGTCGGTGACCTTGGTGCACAAGGGCAACATCATGAAATATACCGAAGGAGGTTTCTGCCGCTGGGGATACGATCTTGCGGTGCGCGAATTCGGGGCAGAACCGCGTTCCGGAACCCGGGGGCTGTGGATTCCCCATCCGGACGGGGGTTCTCCCGTTCATTTCCAAGATCTGATTGCGGACAACTTCTTCCAGCAGGCGCTTTTGAATCCGGGACAGTATGACGTGATTGCCACACTCAACCTCAACGGAGACTATCTATCGGATGCGCTCGCCGCTCAGGTCGGTGGAATCGGAATTGCCCCGGGTGCGAATATCGGGGATGGGGTTGCAGTTTTTGAGGCGACCCATGGTACGGCACCCGATCTGACCGGCACCGATACGGCCAATCCCTGTTCGCTTTTGCTCTCGGCGGAGATGCTGTTACGCCACATCGGCTGGAACGAGGCCGCGGACCGCCTGATGCGTGGGATCCAGGGTGCCCTCGCTCATGGTTTCTGGACGCCGGATTTGATTCATGGTGCCCGTGCCCTGAGGGAAGCAGAAGCTTCACCTGCCGGGATCAGTCAATCGGAGACCGGATTTCCAATCCATCCGGTGGGAACCCGGGGTCTCGGAGAGGCCGTCAGCCTTTATATGGACGTCCAAGAAAAGCTCGAGTAAGGTAGAGCCAGGCCGTTCGGGGTGACCCATGATTTCAACCCGTGTTCTTTTGATTGATGATCAGCAGCTCATCCGGGCGGGTGTCCGCCGGATTCTCGGCGAATGCGATGAAATCGAGGTCGTGGGGGAGGCTGCGACGGGGGAGGAAGGCCTGGTTCTCGCGAAAAAACTAAGGCCTGATGTGGTGCTGATGGATATCCACATGCCCGGTATGGGAGGACTCGAAGCGACCCGGAGGCTCCGGATGCTGGAAAACCCACCCGCCGTGATCGCGCTTTCCGTTTCGGGACAGGAACCCTATCCAAGCCACCTCTTGGCTGCTGGCGCGGGAGGGTATCTCAGCAAGGATTGCGCATCCGATGAGGTGGTGGAGGCCGTTCTGGCCGTTCGGTCGGGCAAGCGTTATATCAGTCGGGATGTGGCAAAGGACTACGCCCTCACCCATGCAGTGGGTGACCCGACCGGCAGTCCCACACCCAGCCTGAGCAGCCGCGAAACGGAGATTCTCACTCTGACCTGCCAGGGGCGCAACGCCAAGGATATTGGTAACCTCCTGCATATCAGCCCGGGGACGGTTCGCACCTACCGGCACCGGATTTATGAAAAGCTCGGTGTCCGGACACCCGTGGAACTTCTGCGTGAAGCGTGGAACCATGGGCTGATTCCGGAAGAATCCGGCGCCGAACTCCCGCCGGCCCGCTGACATGCCTTTTCTTGAAGAGCGCACCCGGGCCCCGGATTTCCCTGCGGACGGCGTCTGGTTCAACGTGGCGGACCCACTCCGTTTTGATGATTGCCGGGGGCGGGTGGTCCTCCTCGATTTTTGGACCTACTGCTGCATCAACTGCCTGCATGTCCTGCCCGACCTGCGTTTCCTGGAAACCCGATACGGCGATCGTCTGTTGGTCATCGGGGTCCACTCGCCGAAGTTCACCCAGGAAAAGAAGGATGAGCAGGTGCGGTTAGCGCTCCAGCGTTATGACATCCGTCATCCGGTCATTCACGATGCCTCCATGCATCTGTGGCAGGCCTATGGCATCCGTGCCTGGCCTACCCTGGTGCTTCTGGATCATCAAGGCCGGGTGGCGTTTGCCACCTCGGGGGAGGGGCAACGGGGCGCGCTTGTGGAGGCCATCGACCGTCTCCTGTCCGAGGCGAGGGAGAACCCGGCCCGTGATTTCGCGCTTCCGGAAACCCCGTCGCCAGCGGGAATTCCACTGAGCTTTCCGACCAAGTTGGCCTGGGGCGCGGATTGTCTGTGGATTGCCGACACGGGACACCACCAGGTCGTGTCGGTCGATGTTTCAGGAACCGAGACCAGCCGCTGGGGGAGTGGACAGGCCGGACTATCTGACGGAACGGGAGATTCCGCCTGTTTCAATGAACCACGCGGGCTCGCCGTCGATCAAAAGACCATTTGGGTTGCGGATACCGCAAATCATGCCGTGCGGATCCTTGAGTTGCGAGAAGGCAAGGTTCGGACCGTCCTTGGCGACGGAACCCAGGCGCGGGACCGGTTCAGGCCCGGCGTCTCCCGACCGCTGCCCCACGGGATGCACCTCAACTCCCCCTGGGACCTCACGATCCGGGACCAGGTGCTTTACCTGGCCATGGCCGGATCCCACCAGATCTGGACGTACGATCCCATTCAGGGATCCGGTGGGGTTCTGGCCGGGACGGGTCAGGAAGCCCTGGTCGATGGTTCCTACGACGATGCTGCGTTTGCCCAGCCCTCGGGTCTTGGCGGGGGTGCCGACGACCGGCTGTATGTGGCCGACTCGGAGAGCTCGGCGATTCGGGCTCTGGAGATGGCGCGCCGGGAAGTGACAACCTTGGTTGGGCATGGACTTTTTGACTTTGGTGACCGCAACGGCAGTCTCCGGGCGGCCCGCCTGCAGCATCCCCTGGCCGTGACCCAGGTCGGCACCGAACTCTGGATTGCCGATTCCTACAACTCGAAGATCAAGATCCTGGATTTGGACAAGGGGAAAATTCATAACCTGCCCTTGGACGAATCACTGAATGAGCCGGAGGGAATCCTGGCCACGCCGTGGGGGGTTTTTGTGGCCGACACCAATCACCACCGTGTTTTGCGGGTGGACCCGGAACGGTATTCCGTCAACTTGTTTTATGGCTGAAAGAAGCATGGGCAACAAAGAGGTCGCTCCGGGGAGGAGTCGCCCATCCCCCGTGCGTGAAGTGATGGCCGGTGCTCCTCAGGCACCCGGGGTATACCGGATGTACGGTCAACAGGGCGCTCTCCTCTACGTGGGCAAGGCCAAAAGCCTGCGCCAGCGTCTCAAAAGCTACCTGGATCCCGTGCATGCGGGGATCAAGACCCGGAGAATGTTGGAACAGGTGACGGAAATTGATTTTACCGTAACGCCGTCAGAGGTCGAGGCCCTTTTGCTCGAAAGCAATCTGATCAAGCATGCACGGCCGCGCTACAACATCGTGCTCCGCGACGACAAAAGTTATCCCTATATCCGCGTCGAAGACAGCCTGGGCTTCCCCCGTCTGGTCTTCCACCGGGGCCGACAACCCCCGGGGGGACGACTGTTCGGACCTTACCCGGATGCCGGAACGGTCCGGAAGACCCTGGTTGACCTGCAAAAGCTCTTCCACCTCCGTAACTGCACGGACCTGTTTTTCAGGAACCGAAAACGGCCCTGCCTGCAGCATCAGATTGGCCGCTGTTCGGCTCCCTGCGTGGGACGTATCAGCGAAACGGATTACCGGCGGGACTTCAATGATACCTTGGAGGTACTGGAAGGGCGAAGTCGCAATCTGTTGGACCATCTGTATGCCCGCATGGAGGACAGCGCCGAGTCTTTGGACTATGAGCGGGCATCCGCCTTCCGTGACCTGATTGCCCGCTTGCGTCAGACACGCGAACAGGACGCCATTGTCCTGGAGGCGGGTGATGTCGATACGATCCTCCTGGAAATACGGGAAAACTTGTGTGGTGTCGGTGTCACCCGGATTCGGGAAGGGAAAAACCTGGGGACTTGGTGTTTTTTCCCGGTGGTGGAGGGACCCGTCGAGCCCGTGGATTTGCTCACCGGCTTTTTGATGCAGTTTTACGATGAGGATGTGCCGGACCGCATCCTGGTGGAGATTCCGCTCGAGCCGGACGAGGGGCGGCTCATGGAGGAGGTCTTGGGTAAACGTTCGGGCCACCGGGTACAACTGAGCCTGCCCAAGACCCATCCTGCCCATCTCTGGACCGACATGACCCGGCAGAATCTCAAGCTGGCGCTGGATCGCCGTGCCGCAGGTCACGTTCTCCTCCAGGAACGTTTCCAGGCTCTGTCTGAGCGTTTGGGAACCGCAGAGCCGATCCAGCGGATGGCGGGATTTGATGTCAGTCACACCCTCGGAGAAGAGACGGTCGCGAGTTGTGTGGTGTTCGAATCCCGGGGTCCGGTGAAATCGGATTATCGGCGCTTTGTCATCCGATCCCGGACCGCGGGGGATGATTATGCAGCTCTCGATGAGGCCCTCCACCGCTACTTCTCCCGTCTGGTGCGCGAGTCCGGGCCCTGGCCAGACGTGCTTCTGATCGACGGTGGCGTGGGTCAGTTGCGGATTGCGGAACAGTGCCTGGCCGAATTGGGGACCCCGGACCTTACGGTACTGGCGCTCGCCAAGGGTCCCGAACGACGGGTTGGAGCAGAACGGATTCTCCGACAGGGTGGGGGAGGCGAAGAACGATGGGAACCACATGACCCGGCTTTTCATCTCTTGCAGCAAGTCCGCGACGAATCCCACCGTTTTGCCATTGAGGGACACCGGCAGCGGCGGAGAATGAAAGGGATCCGTTCTTCGCTGGCGGATATTCCGGGGCTTGGACCCAAAAGACGGGGACTCCTGCTCGCAGCCTTTGGAGGCTTGGGAGGACTGAAGACCGCAACCGAGGTCGAGATTGCGCAGGTGCCAGGCATCGGGGGATCTTTGGCCCAGCGGATTTTCCAGCATTTTCATGAGAGGAACCCGTCATGAAACTTCCCAATGGGCTGACTTTGTTGCGGATCGTCCTCATCCCGGCGTTCGTGGCCGCCTTCTGGCTTCCCGTGCCCTCTGCCCATCTCTGGGCAGCCCTGATTTTTGCCTTGGCGGCACTGACCGACTGGTTGGATGGGTACCTGGCGAGGCGTCTTGCGCAAAACAGCAGTTTTGGCGCGCTTTTTGATCCGATCGCCGACAAGATGATGGTCTCTGCGGCGCTCTTGCTCCTTGTCCAGGAATTTCCAGACTGGTGGCTCGTGCTTCCTGCGCTCATTATCATCGGACGCGAGTTTACCGTTTCCGGGCTGCGCGAATGGTTGGCCGCCAGCCGAGATCGCGTCCAGATCCCTGTCAAACCACTCGGCAAAATCAAAACCGGGGCACAGATGCTTGCGATCGTGATCCTCCTGGCCGTGAGTCCCGTCTGGCGTTCCATGGGTCTTCCGATCGGTCTCGGTCTGCTCGATTTGGCGGCCCTGTTCACGATTTTCTCGGGTCTGGAATATTTGTGGACGGCTTGGCCTTCAATCCGGAAGGGTTTTTAGTCCGTCTGTACGGCTTCATCGCACATGCAAAAAATGTGAGGATAAAATGAGAAATGTATTATAAGATATTGTTTTAATAATAAATATTATATGTACAAACGCTGTGCTGGTGTTTCCAAGGCCCCGTCGGTTTTCCCCCTCAAAGCAGAAATAGGCATGCTTCAAGGCCGGGGCTGCGACTTTTGTTTCCCCGACCGGAGGCCTCACGTAGAATGGGAGGCTCACCGGTTGGGAGTCGACTCCATGAAGCATTGGCGAATCGGGCTCGGGGCCTGGCTCGGTTTCCTGGTAGTGGCCGCACCCGGGGCTTTGGCGCTGCGTCCCACGAACCTCCGGACTTACCGCCAGCTGGTCAAGCTCGTCTCGCCCCGGTTTTCTCCGGATGGTCGACAACTCGCCTTTGTCAGCATCCGGCCTGATTTCGTCTATAACCGCTATGACACCACCTTGCGGATCGTTTCCACGGCCGGCGGAAAATCGGTTGCCTGGGTCCGTGGACTGCATGATCTGCATATGCCGCGGTGGGCCCCCGACGGCCACCGCGTCGCGTTCTTGGCCCGGGTGGGGCGGGAGAAGCCACAGGTCTATGACGTGGCCTTCGCCGGCGCGACACCCCGCTGCCTGACCCACGCACCCAATGGCGTGCTCCAGTTTGCCTGGAATCCGAATGGACGGACCATCGCCTACGTCACGCCGGACAACCCGGTGCTCAGTGCCTGGGACCGCCGAACCGGTCATGACCTCTTTCCCATTCATGATGATGACTACGAGATCACCCGCCCTCCGGTGCCCGCTCAAATCTGGTTGTTGACACTGTCCAGTGGAAAAACACGACCCCTGACCATGGGCTCGACCAGCGTGCTTGAAAACGCCCCGCCTTTTGCGGGGTCCATCACGGCACCCACCTGGTCGGCCAACGGGCACTGGCTTGCCTACACACGGCAGGCCGATGCCGACGATGCCGATACCGACCGAACCACCATCGTGGTTGTGAATGTGGCAAACGGCAAGGAACGGGTATTGACCCATCACACCCGCTATGAGTACACCCCATCCTTTGCCCCCCGGGGTGACGCAATCGCCTACCTCTATCCCCATGGCCCAGGCCCGGTGAGCGATATGGATGTGTTCGTGACTTCCCTCCGGGGTGGGGATGGTCGGGATGTCAGTGCCGACCTTGATCGGGATGTCGCAACGACCTACGCCTGGCTACCCGACGGTCAAGGCCTGCTGGCATTGGCCAACGACCGGGTCGGCAGCCGGATCTACCTGCAACCGTTGCGAGGGGTGGGACATGCCCTGGATCTCGGTGCTCTCAATCCCACTCAGCTTGCCGTTTCTGCGCAGGGGCAGGTTGCCTTCGTCGCTGATTCGGCCACGCGACCGCCGGAACTTTATCTCTTGCGTCGCCTGAACAGCCGTCCGGTGATCTTAACCCACTTGAATCGATCCTTTGCCGCCTACCGTTATCCCCGTAGTGTCCAGGTGACCTGGCGGGCGCCGGATGGCCAAATCAACGATGGCATCCTGACTTACCCGGACGACTATCGTCCTGGACAACGGTACCCCCTCGTGGTTTATAGCCATGGTGGCCCGGAGGCTGCATCAACCGAAAATTTCGACGCGGATGAAATTGGGCCCTTGCGTGACCTCTTTGCCGCGCATGGCTTTCTGGTATTTGAGCCCAACTACCGGGGGAGTGACAACCTGGGTAATGCCCATGAACATGCCATCTACCGTGATCCCGGGAGGGGTCCCGACCGTGATGTGATTTCCGGTATCCGCATGTTGGAGGACAGGGGGCTGGTTGATCCGAAACGCATTGCAGCGGTGGGACATTCCTACGGGGGTTACATGACCGCCTGGCTGATCTCGCATCAGCATTTCTGGCGTTGCGCGTTGGTGGCAGACGGGGTTGTGGACTGGACCCAAGAGTACGAGCTCTCCGGTGCCGGAAATCTCGCCTGGGTCCGCGATTCGCTGGGTGGCAGTCCATGGAATCCCAGAAGTGCCGCCTTGTACATCCAAGACTCGCCAATCACCTATGCGGGGCAGATCACCACGCCAACGCTGATCCTGTCCGGTACGGCCGACATCACCGTGCCGATTACCGAATCCTTTGCCCTGTACCACGCCTTGGCCAGCCGTCATGTGCCGGTCAAGTTCATCGGAATCCCCGGTGCCTACCATCTGCCGCAGGATCCGGTGCAGCTCGAGCTTTACTATCGGACCATTGAGAAATGGGTGATCCTCCACCTCCAGCGTCACCCCCGACGGGGTTGAGAGGGCAGGCATCAACCACCCCCGTCTGCACCGTCTGGTCGGGATTCAGGGATCACCGAAAGGGGGCTGAACAGATACCGAGAATCCGTCACGAAGGGATTCAACCGAGTGGGGGGCGCTCACGGCCGGAGATTCAATCGGGTCCCGAATGAGGAGAGTAGCGCGGTGGGCTCTGGGAGGTGCGGTCGTTCCTTGAGATGTATCTTGGTGCCCAGGGCCGGACTCGAACCGGCACGGCCTTATGGCCAAAGGATTTTAAGTCCCTTGCGTCTACCGATTTCGCCACCTGGGCATGGGCAGTACTCCCGCTTGACGGAAGGGTGGAGGCCAGGGTCGGGATCGAACCGGCGTAGACGGCTTTGCAGGCCGCTGCATGACCACTCTGCCACCTGGCCCAGACGACGTATTCTAGAATTTTCGCCAGGCGGAGGTGGAGCGGGAAACGAGGCTCGAACTCGCGACCTCAACCTTGGCAAGGTTGCGCTCTACCAACTGAGCTATTCCCGCCTTATGCGGATCATAGCAAAACGGGGAGGGGGTGGCAATTGTTTTCCGCGGGGTTGACCGCCTTGCTACGCGGGGTGATGCGGAAGAGGCTTCAGGGAGAGCACTATAATCCAAAGACGTATGCCCTGTTCTGGCCGCTTTGGCCGTCCCATCATGCGAGTGTGCCGTGACCCGAATCCCCAAGCCGCCGAATCCGAAAAACCGAAGCGTCCCCTTGCCGGACGAGATCCCCCGAACGACAAGCGAACTGCCCGGTGTGACAGAACGGGTCGCCCTGTTACAGAACGAACCGAGTTACCTGGAAGCGACTCGTGACCCGGCCTTTTTGAGCCGCCGAGAAGCCCGGGGAATCCGTCTTCAGCTGGATTACCAAAAAACGGAGTCCATCCTGGTCAGTCGGGGCATCGAGGCCACCATTGTGGTTTTCGGGAGCACGAGGCTTTGTGAACCGGAAATGGCTCGCGAGAAATTGCGGCGACTCGAGCGTGATCGGGCCGCCTCGCCGGAAGAGTCAGGATATCTTGAACAGCGTGCAGTGGCCGAGCGTCTTTTGGCCAAAAGCCATTTCTACGAGATTGCCCGGGCCTTTGCCCGGGAAGTCGCCTGCTGTCCCGAGAATCGGAACCCGACACGGATCTGGATCATGACCGGTGGAGGACCCGGAATCATGGAGGCTGCAAATCGCGGAGCCTGCGAGGCCGGGGCCGAGTCCATCGGGCTCAACATCCGTCTACCTCACCAACAGTACCCCAACCCCTATATCAATCCGGGTCTCTGTTTCCGCTTCCACTACTTTGCGACCCGGAAGCTTCATTTCCTGTTGCGGGCAAAAGCGCTGGTGGTCTTCCCGGGCGGGTTTGGAACCCTGGACGAACTGTTGGAGACCTTGACCCTGATTCAAACGCGGGTAATGATCCCGGTCCCGGTCATCTTGGTCGGCGAATCCTACTGGCGTCGAGCCATCGATATTGATTTCTTGGTTGAGGAAGGCGTGATTGATCCGGAAGACCGCGACCTCTTCTGGTATGCGGAATCCGCCACCGAGATCTGGTCGGGGATTCAGATCTGGCACAAGTCAAACGGGACCCCCTTGTTCCCGGCATGACCGAATCTGCCGCGTAAGCCTCCGGCCTTTGGGTGGTTCACGCACGGGGCGGGCGCGGGCTTGGCTCACCGGCCCCGAAACCGGGGCGCGAGATTGCGTTCCCAAAATCGGTTCATGCCCCGGAACAGTTCAAGTCGGGTATGGGTCCCGGCCAGTACATGTGTGTTGTTCGGGAAGACGAGCAGGTGGTAGGGGCGATCCGATCTGATCAGGGCCTCGATAAACTGGAGTGTGTTCTGCCAATGCACGTTGTCGTCGCCGGTTCCCGCCACGATCAACAGTCTGGCCTGGAGGTGGGCAGCCCGGGCAACGGTTGAACTTTGCCGATAGCCGGTCGGGTTGCTTTGTGGCGTCCCCATGTAGCGCTCGGTGTAAATCGAGTCGTAGTCCTGCCACCGGGTCACGGGAGCCACGGCAATGCCGGCCCGCCAGACGGTCGGTGCGTGGGTCAGCTCGTAAAGGGTCATGTATCCGCCGTAACTCCAACCCCAGATTCCGATGCGCCTCGGATTGATCCCGGTCTGGTGGCGTAGCCAATGGACGGCCGCCTCTTGGTCGGCCAGCTCAAGCCGGCCCAGGTGATCCTTGATGGCGCCCTGAGCGGTATGGCTGAACGTGCTGGCCGCGCGGTTATCCGCCTCGAAAAAGACAAAACCCTCACAGGCAAGGCGGTCTTCGTAGACGATCCACGGGTTCCAACCGCGGTTGATCAGGGCCGGCACATCGGGCCCGCCATACTGATACATGACGACCGGCGCGTGGCTTGCGGAACCGAAGCCGGGCGGGTCCAGGATTTCAGCATTGATGGCCACGGCGGGATCTGCGGAGGGAATGCGCAAGAACCGGGGCGCACGGAGATCCAGGTTTTGCGGCAACCGGCTCCGGAAGAGTGTCCATTGGCTCCGGCCGGCGACTGCACGCACGGTATAGACGGGGGGCGTCTTCCGCGTGGAATCGGTGAGCAGTACATAACGGGTTTTGGGTGAGAAGACGGCATTTTCGCTGCCCCGTGCCGGGAAACGGATCCGCCGGTCCCGGCCATCGAAGGACACCGATTCGATGCGTTCGGTCCGGGGGCCGGTTCCTGGTGAGGCGAGGTAATAGATCGTCCGCTGCCGCTTGGATACGCCAAGGAGGCGGGTTACGTTGTACGGTCCGGGCGTGAGGGCCGCCACCTCCCGACCTTTTCGGTTGAATCGATAGAGATGATGCCAGCCATGCTGGTCCGTACCGAAGATGAATCCGCCGTGAGGGAGGAAGTGCAGATCATTGTGGACATTGATCCAATAGGGATCCCGGAGTCGGAGCAGCACCCGGAGCGCTCCGTTGGACGGATTGATCCGGAACAGGGACAGTCTTGTTTGTGGCCGGTTGAGTACCTCGGCATAAAGCGCACGGCCGCCGGCGTACCAGCCAAAACGGGCCAGATAGCCGGTTTTGAGGCCGGGCAGATGGAACCACCGGACGTGCTTCGTCCGGGTATCGTAGACACCGAGTCGGGCCCGGGGATTGGGGGCACCCGGTTCCGGGTAACGCTGCCAGTACAGGGTCGGTTGCTGTTTGAGGTAGTTGACCAGGGGAAAACGCAGGACCCCCCTTTCGTTGAACCGGATAAATGCCAACTTTCGGCCCTGGGGTGACCACGCGTAACCGGAGCGCAGGCCCAGTTCTTCCCGGTAAGTCCAGTCCAGGGCTCCGATGCGGAAACCCGTTTGAGCGGGGAAGAAGTCGAATGGGCGACTGTTCTTTGCCGCCATGTTGACCAGCCGGATTTCATGGCCTTCCACGTAACTCAACCAGTGGTCGTGGGGGGAAAGCCGATACTGGGTGACCCACCCCTTGGTCCGGACCAGGGTACGCAGTCGTCGCGTCCGGAGATTGAGTTCCAAAATCGCCTGACCGTTGATCAGGAGCAGATGATGTCCGTCGGGCGACCAGCGATAGTTCACGTGCCCGTAGCGTGTGCTCCATTCCTTCAGACGTTCGTTCCGGATCGAGGCATTCGATCGCAGGGCCCGGCCCAGCAATGCCGGGCCGGCCTGAAAAACGACGTGTCCGGAAGAGGCAGAAACGACCCGGAGCCGTTCATAACCGCGCCTTTTCGCATGAATCAGGTAGGCGATGGCCCGGCCATCCGGATCCCATGAAAAACTATGGGGTGGATATCCGCCGAGTGGTGGCCGGCCGGTGAAAAGCCGCATGGGAAACTGGCGCCGACACGAGAGCGGGGCTCCGAATGCAGGTCCGGAAAGGATCGAGACACAGGCGAGGAGACCGGTGATGGCGATCTGCGCCCAAGGAGGGCGCTCATATCCAGGATCAGTCGGTTGAATCGCCACGGATCACTCCCGGTGCTGCACTTCCGTCTAGATTAGCGGCTTTTGGATTTCCATACACAAATCCGATAAGGGGAGTGGACAGCTATACTAAGAGCTCCTGTCGAAGAACCCTCCGGACTTGACCTCGAACAGTTCAACAAGACCCCAAAGGATTTACCCATGAGTTACGAGCCGCCGCTTGAGGATTACCGCCTTCTGCTGACCACGATCTGTCCCTTGGACGGACTGTTTGCACAGCCCGGCTTTCAGGAACTCGACTTCCCCGTCGTGGAAGCCGTCCTCGAAGAGGGCAGCCGGTTTGCCCGCGAAGTCCTGGCGCCACTCAACCCCGTGGGCGATCGTGAACCGGCCCGGATGACCCCGAAAGGGGTCGTTTTGCCGGCTGGTTTTCGTGAGGCCTACCGGGCCTTCGTGGCCGGAGGCTGGAACGCGGTTTCGGCTGATCCCCGTTATGGTGGGCAGGGTTTCCCGGAGGTGGTCGCCGCCGCATTGAGCGAGATGTGGCAGGGGGCGAATCTCGCTTTCGCGCTCTGTCCACTTTTGACCCAGGGGGCGATTGAGACCCTGCTTCTTTGTGGCCATGAGGATCAGAAAAACCGCTATCTGCCCCATCTGGTATCCGGCGAGTGGAGCGGCACCATGAACCTCACCGAACCCCAGGCGGGTTCTGACTTGGGGCGCATTGAAAGTCTCGCGACTCCGGAAGGGGCCGGCTTCCGGCTTGTGGGGCAGAAGATTTTCATCACCTATGGGGAACATGATCTGACCGAAAATATCGTGCACATGGTGCTGGCCCGGACGCCAGGTGCGCCGCCCGGGACCCGCGGTCTCACCTTGTTTGTCGTGCCCCGCTTCGGGCTTCCTCCGGATCCGCCGGGGACAGCGAACGAGGTTCGGGCACTGTCCATCGAACACAAGCTCGGGATCCATGCCTCGCCAACGTGCGTCATGCAATATGGGGAGGGTCAGGGGGGGCCGGGGGCTCGGGCCGAACAGATCGGTGAGTTGAACCGCGGCATCGAGCACATGTTCATCATGATGAACCGGGCCCGCCTGGCCGTCGGCCAACAGGGTGTGGGAATTGCGGAGCGTGCCTATCAGGCAGCCTTGGACTATGCCCGGATCCGTCCACAGGGTAAGGATCTCAAGGCTGGGGATGACCCGGTTCCCATCCTCGCCCATCCGGATGTCAGGCGCATGCTTCTCACCATGGCCGGTCTTACGGAGGCCGCACGCGCACTTTCTTTCTGGGCCTTTTATGCACTGGACTGGTCCCGTCATGCAGCGGATCCCGAAAGACGTCTGGAGAACGAGCGCCTGATGGCGTTTCTGACCCCGATCACCAAGGGTTTTGCCACGGAAATTGCCCAGGAGGTGGCCTCGCTTGCCATCCAGGTTCACGGCGGCATGGGGTACATAGAGGAAACGGGCGTGGCCCAGCTGTATCGAGATGCCCGGATTCTCACGATTTACGAGGGAACCTCCGGCATCCAGGCGATGGATCTCGTGGGCCGCAAAATTCTCAGGGATCGGGGACAGACCTTCTTGGCGCTTGACCAGCGGATTCGCGAATCCCTGGCCCGTGACCGCTTTTCTACGTGGGCCGGACCGAGGCAGCTTCTCAAGGACCGTTTGGAACGGTTGCGGACATGCGTGGAGCAGGTGCTCCGGGGTGCCGCCGCCGATCCTTACTATCCCGGCGTGGTGGCTTACCCTCTCATGATGATGGCCGGGACGGTTTTGGGGGGGTGGCTCCTGCTCGAAACCTGTGCCGCGTTGTCTTCGGATTCGGCAGTTTCCATCGATCCCCGCTGGCAGAAGCACAAGCAGGCCGTGACCCGTTTCTACCTCACAAGCATTCTTCCTCGTGCCGACGCCTACGCCATGGCCATTCTGGCACCCGAGGTGAGCCCTACAGTCATGGAGTCGTCAGCCTTCTAGCGGGGCGGTTTTCCCATCCGGATTGAAAGGCTGCCCGGTTGGGCCGGATCAAACCTCAAGGTGGGCCTCGGCTATAATTGGGGTGCCCTGGAATACAGGACACTTCAACCATGGCTTTCCAGATTTTGCATCCGGGCCGACCCTGAATGAACAGGGGAGCGGGCCCGGGTTTGGAAGCACGTGCTCTCGAACTCCGTCGGGGCCGCCGACTGCTTGCCCGTTCACTCAGCTTTGGGGTGCAGCCGGGAAGCTACCTCGAACTCACCGGGCCTAACGGGTCCGGGAAAAGCACCCTGTTAAGGAGCCTTGCGGGATTGGGGCGAATGGAGACCGGCGAAGTGTTTTGGAACGGTGTGGCCTTCAATCCCCAGAAGGAAGAAGCGCACCATGCGCGCGCCCTTTACCTGGGCCATACCGATGGTCTCAAAGGCCTGCTCAGCATCGGCGAGAACCTGCGCCTTTTCGCTGCACTCAGGGGGATCCGCGAGCCCCTCGATGAAATCGAGAAAAGCATGAGTTTTTATGGTTTGCAGCACCTGAAACAGATCGTTTGCGACCGGCTCTCGCAGGGACAGCGCCGGCGTGCCGCCTTGGCACGCCTGCATGCTTTCCCGGCACCTCTCTGGCTTTTGGATGAACCGACGACGGCACTGGATCGGGAGGGTGTGGAACGCTTTTTCAGTCATTTCCGGCTTCACCTCGAGAAGGGCGGGATGGCACTCGTGGCGACCCACCAGAGTCTGGCGCGCTGGATCGCTCCGGCGGGAGAAATTGCCCTGGGCCGGTCCCCATGAATCCCTGGCTGTTTTTCTTCCGGACCGAACTCGGGATTTCCTGGCGCGAGCGGCGCCGGGTGATGCTACCGCTTGTTTTCTTTTCGATCGTGGCTTTCCTGTTTCCACTGACCCTGAACCCCAAGGGCCATCTCTTGGCCCGGATGGCGCCCGGGATCATCTGGGTGGATGCCATGCTGGCTGTTTTTCTTGGACTCGAGTCGTTGTTTCGTCATGATCATGAGGAGGGCATTCTCGAACAATGGGTCCTCAGCCCGACCTCGCTGGAACTCCGGGTGCTTTTCAAGGTCGCATCCTTCTGGACGGTGACTTCCCTGCCGCTGTTGCTCATCAGTCCGCTTTTGGTTCTCTGGTTGTCATTTCCCCTCCGTGGGCTCGGGATTCTCATGATCGGTCTTTTCCTTGGAACGGTGACGCTTTGTTTTCTGGGGGCTTTGGGGGCGGCTTTGACCTTGACCCTGCGACAGTCCAGCATGCTCATTGCCATCTTGTTCCTGCCGATTGCCACCCCGATTCTGATTTTTGGGGCCCATAGTGCAATACTTGCGGCACGGCAGCTGGATCCGCGCCCGGCCCTTTATCTTCTGGCCACGTTGTTCTTTCTCACGGTGGGCATCGTGCCCAAAGCCATTTCCGCCGCCCTGCGCATCAGCTATGAGACCTGAGTCACCATGACCCTCAAGACCTTTTTCCACCGTCTGGGATCACCACCTTATTTCTACCAGATTTCCAAGCCCTGGGGCCGCGCCTTTGCCTGGATCGGCTTGATCCTGATTCTCGCGGGACTCTATGGCGGTCTGTGGCTTGCTCCACCTGACTACCAGCAGGGGAATGGTTTCCGGATCATGTACGTGCATGTTCCGAGTGCCTGGATGTCCTTGTTCGTGTTCATGGTGATCGCGGTATGCAGTTTTATCGCCCTGGTCTGGCGCATGCGCCTGGCTTATGCCGTGGCCGCCGCATCCGCTCCGCTGGGTGCCGCATTCACGGCAGTTGCCTTGGTGACAGGCTCCCTCTGGGGCAAGCCGATGTGGGGAACCTACTGGGTCTGGGATGCTCGACTCACGTCTGAACTCATTCTGTTTTTCCTGTACTTGGGGGTGATTACCCTGAACCGTTCGTTCGAAGACCAGAAAACTGGCGACAAGGCGGCTGCGATCCTGGCCCTGGTCGGGGCCATCGATGTGCCGATCGTTCATTATTCCGTTGACTGGTGGCAGACCCTGCACCAGGGATCCAGTTTCAAGGGGCTCACATCGGAGATTGCGCCTTCCATGCTTTGGCCGCTTCTCGCCCTGATGGCGGGCTTCATGTTTTATTACGGTTGGCTCGTCTTGTGGCGAACCCGCTCCGAGCTCCTCCTGCGGGAGGCCGACCGTGACTGGGCCCAACAGGTGGTCGGGTCATGACGTCCTGGCATGAATTCGTGACCATGGGCCGGTTCGGTCTTTTTGTGTGGCCGGCATTCGGGTTTGGGTTGGTCGTCATGCTGCTCAACATTTACTGGGCCCATCTCCGCGAGAAGGCCGCTCACCGGGAGGTTCGCGAGTCCCGTTCCACCGAGGAGGAAATCCGATCATGACCCGTCGACACCAGCGACTCGTGATGGTGCTGCTCATGCTCGTCTGCGTTTCAGCAGCGGTGGCCTTTGCCTTGCGCGCCTTCAACGGCGATCTGCTTTATTACATTACCCCCACGCAACTGGCCGATGGGCGTGCCCCGGCCCATGGTGCCTTCCGCCTGGGCGGAATCGTCGCCCCGGGCAGTGTCCACCGGAAGCGAGGAAGTATGACCGTGCATTTTGTCTTGACCGACTACCATCATACGGTGCCCGTCGTCTATACCGGGATCCTGCCGGATTTGTTCCGCGTGGGGCAGGGGATCGTCGTCAAGGGGCAGCTGGTCAACGGCGTATTTCTGGCCACTCAGGTATTGGCCAAGCATAGCGCCAAGTACATGCCGCCCGGGATCCATGGAGCGAAGCCGCCCGTCCCGCACCAGAAAATGTTGGCGCTGCAACGCTCCCTGCGGGAAGCTCCAGGCGCATGATCGCCGAAATCGGCCTCTATGCCCTGATCCTGGCCTTCTTCATGGCGGCCAGCCAGACCTTTTTCGGTCTCGCGGGGGCCGGAACGGGGCGTCTAAGATGGATGGCCATAACCCGCCCTGCGGCTTTTGGCCAGCTGTTCTTCATGGCCCTCTCGTACGGCTGTCTCACCGATTTGTTCGTCACGAGCAACTACTCGGTCCGTTACGTGGCGAAATACTCGAATGCGCTGATGCCGTTTTTCTACAGGGTCGCGGGAGTTTGGGGGGCACACGAGGGCTCCATGATGCTCTGGATGCTCGTGCTCGCCCTCTGGACGGGGATGGTTGCCGTGTTCAGCAGGAAGTTGCCGGTGGTTTTTGCCAATCGTGTGCTGGGTGTCCTGGGCGCCATCGCCTGCGGGTTTTTTCTCTTTACCCTGATCACTTCGAACCCGTTTGTCCGCTTGCTGCCTCCGGCGTTGCATGGGGGCACCTTGAATCCGATTCTCGAGGATCCCCTCCTGGTCATTCATCCACCGATGCTCTACATGGGCTACGTGGGTTTGTCCGTGGCTTTTGCTTTTGCGGTCGCGGCCCTGATCGGGGGACGGATGGATGCCGCCTGGGCACGCTGGACCCGTCCCTGGACGTTGGCCGCCTGGATCTTTCTCACGGTCGGCATTGTCCTGGGCAGTTTCTGGTCGTACTACGAGTTGGGATGGGGCGGATGGTGGTTCTGGGACCCGGTCGAGAATGCATCCTTCATGCCCTGGCTCATTGCCACGGCCCTGATCCATTCCCTTGCGGTGAGCGAAAAGCGCGGCGCCTTCAAGAGTTGGACGGCATTGCTGGCCATTGCCGGATTTTCACTGAGCCTCCTCGGGACTTTTCTTGTCCGGTCCGGGGTTTTGATTTCCATCCACGCCTTCGCCATGGATCCCCGGCGTGGAATGTTCATCCTCGTGCTTTTGGGCGTGATGTCGGCACTCGCACTCGCGGTCTATGTCTGGCGCGCGCCGCTGCTCTGGGAAGACGGCGGCGGGTTCCGCTTTCTTTCACGGGAAACCCTGATTCTTTTCAACAATATCCTACTCGTGGCCGGTGCAGCGGCCGTATTCATCGGGACCATCTACCCCCTGTTCATCGAGGTCTTCGGGCTCGGCCGTCTGTCGGTCGGGCCGCCTTATTTCGACCATGTGTTCATCCCGATCATGTTTCCCTTGTTTATCCTGATCGGGATTGGACCGTACCTGAGCTGGAAAAGCGGCTCACTGCGTGCATTATTCAGGCGTCTCTGGATTTCCGCGCTCCTGTGGCTGCTGGTCTGTCTTCTGCTGCTGCTTCTGGCTTTTGATTCCCACTGGCCGCCCATGACGTGGCTGGGCGTACTTTTTGGATCCTGGGTACTTCTGACCGCTTTCGTCGAACCGATCAGGAGGCTCTGGCTTCGTTTTCGGAGGGAACCGGTGCGCCTGCCGAATGGCGTGCTCGGCATGAGCCTGGCCCATTTTGGTGTTGGCGTCATCATTCTCGGCATTACGGTCAGTACGACCCTCGGCGTGTGGCGCGACATGCCTCTGAAACCGGGCCAGTCCTATCGGATGGCGGGTTTCCGCTACCGTTTTGATGCCATCGGGCCGGCTCGGGGGCGCAACTGGACCGGGGTTCGGGCCACCTTTTCTATCTTTCATCAGGGTCGTCTCTTCGCGGTGGTTCATCCGGAAAAAAGGCACTTCTTCCCTGATGGCGGCACCACCACCAACGCGGCCATCGTCGGGGGAGGGCTCCATGACCTCTTTGTCTCGCTTGGCAATCCTTTGGGCCAGGGAAAATGGAGTCTCCGTTTCCGTTATGAACCGATGGTCATTTTTGTCTGGCTGGGCGGATTACTGATGGCTCTGGGCGGACTTTTGGCCTTGGCGGACCGCCGTTACCGGATTGCCCTCGAAGTCCGTCCGTACCTGCCGATTGAGGATTCCTCAAACTCTCCGGATCAGGCGGAAGAGGAATCTCCGTGAAGAAAAAGTCGCGCTACCTGATCGGGGTGATCCCGCTCGTCTTGGTGGCCGGGCTGTTGGTCGCGCTTTGGGCGGGCCTATCACACCAACCTTCGATCATTCCCTCCCCCCTGATCGGAAGACCCGCCCCACCCCTGACCTTGCCCCGACTGGCCCATCCGGACCGCCAGGTGACCCGCCTGGTTTTCAAAAACCATGTCACGCTGCTTAATGTCTGGGCGAGCTGGTGTGTTTCCTGCCAGTATGAACACTCGACCCTGCTTTGGCTCCAGCGGCATGGAGTCCGGATCATCGGCCTTGATTACAAGGATCACCGTATCCCGGCCTTGGCCTATCTCAAAAAATATGGCAACCCCTATGTGCAGGTGGCCTATGACCGGAGGGGGCTCGCCACCATCAATTGGGGGGTCTACGGTACGCCGGAAACCTTCGTGGTGGGACCTCACGGCCACATCCGTTACAAGTACGTGGGCCCGATTCCCCAGCCTGTGGCCCGGCGGACCATTCTTCCGCTGGTGCAACGGCTCAGGCTTGACGAATCGGTATCATGAACCGGATCCGCATTTTGCCTGTCTTGCTTATGGCATTCCTTCTGGCCAATGCCGCCCGTGCCGTCGAAAATCACCCGCCTCTCGCCAATCCCGTCCTGGAACGGCGCTACCAGCACCTAACCGAGGAAATCCGCTGTCTGGTCTGCCAGGACCAGAATATTGCCAACTCACCGGCCCCCCTGGCCGCCAATCTGCGATATGAAGTCCGCCGACTGCTCTTTGCGGGAGCCACCAACGCGGCCATCAAGCGCTACCTGACCCGTCGCTACGGGGATTTCGTGCTCTACAAGCCGCCCGTGCAGCCCGATACCTGGTTGCTCTGGTTTGGACCCTTCGCCCTCCTGCTGATTGGCCTGACCATGATCCTGTTGCTCATCCGCCAGAAAAGCAGGTTGTACAAGCGCGAACACGGGAGGACACCGGCGTCATGATTTTCCTTTTGATAGCCGTCCTGATGACCGTCCTGGCCGGGCTGATTGTGGCCTGGCCGCTCCGACATGCCCGGCGAGTGTCCGGAACGGCTGACGAGGATTTCAAGCAGTCCCTAAGGCAGCACACCCTTCGCGAGCTGGCTGAGGAGGTGACCAGTGGGGATCTCAGTCCGTCTGAGCTGGATTGGGCTCGCCAGGACGCGTTGCGCAATATCGAGATTCCAACCGCCGGGAGCAGTCGGGCAACTGTCAAAGTTCTACACCGGGTTCGGACCCCAGCCTGGCCCTTTCTCCTGGTTCTTTTTATCGCCGCTCCGCTCCTCTTTCTCACCTGGGGCAACTGGCGAAGTGCAGTCCTGGGTGTGCGTGCCGCCAGCCGCTACAACCTGGACCGGGCCATCGACCACTTTGCCCTCCACCTGAAAAAGCATCCTGCGGATCTTGCGGGCTGGCGGCTCTATGCCCGGGCCCAGATCATGATGGGACATTATGCGCAAGCGGCGGAAGCCTATGCCACGATCCTCAAATTGCCGGGTCAACAACAATCGGCCTCTGCCCTCGCGGGTTACGGGGAGTGTCTGGTTCTCGAGCACCCCGATCTTCTGGATGCCACCGAAGACTCGATCTTCAACCGGGTTTTGGAACTACGGCCGGACAACTCGAAGGCACTTTGGTACGGCGGGCTTTTGGCCCTGATGGTCGGGCATGACCGGGCCCTGGCCCTCCAGCGCTTCCGGCAGCTGCTCGAGCTGGGCGGATTGCCTCCGGCCTTCACTCGTCTGGTTGAGGAACGGATCGTGGCTTTGGGGGGGGGCTTGCCGGTTTTGTGGGAACCTGAGGCGATCGGTTTCCGGATCGGCCGTGATCCTGCACTCGCCGGGGAAATCCGGGGCGGAACCCTGTTTGTCCTGGTCCGGACCGACAACATGCACAGCGCGCCGCTCTGGGTGCGGCAGGTTCCCATGGAACGGCTGCCGGTGACGGTCCGCCTGGAGGCCCGGGATGCCATGCGAGCTCAAGCCCGCTTTGGGTCCGGACTCCACTACCTGCTGGAAGCCCGCTGGTCGCCAGCCAGGGGAGAGAATGCACTCTCCCGTGTTCGCTTCACCGCATCCCGTGTTGTGACCGGCAGGTCGCTCAAGGGCCATCCGGTCTTCCGCCTGAATTTCAAGGCAACCCCGCCACGGAGACCGGCGGGCTCCCCGACGCCCTGAGCGGTAGGCGAAAGCGATGGAATACCAGGATTACTACCAGATTTTGGGAGTCAAGCGGGATGCTTCGGTCGACGAGATCAAGCGGGTTTACCGGAAGCTGGCCAGAAAATACCACCCGGATGTTTCAAAAGAGCCCGGAGCGGAGGAACGCTTCAAGAACATTTCCATGGCGTATGAAGTGCTCAGCAACCCGGAAAAAAAGAAGGCCTATGACCAGCTCGGCAGTTACCAGCCGGGACAGAACTTCAAGCCGCCTCCTGATTGGGAACGACGTTACGGCGGGGGTGGGGACTTCAGCGGCATGTCCTTTTCGGACCTGTTCGAGCAGATTTTTTCGGGTTTCGGGGCGAATCCGGGGAATTCCGGTTTCCGGACGGAAGATGGGGCCCGTATGAAAGCCCCGCCGGCCTTCCAGGCCGAGGTGGAAATCACCCTGGAGGAAGCCTCAAGGGGGACCGAGCGGGTTTTCGAGATCGACGGGCGGAAAATCAGGATCCGGATTCCCAAGGGTGCGCACAATGGCCAGAAACTGAGGGTCCCCATCCGCTCCCGGCGTGGCTGGAACCGGATGTCGGGAGGAGGGGATCTTCAGATCACCATCCGTCTCCTGCCCCATCCGTTGTTCCGTCCGGTCGATGACCACCTCGAGATGGAAGTCCCGATCACCCCGGCGGAAGCCGTGTTGGGTACAGAGGTTGAGACCCCAACCTTTGCCGGACGCGTTCGTCTCCGGATTCCGCCGGCGACAAGTTCGGGACAAAGTTTCCGGCTGGAAAAGAAAGGGATGACGAAGCCATCCGGGGAGGCCGGTGACCTTTGGGTGCGGGTGAAGATTGTGGCGGAGAAACCCCACTCGGAGCGGGAACGGCAGCTGTACGAGGAACTCAGGAGGATTCAGGGCACAAAGATTAGACAGAACTTCTAAATAAAAGCATATTTTATTGATTAACAATAGCAAATTCTTGAAACTTTCTTTTTTGGAAACTAAATTATCTACATTAGGAATATTATATAAGTATATGTTATATATAAGTTTATTAAAAAAATAACGGCCATTGCGTCTGCTCCTTTTCTAGTCTAGATTTTGGGACACGGGGCGCCCGATTTTTTGGGCCTCCGGGTGGACTCCTTAAAATCAACTTGCTGGAGGAAAATTTGATGAACAGTAGAAACTCCATCCTCTCGTCGATTGGCTTTTTTACGATCGGGCTCACGCTCTGGCTCACGGCACTCAAACCGGTGGGTTTTACGAATACCGACTTTGACATGGTCTTCGGAGGGCTCATCCTGGCGGTTGGTATCGTCCTTCTGATCCTCTCCATTTTGAGCGTGCAAGGCGGAGAACATGCCTTTGACGGACTCGTGTTTTTTGCCTTCAGCTTGATTGCCCTGATTTTTTCACTTCCGAACTATTCACACGAAACCGGCTCCATGATGAATGCACCAGTCTTGGTCGGTTGGTTTTACCTGCTCTGGGCCTTTTTCTGGTTTTTCCTCTGGTTCGGTTCACTGAAGAGCCATCCCTTCATGCACATGTTTTTCCTCCTCTTGGCCTGGTTGTCCACCTTCGCCATTGCCATTTTTGAGTACACGGGCACGCGGGGTTTTCTCACCGTCGGGGGATACCTCCAGTTGCTCTGGTCACTGGTTGCGATCTACATTTCGGCGGGATCAGCCCTTCATGCGCTTTGTGGGAAAAACTGCTTACCCATGGGTGCCAAGAAGGCTTCCTGAGCATTCTGGGGCTTCGCGATCCGGAGCCACCTTCCGGTGGCTCCGGGGGGCGTTCCCTAGCGGAAACGGAAGTAGAGGCCGATCAGCTCATTCAGGCCGGATGCCTGGTCTACGAGCGGGCTCTGGCGGATGGCCGTGCCGTACCATTCGTACTCCAGTGCTCCCACCAAGGTGAAGTGGGAACCGAGTTCGAGGCCTCCATCGACGCCGATCAGCTCATTCAGGGCTGACCCGGGCGCATAGGAGGGATGTCGGGCATTGGCCTCACTTGCAGGAATGCCGAAGTAGTAGTTGATGAGATTTCCGCTTTCCCATTCGATCCCTGCCTTGGGGACCACGAAGAAACGGATGGCAGGGAAGATCGGCCAGTCTCCCGCCAGACGGGTGAACAGCGTGGCGCGGATTTTCTGGCCGTGGTTGCGCCCCAGAAGATCGGTGAGTACCGTGGTCCGGACTCCGAACCCCGGTTGGCGGTAGACAAGGTCCACACCCCCCATGGCCGAGGCCAGCCGTGGGGACAGTCCGTAGAATGTCGGGCTCATGTACCCGTCGTAATGCAGCAGTTCCGGTTCAGCTACGAGATCGATCGTCCAGTCCTTGGTCGGCTGCCAGAGGTGCCACCCGATCGTGAGGCCGTGCAGGTAGAACCCGTTTTGTGTGCTGACGTTGAAGAGGGGAATGAAGCGGCTCCACCGGGGCGCACCTTGGTAGGGCATCGCAAGGCTTACAAACCCCAGACCCAATGACCAGCCGGGTTCGTCCAGGTTGAAGTTCGTGACCGGGGGGGTGGCCTGGGACGGGGTCAGGCTTGCACAGAAAAGGAGGAGGAACAGGCAGATCCCGTGGGCGCGGTGGAATCGGATTTTGCGCTTCATGGCCCTACCTCAGAAAGTCTCATGCAGGCCGACCATAAAGCCGCCTGGCAATAACCCGAGAACGAAAGGTTGCTTTTCCTCGTGGGCGTAGATGCCCCAGGCGGTACCAATGGCCCAACCGGCGATCACGTCCGTCTGCCAGTGACCGCGGGCCCGCATCCGGCCCAGGGCATCGTAGAGGGGTAGCACTTCGAGACCCCAGACCCAGGGATTTTGGGGAGCATATTCGGCAATGAAGGGGGTAACAAAGCTGGCTTGGAACGCCACTTCGCCACTCGGGAAACTCTGACAGCAGTTACCCTGGAAAAAGTCGTGAGGGTTCGATGACTGGAAGGGCCGGGCCCGGCTGAATGCATACTTGAGGGCCGTGGTCGTGATGGCCGTGAAGAGGGATGAGTCGAGGGCCTGCCAGAAAGTTCGACCCAACCGGCTTCGCCCGCCCAACCAGAGCGCACCGGCTCCCTCGATCGCCATGACGCCATGCTCGAGGTCCAGCTGGTAGCTGCGCTGCCACATGCCGGGGGCATCGTTGGGGGGATAACGGTGATCCAGGAAGGAACTGGCCGTCAAGGCAAAAAGCGGGGACAGTGCAACCGTCCATTCAACGAGATGGGCGGCACTCTTGCGTGAATGGATCCAGAGGAAGGAAGGTTTGCGGGAGGGATCGATCCGGCGGCCCGACGGTTCTGCCCACGCTCTCGAGGATGAACCGAGAGGGGTGGGGATTCGGGAGGAGTGGACCGCCCACAGCGAGCCTGAGAGACCGGATGGGCGTTCCGAGAAAGACCTTGGCAGGGGTAGCCACAGATGCGCCTGGCGGGTTGGATCCCGCAGTTTTTGCCATGGATTGGTCCGGGCCAGAAGGGCAGAGCCGAGATACGGCCCCCCGGTCATGGGGGCGCAGAGGGGAGCCCTCACCAGCAGGAGTGGGAAAATTGCAAGCGACCATCCGGCCCCGTGTCTCAGCTTCATCGCCAAACCCCCGGGTCAAAAAGAACTCCCCCACTCCGCTGTAAAGGTGGCAGCCGGATGAATGTGAGAAGCTCAGTCGATTTTCACTATAAAGCCAAACGGACAGGCTGGGTTACAACTACACGGTTATTTTTACGTCTTTTTTACGGGACCTGGGGAGGTGGGCCCGACGGCCGTTCCAGCACAAAAAGCCGACCCGTGATTCCCCGGCTCTCCGGACCCAAAAGATAGAGGTAGCCTCCCGTCACTTCTTCCGGCTGTGACCAGGTGGAGGGAGGATGGCCGGGAAAGAGGGCGGCCACAAACTCAGTCGCGATCCATCCGGGATCCACGGCATTGAATCGCAGGTGGGGACGGAACTCCATTTCGTCGGCGAGGATGCGCATCAGGTTTTCAACTCCAGCAGCCATGATTCCGTGCGCTGCGGCATAAGCCCGTGGCCGACGTCCCCATTCGGAGGTCGTGAACACGATGGAGGCGTCTTCCGATCGGGTCAAAAGTGGCAGGCAGGCCCGGGTCAACGCAAAGGGCGCCTGCAGGTTGACCTGCATCACTTCAACCCAAGCTTCGGGTGGATGGGTTTGCAGGGGGCCGTGGTATCCCAAAATCCCGGCATTGTGAAACAGACCGTCCAGATGTCCGCACTGGGTCTCGAGCGCGTTTGCCAGATCCTCGAAATCCGCGACCGTGGCACCCCGGAAATCGATGGCCTGGAGCAGGGGAGGGGTCGCTCCTGCGGCGACGATCTCGTCGTGGAGCTTCGATAGTTCATCCGGGTTGGGACCGAGAAGCACCAGGTGGGCCTTTTCACGGGCCAAGGCCCGGGTGACGGCAGCCCCAATCCCACCGCCGGCACCACTGACCAGGATCCGCCGGTCGCGGAACGCGCCAGGGGGCGGGGTATAGACCGTGCCCAGGGGCACGGTTGGGAAGTTTGGGGTCTCGGTCACAGGGCAGCCTTCCAGGCAGCCCATAGTGTAGCGGTAATCCCCGGACGTGTTGTTGGCCGGCGGGATGCCGGTTCGCGGAGGGATCGTTCCACCACGTCCAGTTGGAGGCGGGTCAGTGCGAGAGTCACGCGGAGTGGCCAGATGGAAGGCCTTCTGCGGAACGGAGCCAGATCGGCATTCCCGTGTGCGAGCGCGCGCCGGGCCCGGTCGAGGAGCACGCCTGCCTCCGGGCCCGCTTTGCGGAAACTCCAGGTCGCCAACCAGTCGGCCAGAGCCAGGGTCGCAAACGTCATCTGGGGAAGGTCCGGGCCTGCACCGAGAAGGCTGGCCTCGAGGAAGAGGCCCCGCGATTCCCCCACAAGCCCAAGGAGCGATTCGGAAGCCAAACCGGGAGCGTCGGAGAGCGAACGGGTCGCGAGGAACCCCTCGAGGCATTTCTCCAGTCGGGCGGGGGCGAGAGTTTCATGAAGACCTTGGGCGACGAACAGTCGAGTCACCGGGTGGGTGGGCGATCCGCCCGCAAGTCGCCGGAGTTCTTCTGTCCACCACGCAAAGCGGTGGGACCATCCCTCCGGGTTCCGGACCGGGCGCGACAGGGTCTCCCACTCGGATTCCAGGGCAAAGACGGCGAGCAGGGATTGACGCCGGCTCGCCGGGGCCAGATGCACGATCATCGATGCCCGGCTGCCCCAGGGGCGCAGTCGTTCCCGGCAGTACGCCACGTCATTGGGTGATGCCTCCAATGCCCGATCCGGTTGGTGGGAGCCTGGGTCCAGTATAGGGGGATTGCGCCTTCTTCCTCTCGCGGAGGGATTGGGTACAATGCGGCGGGTAGACGGGCATACCCATGATCCTCGCGTCACTTTCAGTTTTGATTTGGTTGTTTCTCCTGTTGTGGCCGGCACAGGCTTGGCGCATGAAGGAGGTGTTGACCGTCGATCCGGAGCGGACAGCAGAGGATTCCGTGACCGTCCTGATCCCCGCGCGCAACGAGGCCGAGACGCTGCCGCTCACGCTGGATGCACTTTTCCGGCAGGAACTTGACCTCGGGGTCATGGTTTTGGACGATGGCTCGACGGATGGAACCAGTGAGGCGGCTGCCCTGACCGGTTTGAAACTCTCGGTGGAAAAGGTTCCTGAAACTCCAGCCGGCTGGATGGGAAAGCTCTGGGCCCTGGAATGGGGGCTCAGGCGTGTCCAGACCGACTGGATCCTCCTTCTGGACGCTGATGTCACCCTGGAGCCCGGCACGCTGCCCTCCCTCCTGGAAAAAGCCCACCAGGACAAGCTGGATTTCCTGTCCATCATGGCCTCACCCCGGGGCGGCGGGTTCTGGGACGGCTGGCTCATGCCGGTTTTCATCTACTTCTTCAAGTGGATCTATCCGTTCCGCCTATCCAACCGTCCGGGCTCGAAAGTGGCCGCGGGTGCAGGGGGGTGTATCCTCACCCGACGGGAGGTGTTGAAAACGGTTGGGGCCTTTGAAAGCCTGAGAGGTGCGATCATCGATGACTGTACGCTGGCTCGTCTGGTCAAGGAACAGGGATTGGGGACATGGGTCGGGGTGAGCCGGTCGGTTCGCATGCAGCGGCGGCATGGATTCGCTGAAATCTGGCAGATGGTGGCCCGCACAGCCTATACCCAGCTCAACTATTCTCCCCTTCTCCTCATGGCCTGTACCCTGGCCTTGGTTGCGGTTTACTGGGCCCCTCCACTCCTGTTCGGGATACTCAAAACCCAGGCGGCCCTCGTCGCAGGGCTGGCCTGGGTGCTCATGACGATCAGTATGATTCCCACGGCTCGCCTCTACGGCCAGTGGCGTCTTTCTGGCCTGTTTCTTCCGGTTGCTGCCCTGCTTTTTCTCGCCATGACCTGGTATTCGGCTTTCCGGTATGCACTGGGCACCCGGACCCAATGGAAGGGCCGTCGTTACCCACGTCAGGATTGTTCATGAAATCCTTCGGACGGGGTGCCGTTGCGGGCAAGCCAGGCGATGAGATCGGAAGGGGACCGTAGCAATCCATCGGCCCCCCAGCGTTCGGGAGGATCGGCCGGTGACAGATATCCCCAGAGTGCAGCCAGCGAAACGACCCCGGCGGCCTGTCCGGCTTGAATGTCTCCCCGTGCATCTCCGACGAACACGGATCGGTGGGGCGGATAACCCGCCCTTTCCAGTGCACGCCGAACGGGGCCGGGATCAGGTTTGGGCGGGTTCGTGAGGTCACGGGAAACAACAACCACCGGGGGGTAGGGGAGGGAGAGGGTCTCGAGGAGGGGTGTGGTGAGCAAGGTGGGTTTGTTGGTCACGATCCCCCAGGGCCGTGCTTCGTTTCGCCAGCGGTCGAGGAGCTCTGGGATCCCGGTCATGAGGCGTGTTTTGTCAGCCAGGTGACTCGCGTAAAAATCCAGAAACTCCGCTCTCAATGAATCCAGGACGGACTCGTCCGACGGGTCGCCCCATGCCAGCTTCAGCATGGCACGGACACCCTGCGAGGCCACCTCCCGCGTCTGGTCCGGGGAGGGGACAGACCGTTCATGGGTCCGGCAGACCTGTTGCAGGGCGGCGTGAAGATCCCCGAGCGTATCCACGAGGGTGCCATCCAGATCCAGGAGGACCAGATCCGGTGCGGAAAGCGGGTCAGGACGGCCGGAAGACAAGCAGATAGTTGACGGAGCAGTTGGCAGACAGGAGGGCGGTCTTGAGACCGGGCAGGTACCAGAGTCCACGCTGGTCGGTGAGGTCGAAACCGGCTTCCCGCATCCATTCGATGATCTCGTCCGGACGGACAAAACGTTCGTAGCGGTGAAGTCCCTTGGGGGTCAATCCCAAAAGGTGCTCGGCAACCCCGATTGCAAGGATCCAGCTGGCCATCGTGCGGTTGATCGTCGAACAGATCATCGCGCCACCTGCCCGGACGAGACCCGCGCAGTCCCTGACGACGGCCGCGGGATCCGGCACGTGTTCCAGCATTTCCATACAGGTCACCAGATCAAAGCCTTGGGGATCCGATGCGCGGAGGGCGTGGACGTCGGTCAGCCGGTAGTCGATCGCAAGCCCGGCGCTGTGGGCATGGGCCCGGGCGGTTTCGATGGCTGCAGATGACGTATCGATCCCAACCACCTGGGCTCCGGCCCGGGCAAGTTCCTCTGTGAGAAGTCCCCCGCCACAGCCAATGTCGGCAACCCGGAGACCGGAAAGCGGGATCCGACGCTCGATGAAGCGCAGCCGGAGCGGGTTGATGTGATGCAGCGTGGCGTACGAACCCTGGGGATCCCACCAGTCCTCGGCCCATCCGGAGTCTTCCTCCGGGCGGGTTCGGCATTCGGCATCGGAAGGCATATCGAGACCTCGTTCGAATCACCCTTCAATTATGCTCCGCGCGACGTGGAATGCTGCAGCTTGCCGGATCGGGATCCCCGGGGACCCCGTGCTCCGGACCCTCGTGTTGGAGCCCGATTCTGCAGGGGCGGGAGGAATGAAAATCGCCTTCTCGGGCCCTTCCCCCAGGGTTCCGGATGAGCCCATGCGACCGCGCTCGGGCACCGAGGGCCTCTAGACCGGCTCTTCCCCGACTCCGCTCCGGGACAGCCGGCTTTCCCATTTGCGGGTCGTGCGGAGGATCGCCTCGAGCTCATCGGGCACCAGCCGCCCATTTTCCACGCGCGGGGTGCCGGCGATCCAGACATGGGATACCTGGTTGTGGGTCGCAGCATAGACGATCTGCGCGACCGGGTCATGACAGGGAGTCGTCGACTGAGCCGAGAGGTCAATGGCGATACAGTCAGCGCTCTTGCCGACTTCGAGTGAACCGATCTCGGATTCAAGTCCAAGCGCTCGAGCACCCTCCAGGGTGGCCATCCGGATGAGTTCACCCGCGGGCAGAGCGGTCGGGTCGCCGCTCGAGCCTTTGGCCAGGAGGCCCGCCGTCTTCATCTCGCCCAAAAGATCGAGGTCGTCATTGCTGGCTGCGCCGTCGGTACCCAAGGCCACCCGGATCCCTGCGCGGCGGAACCGCTCCACGGGTGCGATTCCACTGCCCAGCTTGAGATTGGATTCGGGGCAGTGGACAGCGGTCACGCCCGAATCCGCCAGTTGCTGGATCTCTTCCGGACCGACAGCCGTCAGGTGAACGGCAATGAGACGGGCATTGAGGAGCCCCAGGCGGTCCAGGTAGGCAATCGGAGTCATCCCCCGGGTCCGGATCGAGTCCTCCACTTCCCTGCGGGTCTCATGGAGGTGCATGTGCACTGGAAGGTCGAGCTCACTGGCGAGCGTGGACAGGAGTTTCAGGGTGGCCTCGTCGACGGAGTAGACCGAGTGGGGGGCCAGGGCGAAGCGGACCTGGGGGTTGTGGGCGTAGCGGTCGCGCAGTTCGAGGCCACGCCGAAGGTAGTCGGCGGGGTTTTCCGCCCACCGGGTCGGAAAGCCGATCACGGGGAGTCCGGCCACCATGCGGATGCCCATGAGCTGGGCGGTCTCGAGGGTCACATCCGGGAAAAAATACATGTCATTGAAGCAGGTGGTGCCGGACAAGAGCATTTCCGCAATAGCGAGCCGGGAGCCGTCCCTCACGAAATCCGGGTCCATCCACCGCTTTTCAAGTGGCCAGATGAACTGCTCGAGCCAGACGTCCAAGGGCTGGTCGGCGCCCAAGCCGCGCAGGAGCGTCATCGCCGCATGGGTATGGGCATTGACCAGACCGGGCAGGAGAGCATGGGTGGGCAGATCCTGCGGTTCGGTGTCCGGGTAACGCTCGATGGCGAGTGCTCGGGGTAAAAGGTCGTGGATCCGTCCATCGCGAATCACGAGTGCCCCCTGTTCAAGCACGGCTCCCTCGGGCATAACAGGTATAATCCAGCGCGCTGAGATGATCCGGTCCTGACCGGTCATGGCCTCTCCCGGGACGACAATGGCGACTATTATGACCGTTTTGATCCGTACGCCGAGGCACGGGATTTGATGAAGCGCTCCGAGCAGACCCCGACACGGCAGGCGCTTGTGCCGCTTCTTTGGAAGGAGGGGCGGCTTCTGATCCTCGACCAGCGTCTCCTACCCGGCGCGGAGCAATACGGGGAAGCCGGGGATGCGGAAGCCGTGGTCCGGGCGATCGTCCAAATGCAGCTTCGGGGAGCTCCGCTGATCGGAGTTGCTGCGGCCTACGGGGTGGCTCTCGAGGCCCGGCGATTGCTGGAGGATCCCCCGATTGCCGATTTTCATGACCGGATGCGAGAGGCGGTTTCCCGCCTCCTGGCTTGCCGACCCACGGCGATCAACCTGATGCGGGCCCTGGCCCCGGCCGTGAAGTGGCTCGACCAGGAGATGGATCCGGCGGATTTCGCATTACGCAGCGAGGCTTGGGCTCATGGGCTCGCGCAGATGGAGACTCAAGCCTGCGATGTCATGGGACGCTTGGGTGCGGACCGCCTGGGGCCGGCCAGCCGGATCCTCACTCACTGCAATACGGGTCGCCTGGCCACGGTGGGTGCCGGGACCGCGCTGGCCGTGGTCCGAGAGGCGGTGCGCCGGGATCCCGCCTGCCGGGTGACCTGTACCGAAACCCGTCCCTGGCTCCAGGGAGCCCGCCTGACCGCCTTTGAACTGTCCCGGGAGGGAATTCCCGTTGATCTCGTCACCGAATCCGTAGCGGGTAACCGCCTGCTCGATCAGGTGATCGACGTCTTCATCGTCGGGGCTGATCGTATCGGTCCGGACGGCTGGGTGGCCAACAAGGTGGGGACCCGCATGCTGGCCCAGTTGGCACGGACCGGGGGCGCAAGAACAATGGTGGTGGCCCCCACCACCACCCTCGACTGGGGCTGGAAACCGGGCCACTCCATCCCCATCGAGCGTCGGAGTGGGGAAGAACTCTGGCGTGCGACCGGGATGGCGGAAATCCCGCCCGGTATCCACATTGACAATCCGGTTTTCGATCTTACTCCCCCCGCGCTCATCGACTGGATCGTGACCGAGAAAGGCGTCATCGAACCGGCCCGGGGCGAGTGTTTCGACCCCCTCCGTTTTGCGCCCCCGGAACAGGACAGCTGATCGCCTGCCGGATCCGCCCCCCCGTACGGTAGGAGGGGGAATCAGGTAAAATTCAGGGAGCTTTTGCTGGAATCCGCCCCCTTCTGGGAACCTGCCCCCGCATGACCGAAAACATCAAAGAAATCGGCACGATCACACTCGAAGACGAGCTCAAACGTTCCTATCTCGACTACGCCATGAGCGTGATCGTCGGGAGAGCCCTGCCGGATATCCGCGATGGCCTCAAACCGGTTCATCGTCGCGTGCTCTATGCGATGCAGGTACTCGGCAACGACTGGAATAAGCCGTACAAGAAATCCGCCCGGGTGGTGGGAGATGTGATCGGCAAATATCACCCCCATGGGGATGCGGCTGTTTACGATACGATCGTCCGCATGGCCCAACCGTTCGCGATGCGCTACGTCTTGGTGGACGGCCAGGGCAACTTTGGCTCGATTGATGGCGACGCACCGGCCGCCATGCGCTATACCGAGATCCGCATGGCCAAGCTGGCCCATGCTCTTCTCGCGGACATTGAAAAATCCACGGTCGATTTTCTGCCGAACTACGACGGTGCTGAATCCGAACCCACGGTTCTCCCCACCCGGGTTCCCAACCTCTTGGTGAACGGCAGCAGCGGTATTGCCGTGGGGATGGCGACCACGATCCCCCCCCACAACCTCGGCGAGACCATCAACGCGGCTCTCGCACTCCTTGAGAAACCCGATCTGCAGCTCGCGGATCTCCGGCAACATCTTCCGGGACCGGACTTCCCGACCGGGGGTGTGATCCTCGGGGACGAGGGAATCCGGCAGGGCTATACCACCGGACGGGGACGCCTCCGGGTCCGCGGACGGACGAGACTCGAGCCGAGGCCGGGGGGTCGGGAGGCGCTCATCGTCTACGAGCTGCCTTATCAGGTCAACAAGGCAGCCTTTATTGAACAGATCGCCTCCCTGGTCCGGGAACGGAAAATCGAGGGCATCAGCGAACTCCGTGACGAGTCGGATCGGGACGGCATGCGGGTGGTGATCGAACTCAAGCGTGGCGAGAACGCGGACATCGTGCTTAACAACCTCTATCAGCACACCGCGCTGCAGAGTGCTTTCGTGATCAACATGGTGGCTCTGAAAGATGGGCAACCCCGACTTTTTGACCTCCGCTCGATGTTGCAGGCCTTTCTCGAGCACCGTCGCGAGGTTGTGACCCGGAGAACGCTTTTCGACCTCGAGAAGGCACGGGAACGGGCCCATCTCCTCGAAGGCCTGGCTCTTGCGGTGTCCAATATCGACGAAATGATCCAGGTGATCAAGAAGGCCCGCCAGCCGAGTGAAGCCCGCGAAGCCCTGGTCCAGCGGGCGTGGCCGGGAAGCTTCCTGGTCGAGCTTCTGACCCGGGCGGGCGTGGAGCGGGAGGGCGCCCCGGACCGCTTTGAGCGGTACCGGCTGACGGAAAGTCAGGCCCAGGCGATTCTGGAATTGCGTCTTCAGCGGCTCACAGGACTTGAACGGGACAAGATCGAAGCGGAGTATCTTGATCTCCTCAACCGGATTCGCGACTACGAGGATATCGTGGGCCGTGAAGCTCGCCTGGTCGAGGAAATCCGGCGGGAACTGGTCGAAATCCGCGACGAGTTTGGCGATCCGCGACGGACGGAAATTGCTCCCGGGGGAGAGATCCTCCGGACCGAGGATCTGATTGCGCAGGAAGACGTAGTGGTGACGCTCTCTCATGAAGGCTACATCAAGTACCAGACGCTCGATACCTACCGTTTGCAGCGACGGGGTGGACGGGGGAGGGCGGCGACCGCCGTCAAGGAGTCGGATTTTATCGAGAAGCTTTTCCTGACCCGGACACATGACACCCTGCTTTGTTTCTCGACCCGTGGCCGGGTTTACTGGACCCGGGTCTTCGACCTGCCGGAAGGGGGCAGTTCGGCCAAGGGCAAGCCGCTCGTCAACCTGCTCCAACTCGAGGAAGGCGAACGAATTACCGCGATTCTGGACGTGGACCACTTCGAACGGGAAGAGTTTGTTTTCATGGCGACCCGCCAGGGCATCGTCAAGAAAGTATCCCTGAGCGACTTTTCCCGCCCCCGGTCGAGCGGCATCATCGCGATTGACCTGCCGGAGCAGGATGTGCTGATCAGCGCGGAGCGGACGGATGGCCGTCGGGACCTCATGCTGTTTGCTTCGAACGGCAAAGCCATCCGCTTTCCAGAAACCGATGTGCGTGCCATGGGACGCCAGGCGACCGGTGTGCGGGGGATCCGGCTGGTCGGCGGAGCACATGTAGTGGCCGTAGCGGTGATCGAGGAGGGCGCAGAGGACGTCCTGACCGTGACTGCCCACGGGTATGGAAAACGCACCCCGCTGGAGGAATACCTGGCCCAGGCTCGCGGAGGCAAGGGAGTGATCTCGATTCAGACCGGAACCCGGAACGGTGCGGTCATTGGTGCCGCTCCGGTGCAGGAGGCGGATGAAGCCATGCTCGTGACCCAGAATGGCACGCTCGTCCGGATTGCGGTGGATTCGATTTCCCGCGTCGGTCGAAATACCCAGGGGGTCCGACTGATCCGGCTGGATGACGGGGATACCGTCGTCAACCTGGAACGGATAGCGGCGGAACCGACCGACGAAACGGATGAAAGCAGCCCGGCTCCGGCAGGTGAAACCCCTTCATGAGCGCCCCGGTCTCCCGGCCCGAATCGATTTCAGGATCCGCGCTCGGAGGGGGCGAGCGGAGCTGGAACTTCGGGCCAGGACCGGCCTACCTTCCGGAGGACGTGATCCGTGAAGCGCAGGATGCGCTCTGGCAGTTCGGCCGGACCGGGATGGGGATTGCCGAGATCGGCCACCGTGATCCCCGCTTTCTTGAGCTCCTTGAAGGATTGGAGGAACGAATCCGGCGGCTGCTTCAGTTACCCGACTCGCACGCGGTTCTTTTCATGGCCGGGGGGGCAAGACCCCATTTCAGTCTGGTTCCGCTAAACCTCTCCTGGCCTCATCGCAAGCGGGCAGCTTACGCCCTGACGGGGTACTGGTCGCGTCTGGCGCGGGCCGATGCCTCGGTTCTGATTCAAGCGGAGGCGGCTGTCGAAGTCTCCCGAGAGGAGATCCCGGAGCATCCAACCCTCATTCCGGACCCGGCCCGGTGGACGCTCATGGAACCGGTCGATTATCTCTACTACACCGACAATGAAAGCATTGATGGAATCGAGTTTTCTGCCCCACCGCCTGTCCGGGACGACCTCCGCCTCGTCTCCGACATGACCGCCAACCTGTTTTCCCGGCCCATTCCCCGACTCGAGCACTTCAGCCTGATTTTTGCAGGCGCTCAGAAAAACCTGGGCATCACGGGTCTGGCCATCGTCATTCTTCGCAAGGACGATCTCGGCGGATCTTTCGAGGGCTGGCCCCGTTACCTCCTCTACCGGGAATGGATGACCAACCGTTCAATGGTGAATACCCCGCCCACCTTCAATCTGTATGTGGCGGACCTCATGGCCCGCTGGATGGAGAAGGAAGGCGGTCTTGCGGCTTTGGCGGTGCGCAACCGGAAAAAGGCGGACCTGCTTTATGCGACCATTGATCAAAGTGCAGGTTTTTACCGCAACGGGATCTCACCCGCCCACCGCTCCCGGATGAATGTTCCCTTCCGGCTGGCGGATGAAAGCCAAACGCCCCGTTTCTTGGCGGCGGCAGCCGGTGCGGGCCTTGTCCAGTTGGCTGGGCATCACTCGGTCGGTGGCTGCCGGGCCAGTATCTACAACGCCATGCCGGAAGCCGGAGTCCGGCACCTCGTTGAGTTCATGCAGGAATACCAGCGGACGGCCGGATGACCCCCGCGGGAATGGCCATGCCTCATAACGCGAGCATCGACACGATCCGGCCCTACCAGCCGGGCAAACCGATCGAGGAAGTCGAGCGCGAACTCGGACTCCACTCCGTGATCAAGCTGGCCTCGAATGAGAACCCGCTGGGTCCGAGTCCGGAGGCGGTCCGGGCAGCGGGGAGGGCCCTGGCCAAAGCGGCCCTTTACCCGGATAGTGCCGCCTATCCGCTGACCCGGAAGCTGGCTGAAAAACATGGGATCCCGCCGGATTCCGTGATCATTGGAACCGGGTCCGACCAGTTGTTCATGTTGCTTGCCCTGGTTTTGCTCAATCCCCAAACCAATGCGGTGATCTCCGAATTCACCTTTCCAACCTATGCCATTTCAGCCCATTCTGTCGGGGCTGAACTCCGGGTCGCACAAGCGGGACCGGGACTCGGCCATGAGGTGGACCATCTCTTGGCCGCCGTGGATTCGACAACCCGGATCGTCTTTGTCGACAATCCCAACAACCCGATCGGGAGCTATCTCACCCGTTCGGCGATCACCCGTCTTCTGGAGGCGGTGCCCCGCGATACGCTGGTCGTCCTCGACGAGGCCTACTACGAGTTCGTGGACGCACCGGATTATGTTTCGGGACTCGAGTACCTGAGCCGCTATCCGAACCTGATGGTCACGAGAACCTTCTCAAAGGCATATGGACTGGCCGGATTTCGTATCGGGTACGGGATGGCCGACCCCGCCCTCGTCCGCCTGCTCCAGCGGGTCCGACTGCCCTTCAGCGTGAGCCACCTGGCCCTCGCGGCGGCAGAAGCAGCCCTCGACGATGAGGCTCATCTGGCCCAGACCCGTCGGCTGGTTTTGAAGGAAAGGCCTGAGCTGGCCGGACTTCTCGAACAACATCGCATCCGGACCCTGCCTTCACAGGGCAATTTCGTGACGGGACTCGCCCCCATCCCGTCCCGCTCACTCTTCGAGGAACTGCTCAAGACCGGCATTATCATCCGACCGCTCACCGCCATGGGCCTGCCGGATCATGTCCGGGTCACCGTGGGTCTGCCAGACCAGAACCAGGCCCTGGCAAAGGCCTTGGAGGCCGTTTTGGGGTGATCGCCCGCTCAGACGTGCCGGTCATTACCATCGATGGACCGGGAGGCGCAGGGAAGGGAACCGTCTCCGCACGGCTGGCGGAACGGTTGTCGTGGAACTGGCTTGAAAGCGGCCGCCTCTACCGATGGCTGGGATGGCAGGCGCTCCAGGAGCAGGTGGACGTGACTGACGAGGTGGCGATCGGCCATCTCATTGCCGCGATCCGTCTGTGCCCCCGTGTGGGCGGATTGGGCCTTGAAATCGAGGGTGCGCCCGCCCCCCAAGCGCTCGCCGATGAGGCTGCCGCGGACCGGGCTTCGCGTCTGGCCGGGTTGCCGTTTGTGCGCGCCGCCCTCCTTCCGGTCCAACGTTCCTGCCGACAACCACCCGGCCTGGTCACCGATGGACGTGATATGGGGACCGTGGTCTTCCCAGACGCTGTGTTCAAGGTGTTTCTCACCGCCAGTGTCGAAGCCCGGGCCGTGAGACGCCTTAAACAGTTGAATGCATTAGGCCTTTATGATAGTCTGAATCGCTTGACTCGAGAGATCGAAGAGCGGGATGAACGGGATCGAACTCGATCCGTATCGCCCCTCAAGCCGGCGCTCGATGCCTGGGTTCTTGACAGTACCGGGCTTGATGCCGACCAGGTCGTCCAGATGATCTGGGAGACATGGCGGGCCGGCCCCGGAGTCAGGTGATTTTGAGAGAGGGTTGCCAGGAGGTACCCGGGTTATCCATTCTCGTGCCGATCCGGATTGGACGGCAGGAGACATCATCAGGTCAGAGTGCCAGCGGCACGGGATTTTTGAATGTCGGAATCGTTTGCGGATCTTCTCGAAGAAAGCCTGTCCAGAACCCAACTCAATCCGGGCAGCATCATCAAGGCCAAGGTCATCTTCATCAACCCCGAGGTGGTGATCGTCAATGCGGGTCTCAAGTCCGAGGGAGTCATCCCGATCGACCAGTTCCGCGACGAATCGGGCAGTGTGCAGGTCCAGGTCGGGGACGAAGTGGAGGTGGCCATCGATACCCTCGAGGACGGGATGGGGGAGACCCATCTGTCACGCGAGCGGGCCCGCCGTCTCCGGGCCTGGAAGGAACTCGAGGAGGCCTTTGAAAAGGAGACCATTGTCACCGGGACCATTACCGGAAAGGTCAAGGGTGGGTTTACCGTCAACTTGAGCGAAATCCGGGCCTTTTTGCCTGGCTCGCTGGTGGATATCCGTCCGGTGCGGGATTCTTCCTACCTCGAGGGACGTCCGCTCCAGTTCAAAATCATCAAGCTCGACCAGAAGCGGAACAACGTCGTGGTTTCTCGAAGGGCCGTGGTCGAGACCGAAAATCAGGGGGAACGGGAATCTCTGCTCGAGAAAATCAAGGAAGGGGCTCTCCTCAAGGGAATTGTGAAAAACCTGACTGAGTACGGGGCCTTCGTCGACTTGGGCGGCATCGATGGGCTTCTCCACATTACCGACATGGCCTGGCGACGCGTCCGCAATCCCTCGGAAATCGTCACGGTCGGCCAGGAAATTGACGTCAAGGTGCTCCGCTTCGATCGCGAGCGCAATCGTGTTTCACTGGGCATCAAGCAGCTTGGCGAGGATCCCTGGACGGATATCGACCGGCGTCATCCGGTCGCAAGCCGGACCTTCGGGCGTGTGACGAATGTGACCGAATACGGCTGTTTCGTCGAAATCGAGCCCGGAGTCGAGGGCTTGGTCCATCTGTCCGAAATGGACTGGTCCTCCCGCAACGTCAACCCGGCCAAGGTGGTCCACGTGGGGGATGAGAAGGAAGTGATGATTCTCGAGATTGATACCGAGAGACGACGGATCTCGCTGGGCCTCAAACAGTGCACGCCGAACCCGTGGGAGGATTTTGCTCAGAACCACAAGAAGGGCGAGCGGATTCAGGGCAAAGTCAAATCCATCACCGACTTTGGTATTTTTGTCGGGCTGGAAGGGGGCATTGACGGCCTGGTTCATGTCTCGGACATCTCGTGGGATCTTCCCGGCGAGGAGGCCATTCGCAACTACAAGAAAGGTGACGAAGTGGAGACGGTTCTTTTGGCCATCGACGCAGAACGGGAACGGATCTCACTTGGAATCAAACAGCTGGCCCAGGATCCCTTTACCTCTTTCCTCTCGGCTCATCCCCGCGGAACCACCGTTCGGGGAACCGTCAAGGAAGTGGACGAAAAGGGAGCCCGGATCGAACTCGAGGATGGAATCGAGGGTTATCTGGCGGCTGCTGACCTCAATCGTGATCGGGTGAGCGATGCCCGTACCGTCTTGCATCCGGGAGAGGAAGTCGAGGCCCACGTCATGGGACAGGACCGAAAGTCCCGGGTTGTGTCGCTGTCTGTGCGGGCTCTCGAGCGCGAAGAGGAAGCGAAAGCGCTCGACAACTACAGCCGCCGTTCCACTGGGGCAATCCCCACGATCGGCGATCTCTTCAAGGAAAAAAATCCGGAATCGAATCCATAGCCGGAAGGGGTGGGCCATGAAAACAATGCATGGGTGTCAGCTGTCAGCGTAAGACGGGAGGGGTGCATTCGTGACGCGATCACAACTCATTGAATACATCAGCCAGCGCTACCGGCATTTGCCTCAACAGGACATTGAATTGGCCGTGAAAACCATCCTGGAACACCTGGGAACCGCATTGGCCCAGGGCCGCCGGATTGAAATCCGGGGATTCGGCAGTTTTTCACTTCACTACCATAAGCCACGCATCGGACGGAATCCCAAGACGGGAGAGCCGGTTGCCTTGGCGGGGCGTTTTGTTCCTCATTTCAAACCGGGCAAATCTCTGCGGACCCAAATTGAGAAATCCGGGGTGCCAATTCAGGAACATTAGGAGTTCCAGCCGCATCGCACGCGGAAGCGGCTAAAATAGCCAGTGGATGGTTGAGGGTGGGAAACCCGACATGAAGAGAGGGTTACTTTCGATTGTGGCCATAGGCGTGCTCGCCGGCCTTTTGATTGTCGCTCTCGAAAACCCAGAGCCCGTGGTGGTGCACCTGCCCGGATGGCAGGGGGCGACCCCGCTTTTTATGCCTTTCATGACGGGCTTTGCGTTGGGTGGGATCCTCGTGTTTTTGATTTTTCTCCCGACCCGGATCCGACTGTCGTGGAGGCTTTACCGCCTGCAACGAGCGCAGAAAACCGGGGAGAATGAGCTACCCGTGGTGAAAGCCTCCCGGAACCCTTTTGTACGCGTTCTCAAACGGGTCCGCGGAGCACGGGAATCCTGATGCAGCCGATTGCCTGGTTCTTGCTGGGTCTCCTGTTTGCTGCAGCCGTGGGTGCCTACCTGGAGCGGCGAGGTCGGAGGCGACGGGCCGGTTCCGTCACCAGTCTGCGCTACTTCACCGGTCTCCGGTACCTTCTGGATGAACAGCCCGATGAAGCCCTCACGGTTTTTTTGCGGCTCGCCGACGAAAATCCGGAAATCGTGGAAATCCAGCTGGCCGTGGCGCGGCTGTTCCGGCGCAAGGGTGAGCTCGAGCGCTCGATCCGCATCCACCAGAACCTGGTGGCCCGGACCCAGCTCGACCGCAAGGATCGCCTGACTGCTCTTTACGAACTGGCCTGCGATTATCTTTCGGCCGGGCTTTACGACCGCGCGGAGCGCCTGTTCAACGAGTTACTGGAGGACAAGCCCTGGCGGCGCCCGGCACTGACCCAGCTCATCCAGATCCACGAGAATCAGAAAGACTGGGACGATGCCTTGCGCTGTGCACATGCGCTCGAGCAGGCCAGCGGAATGAGCTATGGCCGCATCATGGCGCATTACGAGTGTGAAATGGGGCAGGCGGCCTTGGAGGCTCAGGATCTCCGTGAAGCCCGTGACCGGATCGGAGAAGCCCTGCGCCGGGATCCCGCATCGGTCCGGGCCCATTGGATGATGGGGAAGGTTCTCTGGCTTGAAAACCGGCCGGCACAAGCCTATCCCCTGTTTGAGCAGGCATTCCGCCTAAAACCGCTATTGGCTCCGGTCACCCTCCGGGAGTTGTGGGTCGCGACTGCCGCGGTTCCGTCGAGGGGCGGATTGCAGAAAGTGCTGCGCAAGACGATGCTGGACGAGAATGCCCAGGATGCCGTTGCCCTGGCCCTGATCCTCGATTCATCCAGTCCGGTGACCGACTGTGTCTCCTTCCTCCATGATTTTCTCGAACGGCACACGCTTTTGAAATCATTTTGTCCGGCGGGAAATGGAGAGGCCTGGGCTCTCCGGGTGCGGGAGTCGTTGGCACCGATCTTCCGGCTGACCATGAGGTTTTACTGCGAGGAATGCGGGTACAGCCTGCATACCCATGTCTGGAAGTGTCCTGGCTGCCATCGCTGGGATTCTTTCCTGCCGCACGAGATTTTGGGAGAACAGCTGGGCAGTTTGGAGAAAACCCGCGCGACGGTTCTTTTCGACTATCCGGGTCTTCCTGCTCGTCCTTCCCGACTGACCAATCCCCGGTCCTGGCAATGACCATTCAAGCAGAGGAAAGTTGGCGATGAAATCAGGCCGGAAAAAAAAGTGGGTCCGGACAGCGGTTTTTCCGGTGGCTGGACTGGGAACCCGCTTCCTGCCCGCGACCAAGGCCAGCCCGAAGGAAATGCTGCCGGTGGTCGACAAGCCGCTGATCCAGTATGCCGTGGAAGAAGCGGTTGAAGCCGGGGTGGATACCCTGATTTTCGTGACGAACCGTAACAAGCGGGCGATCGAGGACCATTTTGACCGGGTGCATGAACTCGAGAGCGAGCTTCGGCTTCGGGAAAAGCAAATATTATTGAATAAAATAAAGAACATAGTTCCAAAACATGCGACAACGGTTTATCTTCGGCAGCCAGCCGCCCTGGGCTTGGGTCACGCCGTTCTGTGTGCCGCTTCGATCCTGGGGAACAGCCCGTTTTACGTGATCCTGGCGGATGATCTCATCCAGTACGAAAACCCTGAGACGTCCAACGTTCTCGAGCAACTGCACGACATCTATGCTCAAGAAGACGCAAGCACCGTGGCTTTGGAACGGGTTCCCATGGACCACGTCTCACGGTATGGAATCGTCAAGCCCATGCGGACCTCACACCGGCTCTCCCAGATCGAATCCTTCGTCGAGAAACCGGAGATCAACGAGGCTCCCTCGGATCTGGCCGTGATCGGCCGCTACCTCTTGACGCCCAGAATCCTGGATTGCCTCCGGGAGACCGGACAGGGGCGGGGCGGGGAGATCCAGCTGACGGATGCCCTGAGCCGGCTTTTGGCCCAGGAGCCGGTTTTCGGTTATACCTTCGAGGGGGTCCGCTACGACTGCGGGGACAAGCTGGGATACCTTCAGGCGTGTGTGGAAACCGCGCTCCGTCATCCTGACCTACAAGAGGAATTTGCTGATTACCTGCTCGGTCGAGTCCGAAATCTCGAGCCGCTGAGCCGAAAATCCGAGAGTGGAACCTGAATCATGCCGTCGTTATTTTTTGACGCTTTTTCTTTCTCACGGTAAAATGCGCCCCGAGGTTCCCCGGTAGCTCAGTTGGTAGAGCAGGTGACTGTTAATCACCGGGTCGGCGGTTCGAGTCCGTCCCGGGGAGCCATGTGAAACCAGGGCTTAGGCATATTTCTAATAAGCCCGTTTTTTTTGTATGTTTGATTTTCTGCGGTACTGGCGCGACACTAAAGCCGGATTTCCACTGTCGCAATTGATCACAAGATGGATTTTCGCCGGCTTGAAATGACCTGTAAAGCCTCTGACGTCTTGCAGCAAGGCGTGGGGCCAGGTTTCGTGATTCCGATCGCACGATGGATAGGGAAATGGAGGTTTAGCCAGAACCCGCCCAGGGTGAATCAGATGGGCGTTCTGGCCAACTTGGAAGGGCCACAGGACCCGTGCCCCCTGGCTTTGGCAGACAGGGGTTCCCGCCCATGCTGACCACCGTGGGTTTCTTGGTCTTTCCGGGCGTTCAGTTGTTGGATCTGGCCGGACCCTATGAGATTTTTGCGGCCCTGCCGGATTGTGCAATTCAACTTTTCTGGAAAACCCACGAACCCATTGTCTGTTCGACAGGGTTGACGTTCCAGCCTACGAGAACACTTCGAGAGGACTCCCCGCTCTCGGTGTTGTGCATTCCGGGCGGCACTGGCATCAATCCGCTACTCCTGGACGAAGAGGTACTGTGCTGGGTACGACGACACGCATCCAAGGCGCAATTCGTCACTTCGGTTTGTACGGGCGCCTTGCTGCTCGGTGCAGCAGGCTTATTGACCGGACGTCGTGCGACAACACACTGGCGCTATCACGACTTGCTCGACAAATTTGGCGCCATTCCAGCCAAGGAGCGAGTGGTCCAGGATGGTGGCTTGATCACCGGTGGCGGGGTTACGGCGGGGATCGACTTTGGCCTTGCGGTCGTGGCCGCCCTGCGCGGTCCCGCTGTGGCGGAGGAGATTCAACTCACCTTGGAATATTGTCCCAAGCCCCCCTTTACGGCAGGCCAACCCGAGGAAGCTCCAGAAGCAGTCCTGGCGGCGGTTCGTAACCAGACCCGGGTCTTGTATGAGGAAAGGGCTCAGATCGTTCAACACAGGCTCAACCTGTAAAACGTCGGCGCTGCGCTACGAACTGATCGTGGGGGATAAAAATGCAGGGGACGGTGGCTTGTTGAAGGTGTTTTACGCTCAAGTCCCGCTGCAGTTTGGTGTTAACCAAGATCGCCAGAGACTGAAAGCTGCCATTGTCATTCATTAACCCGTGCCTCGACCAATTCTCCCTTCAACGAAAGGATCGAAGAAGCACTCGAGTTCTCTGCCTCCTTGGGCAACACGAAGAATCGCACGCACTGCTGATCCGGCAGTCACCTCGCTCGGAGTTCCTGAAACGTCGCGATTTTGTCGGGAAGCGCTGCCTGATCATGGCAGCGAAAAATCGAGATGCGTCTCCTGCAAGTCGTGTGGCCAGGCAGAGCCGTCCGTGAGAACGGTCGCCTAACAATTCTCAAGGTGGCCCCAGGCATGCGTGTTGCCGCCCTGTCGCTTGGCTTCGTAAAGTCCGCGATCGGCTGCGGCAAGCCAGTCCGGGGGATTGATGTCCCCGGTCTCGAGTGCCACGAGTCCAATGCTTGCCGTCGGCGGGACGCTC
>DAHVLZ010000041.1:0-6385 GCA_027320085.1 Pseudomonadota bacterium
CACGGCGAGGACAGTCGGATAGCGCGGCAGCTTCTTCGCCAGCGGCTCGGGAACCTCGTTCAAGGGCACGTTGCTGGATGACAGGGTGTAGAAGCCCGTCACCCGATCCGTTGCGATCTCCCTGGCGACGAAGCAGGTGGCGTATTTGCGCTTCACGTCCTGCGAGACGGCCTCGCGGAAGTAGGCGTCGATCCGGTCGTTGCCGCAGGTGAAATCCGCCCGCTTGTGCGCCTTCGCCAGCGGCTCGATGGCGAAGCGGACACTCACCGGCGTTCGATCAGCTCGGCATGACTCTTCGCCGCGCGGATCAGCCGCTCATTCGGTTTGGGCGGATTGATCAGCGCCTCGGCGAAGCGGATTTGATCCTCGCGCGCGAGGCGCATGATCTCGGCATCCTCGACGACGCGCCGGGCGTCTTCACCGGCCGTGGCGATGAGATAGCCGGTCAGGGTCAGGCCGCGCAGGCGAGCGGCGCGCTGCATCTGGTCATAGACCTGGACCGGAATACGCGCTTCCAACCGGGCGGTCTCGGCTTCAACTTGGGGTTTGGGCATAGGGGCCTCCTTCGCTCCATAATATACGGCAAAATGCCGTATAGTTCAAGAGTGGAGCTTACGCGGTGTAGGAGCAAGTTAGAAATGTCCGCATGGAACTTTAGCGGAGACGGTCATGGGCGAACTGATGGCGATGAGCGGCAAAGAGATCCACCGGTTAAAGGTGCTGCGTCAGGTGAGCGACCGGGTTCTCACCGAGCGGCAGGCAGGGCTGAGTCTGGGCCTGTCGAATCGGCGGCTGGATCCGGCGTTCCGGGAGGCGATCCTGGCCCGGGTGCGCGAGCGTTACGGGGACTTTGGTCCGACCCTGGCGGCGGAATACCTGCGCGGCGAGGTCCGGTTGGTCTCGAAAGAGGCCCTGCGCCACTGGATGATCGCCGAGGGGCTGTGGCCGGCCTCCCGGGGCCGGCGCACCCGGCTGCACCCGCCGCGGCCCCGCCGCCCCCGGCGGGGGGGAACGGGTGCCAATCGATGGCAGCCCCCACGACGGGTTCGAGGGACGGGGACCCCGCTGCAGCCTGATCGCCTTCATCGACGATGCCACCCGCCAGGTCCTCGAGGCCCGTTTCGTCCCGGTGGAAACGAGCCAGGCCGATCTCTCGGCCCTCGCGGGCCATGTCACGGCCCACGGCTGCCTAGTGGCCCTCCAGAGCGACCGCCACAGCATTTTCACCCCGTGTGACCCGGAGGAAGTCGGTGTATCGAGTTACGCAAACTGGATGCACAGCGTTGAGAAGCGCGCTTGGGTCGCCAACCTGGGCAGAGAATCGCACGCCGACGGCCTTCGATACCTGGCTCGGCCTGTCGATCCACGCGCCACAACCAGATCGGGCGCGAATCATTGGGACACGCCGCGCATTCCTCCTCGATCAGCTCAAGAAGGAACGGGCGACCCTCGCTGCGATCAGCTCAGACCCCAGTCAGCGAGCCCGCATTGCTGCGGTGATGGTGGGGTGGTGTATTGATCGGTTCGAAATGGAATTGACCTGGCTCGACAAAGCTTTACCCGCACTCGAAGCCGGCTGACAGGTCGGTCTCGTGAATAAAAACGGGTTAGGTAGCCATAGCGAAAACGTAGTGCTCATCATTGCCTGCCGTAGCGTGCCATTCAATCAACATGTAGGATCGGGTACCCCGCGTCTGCGGTTGGCAGACCAGGGGGCTTTTCGGGAAACTTTCCCTTCTGACGTTCCTTGGGGCCCCTCACATGATCCTGTGTGATTGCACGCCCTGGCAAACTGGTGACCCAACCGGGGAGTGAGCAACCACGGCCAAGCCGGATGCACTTCGATTGCCACGCGCATGCCAGTCACGGATTCTGGCGCCAGCGTCACCTGTGGATCCGGCCGCTCACAGCCGCAACACGCGCGCCTTCTCGAACGTTTCCCGATGTGGCCAAACGGGGCACAGTGCTTCGATCACGGCCATCAGATCGTCGAGCACCTCGAAAGGATCCCTTTCGCCGCTCACTGGCGCCACAATGCCACCTTCAGCGAAGAGGCACTCAGTCGATTTGGCGTAGGAGTTCATCGAGCAAGGGCTCCCGTTCGAAAAGACGAAAATACTCGCACACCTCTGCCATGTCCAGCGTAGCCCGGTGGACGCGCAGCAGGGCACGGATGTCTTCCAAGTCCTGTGTGCGGCGCGGATCGTTTATCCACCCCTGGAGCTTGAACCCGATCAGCCCTTCCGCGCCGATTACCCGCAACTCGCCCAGGGCCGTTTTCCGTTCGACGGCAGTCGCCAGCAGGCGACGGGCAATCGGGCGGCTCGCATACAAGAGATCAAAGCGTTCGTCATCCCGCCGGTAGTTGCCCGCCTCGGTGCTGCGGTACAAACAGCGGTAACCCAGCTTCATCAACGCCTGGTCGATAGCCTCCGCGTTTTCCGCATCCACCAGGATATCAACATCTTGCGTGGCGCGAACCACTTGGTGCAACACCAGCGCCAGCCCACCGATCAGCGCAAACGGCACATGCATCCCGTTCAGAACGGAAACGATTTCCGCAACCTGTTTGCCGAGCCGGGATAGAGCCATGATCGCCAAACCTCAAGTCAGTATACATCGCTGGAGTGGCACGATCCCGCGCTTCAGGTCTGCTTCAATCGACGGGTGGGCCAGGCAAGGGTGCGTGTCTGCCATGAGCTCTGCGACTTGAAAGAGATCACCGCCAAGATTGAAGCCAGGTGATGGAGGAGGGGAAAGATCGGTTAGCATGGAGGGAACCACTCAACTGAGAACCCGTGGGAGGCCTGCCATGCTGAAGAAGCTCGATCATTGGGGCTTGGTTTTTGCTACTTGGATCATTGGAGGTGCGCTACTGCTATCGACGTCCCTCCCGGTTCCCGTGCAGGCAAAGGAACGGGCCCCGTTCCTGGGCCCCGTGCCCAACCCCGTCTGCCAACCGGGAGACCGGACCGAGGGCCGGATCGACGGCCAGCTCACCCAGGCCGAGCGGACCAGTGGCGCCTCGAGACGGCCCTACAACTGCAATCTGGCCATCGTCGGCGAATACCAGGGCCAGGGGGCGGGCCACCAGCTCTTGTGGTACCGCCATTGCGCTTACATGACGACCAATGGCTACGAGGCCGGGCAGAAGGGAGTCCCGCCCCTGCTCCATCCCGGCATCCAGGTGATCAATGTCTCGAACCCGCACGACCCCCGCTATGTCACCCACCTGGACAATCCGGCGGCCCTGTATGACTGGGAAGATCCGTCGGTCAATGTCCGGCGTGCCTTGTTGGGGACCGCCGAGAGCTGGATGGGTGCCGGACCGCAACCTGCGGTCGCCTTCTACAGCCTGTCCCATTGTGCCCATCCCCGACTTTTGTCCAGCGTCCAGTTGCCGGATCCGAATCTCCAGTCGCATGCCGGGAATTTCGCCTACGACGGGAAAACCTACTGGATCACCTCGTTCAACAAGCGTCGCCTTTTCGCCATCGGCGTCACCCATCCCAAGCATCCCCGGGAGATTCTCGACTGGGACTTTCCGCATGACCAGCCCGGCGGTGCCGGCGCCCACCAGATCTGCCACCGGATCTCCCTCAACCAGTTCACGGTCGACGGCCATCCGCCCGGTACGCTCCTGTTCTGCGGCGTGGTCGGCCACCTGGTGCGCCCGGGGGTCTACCAGTCGGGCAATGGACTCGTCATTTACGACGTGAGCCAGGTGCAGGACCGTCGTCCCCACCCGGTCATCAAGGTGATCAGCTCGCTCTACTGGGTGAACGGCAATATCGGCATCGAGCCCGACTTGGCGTTCATCGGCGGAAAACCCTACCTGGGTGTCGGGGACGAGTGCGGATCGGGTGGCTGCAACTACCCGCAAGGGGCCATCGCCGCGTGCCGGGCGGGACTTCCGCCCTTCGGCATGGAGCGGCTCATCAACATCAGCAATCTCAAAAAGCCGAAACTCGCGGCCCTGTTGATGATCGGCGTGGACAACCCCAAGAACTGTGCGCTCACGGAGCATGACATCACGGCCACGATGGGGGGCTACGGCTACAGCGTGCATGATTGCACGTTCGACAACCCCCGGGATGCGACACTCCTCGCCTGTTCCAGCCACCAGGCGGGGGTACGGGTCTTTGACATCAAAAATCCGTACAAGCCCAGGGAAATCGCGTATTTCGTGGGTCCGGCGCCGCCCGTTCCGACGGAGATCGATCCCGGATCCTTGCTGAACGTCTTCCAGGGAGTTTCCCCGCCGATCAATTTTTCCTGGTCGAAGGCGCACAGCCGTTTTGTCTGGCGGCATGGCCAGCTTTATCTCTGGGTCACCTCGAGTCATGGCGGCTTCTATGTCCTTAGGTTCGAGAACCAGAAGGAGATCGCGAAGTTGAAGCCGGTGCCGACCCCGGGGAATGAGGACTACCAGGACTAGGCCGGCCCGCAGACGGTGAGGAGTGGTCCGGGAAAGGGATCCGGTGGGGGGGTCCTGTCCCGCCCGCCGGGATCCGGCCGATCCGGCTAGGGTGACGCTTCACGTTCAACCAGCCGAAGTGGCAGTGGCTTGGGCTTGGAAGGGGTGTTATGGTCTCCCTCGCTGTTCCTCATTGACGAAAGGCCAGAACGCGAACTTTGAATATGCAGCGAAAAGCGCTGGGGCAGGCGTCAACGTACAATGGCGTGAACGATGTTCAGAAAAACCTTGAAAATAGCGCTTTTTGCACACTTCTACACGGACAGGCGCTAATCCCTGCTTATCATCCTGCCCACTACCCCTAAGGGTCGTCTCATGCCAAAGGGCACTCACCGGGATCAGGAACGGTCAGATAGGTAGCCGGTTGGATATGCAGGCTCAGGGCCAGAGGAATGGTCGTGAGGATGAAAAACAGAAACACAACGCTTGTTACCCATAACGCCCACCGAAGCGCTGCACGATGTGCAGCGCCCACCTGCATCATCGATCTGCAAAGATCTTCACGCCGGCCAGGAATCTCTTAAAAGTCCGCATGTCCTCTTCGAACCTTGCACGCTTGGTATGCAGTTCCGCAGTGTAGATGATGGAAGGGATTCTCGACGTTTTCGTGTCAGGCCACCTTCCAGCCGGCGCAACAACAAATACAGCAATCCAGCCGTCTTTCTCTTTCGTCTCGCACGTGGCCGACTCATGTGCCGGAAAGGCTAATCGCAGAATGTCCTTTGGTTCCGAGTTACGCTGCGCCTGCGGGCAAACGGTGCGCAGCCACCACATTGGCGTCTTGGAGTCCAGGACGTTGTAGTCCCCATAGACGCCAACGAATGCCTGCTTCCTCCGCGAATTACAACCCCGCGGATCCGGATTCATCAGGAAGTAAAACCCGTGGCGGTTTCCGCCACCCGGTCCCTTGCCACGCAGGTAACGGTGCCAGGCGGAACCCCCGCACTAAATCCGAACTGCCTGTTCTCCACTCTCTTCGGCGCATCTGCATGCGCTGCAACCCCAAACACCACGCACACAAATCCGAAGATCACCCGATAAGCATTCCGTCTGATCACATCATTGACCTCCGCAAGTCGACACGCCACTCTGCCATTGATCAAGCCTTGATTGCACGAAAGGTACCACGCTGAGAACTCCCGCGCCCCAGTGTGGGTCACCTCCGCTATTAGCGTTCTCCGTGTTGTATCCCGCATGCAGAAGGCCGTTCACGAATGCAGCGCTGTTTGAGCCCATATCCTCAACGGCTGGTCCAAAGCGGTGTCCCCACCAACTCCATGCAGCGCTGAAACTCAAGAACGTCAGTCCCGGAGTGCTGAAGCCCCCCGGTGTCGCACCGAAAGGATCGTATTGAGTCCTGTACATGGGACTACTTCCGTACTCGGATTCCCAAGCAGACAGCGACAACAAGCTGCCGTGCAAGAGATGCGACTACCGGATACTGCGCAGCAAAGAACTTCGCATACTTCGGGTCTAAGCAGGGTTGCCTTTGTGGCGGGAGGAAGGTAATCACACCCGGTTTGCCGAGGAAGATTATCACCCCGGGTTTGCCGTTGCCGCCCGATCCTCCATCGGAAGCGCCGGATCCGGGCGCTGCTGGTCCATTCTGACCTGCGGGATTGACCGTCCCGCGCCCCTGTCCGCCACTTCCGCCACCGCAGGCCCTGGTTGGCCGGTGGGTTTTCCGCCGGCTTGCTCAAATCCCGGCTTGAACACGGTCGGGGATCCCTTGAAGAAAGCGTTGCCGCCATGCCCGCCGTATCCCAGACAATTCGTCCCATTCTTGGCGCCGCCTCCGCTCCCTCCTCCGTAGGATCCGCTGCTTTGGCCCGCAACGGCGCATCGGTTGCCTCCATCTCCCCCCGGCCCCCGAACCCCATACCCCCGATTCCACCATGAATGCCCTTG
>DAHVLZ010000008.1:0-31757 GCA_027320085.1 Pseudomonadota bacterium
CAACCCCCTGCCGCACGGGAACCGCATCCGTCATCATTCAAAGATGTGCCGCAAGGTTCTGGACCGGGCCATGGCACCTCGGAAGGGGCCGAAGGGCCTGGGGGCTCGCAACGTCCGGGAGGATCCCGGGCCGGGAGGCGCACCTGCCTCCCGACTCCCGGCCTAAGCTTGAGGATTCCCCATCCGCCTCCGCCGGGTCCAGCCCAAAAGACCCATCAACCCGGCAAGGATCCCCAGCCCCAGGGGCGAAAACCCGCCCCCCCCGCCTCCACTCGATGGGGGCGGCGGCGCAGTCGCCGTCACCGCCACCGTTTCCGTCACCGTATCCCCAAAAGCGTCCTTTGCCGTGGCCGTCAGATTGGATGTCCCCGCCTGGCTCCCCGTGACCAGCTTGAGCGTGCAACCCAGATCAGCCTCCGTCGTCCCGCAGGGAGCAGACAGTATCACCCCCGAGGCCGGAAGCACCGCCAGATTGCTGCTGGCCAAAGTCAGCGTGAAGGGCGCCGTCCCGGTCAGATCGAAAGCCTCCGTCGTGCTCGCCTTCTCGCCCAGACTCACATCCGCCAGCCCGGCCAGTTGCGGGGTGATGGTGAACTGAACCAGGGCGGTGTTGCTCACCGGATCCGTCGGACTGTCCGCGGCCGTGCATGCCGCAGGCGCCTGGCCCTGCCAGGTGAAGACATCCGGTCCGCTGTAGGTGGCCGAGGAAGGCGTGTAGGTATAGGCCCCGGTCGCGGCCGTGAAGACCACGCTGCCCCGGAGCGGTGACTGGACGAGGGCATCGGTGGTCGCACAGTTCGTCCCGTTGCCGAGCGCCGGAACCGATGCCGTGATCTGGGTACCCACACTGCCCGAAGCACGGCTGTTATCCGCAATCAACGCCCCCGGACCCACGAATGCACCCAGGGAAAGAGGACTACTTCCCACCGTGACCGTCGTGACCACCGTGTCATTCGCGGTGTCGATCACCGAAACAGTGCCGTTGCCGTAGTTTGCGACGTAGACCCGGCTGCCATCCGGACTCACCGCGACGCCTGCAGGATCCAGGCCAACGGTCACCGCCCCCACTACCGTGTCGTTCGCGGTGTCGATCACCGAAACGGTGGCACTGGTTAGGTTTGCAACATAGACGCGGCTGCCGTCCGGACTCACCGCAACGCCAAAGGGCTCAGAGCCAACACTCACCGTCGAGACCACCGTGTCATTCGCGGCGTCGATCACCGAAACGGTGGCGCTGCCTTCGTTTGCGACATAGACCCGGCTGCCGTCCGGACTCACCGCAACGCCTGTGGGGCTCGTGCCAACGGTCACCGTCGAGACCACCGTGTCGGTGGCGGTGTCGATCACCGAAACCGTACCACTGCTAGCGTTTGCGACATAGACGCGGCTGCCGTCCGGACTCACTGCGACGCCTGTGGGGCCTGTGCCAACGCGCACCGTCGAGACTACCGTGTCGGTGGCCGTGTCAATCACCGAAACGGTGTTGCCGCTTAAGTTTGTGACATAGACGTGGCTGCCGTCCGGACTCACCGCAACACCATAGGGGACAGAGCCAACGGTCACTGTCACCACCACTGTGCCGGTGGCGGTGTCGATCACCGAAACGCTGCCGCTGCTATCGTTTACGATATAGACGTGGCTGCCGTCCGGACTCACCGCGGCACCATACGGACCTGTGCCAACCGCGACCGTCGAGACCACCGTGTTGTTCGCGGTGTCAATCACCGAAACGGTGGCGCTGGCTGCGTTTGCGACATAGGCCTGGGGGGCGGCCCCGGCCGTGCTGGCCATCAGGCCCGACAGCAACACCACCACGGGCAAAAGCCCCCGATACGGAGAAAATAGACGAGATTTCATGCGCTTCCCCTCCATTGATCTACTGGCTTGCAAGAGCCGGCTTCTTTTTCCAATTTTCATCGTACCCCTTCCAGGTCAGGTGTCAAATGGCACCCAGAAGCTGCCGGGCCGAGGTGGAATTGATCGTGTGGTTACCGGCCAGAAATGTCCCCCTTGAGGCCGCGACACAGGTCCGGAGCAAAGAGACGGTCGTTGTGCTCCTTGCCGGAGCAAGGCCGGGCCAGGGTCATGATCCCACCGCACCATCCTCATTCCCGGGAAATCGCATTCGAGAAGCAGGGGGCTGCGATACTCGAAGGCGGAAAAGCCGGGACCTGCAACCCGGGTTGCCTCGGGTCTAGTGATGCATTGCAACCCGTTCAAAAGTGACAAGCACAATCGATTACAAAATTTGATGAAAGGGGGTATCCCATGACAACAAAACCGTGGGTGTCTCAAGTCAGGCTATTGCTTGCCTTTGTTCTTGCGCTTGGTTTCACCTCGTTGGCGTATGCGCACGGCTTCTGGGACGGGATCAGCTTCCATTGCGACGGACAGGAGCTGAGGTCACGCTACATCGCAACGTACACCGGTCTTTTTGCGGAAGGAGGACACACGGCCTGGCTGAAAGTGGGTACTTATGATCCGAATACCGTACTTCTGCACGTTGCCGTCTACGACTACAGCAACAATCTAGTTGTCTCCTATCAATGCACGACCACACTTTCATCAAATTGCATCCTTCGATGGACGCCCAAGTGGAATGGGGACTTCTATCTAAAGATCGAGAACGAGGGCAGCAGTACCGTGGAATATGAATGGCATTACACAAATACGGTGGGATGGTATTCGAGTCCTTTCATTAACTGCTATTAGTCTTGGTTGAGAGTACCGAGTTTTAGCCGATGATCGGCGCCGCCGGTGATCCTGCGTTTATGGAGCCGGCGCATCGGGCCCTGTCAGTTGCGTGCCCGTGACGCGGCGTTTCGGGGAAACTCCAGGCGAAAGGCTGAGCGTATCGAATCGCGTTGCGCGGGTCGCACTCCCGCCTCATCGGCATACTCCGGCCAACGCGTCACTGCCGCGCGCACCTCATCGAGTATTGTCTCGGCACGGCCGCGCTTGAGGCCTGCGGTCGCGGCGCAGGCCCGGAAGTCTTCAACGGCAAATCCATCTTGCTTGCCACCGATCGTCATCTGGTGATATCGGGTCCAGCGGCCTTCCGGGTTGTGCGCAAAGGTGAGGTCGAAGGCGGGCGCGAGCGACCACGCGCCCCGCGGATTCATCAGGAACGCGATGTTCTTGACATGGTCATCCTGATTGCGGGCGACGACGTTGAAGGCCATCCGCCGGAATTGCTGCTCCAGGGCGCTCATCGGGAGCGCCAGCTTCCGGATGACGTCGAAGGCCTGCTCGTACGAATGCGCGCCGGCGGTATTGAAGTCGAGATGCGCGAGCGCCGCCAGTGACTGCATGTGGATCTTCCCGCCGGTGCTCGTGCGGTCGAAGCGGCGCGTCATGAAATGCCGGCGGCCGCCTTCCTCGAGCAGCCGGCACTCGGTCATGTCGATACCCGCACTGCGGGCCATGAGCGAGTAGGCGTACTCGATGACCGTGTAGTCCTTGGGGTCTTCCAGCTCCTGGTCACGGTTGCCACTCACGCCGTCAAACTTGAGCAGCCAGTAGCCGAACCCCTCGGGCGCTGCCACTTGGCCGGAACGGACCTCATTCGTCCCGGGATTCCACGCGATGATCGCCTTTGCGCGTGCCCCGCCGGCCGACGTGCCGACGCGCAGGAGGTCCCGGAGAGCGACGTTGCGCTGGTTCGGGGTGAAGGAGCCGCGGAGCACATCCCGGTGAGTGAGGATGTCGGAGGCGAGCGCAACGAGGGCGTCGATACGGATTCTCGTCGATTGCCGGGGCCGCGGGCCCGTGACAGGCGCGAATTCAAGCGCACCCATGCCGCGCGATCCGGTGTAGCAGAGCCGCTCGACCGGGTTGAAGCTTGCGGGGGTCCGGCCCTGGGTCGCGAGCCAGGCGTCGATGAGCGCGTTGCCGAACTTGTCCGGCAGTGAGTCAGCGACCAACCCCGGCAACCCATGGAAGGAAAGTCGGGATAGCGCCGGGAAGGTGTAGATCCGTGGCGAGAGCGGCATGACGATCGGCGATACCTCAATGCCGCTGCGCGCGAATTCGGGGTCATACTGGAATGCAGCCGCATCGCCCGGCTCGTCCAGGGACACGGCCGCGATGCGCCGGCCCCAGAGCCTCACTTCGGCGATCGTGGTCATGGATCAGGTCTTCTGCTTGCTGGAGCGTGCGCTCCTTGCGGGCGACTGGCCGGCAGCCGGGGGGCCATCCCAGCTCCACGGACGGGTCGGCGCGCCCTGCCCGACCTCGCCTGCACGCTCCGGAACTTCGCGCCGGCCGCGACGGTGCACGACCCGCTGGCGCGGCTTGCCCAGACGCTCGAGCCGCCCGATTGGGCTGGCGGGCAACTCGGGAAGCAGCCGCTCGAAACCGTCGAGGGCGTTGAGCGCCCTCAGTACACGGATGAGGGTGAGAAGCTCGGCACCGCAGCCAGCCTCGATGCGCTCGAGGGTGCGCTTACCAATGCCGGCCTGCTCGGAGAGCTCGGCCTGCGTCAAGCCTGCGTCGATGCGGTACCGCTCGATCCTGATCCCGATGATCTGGGTGATGGCCATGTCAGTCAGATTGGATTCAATTCTCATAACTCGTCTTTTATGGTGATTAATAAACTGAAATTGGTAATTAATCGCCCTATATGATGGATAATATCATACAATAATTAAAACTACTAATCGTCATATATGATGATTAGTAATCATGATATATGTTCGTATCGCCATTTATAACGAATAATATAGTCTATATATGAGAACCGGGTTCGGAGGGTCGGGGTCGTCTCAGAAAACGGAAAAAAATCGTATTACCATCTCAACGAGTTTCGATAAGAAAGGATGCCCATGCGACCGTCCGTTGTGCTTGACATGAAGCGAATCGCAGTGCGTGAAGCGGTAGGCCGTTTTCGCACGGCGAACCCGCGCGTCTTCGGATCGGTGCTGCAGGGTACCGACCAGGACGGCAGCGACCTTGATCTGTTGGTTGACGCGCTGCCCGGTGCGACGTTGTTGGACTTGGGCGATTTGGAAGAAGAGCTGAAATCGCTGCTCGGCGTCGATGTCGATTTGCTGACCCCCGGCGACCTACCGCCGAAGTTCCGGGCCAAAGTGCTCGCGGAGGCGCAGCCGGTATGAGCGAGAACCACCGACTGCCCGGTTACCTTGACCACATCCAGCAGGCTGTCATCATGAGCCTCAATCATCGTCGGCGAGGCCGCCACGAAGGTGATGGGTGGCTACGCCGAGTTCACCCAGGCGCACCCCGAGGTGCCTTGGCGCAGCATGCGCAACATGCGAAATCGCATGGCCCACGGCGATTTCGACATCAACCTCGACGTGGTGTGGGAGACAACACAGGAATGGCTGCCGGCATTGCTCGAACAACTGCCTGCCGTGCGCCAAGATGCGGACTCGAAATGAGTCGCAACCGTCCAAACCCGCAAGAACACCTCCCTGAAGAAGTGCTTTCTGCGCAAGTAAAGGAGCAAATGAACCTTCATTTATGAATCCATCCAAAGTTGATCGCTTACGTGTCCGGTGCTTGACTGACTTGCCCAATGTCGGCAAAGAAACGGCCAAGGACCTTCGATTGCTTGGTTATACCAAGCCCGCAGACATTGCCGGCGAGTGTCCGTTTGATATGTATGAACGCCTGTGTGAAATCACTGGTATGCGCCATGACCCGTGCGTAATCGACGTTTTTGTGTCAGTCACGGAGTTTCTCGGCGGCAAGCCACCACGCCCCTGGTGGGAATTCACCAATAGCAGAAAAAACCAGCCCAGAAAGGTTTAATGAAATGAAATTTGGTTACACGATCATCTACGTCAATTCGGTTGCCGATGTGCTGGCGTTCTATGAAAAAGCATTTGGATTCAAATCCAAGTTCTTGCACGAATCAGGCGAATACGGGGAGCTAGATACCGGTGCTACAGCTCTTGCATTTGCATCCCTCGGACTTGCTGAGGCTAATTTCGGTAAGGGCTATCTCCCGGTAAGCGCGGAAGCTCTGCCACCTGGAATTGAACTGGCGTTCGTAACCGATGACGTACAGGCGGCTTATCAGAACGCTGTTGACTGCGGTGCGAGCTCCGTTGGCAGCCCTGTCGAAAAACCGTGGGGCCAAGTAGTTGCTTACGTGCGTTCGATTGAGGGCACACTGATCGAACTGTGTTCCCCCATCGGCGGCTAGTATTGGTCGGCATATGCTCATAGGCTACGCTCGCGTCTCGACGCACGACCAGAACCTCGAATTGCAGCGTGAGGCACTAACCAAGGCCGGATGCAAAAAGGTCTTCGAGGACAAAGTGAGCGGCACGCGGGCAGACCGGCCAAGCTTGGCCAAGACGCTCGAAATGCTGCGGGAGGGCGATACGCTGGTCGTCTGGAAGCTCGACCGTCTTGGCCGCTCGGTCAAGCAATTGGTTGATCTGGTCGGCGAGTTACACAAGCAAGGTGTCCAGTTCAGGAGCCTCACCGACTCCATCGGCACCGGCACGCCGTCCGGGCGCTTCTTCTTCCAGGCCATGGTGAGCCTGGCCGAGATGGAGCGCGAGCTGACCGTCGAACGCACCCGAGCCGGACTGGAAGTTGCCAAACAGCTAGGCCGCAAGGGTGGTCGCAAGCCCAAGATGACCGACAGCAAGATCGAATCGGCCAAGAAGCTCCTGGCCAGCGGCGTGCCGCCCAAGGACGTGGCCAAGAACCTCGGCGTGTCCATTCCGACGCTCTACCGCTGGGTGCCAGCCTCAGCACACGCGTAGCGTACGACTTGTTCCGTTTTCTGAGGCGGCCCCAAGGTAACGTCCGGTTACCCAACCCCAGAGGACGCTCCATGAACACTCCATCGACCGAGTGCCCGAGCTTAAGGCCGGGTGTGCCATCGGCTTGACCGAACACGGAACCTGATCGGATCGCCAACGCCTTCAAACAAGCCGAACGCGCGGCAGTCCATCGTTCGTGTCCTTGCTGCCACGACCACGGCAACCGGATGCAGAAGCACGTGGGGCCGTGAAGCAGGAGAACTCCACAGCCAGAGGTCGATTGCTTCCTCTCCGTCCCTCCACCACATCCACAACCTTGCTCCCCCGAACCCGCTGCAGGTCCTGCCATGGGCCAGAGACCCACACTGTCATTCTACCGGGGCCGCACCCCCCCGGGTTTGATCCCCTCCCTTTTTCCGTTTGTGGGGTCTCGTCCACCATAGCAAGACCACCAGGGCCCACAGGCCCATGATCTCAAGGAGCGTAAGCAGCGGACTGGGCGGGACTTCCCCGCGTAGGGTGCCGATCGAAAGCATTCCGACCACCAGTATCCAAATCCGGTACTGTTCAAGATAAACCCTGCGCTCGTGTCCCCGGAATTTCCACAGCACGTACGCTGCGAATCCGAACCAGATTCCTGAAAAAAGCAGTATTTCAATCCACATCGTCGACGTCATTGCGCTAGCCTGAGTTTCCCCCGCACCGAATTGCGCGAACGACGCCCCCTGATTTGTTCGGGATCAGCACTGCTTCTTCTCGCGCATCACCGGCGTGAAGGTGATGCCAACCAGCAATCCTTCTGGTGAGATGAGACGACTGACCGTCTGTCCCCACGGTTCTTTCTTGCTTTTGACCAGGACTCGATATCCCCGCGATTCAAGGGTCACGGTGGCCTGCTGGACGTTATCCACGTCAAACTCAAGCCACGCTTGGGGTACCGGGACATTGTCAGGCCAGGAATCTTTGCCAAAGCACGATCGCGCGGCCTGGGAGAGCGGCCACAGTGCAAAAGTCTTTGCACCTTCGAGGGCTTCCGTATGGAGGTACTCGCCATTTTCCTCTGTGAAGGAGATGCCCAAGGTGTCGCTGTAGAGCTTCCGGCTTTGAGTCGTGTCGCGGACGATTGGACCAAAGCCTGCGATGAACCGTATGTTTATTCCTCCGGTTCTCTGCATGGCCAAGATCTCCCCCGTTAAGCGCAGGCGCAGGTCGTTCCCCCGGCTACAGCTTGGACTTGACTGCAGAACCTGCCTTCCGTTTCTTGAAAACGATCACCTTGACCAGCCGACCCCGGTTCACGAACCACGCCGACTGGGGACGCCCGTGCGTCGTCACCTCCTCGAACTCATACCGTCCGCGCGCCGCCGGCAACTTCGCCAAAATCCGACGCAGTCGGTTCGGATTCACGAGATACATCTGGTCCGTCTCGAACTCCTTGAACTCCAGCGGACCACTAATCGTGCTCCCGCCCACGTTGCCCTCGGTCATGAAAAAATGTTTTTCCTGGAACAGGAAATGCTCTTTGTTCGTCTGGCAGAATAGCACCGCCCGGTCCTGGATATGGCTCCCGACCGGATAGTGAAACTGGCAGACGATCTGGTTCCCGTCCCGCGGCGCGGTCGACCACGTCCGCTGGAGCGCCGCCTTGATGATCTCGAAAACGACCGGCTCCGGAATAAAGGAGACTCCCGCCGGAATCGTGGTGTGGGCACCGGCCTGGAACTGGGTCGCGGTCGGGCAGCGTGTACAAGAGGCCGTGGCGAAATTGGCCGCCGCCTGGGCCCGGCCGATCGGCCAGAGCATCAGGATCAGGCCGAAGACGGGGATTAGAGAAAAAGTCATGTACTTTTTCATGACAGACCTCCTTACTGGTTCAGTGACATTTCATGTCTTGAGGCGACCTCGAACTCACAATTGACCCTACACTCCACCCTCGAGATTTGTCAACTGACCATACCGGCTACCACCCTTCACGTCTGGCTTCCCGGGCGCATCGTCGAGTCCATTCGCCTTTTTCTCCCGACGCACAGGCAGACACCCAGCAGGAGGAGATTAACCAAAATCCCGAAACCACCACCTCCGCCACTTCCCTTAGTGATCACGGATGCGGACCCGCCGGTCGCTGGTGTTGTGTTGCTTGCCGTTCCCACGGCGATGTTGGTTGTAGCTCTGGCAGTCCCATTCTCGCTGTCAGTCACGGTCACACTCGCCACGTAGTTATCGGAGGTTTCATAGGTATGACTGATAGTCGGCGATGTCTGGTTGACCACCGCGGAACCATCCCCAAAGTTGAAACTGTAGTGGGTAATACTCCCGCCACTGTTCGGATCGTGCGATCCCGAAGCGCTAAATGCGACCGTTAACGGTGCTGCCCCATTTGTTGGCGTTGCGACCAGTGCGGCTGTAGGCGGCTGTACTGGCTCCTGCGCACTGATGACTACATTCGGGGAAGTTCCCGTTCCGCCCCCTGTATCAGTGGCCGTTACAGTCGCTGGGAAAGTTCCCGGTTGGTCGTAAGTATGGGTGACGGTGGGAGTCGTCTGGGTAACCGGATTGCTTCCATCGCCGAAATTAAACGTATATCCATTGATCTGGCCACCAGCAAGAGGGGGATGGGATGTCCCCGCATCCAGTGTAACGGCAAGCGGCGTGTCGCCACTTGTCGGCGTTGCAGCCAACTCTGCGATCACGGGCAGCTTCGGATTACAGGCTGCATTGCCCACAAGGGTATATGCCCCCGAGGGAGTCGTGTCGATCACTTCCAGCAAACCCGCACCGGCACCCACCAGCATCTGCGTTTCGCCATGGACACCGGCCAACACCGATCCTGGCCCCGGCGGAGTACCCGTGGTGCCCGGGCTGCATGAGCTGATACTGCATCCGGACGCCGGTGGAATGAGCAAACTGGTCGGGATTGTGAAGGTGATCGTGTTGTTCGACAAGCTGTAGCTGCCGGTCACGGCGGGATTGGTGAAGGAAACATCCGTGCTCCCATTCGCGCTGGCCACCGTTACCCCATAGACAAACTCCGGAGTGGCTGGGGATCCGCTCGGAGCATTCGTATCCATGTCCAGGAAGTATTGTTGAGCGCTTTGGGCGCCCGGTTCCTGATAACTGAAATACACCTTCCAAAAGGTATTCGGGGGTAACGCCGGCAGCGCCGAGAGGTTCGCGATGTCCATCGTGATGACGAGTGTCGGGACCTTGGCGCTAAACGGTTCTGCGAACGCCACCCGGGTCACATCGTCTTCGGCGTTCGCCGGTGCGCCCGTCTGATTGCCTGCGGGTTGGGAGACGACCGTCACGCCGGATGGCAGACAGGGCGATCCAGCAGACCCACTCGACCCCGTTCCCGGAGTGACCAGCAGTTCATTGACGTGGCTGATATCGAATGATCCCAGGCCGGTGTCGAAATCCCAGCCTGGCGTGGCCGGATAGAGGCCGTTTGAGCCGACCGTGATATCGGTCATGCCGCCGATGGTCGAAAACGGCAGACCCGGTGTCGAGAGTGAATAGAGTACCGGTCCGGCATTACCCAATAGATTGTCGTGCGCACTTTCCAGGCGCGCCCACGAACCCAGCGAGAGCGGTGATGCCAGGCTTGTACCACCGTTGGTGGTATCCGTTCCGCCGCTGACGAAACCGGCGGGTGAAAGCAGAAAATCGGCATCCATGGCAACGTCGGGCACCCCTTTCCCCTCCGTGCTTGTTGGCACAAACGGTGCTTGCCATGGCGGAGAGGACTCCCATAGCGAGGTTCCACCGCCGCCCGCATCCCAGCTGGTCATCTGGATCACGTTGTAGTTGGAATCTACCATGAGGCTGGTCCCGCCAGCACCCATCACATACATTGAAGAGGCCGGATATTCAACAGTCGCAGGGACACCCGATAGTGGCACCCCGTTGGTGTCGCCAACGACACCACAGGCAGAGCCAGAATCACCCGATGAGGCAAACTGGGTCTGCCCCTGGGCGGCAATTTCCGAGAAAATCACGTCATAGGTCTGTGTGGCTCCCGCGAGATATTCCAGCGTCTCACACCCGCCGAATGAGGCACTTGCGGCCTGTGCCAATGGCAAGGCGGTTCCATTGGGACCCCGCCCCGTGGCAAATGCGTTGAAGGCGGGAATCAAGTCGGCATCATTGAGTGAACTCGCGTCATACACGTAGAGTGTCTTGACATCGCCCGCCATGCCAGTGGATTCCTGGGTGTCCATATCCCATTCCACTGCGCCGCTCGTATCGTTGCTCGGAAGGCCTGTCGGAATCACCACGACTGGGACCTGCGGCAGGTTGTTTTCTTTCTCAAACTGTCGCAAGTCATTGGGGCCATCCGGATCACTGGCTGTGGGCACAATCCCGTTTAAATCTCCCTCTGCAATGATGGCGATGATGGTGTTCGATGCCGCGGGGACAGTCCCCACGTCATACACCTTCCAGAAATCCTGTGGGCTGAAGGTAAGCGGATTTGCCGGCGTGCCCGTGCTTTGGGCCGGATCCGGGTTGGTGGGAACGGAGACACGTTCTGCCACGGGCGACCGGCCCAGTAGTGTACGCATGTGATCAATGTTTTCGAGTCCGATGACCGAGAGGACGATATTGCCCAGAGAAGTGGGTACCTCAGCGGTCTGGGTATTGGCATAGACCGTACGGGCAGATTCATCGTTTGGACCGGACACCCTGTACTGCCACAGGGGAGTGTTAAAGGCCTCTTCCACCTGAGCCGCCGTCCCTTCGGCTGACACGTACACACGATTGGCGGGTGCCGTGATATGGGTAAAACCAGAGTTCCGCAGATAGTTCTCCACAGCCCACACGTCAGCTTGGGTGGGTGCATAGGTGGCAGCAAATTGAGCCGGTGTGAGGAAATGCCCGTAACTGGGATTGCCCGGGGTATTGACCGCGTTGATCAAACTGTCCAGCTGCACTTGTCCCCGTAGTCGTAACCCCACCAGAATCTGGAGCGGCGTGGAACCCGGTAGTGGCCCCAGTGGTTGTGCCGGAATAGTGAAATTTGACAGCGTAAACCCTTGTGTTGCTGTCGCAACCCAGCCGCCAGCCCGTGCCGCAGGACTCGCAAGAAGAAGTATGCAAACCAATGGCAGCACATGACGGTACGGTCGAAGGCTTGAAGCGATTCTGTTGGACATGGCGCACTCTCTCACTCTCTGAATAGAAGTGGACAAAAGTATGATAGTTATAGTACTACTACTACTTGAAGTTTGTCAAATATGCTTGTCGACAATATAGAAAAGGCTAAACTACTGATTTAACTAACTATAATTAAAATTCTCAATAAAGTATAGTGGATACATGAGAATTTCATGTTATCGTTAACAAGGAAAATACATAAATATGAATGTTTGTGAATACATATTTAGTTGATAGTAGTGTAACCGACGTATCATCCTGTTCCATGTAAAATATTAGGAGTCTTCGATACCCCATCACGATGGGGAGGACCTGTCGCACGATGGATCATCCGCAACCCCCCAACGCACAACTCCCCGTGGGTGATACCCGAGAGCGACTGATGCGAGCGGCCAAGACCCTCATGTCTCAGCGAGGTTTTGAGCAGACCACCACTTCAGCGATTGCGCGGGCTGCACGTACCTCGGAATCCCAGTTGGTGCATCACTTCGGCAGCAAAGTCGGACTGTTGCAGGCCTTGTTCGAATCGACATGGCAACTCCTCACCCCCCGTCTGCAAGTCCTTATTGCAACCGCTCCCTTGGGGATCGTGGCCTTGCAAGAAGTGTTTGCCCTGTTTTTAGATTTGCTCAACAATGATATGGAGCTTGCAACCCTGTTACTGTTTGAAAGTCGTCGATTGCGGAAGGGTGAGCAGATTGTATGGCTGTCGGCTGGCTACCTCACTTTCGAAAAATTGCTCCTTGACCAAGTCAAGCGGGCACAACAGGAAGGGCACTTGGACCCAAACCTTCACCCTGTTGCACTGCTGATGGCATTGATGGGGGCCGCCGAGGGCATGATTCGTGGACGTTTGCTCAGCGTGCGCCAAGACGGGGCAGCTGCGTTTGACATGAGCGATAGTCGACGCGCCTTCACGCATCTACTCCTGGGAGCCCGTCCGGGCAACGGTTCGTCCACCGACGCAGGAAAGTATTGGCGGGCGAACGACTGAGTTGAGTCCGGGAGCACGGCGATGGGCGTTGGACACTATGGCCTGACCCGGACAGGCAGCCAGGTTGGAGGGCTGGGGGAGAGAGGTCTGTCTCCGGTGTATCGTGGGTTGCACCCGTCATGGCAATGCTCAAGCGGTACCCGCATTTGACGGCCGAGGACCTGGCGAGGTTGTTAGACGAGCGCGCCTGATCGCAACAAACCGCGGGGCGTTATCGTCCCGACCCCGCCGCCATCTCTTCCCGGAGGATCCGGCGCAAGGCCGCGGCCGTCAAGGGCTTGTCGTCTTTGGTCAGCGAGGCCTTCAACGCTTCATTCATCAGGGTCTGGTATCCACTTCCCATCTGCTCCGCGCGCGTCCGAAACGCAGCCAAGGTACCATCGTCGATATAGATGGTAATGCGTGTCTTGCCCTTCGTGGGCAGGACCGCTCCGCGTTTCCCCTTCGAAAAATCGTATTCATCCCTCATGGTCTTTCACCTCGTGACGTGTCGCGCGGCGCGCCGATATCACCCGTATCTCATCGCCGCGTCATGTATAAACCACCACCATAACCACCCCGACGCTCCCATGCCCACCGCAATAAACCGCTCTTCATCCTGGGCGTCCGGATCTGAACGGTGAATAGCGAGCGGGTCGGTAAAGACCCCCCTTCGGCGTCGGCAAGCGAAACTCCGTGTTTCTTGAGGTTGCCTACACCCTTGTCGGGGTCGATTTGGAAGCGCATGACCTCATTATACATATAATATGCATATTCGTATAGGGATGGGCGCCATCTGCAAGAGCACGTTATTCCATTTCCATTTCAATAAGACATCTTTTGTCCAAGGCCACGAGACGATAGAGTGGATCCGCTCCGGATCTTTTTCGAATGCTCGCAGGACAGCCTCCAGATGGTTTTCCAAGGCGTCGATACTATCGAAGAGTGGTTATGAAAATGCTTCTCCCGGAGCTCATCCCAGACGTGCTCCACGGGCCTGGGTTCCGGCGCATGGGGCGGCAGGCTCAAGAGCCTCATATTCTCGGGGACCTTCAGGGTACTGCTGGCATGCCATCCGGCCCCATCCAGTATCATGATGATGTTGCGCTGGGCATGGCGGTCAGCGACCTCATCAAGAAACAGTTGCAAGCGCAGCTTTCATGGGCATCCGGACGGGTCGGCCGGAAACCGGGATTGGTGACAAAATAGGTCCATGAGCCAGCCTCCCCTCATTGTTCTTGCCGGTGGCAGCGGCTTTGTGGGCCGCCACCTCGCGCCGGCTCTCGTCAATGCCGGCTATCGGGTCCGTATCCTCACCCGGGATGCCGCCCGTCTCCGGGATCTCCGGGTGCTCCCCACCCTCGAGATGGCCGCGCACCCCCGGATTTACGAACCCGGGAGACTCGGCCCGGCCGTCCGGGGAGCCTCCGTGGTGGTCAGTCTCGTGGGTATCCTCCACCCGGGATTTCGCCGGGAGTCCCGCTTCTCCTGGGTTCATGGCACCCTGACCGGCCGTCTCCTGGAAGCGGCCCGTGAGGGAGCCGTCCCCCGCCTCGTGCACATGAGCGCGCTCCGGGCCGACCTGACCGATCCGCCGAGCCGCTATCTCCATTCCAAGGCCGAGGCCGAGGAGCGGGTCCGGCGCTCGGGGCTCGACTGGCACATCGTGCGTCCCTCGGTGATCTACGGGCCCGACGATGACTTCCTCCAGCGCTTCGCACGCCTCCTCAAGTGGTCGCCCGGAATCCTTCCCCTGGCCTGCCCAAGGACGCCACTTGCTCCCGTCGACATCGCAGACGTCGTCCGGGTGCTCCGGATGCTCGTCGACGGCGCGAGCGTGCCCGATCGCGCCATGAACCTCGAGGGTCCCGAGACCATGACCCTGAAGGGCGTGGTGGAAGCCATTGCAGAGACCCTGGGCGTCTCCCGTCTCGTCGTGGGCCTGCCCGACGGGGCCTCCTGGCTCATGGGCGCCCTCCTCCAGTGGATGCCCCACCCGCCCTTCACGCTCGACAACTACCGCTCGCTTCACGCCCTCTCCCGTGCGCCAGCCGGACCGGAGGCGGATGGATTTTCCATGCTGGGCATCACCCCCAAGCCTTTCCGCAACCGCATACCGGCCTATCTCGGACGTCGGGGCGCGTGAAGGCCGTTCATGTCCCGGCCCCCCGCAAGGCGCCGGTGCCGGATTTCTGAGACCGCTGTGGAAATCTATCTCGTCGGTGGCGCCATCCGGGACCGCCTGCTCGGCCTGCCCGTCGGGGAGAGGGACTACGTCGTGGTCGGCTCCTCCCCCGCCGCGATGATCGAACGGGGATTCCGGCCGGTCGGACGGGATTTTCCCGTTTTCCTGCATCCCGAAACCCGTGAGGAATACGCACTCGCCCGCTCCGAGCGGAAGAGCGGGATCGGTCACGGTGGATTCCGGTTCCAGACCGGCCCCGAGGTGAGCCTCGTCTCCGACCTGGCCCGCCGTGATCTCACCATCAACGCCATGGCCGAGGGACCCGGCGGGGAGATCATCGATCCGTACGGCGGGGTGAGGGATCTCGAATCGCGATTGCTCCGGCACGTCTCGCCGGCCTTCGTCGAGGACCCGCTCCGCCTGCTCCGGGTGGCACGTTTTTCCGCCCGCTTCCAGGCCCTGGGATTCCGCCTCGCCCCGGAAACCCGGAGTCTCATGGCGTCCATGAGCCAATCGGGAGAGCTCACCACGCTCGTCCCCGAACGGATCTGGCAGGAAACCCGGCGGGCACTGGCCACCGATCATCCGGAAACCTACATCCAGACGCTCCGGGCGGTGGGTGCACTCAAGATCCTGTTTCCGGAAATCGACTGCCTGTTCGGCATCCCGCAGGATCCCAAGGAACATCCCGAAATCGATACCGGCGAACATCTCCTCCTCGCGCTCGCGGCCGTGGCCCGAAAATCCAAGGATCCCCTCGTGGCCTACGCGGTCCTCGTCCACGATCTCGGCAAGGGACGGACCGATCCCGCCCGCTGGCCCCACCATCCCGGCCATGCCGAATCCGGGCTCGCCGTCGTGCGCGAACTCAACGCCCGGCTCCGTGTCCCCCACACCTTCCGGCTGGTCGCGGAACTCACGACCCGCTGGCATCTCGAGATCCACCGTGCCCCCGATCAGGATGCCAGAAGCCTCGATGGCTGGCTGTCGCAGCTTCCCTACCGCCAGAATCCCGCGCTCCTCGATCCGGTGCTCGCCGCCTGTGCCGCGGACTTCCGCGGGCGGCGGGGACATGAGGCGGACCCCTACCCTCAGGAAGCCTTCCTCTCCCGGCTCGCACCGGCCCTGGCCGCAATCCGTCTTGAACCTGGGGAGTATGACTGGACGCCCGATCAGAAACGGGCCGCCCTCGCCAACCGCCGCATGGCCCGGATCGCCCAGGCGCTCAAAGACGGTTTTCCGGAAACGTGAGCCGGATCCCCATGTCCCGCCCACAGACCGGGTCCCGGCCGGTGAATCTGCTGTCGCCCCGGCTCGCCGAGCCCCGCTTCGGTCCCCATGACCTCTTCTGGCTCGAGTCTGCAGCCACCGACCAAGGACGCTGGGTGCTGTACCGGGAAGGACGCGGTGTTCCCGAGCGGCTCATGCCTCCCGGCTGGGGCATCCGGAGCCGGGTCTACGAATACGGCGGGGGGGCCTACCTGCCGACGGTGCGCGGCGTCTTCTTCGTGGATGACCGGGAAGGCGCGCTCCACCGGCTCGGATCAGACCGCCGTCCCATCCGGATCGGTGGACATCCCACCGACCGCTACGGGGATCTGTCCGGTCATCCGGACCCGGATCTCCTCTTCTGCGTGGTGGAACGGGAGCGGCACGGTGGGGAGCCGGAACACCGGATCGGATACTGGCACACCCGGCGTCGCGAACTCAGTCTCCTGTGCCAGGGAGCGGATTTCTACCTGGCCCCGCGGGTGGATCCCACCGGAACCCGTCTGGCCTGGATCGAATGGGATCACCCACGCATGCCCTGGCAGGGCACCCGGCTCCGTATCGGACGCCTGGACCGGGCGGGTCGGCTCGTCGAAAGCCATGAGGTCGCCGGCGGGAAGCACGAGATGGTGATCGAACCGGTGTGGGGGAAGGGGGGCTGGCTGTACTTCGTCTCCGACCGGACCGGTTTTCCGAACCTCTACCGCTGGCATCCGCGTCAGGGGATCCAGTGCCTCAGCCGGTTGCGGGCCGAGCTCGGCCGGCTTCCCTGGAACCTCGGACAGTCGAGCTACGGACTTTGGTCAGACGGGAGTCTCGCAGCGACCTTTGTCCGGAAGGCCAGAAGCGAACTCTGGCAGATCGGGAAGCCGGGATCCGGCCCCGCCATCCGGCTCCCGCTGCCCCCAGGCGACCTCTACCCGCTCACCGTCCGTGGTCAGCGGGCCGCGGCCCTCCTGAATCGGCCGGATCGGGCCTCGGCCCTCGTGTCCTGGTCCGGGGACAGCCGGACTGAAATGCGCATCGTCCGCGGCGGGGGAACCGAATTCCGCCCGAGCGGTCCGGTGAGCCGGCTCCGCTTTGCCGGACCGGATGGTCAGCCGGTCCACGCTTTCTTCTACCGGCCCCGAGGCCGGCCGCCCTATCCCTGTGTCATCCGCTGCCACGGCGGACCCACCGCCATGGCCACGCTCGCCCGTGATGTCCGGATTGCGAACTGGCGGGCAGGCGGGCTCGCCGTGTGCGACATCAACTATCGGGGCAGCAGCGGATTCGGGCGGGCCTACCGCGAGGCTTTAGCCGGCCGCTGGGGAGTCCTCGATGCCGGCGACATCGAGTGGGGGACTCGTTTTCTCATCGAGACCGGGCTCGCGGATCCCGCCCGCCTCTACCTCGCCGGCAGCAGTGCCGGGGGATTTACCGCACTCCGGACCCTTCTCCGCTTTCCCGGCTTCCGCGCTGCAAGCCTGCTCTACCCGGTCACGGATCTCATCGTCCTGGAACAAAACGCCCCCAAGTTCGAGTCTCACTACGGCCACTTCCTGATCGGCCCCCCCGAATCGAACCGGGCCACGACCCGGGCCCGTTCCCCCGACCACCACGTGGAGGCACTGCCCAAAATCCCCTACCTCATCTTCCAGGGGGGTGCCGATCCCGTGGTTCCGGCCCCGGGCACCCGGCGTTTCGTCGCGCGGCTGAAGGCGTCCGGGGCCCCTGTGCGCTACATTGAATTCAAAGACGAGGGGCATGGCTTCGGCCGACCGGAGTCCCTGGAACGGGTCCTCCTCGAGGAGTCCCGCCTGTTCGACCCCGGGCGTGCACCCACGCAATCGGACGACTGACCATCACGAGGAAGCGGAAACCGGGGCGGATGATCAGGGTGGGCGGAATCTCCTCGTTGCGGCCCAGGATGGCCTGGGAGGTGTTGAGGAGCGCCTGTCCGGCAGCCGGGCCGATGACGGCGGCCGTGGGCATCGCGGGTGAAACCACGACCGTCGACTGGTTCGTGGGCAGAATGGCCGAGAGGGCGGCAATCAAGAATGAGGAACCGAAGATCTTCCAGAAATGGGTGTTGACCCCGTCACGGAGACCGGATGCCCCATAGGCGTCGGCGGCCTGCATGCCGGCCAATGCAACCCGCCGTCCGTCGGGGAAGATCACCTCGCTGAAGGAGGCGAGAACGCGGGTCTGCCCCTGGGCGATCTGGGACGAGTAGTAACCGACCAGCGTGGCGCCCCGCGGGATCATCGAAACCGCCTCATGCACCGAATCGAAAACCGTGCGGGTGACGCGCGCCACGATCATGCCCGGCAGGTCGCTATTGATCTCGCTGAGCAGGACGGCGGGAATCACCGAGCCCGGCAGGAGGACCGGATGACGGGGCGGTGGCAGGATCACTTCGGACGCCGGGAGACCCTCCCGTCGTTCCCGACGGAGCCAGTCCCGGTTCGCCCGATGGGAGGAAGCCTCCCGGTCAAGCGGTGACTGCCGCTTCCAGGCCCCGGCCATGCGCCCGAGGAGGGCGGGACTTTCCCCACCCGATCGGGCCGGCTCGAGCTTCCGGATCAGCTGATCGAGCCTCCGGGGAGGCCGCCGCGAGGCTTGGGGCTCCGGCCCGGACCAGGCGAGGATCGGGCTGGTCCGGCCGGCGACCCCACCGGATCCCCAGACCGGGTGACGAGCCCGCCGGGCGGATTTTGTGATCGGTGGAAATACGCGTCCCGGCCGTTTGGGTGGACGAGACCGGACGGCTCGTCCCGGAGGGGGCCTGCGGGTCGGCCTGTGCCGCCCGAGGTGGCTCAGGAACTGCCGCGCCGGTCTGAGCCAGCCCGGTCCGGGGCGCAGGAAGGGATGCGGGCGGGCGGGTCCGGGGGTGGGGGTTGGCCCCCCGCCGCCGATCCGGACGAACAGGAAACTCGCCGTGACGAGCAGGAGAATGAATCCCAAAATCCAGTAATGGATCCGTCGCGAGGGTCGATGGGGGGGGCGGACCTCGGAGTCGGGGGGCCCGGGTGCATCCGGATTCATGGTGAATGCCGCCGCCTCCGGTCCAGACGGATCCGCCGCCGGCCCAGTTGGAGCTCCGCGGCACGGAAGCGGTGCGGATAAAGGATCCAGCGACCGGCCACCCGGTAGTTCGCCAGGCTGAAGCGGTGGCCATGGCGAACGAAAAGGGCCGGCATGTCTTGGACCCCGCGACCCAACTCGATGAAGGTCCGCTGCCCGTCATCGAAGATCCGGACCGGCCGCCACGGCGCCCGGCCGTGGATCCGGTAGTCGAAGTGGAGCCTCCGATACCAGAGCCGACCGGTGGGCGCCGGCGGGCGGGCGGGGAGCGGCGGTTTCGGCCGACGGGGCGCCGGGGGAGAGGGCATTCGCGGGAGTGCCCAGAGCGAACGCGTCTGCCAGCTCACGGCCTGGTACCAGGGACTGCCGGGCGGGACACTCACGAAAATGAGCTCGTAGCGGCGCCGGTTGGTGACCAGGGTCCCCGAGGTGAAGAGTCCCGCGCGCACGGGCTTGATGAAAATGTCATGGGCGTCCCGGGCGATGACCCAACGCACGGTGTCCCCGAGGGCCAGGCTGACCGGATGTTCCCCGGCCGGCAGGATGAGGTCGGTGACCGCGTCCGGACGGGTCAGGATGGTCTCGCTCCGGTTGGGATGATAATGGAAATGGACGATCCGGCCGATGCTGTAGACCCCGGAGGTCCGGGCCTCGAGCCCGGGAGCGGTGAGGATCATGCCCCAGCCCAGAAGCAGGATGAGGGCCGCCCGGTGATGAATACGCCCAAGGTGCATCAGGACCTCCCCGCCGGCGGCTTCGAGCCGCCGGCTGACTTACCAATTTCTCTGGATGTTGAAGTTCGTGATGAAAAGTCCGATCGGATCCTTGAGGACCGCGCTCGAGGTGCGCGGCGGCACGATCAGGTAGTTCAGGGTGAGGACCCACTCCGTCCGCTGGACCCCCGCGGACCGGTTGGACCGTCGGGTGGTCCGGCAACGGATCAGGGCCACGTTTCCGGGAAGAAAGCTCAGGCTCTCGAGTCTCACCGTCCGCACGCGGTTCGGATGACGGGTGAGGACCGCGAGCGGTGCGGTGGTGCGGACCCAGTGGGTGAACTGGCCCACGGCAGCGCCCCGGGTCCACTCGTAGTCGGCCGCGAGGCTGCTGGCCGTGAGCGCCGGATTGAGGCTCAGCAGACGGACCGTCCAGCGTCCGAGAAAGTAACGCAGACTGTTGTGTCCGGGAGTGAAGGACAGCTGGCCCAGGGATTGGACCGTCACCCGACCGGAGGCGTGTTCGCGAACCAGGTAGGGCACCCGGTTGCCATCCGGACCCTGCGACAGGAAGGCCACCCCCAGGAGGATGAGGGCCACGCTTTCCAGGACGAGCAGCAGGAAGAGCCGGTTGCGGGCCAGGAGCGGAGCGGCGAAACGCTCGAAGTAACGCCCGGCATCCGGCGCGTCGGGTGGAAGGTGGCGCCTCTCCCCACCCGGGCTCTCATCCGGCGCCGCCCGGCGGAACCTCGGGATCCCGTTCAGAGCCATCGGATCGCCTGGGAGCAGAGGAGATGGATCAGGTAGGTGAAGCTGAGCAGGACGCCGACCCCGAACCGGATCCGGCGGTCCTGCCATTCACACGCCCCCAGCCAGAGGACCAGCGCCACGGGATGCTCTTCGAAGCCCGCCGGAGGGGCGAGGGTCCGTCTCTCCCCCGGTGATCGTCGCCGGCGTTCGGCCAGGGCCTCGGGCCAGCTCCTGCCGTCGACCGCAGGCAGCCTGAAAGTGAACCGCCTCCGCCTCATTCGCCCCCCGCCGCCCAGGAACGCCCGATCCCGCCCAGGTGCGAACCGAGCGCACTCCAGGTTCCTGTCCCGGCTCCGCCGTGGCCGCTCGTGAGATGGCCCACGATGGCCGGAACCTGCCGCAAAAGAAGCAGGATGAAGGAGGAGGCCAGGAGAAGATAGAAGACATAAACGAAGATCAAGGCGCCGCTCCACAGGGTGGAACCCCGGGCCGTGGGGGCCGCGAGTGCCTGCGCGAGGGCATTGACCTGGGCGATGGAGGAAGAGAGCAGGATGGATGCGATCATGAGCACAATGGCGCCCACGATCTTGTAGAGCCCGGCCCCCAGGAGATAGCGAAACCAGCCGTGGAACAGCCCGGCGAGATAGGGCAGGACGAGGCAGGGCACGAGCAGCGGTCCGATCGCAACCCCGATCGCCGTGAGCGCCACGCCCATGAAGAAGACGCCGGCAAAGGCCAGGTAGGCCAGGGTCAGGAGGGCCACCACGATCACCATGAGAAAACTGGCCACGAAGGCGTCCAGAAGCACGATGAGATCGGCTCCGATGCGGGTCCATCCGGTCTCAATCGCCGATCCCACCCGGAAAATCGGCAGTGACTGCCAGAGTCTCGCGACCGCACCCAGGAAGGAATGCGTGGCCGCCTCGAGCACCCCCGCCGACCAATGGGCCGGCCAGGGGTGGCCGGAACCCAGAATCACGTTCGCGACCGCATTGAAACCACCATCGAAGGCCCGGGTCAACGGGAGGTAGTCGTGGAGGATCCAGGCCGCCAGTCCCCAGACCATGACGCCGCGGAGGACCAGACGAATCAGGTTTTCCTGCGCCCGGCCGGAGAGTGCAAGGGACAGGCCGAGAAGGATGAGTCCGAGTTCGGTCAGGAGATAAAACAGGGAAAAGGGACCGCCGATCACGAGCTCGAGCAGGCGGTCGGCAATCATCCGGCTGGAAGCCCGGATTTCGTGGAAGACGAGTCGCAAGGCGGCACCCATCGTGGGGAGCACGGTGACTTCCGGGTGGAGGCTCATGAGGGTGGGGGCGGAACGCCGGGATGGGGAGGATGCGGAATCACCGGTTTGAGTGACCCATTCTCGCGATCGAGCCAGCCTGCAAGTCCCGCTCCGGCGTTCCCGGCCGCGAGACGGGACGTGAGGCTCCGCACCCGCCGGTCCAGCCGCCGGTGCCGCCCGATCCAACCGGAGGTCGCGGCCAAAGACTCGCTCCGCGCACTCGCCCGGGCCCGTTCGAGTGCAGCCAGGACGGCGAGTTCGCCGGTATCGGCCCGGGCAACCACGCCCAGGGAGGCATTCAGGGACTCGAGCTGGCCCTTCATCGATCTCGCCACCGGAAGGGTGGATTCGACGAGACGCAGCCGGGCATAACTTCTGGCAATCGAGCGGAGGATGGCATTGTCCTCGTGAACCTGGGCATCCGCCTCCGCCTCGTGCCGGGTCACGCCCTGGCGCAGGATCCGATCGTATCGACTCCAGCTGAGATGGGCCGAAGCCAGGGTACGGTTCAGGGAAAGCAGGCGGTGGTAGCCGGCATGGAGCGATCCCGCGCTCCCCTGGAGCGCAGTCAGGAAAACCCGGTACTCGTGAATCGTCCGGGTGACGCCGGTGACGCTCCCCAGGGCGGCCAGGGTCGCGGATGGCAGATTCCTGAGGGAGGCGATTTCCATCTCGAGCGTTTCATACTGGATCAGGCTGCTCCGGATTTCCCACTCGACGTTCCGGATCGAATTGAGCGCGGTCACGGTATTGCGGGCAAAGTTCAGGGGATCGAAAACCGTGCTGCCGCTCGCCAGGGACCAGGCGGGCCGAGCCAGGAGTGCGAAGGGGACCAGCGCAAGGGAGGCGAGTCGGCGACGGGCATCAACCATGGAGGACTTCCCCGAGATAGGCCCGCTGCCAGTCGTCCGCGTGGGCCGCCCGGGCCTGTTGGAAACCGCGCTGTGCGCGGGCGTCCGAACGCAGGCCGGCCAACACCACCGGTGGGAAGGAACAGCGGAGAAGACGCCCGAAGCCGGGCCGGGTCAGGTAGTAGTCGCGTCCGGCAACCGCCGTCTCGATCCGGGCGATCTGTTCGGGCGAAAGACCGAACAGTCGGGCGTAAAGCTCGTGCTGGCCGTGGATCTGCGGGTTCGGGAGGAAAATTCGTGTGGGAATGTTCTCGAGCAGAAGTTTTCCGGCCGGCAGACGCGAGAGTTCCTCGACCGACTGGGTCACGAGCAGGAGGAAGGCGTTTTTCTTGGCGAGTGTCCGGACCCATTCCTCGATCTTGCCGGCAAAGAAGGGATCCGAGAGGATGAACCACGCCTCCTCCACCGAAATCAGGGTGGGTCTTCCATCCAGCCGCCGAAGGATCCGGTGGAAGAGCGCGTCCAGAACGAGCCGGGCGACCCGGGGCTGGCGGAACAGCCGTCCCACCTCAAAGGCCGCCAGGCGATCCGGCGCATCCCGGTCACCGGATGATCCGTCAAAACACCAGCCGAAGGCCCCGCCCTGGATCCAGGGTGCGAGCGCCGTGACCAGTGATTGCTTGGGCAAAAGCTGCGCCAGGAGCGAAAGCCGCCACTCCGAAGGGGGCAGTGCGGCGAGTGCGGCCAGGGCCTGGTCGATGTGTCCGGCATCGTCCGGCTCGAGCCGGGTGCCTTCCGACTCGAGCAGGGCCACGAGCCAGGGGTGAAGCCAGGCCCGCCCCTCCGGATCCGCGAGTGGGTCCAGGGGATTGAGGATGGGAGTGGCGGTCGGTCCGGGTGCCAGGTCGCGGTACTGTCCGCCCAGGAGGGCCACCAGGATCTCGGCGCTCCGGTCCTTGTCGAACAGGAAGGCCTGCGTGTCCGGCAGTCCGAGCCAGCAGGCAATCAGGAAGTTCGCAAAAACGCTTTTCCCGGAACGGGTGGGCCCGACGATCAGGGTATGGCCGTTTTGGCCGTGGTGAAAATGGAAATGAAAGAGTGTCCGGCGCCGGGTTTCGAAGCGGGCGAGCGCCGGTAACGCCTTCCCGTCCGCTCCCGTCAGGTGGGGATTTTCGGCTCGCCCGTCCGGCAGGCTGCGGGCCAGGGCCAGGTCGGCCGCGTTCGCGTCCGAAACCAGAAACCAGCGCACGGGCTCCGCCCACTGGCCGGGCAGGGTCCCCGCCCATGCGGAAAGCGCGTGCATCCGCTCGGTCAGGGCCATGAATCCCAGCGCATGGACGGCCGCCTCGATCCGGGCGGCGACGGCATCGGCGGCCTCGGGCGAGGGGCCGTAACAGACGAGACTGAGATTGAGGTAGCCGTACTGGCCCTCCTGGAGATACTCGAGGGCCCGGCTCGCTTCCCGGCTGGCCTGAACGTGCTGCTCGCGGTCCGCCGGAACATCCTTCCGGGTCAGCATTTCCCGGAGGTACGCCCGCCAGCTCTTCTCGAGCGCCCGGTGATGGTTTCGAACCCGGCTGATCCAGGCCTCGGCGGCTGCCGCCGGGATCGGACGGAAGGCCAGGCTCACGGTCAGGTTGCCCTCGACCTCGAGCAGGGCATCCAGCATGCCCGGATAGGTTCCCGGTTCCTCCCCCTCGCCATGCATCCGCGGCCAGGCCTTGAGGGTCACGAGACTCGCCCACGTTTCCGGGCCCTCCGGCCAGTGCAACTGGTGCCCGGCCACCGCGAGGGTGCGGTCGGGCAATGCATCGTCGAGGTAGGCCCCCCGGGGAATCCTGAGTTCTGAACGTTCGTCCGGGGCGAGCCGGTTGCGCAGAAAGGCCAGAAGGCGGGATCCCTCGAGCCTCTCCCAGTCCCAGCCGGCGAGTGTGCCCACAAAGCGTTCCAGCCGTTTCTCGTGCTCGACCAGGAGTTCAGTCATCTCGAGTGTGCTGTACGGCCAGGCGGCCGAAGTCGAGAACTGGCTTTTCAGGGCCATCCAAAGGGCCATGGCCGGGCTTTTGCCGCGCGCGGTCTCGAGTCCGACCCGCTGCCAGAAATGATCGCGACGTGCCTGCGGCCGGGTCATGATCGCGAGGTAATGGCGGTTTTGGTAAACCGTTCGCGAGACTCCCGGCCGTGCGAGGTGGTCATGGCCGAGATGCTCCCAGCCCAGTGCCGGGGACCTCACCCCCTCTTCACGTCTCCGGTCGACGATCCACCAATAGTCCCCGTTGACTCCGGCCAGACGGTAGGCATGTTCGAGCCTGGCCGTCTCGACCTGCAAGGCCTCTTTTTCCAAAGACTCCACATCCACGCCGCCCAGCCGGTAAGCACTGAGGAGGCTCCCGTCCTTGAGCACACAGACGGCCTCGCCGAGGCGCAGCATCCACGGGATCAGATCCGAAAAGGGACGCGAGGACCTTCGAAAATCGCGACGTTTCCGCTCCAGGTCACGCATGGGATCAGCAGCAAGTGAGTCCCGGCGCGAAACCGGATGGACGGTGACGCCGGCAGTCCGCGTGGGGCCAGGGATCATAGGTGGGGCCCTGGCGGGCATAGCGCAGGTAGATTTCGCGGGCCTGGGGCTCCTTGCGGCCCAAGTAGACCAGGCCCCCGTGAAGGAGCAAGAAAACCGGCGCGAGAAACCACAAGCCGGCACCGGCGATGAACGCGACGGCCAGAATCCCGTTCAGGGCCACGAGGGGGCGTTCCCCTCCGAAGCTGAGCAGGGGTTCGGTGAGAACGGGATAAAGCGGCGAACGCCGGTCCATGAGCGGATTCACGAAAAAAACAGGTTGAGCCAGGCACTCGCGAAGAACACCAGGCTGAGCCCCAGGGCCACACGCAAAAACAGGCTGAGGAATCCCCGCACTTCTCCGAAGGCCACGAGAAAGCCCAGGACGATGAGCAGGAGGGTGGCCACGAGACGGGCCGTGGTTCCACTGAGGTCCTCGACCATGGTTTCGAGAACACCGTCCCACGGCAAGGTTCCGGCGGCCCGGGCCAGTACCGGCAGGCATCCGGTGGCGAGCCCCAGCGTGAAGCCCAGGATTTTTCGGTGCTGGGAAGGACGTCTGTTCTCAATCATTGCGATCTCCAGGAAAAAAAACCGTCTCAAACCCGGTCCCGATCCGTGATCCGGACCGGTTCCAGGCGGTAACCCTCCGCGTGTGCGGGGCCCACCGCCATGATCTCGGCGGGTTTCCGCCTACCGGAAACCCGCTCCATGTGCACGACGTAATCGAAGGCCGAGGCGACCTGGTTCCGGATGGCCGCCTGGGGCCAGTCGAGGCCCGCCGTGAGCACCAGGTTTTCGAGGCGGACGAGACCTTCCCGCGCACTGTTGGCATGCACGCTCGTGAGCGTGCCCCGGTGCCCCGTATTGCAGGCCAGGAGGAGATCGAAGGCCTCGGCTCCCCGGACCTCTCCGATCAGGAGGCGGTCCGGTCGCAAACGAAGCGCCAGCCGCACGAGGGAGCGGGCCTCGAGTCCCGGTGCATCGCGGGCCTCCAGGGACACCCAGTTGGCCGTGGAGATTCGGAGTTCCGGTGTCTCCTCGATGCTGATCACCCGTTCGTCCGGCGCAAGTGCGGTGAGCAGACCGTTCAAAAACGTCGTTTTTCCGGAGGAGGTCCCGCCAGTGACCAGAAAATTCTTGCGCGCCCGGATCTCCTCCTGGAACCAGCCCGCCCACCCGGACGAAAGACGGGACCGCTCCCCCGGCCGCTCCCCCGGCCGGTTCCCCGGCCGGTTCCCCGGCCCGGGCGAGGCTGGCTGGCCGATCGGGGCACAGAGGGCTTCCAGGCTGGGAGTCCGGGACTGCGGTTTCCGCATGCTGAGCACATCTCCCCGCACCGAAACCGGATGGCAGACGGCCGTGATCCGGAGATCCTCGAAACGCGTGTCCAGATAGGCCGGTGCCGGGTAGCCCGTTCCGATATCCCGGCCGGCGAGCCGGCCGAGCGCCGTGATGGCGCTGCGGATGGCGAGCGGTGGGAGCACGAGGCCGGGAGACTCGAAACGGCCCCGGGACTCAACCCAGATCTCGTCCGGCCGATTGACCATGATTTCCTCGACCTCGGGATCCGCAAGCCACGGTTGGAGGGGTGCGAACAGGAGGCCGAGAAGGGTGGTGGCGGGAGTCGTGGTCGACATGCCGACATTGGAGCATGCCGGAGGCATAGAGCCCGGTTGGAAAAGCGCCGGTTAGGACCGTTGAGGGAAAATCACTCCCCCGAGCACGGGCACTCGGCCATCAGCTGAGCGTCCACCGGCTGGCCCGATGTCCGTGTTGCGGCAGGTCCGCCTTGAGGCCCGGTTTACGAGACCGTAAGATTAAGTCTACTATGCTAATATCATTGTCAGTATAGACTTAATAGAGGATGCCAATGGCAGACCCTCGCGAGCGGTTCCTCGAGCGCTTCGCCCGAGCACTCTTTCACACTCCCCACTCAGGATTTGTGCTGAAGGGCGGAACCGCCTTGCGCGCGCTTTTCGGCCCCGAACGCCTGACCCGGGATATCGACCTCGATTTCACGGGAGCCAGGCGCAGTGCCGACTCGTTATTTGCGAGCGTACGCCGCGCCATTGAGACCGCGGCACGGGGGCTTGAACTCAAGGATCTCACGGTCTCCGAGTCCAGCAAGGCCGAAATGAGCCCGCGCTTCAGGGTGAAGTTCACGACGCCGGAGGGGAGGGAGCACCATGTCGAGATTGAAGTTTCACGGGATCCGAAGCGTGCGCCGCCCGGGAAGGTGGTGCAGCAGGCTTTCGTGCCGGAGGCCGCGCCCGGGATCGCCCGTTTCTGGGTCGACATCTATGATGAACCCACGCTTGCCGCGACCAAACTGTCGGCGCTCCTCGGCCGCGAAACCCCTCGTGATGTCTACGACCTCGATCTCTTGAGGGGCAAGACCGGGATGATGGATGCGAAGCTCATCGAGTGGGCGGTCGACCGGGCGCAACTCGGGGGAGAGGATCCCATCCAGGTCCTCTGGGCGCATCTCGACGGCTTGAGCTATGGACGTTGTGAGGCTGAGCTCATTCCGTCACTCAAGCCCGGGGTGGCCGGGCGCCTCGACGAGACCGAATGGACTGCCATGAAACTCAGGGTCGGCGAGTATGCCGAACGCGTCCTCGGGACGGTCAAATGAAAGCCTGGCAGAGGCGTCTCGAAGAAACGCTCAGGGCGACCGATGCCCCGGCCGTGTTGAGTCGGGATCTCCTCACCCGCATGGCGCGCACGGCCCGCGAAGGGGAGCCTGTGCCCACGAGCAGCCTCACGCATTGGCTCAAGGGCGCGCGTGCCGCCGAGCACCTCGTTCCGGTCGTCCGGGGGCTCTATCTGAATCAATACCGGAGAAGCCCCGTCTCGCTGGTGGATGCGGCACATCTGCTCGTGGCCGATGCGGTTATTTCCCTGAACACGGTGCTGGGGGACGGGGGGATACTCAACAATCCGTCACGAATTGTGACGGCGATGGTGCCGATTGACCGCCGCGCGCCACCGCCGAAGCTTGGGCGGCGTACGACACGGGTGGGGACCGTCCATTTCTTCGGTTTGCCGCGGCGGATCCTCGAGGCGGGCCGGCCGGAAGACCGGCTCGAATCCACGACCCCGCGCGATCACGCGCGTGCCACACCCGAGAAGGCACTCCTGGATTGGCTTTACCTGTCAGAAAGCCCGCGTAGCCGCCGGACGTTACCGCCCAAGGGCGACTTGGATCTCGACTTGCTGGATCGCGCAAGACTCAAGCGCCTTGCGGCGGCGATGGGATTGACCCGTGCGCTCTCAAGCTGGTGGACGAGCTGAGTGAACCCATGGCCTCCGGCACGCCAGGTACCGCTCGATTGGGAGCAACTTGAGGGGCAGATGCGGGGAAAGTCGGCCCGAATTACCAAAAAGCTTCATTGCGCCTGTGACAACGAGTGAACTGTGCCAGCTGATGTGGGAGTGATGCGGTGTGTTGGATCAAGGTACTTCCACTTCACGGTCTTGGGGGCCTTGTTGTACTGACGGATATAGCGCATGAGCTTCCCCTTGAGATCCGGGACCGAGGTGAACACGCCACGGGCGATGACATCGCGCTCGATCCTGGGAAACCACCACTCGACCGGGTTGAGCCGGGAGGAGTATGTCGGGGCAAGTGCAGATGAACCCGCGGATGCATCACCCGGAAGTCCCCGACCCGCCCAGGCTTGTGGGCCAAGAGGTTGTCGGCCATGACATGGATCTCCCGGCCCCGAGAGTGGTTGACCACAATGTGATACCTCTCCCCGTTCTTGCTCACAGTTCCGGGTGCTAGAGCGATACGCCAGGAGGACACACGAACCACGTGAAAAGCTGCCCCAGCCTCTTCTGCTTCGCTCTGCTGAAATCACCCCAAACTTGACCATGGAAGGGATTCTCTCCCGTTGGATCGTATCCGACTTGAAAGCCTTCACGTCGAAGCGACCCCGCAACAAATCGGATGGAGCCGGTCCAATGGGGTCTTGTCACCCATTCTCTGGCATCATGCCCAGCCTCCTCAATCTGCTGTTGGAGGTCAATGGACATGCCGCCATTTGTACCTGTAGAAGCTCGAAAAGCCATGGAAGAGAGCCTCTGGCCGCCAATTACTTTCTCGTCCGGGACGAGCCAGAGTTTGGGGATCCGTCTGATAATTCCATCCGTTGGCTGAATTCCCCCATGGTCATGGGGTGTTACATTTCCCGCGCCATCACGCGGGGGCTCATAAAGCGCCGGCATGCTGTTCCGTGACGTTCTGCACCCACTTTGCAACGATTGAAAAGTCTGTCTTCAGTTCCCGTTCCTCGCCACCGGAATTTTCGTCATCAACCCTGGTGTACCACGCGCGGACGTTGTTCGGAGCCAGAACGTGCAATTCGATGTCGCCTTTTGCAGTGTGCCACTCGAGTTGAAGGTCTCCTCCAACCCCCGGAACGATCATTGGCGCTGGAGTAGCGGGTCCGCAAATTCTCTCAAGCACCCGGAATGCGAATACCGCGTTCACGAAGCTCACTGGCATCGCCCGGTATCCATCCCAACCGGGTTCCAACTTTACAAGCTCCCCCAACTTTTTGGTGATGTCCGCACTCCACAGCGGCTTAACCTCGTCAATCAGGACGCGCGCCTCAAACTGGAGCGGCGTAAACCGCGTGGAGCTGCTTGTCCTGCAAGACGACACATCAAGGTCGTGATTCATCAAGGCCGGAATGCTCACCTAGTCCGTCTCCATTTCACATGAGCCGCTTTTGTCGTCAGGTCAGCAAATCGGGACACGATCAAACTCCTCCCCTTCGCCAGGAATTCAAAAGCCGACTCCTTAGAGTTATCCGTTGGAGCACCGCGCGCAGTCAGGGACATGACAATGATCCGCTTCCCCTTTTGCGTGATGGCTATCTGGCATTCGCACGTCAACCGGCCCCAAGGCGGGCCATCAGCATCCCGGATGATCTCCCGAAACCCGATCGAGAAGTCCTCCGGTTCAGGCCCACCAAAATCGACAAAGTGCAGCCAGTCCGAGACCTTCTGCCTGTCAGCAAGTTCGAAAGGGATATGATTAACGTAGGTTATTTCGCACTGACTAATAAACAACGACTGCGGAGACAACTTGCCGAAGTATTCCCCCAGCTTTTCGAGCTCATCACGGAACTGGGTCATCATGGCTTCAAATCGGGGATACTCGTTCTCCTCATTCCCAACCTTCCGCCAATTGTGAAGGAGGCGATCCTGCTGGAATTGAATCAGCTCAGTGCCATCAGGTCGCACGAACCAAAAGCGATCGTGCACCGGTCCCGGCATGACCTCAAACTTGACCAATCGTGCCGGAAGGCCAAAAGTCTCAAACATCGGAGCAATCGGCTCGTGCTCCTCGACCTTCGGGAACCCAGAGCGAAATAGCCCCCATACTTCTCCTGCATTGATTTGCCGATAGCCTTTCGGCGGACTAAACTGGACACCCAGCACCACTTCATTAATCGGCGGCGCCTCAAAATCAGGCAGGTCGGCGGGTCTCTTTGGAATATGCGCCACAGTTAAAGATGTCCTCACCGTTCTTGAGTTGCGCTGGACGAGCACTCGGTGCGTTCACAATCACTTCCCGCTCCTGAACACCAATTTTGCTCGTTTGGCAGCGCTCCGGAAATTTCCACCCTCCACCAGATGCCCCGGGGGATGACTCCCCTACTGGCATTTTGGGGATAGTTTGCTTGTGCGAGCGTCCCTTCTTGGGCTGGGGACTGAGGCACGCATTGAGGCATCCTCACCCGATCAGCCACCCGTCGGAACCACATGCCACGCGCCATGACCGGCTCTGTGCCAGCAGAGCCCAACGTGTTCAGCTGCAATCAATGTTAGCCCTCTCCAGGCCGCAAGGCAATAAAAGCATACTGCATGCTTGTCGCTCACACGTGCGTCTATTCAACCTTATTTTGCACAAAACAGCATTGCCGCAGTGGGCACCATGTCAACCATCGTTTTGCAAATGGACGAAAAATCACCGGACCGCCATAGAGGAGGCGGAAGGTGGGATTCCAGCTGCTCTGGGGTTCCTGGGTTAGCCCGCCTGGACGCAGTGGGGCGAATCAGACCGTGAAGGAGGACCCGCACCCGCAGGTGGTCACGGCATTGGGGTTCCGGATCACGAACTGCTCGCCTTCGGCATCGTTCGCGTAGTCAATCTCCGCCCCCTGGAGATACTGCAGGCTGAGCGGATCAACCAGGA
>DAHVLZ010000010.1:0-117360 GCA_027320085.1 Pseudomonadota bacterium
AATGGCGGAGAGAGAGGGATTCGAACCCTCGAAGGGCTTAAAGCACCCTTACTCCCTTAGCAGGGGAGCGCTTTCGACCACTCAGCCATCTCTCCGAAACCCGATCAGTCTTCCTGTCGCTCGTCGTATTCCTCATCATCGGCCGGTTCCTGGTTGAAATTACCGCCGCGGCCTGATGCGACCTGACCCATCGAGAGTGCCGTGAGCCCCTGCTGGGCCCGTTCCCTCTGGATCCGGACATAGATTTCCTCGCGATGGACGGCAATTTCCTTGGGTGCACTGACTCCGACCCGGACTTGGTTCCCCTTGACTCCAAGGATGGTCACCGTCACATCATCACCGATCATGACCGTCTCGCCGACTCGCCTCGTTAGAATAAGCATGAATGAACTCCTTCAACCTCTTTAAAAAATAACAACTTACAGATGGCTCCACTCCGGCTGGAAAATTTCAAGAATTCGCTGGCAGGGAGACCCAATGACCCAAAGGTCTCGTCATATTATGCGCCCTTTGTCCGGGACTGTCATCCCGCAAGACAGAAAAAGCATGAATCCATGAATATCCATGGCGTTTGACGGCTCCTGGGTCTAGTCCCGAAGGATCTGACCCTGAATCCATCCTGATGGCGGGCATCATGGCAGCTAAAATGCTCATATCCCGACCCCTGCAGAGAAAGCCCATGGCCCCAATCCCTGCCTACGCGGCCCAAGGTCCCCAAACCCCCCTGGCCCCCTTCACGATCGAGCGACGCGAGCCGGGTCCTCACGACGTCGTGATCGACATTGCCTTCTGCGGGATCTGCCATTCCGACCTCCACCAGGTCAGGGACGAATGGGGCCGTTCGATCTTTCCCATGGTTCCCGGGCATGAGATCGTGGGCACCATCCGGGCGACCGGCCCGTCGGTCCGGGGTTTCCGGGTGGGGGACGGGGTCGGGGTCGGTTGCTTCGTGGACTCCTGCCGGCACTGCGAGGCCTGCCACGCCGGCGAGGAGCAGTTCTGCGCGGAAGGCATGAGTCTCACCTACAACGGTTATGAACGGGACGGGAAAACCCCCACTCACGGCGGCTATTCCACACGCATCGTGGTGGATGAACACTACGTGCTCCGGCTGCCGGAAAAACTCCCCCGCGAGCGGGCCGCCCCGCTCCTCTGTGCCGGCATCACGACCTATTCTCCCCTCCGCCGCCACGGGGCCGGTCCCGGCCGCCGGGTGGGCATCCTGGGTCTTGGCGGGCTCGGACACATGGCCGTCAAACTGGCCAAGGCCATGGGAGCCCATGTGACGGTCTTGAGCCATTCGGCCGGGAAACGGGAAGGGGCCCGGCAGCTCGGCGCAGATCACTTCGTGCACACGGCAGATGTCGACGCCCTCAAAAAACACTCGGGCCACTTTGACCTCATCCTGGACACCGTCTCGGCCGCACACGACTACAACGCGGCACTCGACCTCCTCCACCGCGACGGCACGCTCATCCTGGTCGGCGTTCCACCGCCCTCACCGCTCGCCCCCGGATCGCTCATCATGAAACGGCGGCACCTCACCGGATCGCTGATCGGCGGGATCCGGGAAACCCAGGAGATGCTCGACTTCTGCGCCGCGCATGACGTCGCCGCCGATGTCGAGGTCATTCCGATCCAGAAGGTCAACGAAGCCTACGCCCGGATGGAACGCGGAGACGTTCACTACCGCTTCGTGATCGACCTGGGATCGCTCCGGGAGGCCTCCCGATGAGTCCGGCACAGGCCCCGCTACCCGAACGGAGACTCGGCCGGCAAGGACTCCAGGTACCGGCGATCGGCCTGGGCTGCATGGGCATGAGTCAGTCCTATGGACCGGCGGATGCTCAGGAGGCCTGGGCCACGCTCGAGCGTGCGCTCGACCTTGGTTCGACCTTTTGGGATACCGCCGAGGTCTACGGACCCTACATCAACGAGCAGTTGCTCGGTCGCTTTCTCAGGGGACGGCGGGACCGGGTGATCCTGGCCACCAAGTTCGGGTTCCGGATCGAGAACGGACAGACCGTGGGTTTGGACAGCCGCCCCGCGCACATCCGGGCGGTGGTCGAGGAATCGCTGAAACGTCTCGCCACCGACCACATCGACCTCCTCTACCAGCACCGGGTGGATCCCCAGGTGCCCATCGAGGAGGTGGCTGGCACCGTGGCCGATCTCATCCGGGAGGGGCGCGTCCGCTACTTCGGGCTGTCGGAGGCGGGTGTTTCCACCCTCCGGCGCGCTCATGCCGTCTGTCCGGTCTCGGCGCTGCAGAGCGAATACTCGCTCTGGGAACGCAACCTCGAAACCGGGATCCTCCCCACCCTCCGGGAACTCGGAATCGGGCTCGTCCCCTTCGCCCCGCTGGGGCGGGGTTTTCTCACCGGCACCGCGAAACGGGCCGAGGACTACCCGGAAGACGACTTCCGCCGCGGAGATCCCCGGTTTTCAGCTGAACATTACGAGGCCAATGTCCGGGCCACCGCGCTCATCCGCGAGGTGGCCAAGGCCCGGGCCGTCACCCCGGCCCAGGTGGCCCTCGCCTGGATCCTGCACCAGGGGCCCGATCTCGTGCCGATCCCGGGTACCAAGAGGCGCCGGTACCTCGAGGAAAACGTGGCTGCAGCCGCTCTCCGGCTTGGTCCGGCCGAGCTCGAAAACCTGGGCCGCGCACTCGCGCCCGGCTCGATTTCCGGTCCGCGCTACCGGCCGGAGCTCATGAAGTCGATCGACCGCTGATCCCTGCCGGCAGGCTTCCGGCGTTTCCCCGTCCTGCCGGGACCGGCCATCCGGACAGGTTCCCCGTTCCGGAGGGTCCAGCGCGAAAGGACCCGGCCTCCCGCCACGAGATCGAATTCCAAGACTCCCCGGGGAGAGGGAAGTTCCCCGAAGATCTTCCGCAGGGCCCGATGCGAGATGTCGAGGACCAGGCCGGACCGGAGTGGCCATGGTCTCTTGGACATGACGTCCAGGTGATGGGCATTGGTCGTGCAGTGGAGCGGGAGTCCGTTCGTGATATGGCTGCCCGTAGTCGGAAGGAAGTGGCAGACGAGCTGGTTCCGTTTCCGGGGGTTGCTCGACCAGGGTTTGTCGAAAGCCCCCTTCAGGATCTCGAGGGCAACCGGGACGGGGATCTCCTCGTGGATTCCCAGGAGATGGCCCAGCCGCCGGATCCAGGGTGCGGGATGTGCGGGCAGGGCGACGCGCGCGGGAAGCCGGATGACCATCCCCGGACCGGCGGGTGCCGGTCGGGCGACCGCACCCGGAGTCCCAAGGAGGGTTCCCGCAAGGACCCCCCCCAGGACGAGGCCCGGGGCGCGTGCCCACCGCCCGCCGGGGAGGCGGTGGCCGGGGGCACTCCCCTTCGCGTCAGTGGACCCGCATCCCGATCTCGGTTCCGATGAATCCCCAGTTGTCAGCCGCATGGCGGATCTCCTTGTCGGTGGGCATGTAGATGTGGCTCGTCGCGTGGGCCACATGGAGCAGGATCGGGTTGTTGCATCCCTGGTCGTACTGCATCTGGGCGGCGAACTTGTAGGAATTGCTCGGCACGACCCGGTCGTCGTCGGTCGAAGTCGTGATGATCGTGGGCGGATAGCAGACCCCTTTCTTCAGGTTCTGGAGGGGGGAGTAGGCGTACAGCCAGCGGAAGTCCTTCTTTTGGGAGGAGGTGCCGTACTCCGGGATCCAGTACTCCCCGCCCGAGAACTTCTGGAAGCGCAGCATGTCGAGCACGCCGTGTCCGATGTAGACCGCACCGAAGAGATGCGGATTTTGGGTCACGCTGGCACCGGTCAAAAGTCCACCGTTCGAGTAGCCCATGATGCCCAAGTGGGGCGTATCCGTGAAATGGTTCCGGATCAGCCAACGGGCCGCATTGGCGAAATCATTGAAGACATTCTGCTTGTTGCCGAGCATGCCGGCTTCATGCCAGGCCTGGCCGTAGACGCCGCCGCCCCGCAGGTTAGCCATGGCGTAGATTCCACCCATGCGGATCCAGGTGGCCACGGACGGGCTGAAATGCGGTGTCAGCGTGATATCGAAGCCCCCATAGCCATAAAGGATCGTGGGCGTATGGCCATCGAGCCGGATTCCCTTCCGGTAAACAAGGAACATGGGGACTTTGACTCCGCCCGTGGACGGATAGAAGATCTGGCTCACCACATAATGAGCCGGGTCGAAGCGGACGCGGGGCTTGAAAAAGACGGAGGCTCGCGCTTCGGGCACGTTGAAACGGGCGATCTCCCCCGGACGGAGAAAGGAGGTGAACGCATAGTAGACGTCCGGCGAATGGGCGCGGGCCGAGATCCCGCCCACCGTGCCCATCGCATCCGGCAACGGAATGGCCCGGACCCAGAACCCGTGGAGGTTGTAGAGGGCAAGGCGGCTTTTGGCCACGACCATGCGATGGATGAGGAGACGCCCGTCGGCCAGGTGGGCCGAGACCAGAACCGAGCGCGCCTCATCCGGGATGACGGTCCGCCAGTGCGCCGGGGCAGGCTGCTTGAGGTTGACGGCAATGACCCGGCCCATCGGCGCATCCTGGTCGGTCTGGACAAAAACCGTCCCGCCGCGGGTGCCGACCGGGGTATAGGAGGCATCATCCTTCACAAAGAGGGGATGCACCGGCGCCAGGAGATTGGGCTTCATCGGATTGCCCAGATTCATGTAATACAGTTCGTTCCGGGTGATGCGGAACTGGAAGTCGATGAAAAGATAGCGGCCGTTTTCGGAAACCGAGCCGTCGATGATCCAGTCCGGGTGGCCGGGACGGGCATAAATGACCTGATCGTCGGACTGGGGTTTCCGGATCCAGTGGTAGTAGAGCGTCTGGTCCCGCAGGCGCACGCTGATGGCGCGGCCGGGCGGCGGTTTCGGATAGCGGGAATAGAAGAAACCCCCGCTGTTCCGTGTCCAGCTCAGGCCGGAAAACTTGACCCAGCGCACGACATCCGGGAGATTCCGGCCGGTCTTGACGTCCATGACATGAACCGTCTCCCAGTCCGACCCACCGACCGAAAGCGCGTAGGCCAGATAATGCCCGTTGGGCGAGGGACTCCAGCCGGCGAGTGCGATGTCGCCGTTGGGTGAGAGCCGGTTGGGATCGAGAACGAGACGGGGTTTACCCTTGGGGCCATGTTGGACATAGACCGAAGCCTGGTTCTCAAGGCCCGAGTTCTGGTCGAAAAAGAGCCAGGGCCCGCGCTGGATCGGCGGGGTTTCCTTGGCATAGTTCCAGAGCGCCCGGAGATGCCGGTCGAAAACCCGCCTCAGGGGAAGCTTTCCGAGATAAGCATCGGTGAGCCGGTTCTCGGCCGCAATCCAGCGGGTGAGGCGCGGACTCGACAGATTCTCCATCCACCGGTAAGGAGCCGGAACACGGGTACCGAAGTAATTCGCGACCAGCCGGTCCCTGTGGGCCTTGGGATAGACGAGCGGATGGGCCAGGAGGAGGGGCGCGGCGAGCCCTCCGCAAGCGCAGAGAACGAGCAACCTGGATGGCAGACTCCGGAAGCGACTCATGGTGATTTTCTCATCGGGGATGTTTTCAATATAGCACGCCCCCGGGCGGGCTCGATCCAGGCCCGCAGGGCCTAGTCGAAGAGTTCCGCCTGGGCCAGAAGCGGGGCCAGCCGGTCTTTTTCGGAAAGCCGGGGCAGGCCCGACGGGCAGGCGGCAACGGGCCAGGCAATCCCGAGCCCGGGATCGTTCCAGCGGAGGCTCCGGTCGGAGGCCGGGTCCCAGTATTCGGTGGTCTTGTAACAGACATCCGCCGCCTCGCTCAGGACGAGAAAGCCGTGGGCGAATCCCGGCGGGATCCAGAGCTGGCGTTCCGTCTCCGCCCCGAGCTCGAAGGCGACCCAGTGCCCGAACCGGGGTGAATGCCGCCTGAGATCGACGGCCACGTCAAAGACCCGTCCGGACATCACGCGGACGAGCTTGCCCTGCGGATGGACGAGCTGGTAGTGGAGGCCCCGGAGCGTTCCTCCGGCCGAGTGCGAGTGATTGTCCTGGACGAACTCGAGATCGAGACCCGTGGCCCGGGCGAAATCCCGCCGGTTGTAGCTTTCGCAAAAGAAGCCGCGGGCATCGCCGTGACGGTCGGCCTCGATGAGGAGGACCTCGGGGAGCCTCGTCGGATGCGCCCGCATGATCAGGATCCGGCGGGTGCGGACCGGCCCGCCGGGCCGTAGTGCAGGCGGATCCAGTCCCGGTAGGCGCCGTTCACGACGTGCGTCACCCACTCGGGATGATCGAGGTACCAGCGCAGCGTTTTTTCGATCCCGCTTTCGAAGGACTCCCGGGGCTCCCACCCGAGTTCACGGCGGATTTTTCCGTTATCGATGGCGTAGCGCCGATCGTGCCCGGGCCGGTCGGGCACCCGGACGATGCCTTGGGCGTGGCTGCCCCCGGGACGGGGGCGCCATCGGTCGAGGATCCGGCAGATCAACTCCACGACTTCGCGGTTCGTCCGTTCGCCGCCCCCCCCGACGTTGTAGGTCTCCCCCTCCCGGCCCGTCTCGAGGATGCGGACCAGGGCCCGGCAATGGTCCTCGACATAAAGCCAGTCGCGGATCTGTTCCCCATCTCCGTACAGGGGGAGCGGGGAGCCCTCGAGTGCGTGGTGGATGACCAGCGGAATCAGCTTTTCCGGAAACTGGTAAGGCCCGTAGTTGTTCGAACAGTGGCTCACGAGGACCGGCAGCCCATAGGTCCGGCCATAGGCCCGGACCCAATGGTCGCTCGCCGCCTTGCTGGCCGCATAGGGGCTGTTCGGTGCCAGGGGAGAATCCTCGGTGAAGGCGGGTGCACCGGCGGAGAGCGAACCGTAGACCTCGTCGGTCGAGACATGGAGAAGGCGGAAGGCCGCCTGCTCCGGGGCCGGACGTCGGTCCCAGTCGGCCCGGATGGCCTCCAAGAGATTGAAGGTGCCCATGACATTGGCCCGAAGAAAGGCATCCGGTCCCCGGATCGAGCGGTCGACGTGGGTCTCGGCGGCAAAGTGGACAACCGCCCGCGGCCGATGCCGGGATAAAAGCGGATCCAGAAGGGCCCGGTCGTTGAGATCGCCCTTGACGAACTGGAGGCGCGGGTCCGAGGCGCGGGAGGCCAGGTTTTCGGGATTGCCGGCATAGGTCAGGGCATCGAACACGACCACGGGCTCGTCCGTCTGGTCGAGCCAGTGATGGACGAAGTTGCTGCCGATGAACCCGGCCCCCCCGGTCACAAAAATCAACGGCTCACCCTCCCCCCTGCTTGCCTGAGTGTAGCCTAACGGGCCCCCGAACCCGAGACGGGCTCAGACCTCCTCGGAGGCCGGGACGGGTTGAGGCCCGACGATTGCGTGGCGTGAGACCTTGCGGTAAACCCAGACGCCCACCCACCCGAAGCCATATCCGATCAGCCCGCCGCAGATCACGTCCAGGGGGAAATGTTCGCCGTTGTAGACCCGAGAGAAGGCCACGAGGGTCGCGAGCGTGTAGAAGACAGCCCGTCGCCGGGGATACAGGAAGGACAGGGCAACGGCCAGCGCAAAGGCGGTCTCGGAGTGCCCCGACGGAAACGAGTAGGCCGTGAGGTGCCGGCCCAGGACCACGACATGCACCCGGCCCTCCTCGATCAGCCGGTGAAGTGCCACGATCGGCCGCGGGCGGTCGACCAGGCGCTTGAGGACATCCACCACGGCACCCGGGATGGCCTGGGTCAGGAAAAGCAGGAGGAAGGATTCGCGGAAGGGACGGGGATCCCAGCGGTAGAGGTAGACGACCGCGATCCAGTAGACCACCCACCCGTTGCCGAGGAAGGTGAGGGCCCGCATGTTGTCGTTCAGGGCGGAAAAATGGAAGTGATTGTTGATGAAAAGGAAAAGCGCGGTGTCCGCGTGGACCAGACTCGAGAGAATTGCCATGGCGATCGACCGGGTTCTCTCGGGCGGAAAGTGACCCTATGGTATCGGACTCCCCCCCTAAAATCAAAGGGGAATCCGCCCCCGGCGCCTCCGGGTCGGGGAAGGCGATCGAATCGGGCGCGATCAAAAGATCCTGGGCACAAGCGCCCAGGAATGCTTCTGGTATTGCTGGTACTCGTCCCCGAACTGCGCCCCCATCCACCGCTCTTCCCGGCCCAGCTTGACGATGAGCGAACCCCCGACCAGGAGCAGGGACAAAAGGCCCCGCCACTGGCCTTGGGCCAAAGCCGTGCCGGCAAACGCGACGATTATCCCGGTATAGATCGGGTGGCGGATTACGCGGTAAGGTCCCTCGCGGACAAGCGAGTGGCCCTCCTTGAGGGTGACCGTGCCACTCCAGTTGCCCCCCAGGTAGCGCCGGGCATAGATGGAAAAACCAAGCCCCGCGACCGTGATCCCGAGTCCGAGCCAGGCGAGGATGGCCGCGGGGGGGACGAAACGCATGAAGAGCAGGCCGGACGTCCCCTTCACCTCCGGTAACCAGAACAGCCCAACCGCAATGGCCAGCGGGAGGGTGTGGCCCAGCCTCTCCAGGCCGGACTCCCTCCGCGCCACCGGCTTGAGCCGTCCCCGTCCCGCCATGAGCCAGTAGAGCACCCAGGCCAGCCAGGCGAAATTGAACAACCAGGGCAAAACCCGACCGGACATGGCAGACACCTCTTGCATGGGATCCCGGATCTTTGCGTTTCTTGATATTAATCTTGATGGAAAGAATAACCGAAAACTGCGGACCAGGGTGCCATGATGACCCATCCCGCCACTCGCCGGAAGTCCATTACGGGGGGGGCCGCCTGCCTTCGATCGCGTCCGCGACCCGTTCGGCCGCACCGGCTGCGAGTGTCCAGCCGAGCGGTCCATGGCCGGTATTGAGAAAGACGCCCTGCACCCGGGTGGAACCGAGGAGCGGCAGGCCATCCGCCGTCATGGCCCGGAGACAGGCCCAGTCCAGTGTCGACGGGGCCGAGGCCAGCCCAGGGAACCAGTCCATGGCCGTCTCGTGGAGGCGGGTCAGGTAGCGCGGTTCCAGCCGATCGTCGAAACCGGTGAACTCGGCCATGCCGGCCACACGCAGCCCCCCTCCGAGCGGGGTCAGGACGACCTTGCGACTGTGGTCGGCGAGTGCCGGACCGCGAAGCGCCAGTGGCGAGACCGGATAGGTCCGCGTGTAGCCCTTGACCGGACAGAGTCCAAGCCGGATGCCGAGCGGCCGGGCGAGGCGCAGGCTGTCCACACCGGCCGCGATCACCACCGCCCGCCCGGCCCATACCCCATCCCGGGTCCGGACCTGCACCGACCGACCTTGCGGCTCGACGGCCAGGACCGGGGTGTCCAGGTGGAGGAACGCCCCGTGGGATTCAATCCACCCGGCGAGCCGGCCGGCGGCCTCCCGGCAGTCCCCGAAGCGGTCGCGCGGATACCAGATGCCGCCCGCCGGCCGGACTTTCGCGGTGGCGAGTTCGGGCACGAAGGAGACCATCTCGCCCGAGGCGACCGGAACCGCCTGGATTCCGGCGGATTGCTCCCGTTCGAGCAACCCCCGCGCCCGATCCCACTCCCGCGGATGCCGGTAGAGGTAGAGCACGCCCTGACCGGGCGCGAGCGGGGCGGCGGTTTCGGACTCGATCCTTTGCCAGACGGCGACACTGAACTCGGTCAACGCGTGGAGCCGGCTTCTGGACTCGAGATAGCGGTTGAGACGGAGGTGGCCGCCCGCCGAGAGCAACCAGGACCAGCCCGCCAGTCCCATCGCGACGGGCTTCACGGACAACGGCCGGTGGCGGTCGAACAGCCAGTGCACGAGTTCCGGCAGGATCGTGGGCGAAACCCAGGGTGCCCCGCTGTCGGTCGACAGATGACCGCCATTGGCATGGGAGGCCCTTCCGGCAAAGTGGGGGCCGGACTCGAACAGCCGGACCGCATGCCCGCGCCGGCAGAGCGCATAAGCCTGGGCCAGTCCGACGATTCCGCCGCCGACCACGAGCACGGCATCGTCCGGGCCGGTGGCGGCCGGCAGATCCCTCATGATTCAGGATTCCTTCAATAGACGAAGGGTAAAAGCCGGCGCGTCCTCAAACGGTAGTTTTCATAGGCTTGGCCGAAGTGGTCGATCAGGACTTTTTCCTCGCGGGAGATCCGGTAGGCGTAGGCCGGAATCACGAAGCCGATCAGGATGAAAAGACTCGCGTAGTTGGCGAGCACACAGGCCAGACCCAGGAGCAGCACGATCACCCCGAGATAGCTGGGATGGCGGATCCAGCGGTAAAACCCCCGCTCGACCAGACGGTGGTCGGGGAGAATCGAGACCGAGGTCATATGGAAGCGGCCCAGGGTCTTCATGGCACTCAGGCGGATGCCCATGCCGATCAGCATACAGAGGAGTCCCGAGATGGCCAGGGGATCATCATCCGGCATGCGACCGCGGCTGAAGCTCACCGCAGCACATAGGGCGAGGATGAGACCGACGGAGTTGGCAAGGATGAGGACGCGGCACGACCGGGGTTCGCAATGTCGGGCCCGGTCATGCGGTCTTTGGGCCAGAAGCCGCTGGTCGACCACAAACCAGACCGAGAGCAGGGCCAATCCCGCCACCTTGAAAGCCACATCGGTCATATACACACCATGCCACCCCATCGATCACCGGGAATCCGGCGCCCAGAAACCCAACCGTCGGACCCTCTGATCCTAACACGGTCTCGCGCCGGGGGAAACCCTGCCCGACCGCAATCCTCCTCTTTTTCCTTGCGTGGCCCCAACGCCTGTGCTAGGCTCGAAAAAATCGCCTCCGGCGTCGCATGACGCCCCTCCCAGCTCCCCCTGTCGTTCCCACGGGCGGGTTCTGTTCCGCCTCCTTGCAGCCGAGGGCTCTTCCATGCCGAAGTCTCATCCCGCCCGTTTCCCCCTCTGCGTGGTTTTCCTTCTCCTGGCCGCGGCGTCATCCTCAGGGGCATCAGCCCACATCCGGCTCGCTCCCTCCCTCTACCGGGCCCTCCACTACCGGTTCATCGGGCCGGGCGAGGGACGCATCGCCGCCGTCCAGGGGATTCCGGGCAATCCCCGCATCTACTATCTCGGCACATCCTCGGGCGGCATCTGGAAAACCACGGACGGCGGCATCCACTGGAAACCGGTCTTCGACCGCGAACCCGCCCAGTCCATCGGGGCCCTCGCCCTCGACCCGGGCCGTCCCCGGGTCGTGTGGGCCGGCACCGGCGAGACCTTCTATATCCGGCCGACCACCGGCATCGGGGACGGCGTCTACCGTTCGGACAATGGCGGCCGCACCTGGAAGCACCTGGGCCTCTCCGGAACCGACCGCATCGCGCGCATCGTGGTCGATCCCACGGACCTCCGGCGGGTGTACGTGTGCGCCACCGGCAGCGGGTTCGGTCCCTCCAAGGACCGGGGGGTCTACCGGACGGACGACAACGGACGTCACTGGACGCGGGTCCTCTTCGTCAATCCGATGACGGGCTGTTCGGACCTCGCGATCGATCCCCAAAACCCGCGCGTGCTTCTGGCCGGCCTGTGGCAGTTCGACGTCCACCCGTGGAACCTGGACAGCGGTGGGCCGGGCAGCGGGGTCTACCTCAGCCGCAACGGGGGGAAAACCTGGAAGCGGCTCGCCCATGACGGCCTGCCCAGGGGCCCGGTGGGGAAGGTGGCCGTGGCCATCTCCGGGAGCAACCCGCACATCTACTACACCCTCATGGAGGGAAAATGGGCTCCGGGCCTGTACCGCTCCATCGATTCAGGGCGCCATTGGCGGCTCATGAGCCACAACCACGCCATGGACGAACGGGCCCCCTATTACACCCGCTTCGCCATCTCCCCCACGAACCCGGACCGTCTCTACTTCGTCTCGACCAACTTCCTGACCTCGCGCACGGGAGGTCTCCACATGCACTACGAGCGGTGCGGGTGCGGCGACAACCACGACATCTGGATCGATCCGAAAAACCCCAAGCGCATGGTCGTGACCTTTGACGAGGGCGCCACCATCACCCAGGATGGCTGGAAGCAGTGGCAGGAGATCGCACTCCCCAACGCCCAGCTCTACCACGTCGCCACGGACCGGGACATCCCCTTTCATGTCTTCGTCAACCGGCAGGACGGGCATGCCTACCGCCTGCCCTCGAACACGCGGACCCCGTATGGCGGCATCAGCCCCGGCTACTGGACCGGCCTCAACGGCTGCGAAAGCGGTTTCACCCTGCCGGAGAGGCACAACAACAACATCGTCTGGTCCGGCTGCTACGACGGCTGGATCGACCGCTTCAACATCCATCGCGGCGAGGGCCGGGCGGTGTCCGTCTTTCCGCTATCGGGCTACGGCTGGCCACCCGGGAAACTGCCGAACAGCTGGGACTTCGTCTTCCCGCTCGCGCTCTCCCCGCAGAACCCCCACGTCGTCTACGCCGGCAGCCAGTACGTCTACCGGACCGACAACGGCGGCCAGAGCTGGCAGCGCATCAGCCCCAACCTGACGCTCAACATCAAGCGGGAGGAGGGCTCGACGGGGGGTGTGAGCCATGACAACCTGGGCACCTTCGACGCCATGTCGCTCTCGATCATCGCCCCCTCGCCCCTCCGTCCCGGCATGATCTGGACCGGCGGCTATGACGGCCAGGTGCACCTCACGCTGAACGGCGGCCGGACCTGGATGAATGTCACCCCACACGGGCTCCCGCCCGGGGGCGACGTCACCAGCCTCTCGCCTTCCCGCCACGACCCGGACCGGGCCTACCTCTCGGTCGACCGCCAGCTCATGGGCGACAGCCGGCCCTATATCTATGTCACCCGCGATGCCGGCCGCCACTGGCACCGGATCGTCCGGGGCATCCCGGTCAACCAATTCTCGATTGTCCACTGCGTGAAGGAGGACCCGCTCGATGCGAACGTCCTCTTTGCCGGAACGGACAACGCGCTCTACTGGAGCCCGAACCGCGGCCGTCGCTGGTATCCGCTCCAGAACAACCTGCCGCATGTCCCGGTCTACTGGGTCACGGTCCAGCCGGTCGCGAACGATCTCGTGGTCGCCACCTACGGCCGGGGTGCCTACATCCTCTCCGACCTCTCCTCGCTCACCCATCTCGCGCAAGCCCTCCGTGCCGGAGAACCCACCCTGTTTCCCCTCCGGACCGCCTGGCGTTTTCACCTGCTGGCCCGCAGGCGCTCGGCTCCGGACTACCCGGCCATGGGACGGAATCCGCCCTATGGCGCGGTTGTCGACTTCTACCTTCCGCACCCGCCGACCCAACCCGCAAGCCTCGTCATCCGTGGACCGGGCGGGCGGCTCATCCGCACCTTCTCGAACCGGCCTGGCACCCGCCACGCCGACCGCCTGCCCGCGCTGCATGCCGGGATCAATCGTTTCGTCTGGGATCTGCGCTATGCCCCGGTCCGGCACCTCAGTGACTGTCCCGGCTCCGGCCGTTGCCCCGGCCGGGTCTTCCTGCCCCCGCCGCACGCCCCGTGGGTTCACGTGGGGCCCAAGGGGTTCCGGCCGATCGAGATCTTCGACCTGCGCCGCACGCTGAGCGGGCCGCTCGCAGTCCCGGGAACCGACACGGTCGAGCTCACGATCGGAAACCGGCACTGGACGCAGCCCCTCCGGGTCCGGAAGGATCCCAACTCGGCCGGCAACCTGGCGGACATCCGGGCCCAGGTCGCCCTCGCGCTCCAGATCCGCAACCGGATCAACGAGACCCTGTCCCTCATCACGGAGATCGAATGGATGCGGCTCACGCTCGCCCATCTCGAATCCCGCCTCAAGGTGCTGGGCGGCCATTCCGGAACGCTCCGCGACGCCCGCGCGCTCGGGCGGGCCCTCCTGGCCGACGAGGGACATCTCTTTGACATCTATCTGACCGGTGCCCGCGAGGATGCCTTCCAGCATCCCGTGGAGATCCTGGGCCGTCTCGCGGTCCTCCTCAAGGCCGTCGAACACAGTGCGGACTACCCGCCCACCAACTCGGATGTGGCGGTCTACCGGCTCCTCGCCGGTCAACTGGAACGGGCCCGGCAACGCCTGGAATCGATCATCACGCGACTCGTGAAACCCTTGAACCGCCGTCTGGCGGCCCGGGGGCTCAGCGGGGTCATCGCCGTCCGCCGGTCCTGACGGGCGGCTCGCGCCGGCACGCCGTCCCAAGCCGGCTTTCGGGTCACGACGTGAGGGGCGCCTGTGAGAGGCGTCCCTCACGTCGTGACCTCACTGCAAGCGAACAGGACACGCGGCAGAACACCGCCGTCCTGAAACTATCTTTCCGTACCGCAAGTCCCGGGAAAAGGGCGAACGGCGGATGCCCTTGTACCCAAGTGGCAGTTGGGAGATATCGTTCGCCATCCCAGCTTGCCCAACTCCCCCGAAGGGGCCCCACGCCGGATTGATGGTGGAATGACGATCCCAATCCCGGTCAGGAGGTTTTGGCCGCAGTTCTCCTCCTCCGGGCGATGAGCAGCGCCATGAGCACGATGAGCGCCTCGATCCCGAAGCTGCCGCTGCCACTGGATGTCGATGGAGCGGGAGGCGGCGGCACCATCTCGACCGCGACAGACGCCTGATTGTTGGCGGGGTTCGGGTCCGCCTCGTTGCTGGATACGCTGGCTTGGTCCACAACCGTCCCGGAGGTCTGCCTCGCCCCGACCCAGATCGAGGGATTCCACACCGCTCCCGGTGAAAGCGTCCGGAGCAGGCAGGTGACGGTATTCGCCGCAGTCGAACACTCGCCTTCATCCGGATTGGCCCCGAGAAACTGGAGACCCGATGGGATCGTATCCGTGACCGTCACATCGCCCGCTGAAGCCTCCGGATCCAGGTTCGAAACCGTGAGTTCGAGTGCCTCCGCATCCGCGCTCGAGAAGGGATTCTGGTTGGGCGAGATCCCGATGCCAAGGTCGATGGTCGATTGATAGAGATCAGCCTCGCCGGCCCGGCTCAAGCCGTTCACGGTCGCATAGGGATCACCGATGAGCGCCGTGCTGCCAGCACCCGAGAGGGCAAACCCGCTATAGGAAAACCCGTCGCCTGCTGTGGGCGTCGATGCGGTCAGTGTTTTGGTGAGGGTCCAGACACCGTGGACGAGATTGTAACGGTAGGCCTGCCCTGCACGGGAGAGGCCATTGACTGTGGCATCGGAACCCACGAGTGCAATCCTTCCATTGTCCGAAAGGGCGGTCGGGAAACCAAATCCATCACCCGCGAGGCCGTTCGGGTCGGGAAGTGCCTGGGTTTCTGTCCAGACACCGTTCAATTCACGGAAGACATAGGCCTGGCCCGCACCTGAAACACCGTTGACATCCGTCCCCAAGGCTCCGACCAGGGCCGTTTGACCGTTTTCCGAAAGCGAAACGTCTGCATAACCGAAAATGTCCCCGGCTTGAGCCAGGGGATCATCAAACTCGTGCGTTTCGGTCACCTGCCCATCCGAGATGCTGTAGAGATAGGCCTTGCCGGCAGCTGGCTGCCCATTGACCGCAGCAACGGAGCCGATCAGGGCCTCCGATCCATCCGGCGTGAGGGCAGCCGCGCTTCCGAAAGCGTCATCCACCTGATCGTCGGGGTCGGGAATGGCCGTCTGGACCCACCGCCCGTTGATCAGGCTTTCGACGTAAACCACCCCCGCATCCGTCACCCCGTTGACACTGGTACCCACCGCCGCGATGAGGAGGGTATCGCCATTGGCCGAGATCCCAAGTCCCCCACTCGAGCCGAAACCATCATTCACGATGGCCGGGGGGTCGTCGAACTCATGGCTCTCGGTCCAGACCCCGCCACTCAAAGTGTAGAGATAGGCCTTGCCGGCACCTGACTGTCCATTGACCGCAGCAGCAGAGCCGATCAGTGCACTCGTCCCGTCGGCCGAAAGCACGATGCAGGATCCAAACCGGTCGCCGGAGCCAGTCCCGGGGTCGGAAACCGTCTGGGTTTCCTGCCACCGGTTATTGACATACTGGTAGAAGTAGGCTACTCCCTCGCCCGTGCCCGCACTGGCGTAGGGAGATCCCACGACGGCGACGGATCCATTGCCCGAAAGGGCAACGTTTCCATCGCAGAGGCCACCGTTACTGAACTCGCCTCCCGAGGTTGGGGTGGGTGCGGTCAGGAGGGTGGTCTTTGAATAAAGGCCTGTCGCAGCGCGTGCCGGAAACGAGATCACGAAAAGGAGCGGCAGCGCCGCAAGTAGCCACTTGGCCTCGTTCTTGACTTGCCCCATGGTTTGTTCCTCCGGCTCTTTTGTTTGCAGCCTTTACAGGCAGGGAAGCACGCACGGCCCTTGAAGTTTTTTGGCCTCAAGTTCCAAGTGCAACGTTTCCAGTGGATGGGTCGACCTGGATCGGTTCCACTGAAGCATATCCGCGAGATAAAGTCAAATCTGCTGGAGCGGGTCTTCGGGCCATGGGTTCAGGGAACGGCTGAACCGGTGGAGTGTCCTCTGCCGGCACACCGTCTTCGAACGGAGCGCTTTCGGGTATCCCTCAATGCGGTCAAGGCCGCGAATCCTGCGCCATGACTGCTCCGCTTCCTGAACCCGTTTGCATGCCAATCCAAGGAAGCCACCGCAACCCGCCGTTCCCCGTTCGGGGAGTGCGGTGGCCAATCAGGTTTGATCCGGCGGGACGGGCGGAGTCAGGGTGGGGTGGGCAGTTTCCGGATCATCGCACTAGAACTCGAGGGCCCGATGAATGGCGGCGAGCGCGCGCTCCCCATCCTCTTCGGGGAGTGTGACCGAAACCTTGATTTCGGCATTCGCCATCATCCGGACCGAGATCCGCTCGGCGGCAAGCGTGGAGAGCAGACGGGCAATCAGTTCCGGACGCGACTTGAGTCCCAGGCCGACGACGGACAGCTTGGCGATGTGCGGGGTCGAGATCACCCCTTCGGCCCCAATCGCGCCGGCCGGCTCGCCGAGCAGGGCAAGAGCCCGGTCCAGGACCGGACGGGGAACCGTGAACCCGAGATCGACCCGGCCGTCGCGGGCCCGGTTCTGGACGATGAGGTCGATCTCGATCCCGCCGGCACTGAGCGGCCCCAGGAGGATGGCGGCGAGCGCCGGCTGTTCGGGAATGCCCAAAACCGTGATCTCGGCCTCGTTCCGGCTGAGGGCCACCCCGCAGAGCACCCGGACGTCCTCGGGCGGGGGGTCGATGAAGTGGGTCCCGCGATCTCCGGGACGACCGGTGCTGGACAGGACCCTGAGCGGAACCCGATGCCGCCCGGCGAGTTCGACGGACCGGCGTTCCAGCACCTTGGCACCGCCGGCCGCGAACTCGAGCATTTCGGGGTAGCTCAGGGCCTCGTGCCGGCGGGCCGTCTGGATGATCCGGGGATCGGCCGTATAGACGCCGTCGACGTCGGTGTAGATCTGGCACTCATCGGCTTCGAGCGCCGCAGCCAAGGCAACCGCCGTCGTGTCGGACCCACCCCGGCCCAGGGTCACGTAATCCCCATTCCGGTTGATCCCCTGGAAGCCACAGACCACCGGCACGAACCCCTGTTCCAAATCCGACCGGAGCCTGCGGGCTTCGATGGCCTGGATCCGGGCCTGATCGATTGCACCCTCGGCCAAGAGACCGATCTGCCAGGCACTGTAGGAACGGGACCGGATGCCGACGGTGCCGAGCGCCAGGGCGAAAAGCGCGGCGCTCGCCTGCTCGCCGGTCACGAGCAGGGCGGCCAGCTCGCGCGGGTCGGGATCGGAACTGAGGAGATGGGCGAGCCCGATCAGCCGGTCCGTCTCTCCGGCCTGGGCCGAAACCACGACGATCACCTGCGCCCCCGTGGCCCGATGATCGGCCACGAGTCCTGCCGCGTGGCGCATGCGGTCCGGATCGCCGACCGAGGTCCCGCCGAATTTGAGAACCCGGAGGGTCATCTCCCCTCCACTCCGATCCGCGACCGGACCCAGTCCGGCACCTCGGCCAGGGCCTGATCAAGCAGGGCCGGGTCCCCACCCCCACCTTCAGCGAGATCGGCCCGACCGCCGCCGCGTCCGCCGATGCGGGAGGCCAGATGGGCGATGAGCTCGCGAGCCGGGACCTTCCTGGACTCCGCAGGAGTCACGCCGGAGACCATGCGGACCGTGCCATCCACCACCGTGGTCAGAACCACGACGGCCCGGTCGAACTGGCCACGCAGCCGGTCCACTCCCTCGCGGAGACTGGTCACATCCGCCCCGTCAATGCGACGGGTGACAACCTGGATGCCGTCGACCGCCTGGGCTCGGGCGTCCGGGGCCTGTTCGCCTCCGGCCACGAGCCTTCGTTGAAGGGAGCGGACGGTCTGGGCGAGTTCGCGCTCGCGTTCCATGATCTGGCGGATGCGGGCCGTCCATTCGCCGGGGCCCGCCCCGACCAGGGCCTGAAGTCCGCCCCGCTCCCGCTCGAGTTCCAGAAGCCAGGCGGTGAGGCCGAGCCCCGTCACGGCCTCCATGCGGCGCACGCCCGAGGCCAAAGCCGTCTCGCCCACGATGTGAAATCCTCCGATCTCCCCTGTCCGTTGGACATGGGTTCCGCCGCAGAGTTCAATCGAGACCTCGCCCATCCGGAGCACGCGGACACGTTCCCCGTATTTTTCCCCGAAGAGCGCCATCGCACCGAGCCTTCGGGCTTGGTCGAAGGCCATGACCCGGGTTTCAACCGGATGGTCGGCCGCCACGGCCTCCACGACGAGCCGTTCCACCGCCTCCCGCTCCTCGACCGTAAGCGCGCCGGGATGGGAGAAATCGAAGCGGAGCCGATCCGGGGCGACCAGCGAGCCCTGCTGGGTCACGTGCGTGCCGAGCACCCGGCGGAGGGCGGCATGCAGGAGGTGTGTGGCCGAATGGTTGCGCATGATGTCGTGCCGTCGGCGGCCATCGACCCGGGCCCAGATTTGATCACCGGCCCGCAGGACACCCGTCTCCAGGATCCCCTGATGCAGGATATGCGAGCCGTCCCGGCGGGTATCGGTCACCCGGAAACGGGCGGTGGCGGACTCGATGAGACCGGTATCGCCGACCTGTCCGCCGGACTCCGCATAGAACGGGGTCATGGCCAGGACGACGATTCCCCCCGAATCCGCCATCTCTTCCACCGCTTCCCCGTCGGGCGCGAGAACCGCGGTCACCCGGGTCTCCGCCTCGAGGGCTTCATAGCCCGAGAAGGTCGTGGGAGGGGATTCCAGGCGGATCCGTTCGAGGGCGCCAAAGGAAGACTGACGTCGCGCCCGTTCGCGTTGGGCCGCGAGAGCCGACTCGAAACCGGCGACATCCACCGTATACCCCCGCTCGCGGGCGGTATCCAGGAGGAGGTCGATCGGAAAGCCGTAGGTATCCGCAAGCTGGAAGGCGAGTGGACCCGGGACCACCCGGCCGGCAAGCCGTCCCAACCCCTCCTCAAGCACACCGAGCCCCTGGACCAGGGTTTCGGCAAAGCGTTCCTCCTCGCGCCGGATTTCGGCCGTGGCCGTGGCCAAAGCCTCGGGCGTGAGCTCGGCATAGGCTCCGGCCATGAGGCGGCCGACCGTCGGGACGAGACGGTGGAGGAACGGCCCCCCGGCTCCGAGCCGGAAACCGTGCCGGTAGGCACGACGGATCAGACGGCGCAGCACATAACCCCGTCCCTCATTGCTGGGACGGATCCCGTCCACGATCAGAAAAGTGGCCGCACGGACATGATCGGCGATGACCCGAAGGGCGCTGGATCCGTCGGCGGCGACCGCGAGAAGCTGCGCCGCCTCGCCGGTCAGCGTCCGGAAAAAGGCGATCTCGTAATTCGAGACCACTCCCTCGAGAACGGCGGCGATGCGTTCGAGACCCATCCCGGTATCCACACAGGGACGGGGGAGCGGGGCGAGCGTCCCCCGCTGATCCCGGTCGTACTGCATGAAGACCAGATTCCAGATCTCGACGAAGCGGTCACCCGAGGCTGTCTCCGAGCCGGGCGGACCGCCCTCGACAGCCGGACCATGGTCATAGAAAATCTCGGTCGAGGGTCCGCAGGGGCCCGTCTCGCCCATCGACCAGAAATTATCCTCACCGGGAATGCGCCGGAGCCGTGTCTCCGGGATGCCGATCTTCCGCTGCCAGAGGCCGTAGGCCTCGTCGTCATCCGGGTGGACCGTGACCCAGAGCCGTTCGGGATCGAGGCCGAGATCCTGCGTGAGGTACTTCCAGGCGAGGGGAATGGCCTCGGCCTTGAAGTAGTCTCCGAAACTGAAGTTTCCGAGCATCTCGAAGAAGGTGTGGTGGCGTGCCGTGTAGCCCACGTTTTCAAGATCATTGTGTTTGCCACCGGCACGGACACAACGCTGCACGCTCACCGCCCGGCGGTAGGGCCGGGTCTCGAGGCCCAGAAAGACATCCTTGAACGGCACCATCCCGGCGTTGGTAAAGAGGAGGGTGGGATCGCCGGATGGGACGAGCGAAGCCGAGGGGACCACCGTATGCCCCGAGCCGGCAAAATATCCCGTGAAACTCTTCCGGATGTCTTCCAACTCCACGCCCGGTCTCTTCCCCCGCTTCCGGCGCTCCGGTCCCGGCCCCTTCAACTGGGGCCTCCATCCGTCCGGGTGGGGGCCGGGCGCACCGCCCCTCTGCCTTCCGCGACGGCCCGAATGCGGAACATGGCAACACCATGGGAGGCCACCCGGGCCGTGATCCGGTCACGGGCCACGGTGGTCTTCCCGGTCCAGAGGTTGCGGACATGGACCGGGCTCCGCCCGATGCCGAGGATCCCGAGACGGACGGTGGCCGTGGCCGCCATCGGTCCCCGATTGAAAAAGACGACCGCGTGCGCGCCCCCGACGAGCGGTCGCGACAGGATGTCGATGGTCCCTGCGCGTCGGACCAGGCGCGCCTGAACCCCGAGCGGATCCTGGTCGACCGCGATCACGGCACGGTTGGACAGGATGGCGAGTGCCGCGGGCGAGAGACGGGCCACGTCCGTGCTGATCAGGAGGGGAGCCGCCATCTCCGCCCACAGGCTGAACTGCGTGCGCTGCTCGCGCAGGCTGAGTCCCCGGTTTCCCACCTCCAGCATGTCCGGATCGTTCCAGGCTCCCGGATGGGCGTAGCGCCAGAGTCCCACGTTGCCCGTGTAGTTGGCCACAATGCTCTTCCAGGCGTCCTCGACATCGTCGTCCGTACGCCACAGGTTACAGACCGACCCGATCCAGGACATGACCTCGGCGTAGGCCTTGGGCTGGCCGTAAACGTAGGCGGGTGGGGAGCAGCTGAAGACGATGGCCCGGCCGGAATGCCGAAGCGCCCGGCTCACGGCGGCATAAACCCGGTGCGCCACCTTCGAGAAATCGAGGCCCGGGTAGCGGTTTGTGGGTGGATTGCAATAATCGAGCTTGAGATAATCCACTCCCCAGGCGGCGAAGGTACGGACATCCTCCCGGATGTGGCCATACATGCCGGGCCGACCCTGACAGGTCTTGTAACCCGCATCCTCGTAGATCCCGAACTTGAGTCCGTGGGCATGGAGAAAGTGCCCCAGCCACTTGAGGCCACGGGGGAAAAGCCTGTGCCGGACAACCAGTTGTCCCTCCGCGTTGCGGTGGCGGGCCATCCAGCAGTCGTCGATGTTGACGTCGCGGTAACCGAGGCGCGCGAGTCCGGTCCAGATGAGTGCCCGGGCCGTCTCGACGAAGAGTCTCTGGCTGATGTGGCACTCGTAATGGGCCCAGTCATTGAACCCCATGGGGGGGCGGAGCGCGAGACCGTTTTCGGAACGCGGGAGGGGAGCGGCCAGTGCGGGCCGGCTCGCCCCGAGACTGCACAGGAAGACCGCCAGGCAGAGACAGAATATGCGCATCAAGGCCCCCGGAGAGATCGGCATGAACAGCGACAAGATCCTCTCGCGCCATCCGGCGTTCGAAAACCCCGTTTTCGGGAGTGTAACGAGACTGCTTGTCGAACTCAAGGAAGAGGCGGCATCAACCGCACGCTCCTGCACCGTCCGGGATCCGTTCCTCAGTTGAGGCCCGCCGGCCAGTCGTAACCGGATCGGCGGAAAAGCCCCAGACAGGCCCCGACCACCTCCGCGTCCAGCGTCTTGCCCTGGCACCGCTCCACCTCGGCGAGGGCGGCCTTGAGACCGAGTGACGGCCGGTAGGGCCGGTGGGAGGACATGGCCTCCACCACGTCGGCCACGGCGAGAATCCGGGACTCGAGCCGGATATCGGATCCTTTGAGGTGGGCGGGATAGCCGCTGCCGTCCAAACGCTCGTGGTGCTGGTAGGCGACCGCTGCCACGGGATCCGGCAGGTCGAGGTGCTCGAGGATGGCGTGTCCATGCTGCGGGTGACTCCTCACGATCTCGAACTCGGGCTCCGTGAGACGCCGGGCGGTGGTCAGGATCTCGATCGGCACCCCGAGCTTGCCGATATCGTGGACGTCACCGGCCAGATGGAGGGTCTCACAGGTCCGCCGATCCAGCCCAAGGGCACGGCCGAGGGCGGCCGAGAGCGCACCCACCCGGGTCTCGTGCACGCCCGTGTAGGGGTCCCGGAGGTTGCTCATGTGGGCCAGGGCACGGATGGCACGGATCGCCTCCTCGTTCCAACTCGACCTCGCGGAGCGTTCCATTCCGCTGACGTCCGGAAGGGCCGGGACATCCAGCAAACAGACCAGGGTGAGCCGGCGCTTGCGGCCGCAGCGGGTGGTGACGGAGACCGCCTCGAGCCCTCGGCTCGCGCCCTCCCGGGTGACGATCGGGAAACGGAGACGCGAGACCGGATCCCCCTCCTCAAGCGCACGGGCCAGTCCCGCCCGCACGGCGTCCCGGTGGGCGGGGTGGACGAACTCCAAGAGGCCCCGACCCTCAAGGCTCCCGGGTTCCAGTCCCAGAAGACCCTCAAGCAGGGGGTCGGTGCCCGCGAGGACCAGATCCTGACCCATGCGGGCGACCGCCAGTCGCGACGGAGCGACCGGGACTCCTCTCTTTTTCTCCATGCCCACAGATCCCGATGAAATGCCAGACGAACATTTTCAATGTAACCCAAGAACTTCAGATCCGCAAACCCCGTCGTGGGATGGTAGACTCGGGCGAGATGCTGACGAGATAGGCGATGGCCGCGGTTCGTATTCCGCCGCTGGTCCTGGAGGGCCGGGATCCGGGGGCGAAACGGCGGGAGATCCGCTCGGTATTCCAGCGGACCTTCTCCCTCTACGAGAGGCTTTTCGAACACCTGGCGACAGAGGACGCCTGGTATCGGAAAGCCGTTCCCCTGCGCCATCCACTCATTTTCTATTACGGCCACACGGCGGTCTTCTACGTCAACAAGCTCCTTCCGGCCGGGCTCCTCGAGGAACGGATCGACCCCACCCTGGAATCCCTCTTCGCCGTCGGCGTGGACGAGATGTCCTGGGATGACCTCGACGATCGCCACTACGACTGGCCCGCGCCCGCCCGCGTGGTCGACTACCGCAGGCAGGTCCGCGAACGGGTCGATGGCCTGATCGACCGCCTCCCGCTCGAACTCCCCATCCGCTGGGACTCCCCCTGGTGGGCCATCCTCATGGGGATCGAACACGAAAACATCCACTTGGAGACGAGTTCGGTCCTGATGCGCCAACTCCCGCTGGGCGCGGTCCGTCCCGTCGCTGATTTTCCGGCGGACACCGGAGGGGGTCCACCCCCCCCGAACCGTCGGATCCCGGTCCCGGCCGGGACCATCCGGCTCGGCAAGGGGCGGGAACACCAGCTCTATGGCTGGGACAACGAATATGGTCAGGAGGAGATCCCCCTGGACGGCTTTTCGGCCGCCCGTCTGCTCGTGAGCAACGGCGAGTTTCTGCCCTTCGTCGAAGCCGGGGGGTATGAGGACCTCCACTACTGGACCGACGAGGCCCGCAACTGGCTCGGCTTCGCCCGGCCCCGTCACCCGACCTTCTGGATCCGCCACGGGCAGGAGTGGAGGCTCCGTCTCCTCGCGGAGGAACGCCCCATGCCCTGGAACTGGCCGGTCGAAGTCAACTGCCACGAGGCCCGGGCCTTCTGCCGCTGGCTCTCGGAGCGCGAGGGACGGAGCCTGCGCCTGCCCACCGAGGCCGAGTGGCACAGGATCCGTGGGATGGCAGGACTCAGCGACTGTGACGGCTGGGTTGAGGCACCGGGCAATATCGGGCTGGCCCAGGCCGCTTCGCCCATGGCCGTGGACCGCTTTCCCCAGGGACCCTTCTGTGACGTCGTGGGCAATGTCTGGCAGTGGACGGAAACCGCGATCTATCCCTTTCCGGGTTTTGCGCCCCATCCCCTCTACGACGACTTTTCGGTTCCCACTTTCGATGGTCAGCACCACCTCCTCCTGGGCGGATCCTTCATGAGTCTCGGCAACGAAACCCAGGCCAGCGCCCGCTACGCCTTTCGCCGCCATTTCTTCCAGCACGCGGGCTTCCGCTACGTCGAATCCGGAAATCCGCTGCCCCGGATCCCCGTCTACGAGACTGACCAGGCGCTCACCCAGTACGCGGAGTTCCACTACGGCGAGGAGTACTTCGGCGTTCCCAACTTTCCCCGGGCGGTGGCCCAGCTCGCACTCACCGCCTCCGCCGGTCGGCCACTTCGACGGGCCCTCGATCTCGGCTGCTCGGTCGGGCGGACGGCCTTCGAACTGGCCCGGGTCTCGCCTGAGGTCACGGGCATCGATCTCTCCGCACGGTTCATCCAGGTGGGGGTCCACCTGCGGGACGAGGGCCGCTACCCGTATGCCGTCGTGGAGGAGGGAGAGATCCAGAGCTACCGGACCGCCGACCTCGCGCGTCTCGGGCTGGCCGCAACCGCCGGGCGTGTCCAGTTCTTCCAGGATGATGCCACCAACCTGAAACCGCTTTACACCGGCTACGATCTCGTGGTGGCCGCGAACCTCATCGACCGCTTGCGGAACCCGCGGAAATTCCTGGAAAGCATCGGCGAGAGGATCCGTCCCGGCGGACTCCTCCTCCTCACCTCTCCTTACACCTGGCTGGTCGAGCACACCCCGCGGGAGGAGTGGCTGGGCGGCTTCCGCGAGAACGGGGAGAACCGGACCACGCTGGAGGCGCTGCGGGTGATTCTGGCTCCGCACTTCCGGCTGCTCGAGGGCTATCCCCTCGACCTGCCCTTCGTCATCCGCGAGACCGCCCGCAAATTCCAGCACAGTCTCGCCCAGGTGACCCTCTGGGAGCGCACGGGGGAAGACGACAGCAGCAAGTGCTGAGTCCCCCGCGGGAGGGATGAACCGAGCGATTGGTCAGAAACCCAGTTTTTCTTGGTTTTAAGCCCGATTAAACGGAAGTCCGAATAGACAACCGTGTTAGACTTTGGTTCTAAACAGTCTGGGAGGGTTCCCCTGCGCCCAAGCCAGAAGCCAAACTTCGCTTGACTCCCGCACGCCTGATTGTTCATTGCATGGCAGAAAAAAATGCGGGCGGATGGCAGGCCTTTGCTCTTGACTTCGACCTGGCTGCGCAAGCAGAGAGCTTTGAAGGCGCCAAACTGAAACTCGAATCGATGATCGAAAGCTATGTTCATGACGCATTAATCGGCGAGGATCGCCAATATGCCGGTGAGTTTCTGCGCCGTCGCGCACCGCTGTCCCTCTGGCTGAAGTACTGGTGGGGCAAACATGCGAGAAAAGCAAGCGGCGCGAACCGACGGCATGCGTCGTACTCGGAATCATTGCCCTTGATACCACGACATCCACAGAGTGAAGCAGCCCGTGCATGAGTTCGCAAAATCCTCCCTTGACCTGCGCCCAGGTCAAGGAGATTCCCAGGAGACTCGGTTTTAGCCCCAGGCCTCAGAAGTCCGGCACGAGTCATGAGCAGTGGGTGAAAGGTGCCGATGGCAAACGCTGGGAGGTGACCGTTGATTGCCCGAAGGCTCCATTCAGCCCCAGTTTGATTGCCAGCATGGCGAGGCAGGCGGGCATCAGCAAGTAAGGATTTGTACGCCACATTGCAGGGCAGAGAAAGAAGGGACGTTGGTGCCTGAGGGGGGATTCCTTGGTTCAGACCCGTGGATCCGCATATCGATGAACATAGAGAGCCCCGTATTTCTCCTGGAAATAACGACTGCCGTCGCAACAGTCTCACTGGCCTCTGCGACTTGGAAGTTGGCACGTCAAAGCGCAAAACAAGTGGGTGTGGCAACAGCGGCCCTGAAGGCCCAGGTGCGGCCGCTCGTCGTAGTTCAAACTCACCCTGTTTTTAAACAGCCCCCCGGGGTTCAATCCGCGAAGGACTTGCAGCCAGTCGCAGGACTCCCACTCCCCGGCTTGTTCCACGAACCGATACCCGATGAAAAGATGGCAACACATCATCTGTATGCGATTGCTGTGGAATACGCGAATCTGGGTGTTGGCCCCGCCCTGAATCTTGCCCTGTATCTCTACTTTAACAGTGGCCAAGGCGAGAAAACCTGCTGCAAGGTTCCTGATGCACTACCCAGGCAAATAGTTGGGGCCAAACCGTCCAATGATTCCATTCCTTACTTGAATGCGTTTGAGACGGATGGTTATTTGATGTTTTTAGGCTACGCATTGACGTACGAAAATATAGAGGGCGCACCATACTGGACAGAGGCGTGGGTCCAGCAAGCCGATCCACTCGGCCGAATGGATGATATCCATTTTGGAGAAGGACCGTTCTCTGCCCAGGAATCCCCAGACATCCTTCGCCCTACTTTTTTGGACTCACAAACGCTGAACTGGGTTCGTATCGCAGCAAATCCCCCATCGATGCCGCATCAGTAGGTCACTACTGTCCAGAGTGAGAAGTGCGCATGCAGAAGCGCCTGCTGCGCTCAAGGAGGAGTCTATGGTCTTCTCCATACGATGGGCTCGGGACCACGACTGCGGGCCGCGAGGTTCGCGGATGACGGGCCATCTACACCCTGATCGAAGGGGGCTTATGAGCGTCGCAGGAGGCCGTTACTAGAAGACCTTTGAGCGCGCATAAACGTTCCATGAATCGCCGGTTCGGAACACTAGTCCTCCAGGAACGCCCGTCCCCAGGACTGCCAGAGACCGGCCACGGTGGCCGAGGGAAACCCCCGTCTCAGGAGGAAGCGGGCCTGGATCCCTTGTGCGCCGGGATCTTCCGGCAGATCACCGCCGAAGCGCGCGCGGCGTGCCGCCTCGGCGGCCCGGACCCATTCTCCTCCAGGCCGGTCGAGATGGCGGGCGGCGAGATCCCGGCCGATACCGCGCGCCTCGAGCGCCCGGGCGATGCGGAGCGGCCCCTCTCCCCGGGCCAGGTGGATCCGGACGAACTCTTCCGTGAAACGCTCGTCACTCTGTGCCCCTTCGTTGCAGAGGGCCTCGAGCAGAGGCGTGATTTCAGGCTCCGGACAACCGGTGCGGATCAGCCGTTCACGGAGTTCCGAGGTCGAGTATTCACGCCGGGCCAGCCAGGCGAGGGCCCGGTCACGGGGTTCAGTCCGCTTCACCCGGAGAACGATCCGGGGCACCCAGGCGTCCCGCGGCCGGAGCCCGTTCCCGGATTTCGCTCTCGAGCGCGGAGCGGATTTCGGGGTGCTCGGCAAGATACTGACGGGCATTGTCCCGCCCCTGGCCGATCCGCTCCCCCTTGAGACTGAACCAGGAGCCGGATTTCTCGACGAGGCCGGCGCCCACGGCGAGATCGAGCACCTCCCCCTCGCGGGAAATTCCCCGGTCATAGAGGATCTCGAACTCCGCCTGGCGGAACGGCGGGGCCACCTTGTTCTTCACGACCTTGACGCGGGTCTCGCTCCCGATCACCTCCTCGCCCCGCTTGACCGTACCGATGCGGCGGATGTCGAGACGGACCGACGCGTAGAACTTGAGGGCATTGCCGCCCGTCGTGGTCTCCGGATTGCCGAACATGATGCCGATCTTCATGCGGATCTGGTTGATGAAGATGACAAGCGTGTTGGAGCGCTTGATGTTCCCCGTGAGCTTGCGGAGGGCCTGGGACATGAGGCGGGCCTGGAGCCCCACGTGCGAATCCCCCATCTCCCCCTCGATCTCGGCCCGCGGGGTGAGGGCCGCCACCGAGTCCACGACGACGACGTCAACCGCCCCGGAGCGGACCAGCATGTCGGCGATCTCAAGCGCCTGTTCGCCGGTATCGGGCTGGGAAATGAGGAGTTCCTCCACTTTGACCCCGAGTTTCCGGGCATAGCCCGGATCGAGCGCGTGCTCGGCATCGACGAAAGCCGCCACACCGCCCTGTTTTTGGGCCTCGGCGATGACATGGAGGGTGAGGGTGGTCTTGCCCGAGGATTCCGGTCCGTAAATTTCGACGACCCGCCCGCGCGGGAGGCCACCGATACCGAGGGCGAGATCGAGGCCGACCGAGCCCGTCGGGATCACTTCCACGTCACGGGGCTCGACATCGTCGCCCAGCCGCATGACGGCTCCCTTGCCGAACTGTTTTTCGATCTGCCCGAGCGCCTGGGTCAGGGCCTTCTTGCGGTTGTCATCGGTCATGGGAAGCCTGGGGGAGCGGTTTCAACCTGCCGATTATTCCACACTCCGGGTGCGGCTCCAACCGGGAAAAAGGCCCGGAACGCCCGTCTGGGGCGCCCCGGGTCTGGGGTGGTCAAGCCTCTAGTGCCCCTTGGTCATTTTTTCAAGGCCGATGTTCCCGCTCAGGGTCCGGATCCGGACCCGCGCACCGCCGGGCCCGCTCACGAAGTGGAGCACTTCACCCGGCCCGAAGCGGCTGCGGGGGTGGGCCGGCGGACCGATTGCATCCCCGATGTCGCCGCTCAGGCTCACCACCTGGAACAGGGCGCCCGGCCGCGGGGCCGGGGCGAAGCCGATGTTCCCGCTCACACTGCCCAAGCCGTAGCGCCCGCCCGGAACCAGGCGCCCCACAAACTGGATCGGTCCCGAAACCGTTCTCAGGCGGGCGCGGCGGAGAGCCTTGGATCCGACCCAGACCGACCCGCTGACACTGGCGGCCCGGAGCCGTCCCGCCACGTTCTCGATCGTGATCCTCCCGCTCACCGTGTGGGCCACGATCCGCGCAGGCCGGGCCGAACCGTCAAGGGCAATGTTGCCGCTCACCGATTTGGCCACGATCCGGTGTGAAGAAGACTCGAGCTTGATGGATCCGCTCACGCTCTTGAGCCGGATGGGACCCCGGAGGTTTTGGGCCATCACAGAGGCACTCACGGTCCGGACGGTGAGCCGGCTCGCCACCGGAATGTCCACCTGGAGATGGGCTCCCCGGATTCGCTCCGCCCCCGGCCCGGGATGCCGCCTCATGATCCGGATGATCAGGAGGTGTCCCCGGACCCGGAGACGGAGACGGTCCCGGGGATCCATGGTGCCGGTGAGCCGGAAGGCGGGGTGCTTCCAGCCGGTTACCGTGACCTGGCCGGCAATATTCACGATCAAGACCCGGGCATGGGAGGCGAGCGGTCGAGACAGGTTGAGCGTCCGGAGCGGGACCGCCCGGGCACTTCCGATGCAGGCGAAAAGCACGGCCGGCGAAAGGAGCGCGCAGAGAATTGGAGGGATTCGGAATTGCTGGGATTTGAGGGTCATTGCCAGTTCCTCGAGTGGAGTTGGGCATCTTCAACGGTCGCAAGAAAACGGGCCCGGTCGGTTTCAACCTGGACGAGGAGCCCCCGCACGGCAGGGGCGCCCGGATCACGGGCCAGCCGGCGCTCGATGAGCACTTGGGCCTGATCGAGGGTGCGGAGATCGGCCGGGAGGGACGCCCGGACCGGGCGGGGCAGCGCGGCGTCACGTGCCACCCGGGTCACAAAAGCGGCGGCCAGGTCGATGGGGGGGCGGCCTACGACGGGAGCGCCTCCCGGTACGGTCGCCGGAGAAAAAAATCCGAACGAGAAGGCCACGATCCCGGCCGTAACCAGGATGGCACCGGAGGCCACGACTTGCCGGGTACGCCTTCGGCAACGGATCGTCCGGGCAATGCCCGGCCACAAATCGGCTTCCGGGGCCCGCTCCCGGGGCAGCGTGGAGAGGGCCTTCTCGAGGATGGAGGGGGGCTGATCGTTCATGATTCCAACTGATCCTGAAGGAGCTGCCGGGCTCGATGGAGATGGGCTTTCGAGGTTCCCACGGCCAGCTTGAGGAGGGAGGCGACCTCCGGATGCCCGTAACCTTCGACATCGTGGAGCACAAAGACCAGCCGGGCCATCGGCGGCAGCTTCCGGATGGCTCCCTCCAAATCGAGCGTGAGCCCATCCGGGGATGCGGGAAGCGCCACGGATTCGATCTCGGAATCGCTTGATGCATAAGAAAAGGACCGTTCCAGACGGCCCTCCCGAAAGCGCTCAAAAACGACCCGGACCGCAATCCGGTGCAACCATGAGGAGAAGGCGGCCTCCCCCCGGAAGCGGCCGAGACCCTTCCAGGCCCGGATGAAACAGTCCTGGGTCGCCTCCTCCGCATCTCCGGGATGGCCACTCAGCCTGAGGCAGAGGGCGTAGATATGACCCACATGGATCCGGTAGAGGGCTTCGAAGGCCGAAAGTTCCCCCCGTCGGGCCCGTTCCACGAGGCCCCCCTCGGTCAGCTCAGGCCGGGTGCGGTCCTCCGGCATCACGGTCCGGGCCGGCAGCGAAATCGTCATTTCCACAGTTGCTCCATATCGCATTAGATGCAAACCGGAACCCAAGGGTTTAGCCCCCGGGAGGCTTCCCGTTCCGGGGGGCCACCGGGGACCCTCTCGCCCAAACCCCCCCAAAAAGTTCATAATAGCGCCCACCTCACCTCAAGATCTTCACCATGGCAACGGACGACGGGATGGTTTCGACGGTCCTCAAGGACAAACTCCACGAGCGGGGCGAGAGCCACGACTCTCCCTCCTACATCCGCCTGCACCGGGCCATCAGCTGGCTCGCCCGGGCGGAACGGGAATCCGGTGACCCGGACAGCCAGTTCATTTTTCTCTGGGTCGCCTTCAATGCGGCCTACGCCCAGGAATTCGAACCCGACGAAGAAACCCGCAAGCAGCTCCGGGGTTTTTTCAACCTCTTGCTGTCAGTCGACAAGAAGGGCCAGATCCAGGCGCTCCTCCTCCGAAAATACTCGGGGCCGATCCGTACCCTCACCTCGAACCCCTATGTCTTCGAGCCGTTCTGGCGCGCGCTGCGCGAACATGATGCGAGCGAACATTGGAAGGAATCGTTCCAGGCAAGCGCCCGGAAGACACTCCAGGCCCTGCTTGACCAGGAGGTCCGGGAAGTCCTGTCCGTGGTTTTCGACCGTCTCTATGTGCTGCGCAACCAGCTCCTCCACGGCGGGGCCACCTGGAACAGCCAGCTCAACCGGAGCCAGGTCAAGGATGGTGCCTCCATCCTCCTCGAACTCATCCCGATCATCATCGATCTCATGATCGAAAACCCGGACGAGCGCTTCGGTTCGATCATGTACCCGCCCTTGTCCTGAAACCGGGGCAGTACCTTTCCGACGGTCGAGATCGCGCAAAGACCGCGACCCCGACGGGCTCGTCCAGCCGTTATCATGGCGGGGTCGGTTTGAGACCCTGCCCCCCCTGAGATGAGCCCCCGGAAAGCCACCCCGCCCCGCCCCCGCGTTCTCGTGACGGGGGGCACCGGCTTCATCGGATCGCACACGACGGTCCTGCTGCTCGAAGCCGGCTACGACGTCCTCATCGTGGACAACCTCTCAAACAGCACGATCGAAGTGGTGGGAGCGATCGAGACAGTGGCCGGCCGACGTCCGGATTTCGTCTGTGGCGATATCCGGGACGGGGCCCTCCTGGCCCGCCTCCTGGCCCGCTCGGCGATCATGGCCGTCTTCCATTTCGCCGGCTTGAAATCCGTCGCCGAATCCCTGGCATCTCCCCTCGATTACTACGCGAACAACGTCGGCGGCACGATCGTCCTCTGCCGCGAGATGGCAGCGGCCGGCCTCCAGACCCTGGTCTTCAGTTCCTCGGCGACCGTCTACGGAGACTCCCAGGCCCTGCCCCTCACCGAATCCTCTCCCCTGGGCCCGGCCCAGCCCTATGGTCGCTCCAAGCTCATGATCGAAACCCTGCTCCGGGATCTCGCGGCCACCGATCCCCGCTGGCGCATCGCCTCCCTCCGCTACTTCAACCCGGCGGGCGCGCATGACACGGGCGCGCTCGGCGAACACCCGAGGGGGATCCCCAATAACCTCATGCCTTACCTGTGCCAGGTCGCGAGCGGCGAACGGTCCGAACTCATCGTGCATGGCAACGACTACCCGACACCGGATGGCACCGGGGTCCGGGATTACATCCACGTCATGGATCTCGCCCAGGGCCATCTCGCCGCCCTCGATTACTTGGGAACCCATCCCGGTTTCATCGCCATCAATCTCGGCACCGGACGGGGCTACTCCGTCCTCGATCTGGTCCATGCCTTCGAGCGCGTCATCGGCCGTACCCTCCCCTGCCGCATCGGCCCGCGCCGGCCGGGTGACATTGCCGCCTCCTGGGCGGCCGTGGACCGGGCACGGGAGCTTTTGGGGTGGCAGAGCGAACGGGGGCTCGATGCCATCTGCCGGGATGCCTGGCGCTGGACCTGTGCGGGGCGCCATCCGGCACCCTGACCCACCCGTCCGCTCCAGCGGATCTCGGGATTCCGCATCCGGTGTTCGGCGGGGTCGGTTTCAGGGTTCGCCCAAGCCATCACCCCCGTCTTCTCTGCCCTCACGGGGGGGCGTCGAGGCGGGGGCGCGTTTCATGAGGTGGGGCAGCCAGTCCCCGATCCCCTGCTCGATTCGCGCGAGCGCACGCTCGTAATCCCGGACCGGACGACCATAGGGATCGTCGATCTCGTAGCCCCCCCAGTGCCCGATCAGGTACACCCGGCCGATCAGAAACGGCCAGCGCGCACCGATCCATTCCCGCTGCCAGTGCTCCATGACGAAGATGAGATCCTGGGCCCGGAGGAGTCCGGCGGTCGCCTGCCGCGCGCGATGGCTCCGGATGTCGATCCCGCGCGATGCCAGGAGGCGGATCGCCTCGGGCGACGGGGATGCCCCCACTTCCGCCATGAGCCCGGCGGAACTGAGTCCGGTCCCGGCCAGCTCCGGTCTCGACCCGAGGAGGCCGAATGCCATGGGACTGCGGCAGATGTTGCCGGCGCAGAGCACCGCCAGTTTTTCGATCATGCCCGGCTCCGGGACGGATGCTTCATTCTAACGGGAGCGAGGGCGGGGCCGCGCCGGCCAACCCGCCAGTTTCTGGTAGTCGCGCGGGGCCAGTCCGACGAAGGCCCGGAACCGCCGGGAGAAAGCACTCTGATCCCCATACCCGGAAGCCTGGGCCACCTCCGCCACGGTTCGACCCTCGGCCAGGGCGGCCATGGACTGATCGATCCGGATCTTGGCCAGCAGCATGCGCGGAGACAGGTTGAAGACCCGACGGCACAGCCGCTCGAGCTGACCCAGGCTCATACCGACCTCGTCCGCGAGCCGCCCGAAGCGGACCGGCTCCCCGTAATGCCCGGCGAGCCATCCGACCATGCGCTGGAGTCTCTCGTAGCCGGGATGGCGCACATCCGGCCGGCCGAGATCGCGGGAAACGCCGATGAGCCCTCCGATCTCGCCATTCACCCGGAGGGGCCGCTTGGTGCTGAGGCACCAGCCCGGCGCATGGTCCGGGTAGAGGTGGAGTTCGAGCTCATCCGTGATGATCCGGCCGGCCAGGACGGTCTCGTCCTGGGCCTCGTAGCGCTGGGCGAGGATGGCCGGGAATAGTTCGGAGGCCCGTTTGCCGATGATGTCCCCGCGCCGTTCCCGCCGGAGTCTCCGCACGAGGGTCTGGTTGGCAAACCGGTAGCGTCCCGCCCGGTCCTTCACGAAAAACACGACGTCCGGGAAAGCATCGAACAGGCGCTCGAGATCGGCGAGGGAAACCTGCTGTACGGCCACCTTCCGATTATGCCGGAATCGGCCTCCGACCGGCCGACTCCGGACAAGCCTGCTCTCGCGGATCGCGATACGCTCATGCCATGTGGACGATCGAAGTCGCAGATTCCCACACGGGCGGAGAACCGACCCGCGTCGTGCTCAGCGGCTTTCCGGATCTCGGGGAGGGTCCGCTCACGGAACGACGGGCGCGATTCGACCGCGATTTCGGGAAGCTCCGCCTCGCCCTCACGACCGAGCCCCGTGCCCCGCTGGCCACCGTTCTGGCCCTCCTGACCCCGCCCACCGACCCGGCCTCCGCAACCGGCGTCCTCTACGCGGACAGCGGCGGGTCGCTCGGCATGTGCGGACATGGAACGATCGGGCTGATCCATACCCTGGCCGCGCTGGAGCGGATCCAGGCCGGCCGCCATACGGTCGAGACCCCGGTGGGCCCGGTCGAAGCCGAGCTTCATCCCGACGGGTCGGTGTCGATCGACAATGTCGAAAGTTACCGCTTCAAGAAAGGGGTGACGTGCCTCCTTCCCGACCATGGCCCCGTGACGGGTGACATCGCCTGGGGTGGCAACTGGTTTTTCATCACCCCCGCAAGCCCGGTTCCGCTCGAACCCCGCCATCGGGACACGCTCGAGGCCTATGCCCGGGCGATCCGGCAGGCACTCGAAGCGGGGGGGATTACGGGCGCGGACGGGGCACCCATCGACCACATCGAACTCCATGCCCCCCCGTCGCGGCAGGAGGCGGATTCCCGAAACTTCGTGCTCTGCCCGACCCTGACCTATGACCGTTCACCCTGCGGCACCGGAACCAGCGCCCGCCTGGCCTGTCTTGCGGCCGACGGCCATCTCGCTCCCGGAGAAACCTACCGCCAGGAGGGTTTTACCGGAAGCCTGTTCGAGGCCTCCTACCGCCCCGGGACACACGGCATCCGGCCGCGGATCCGCGGCCGGGCCCACCTCACCGCCCGCTCCCGACTCCTTTTCGAGCCCGATGACCCGCTCGTGGGACCGCTGTCCTGGAACTCCGATGGCTCGTGATCTCATCGTCGTCGGATGTGGCATCGTCGGGGCCTGCATCGCACTCACCGCCCAGCGGGCGGGTCTCCGGACCCAGATGGTCGAAGCCGGGTTCCCGGGGGGCGGCGTGAGTGCCGCCGGCATGGGGCACCTGGTCGCACTCGACGGGGCCGAACTCGCGCTCTCCGTCCGCTCCCTCGCCCTCTGGCAGGAGATCCTCGAAAGGGATCCCGGACCTTTTGAATACCGGAGAACAGGGACCCTCTGGGTCGCCGAAAACGATGCGGATCTCGCGGCCCTCGCCCAATGGCGGGACAGACTCCAGTCAGCCGGCATCCCAGCCGCACTCCAGGATGCCGCCGGACTCCGCCGGGAGGAGCCGGCCCTCGCCCGCGATCTCGCGGGTGGACTCCTCCTCGCGGGTGATGGCATCGTCTATCCCCCGAAAGCCGTGCACCAATTTTTGACCCGTGCCCTGGAACTCGGGGCCCGTATCCGGACCGGCCGGCGAGTGACGGCACTCACCGCCGATGGCGTGGTCCTCGAGGGCGACCGGCGACTTTCGGGCGAGGTCGTGATCGCGACCGGCCCTGCCGGATCCGAACTCCTGCCCGAGCTTCCCGTGCTTCCACGCAAGGGGCATCTCGTCATCACGGAGGCCACCGCATCCCCCCTCCGCCACCAGATCGTCGAAGCCGGCTACACGCAGGGCATTCATGCCCCGGACGGACTCAGCATCGCGATGAATGTCCAGCCGAGACCCACCGGCCAGCTCCTGATCGGCTCATCGCGTGAGAACGGCCTGTCGGATCCTTGGGTCTCGCCTGTGGTGATCGCGGCCATGCTCAGACGGGCCCTCCGGTTTCTTCCGGGCCTGGGCCGGGTGGCTGCCCTCCGCACCTGGACCGGATTGCGGCCGGCCACCCCGGATGGTCTGCCCTATATCGGCCGCGTTCCCGGGCGCAGGTCCGTCTGGGCCGCTTTCGGGCATGAGGGACTCGGCATCACGACCGCTCCCGCAACAGCCGAACTCCTGGTCGACCTGATCCTCGGCCGGAAAAGCACGCTCGACCCCGCACCCTACGATCCCGTCCGGTGCCTGGGATGAATCCCCCATCGGTCACGGTCTACGTCGATGGCGTGGCGGTGAGACTGCCCGAGGGCCAGACCGTGGCGGCCGCGGTCGCCTGCGTCAACGGCCAACACCGGCCCGCTCGGGCGGGACGCGGCCCGTTCTGCGGCATGGGATACTGTGGCGGGTGTCGCCTGCGGATCGGCGGCGAATTCCGACTGGCCTGCCAGACCCTCCTCTCACCAGGCCTCCGGGTGGAAACGGATGATTGATGTTTTTGATCTCGTGATCGTGGGGGCCGGTCCTGCCGGTCTCGAGGCCGCACGGTCCGCCTCGAGAGCGGGACGGGGAGTCGCCGTGATCGATGACAATCCCCGACCGGGTGGGCAGATCTGGCGCCACGACCCCACGGAGAATCCACCCCGCCCCCTCCAAAGACTCCTCAACGACCTTGAATCCCGGGAGCGCATCCGCTTCTTCACCGGCCATCGCCTGGTGGCCTTCGAGTCCGGACCCACCCTCGTTCTCGAATCCGCAACCGGCCGGCGACGCCTCCGGGGCGAGAGCCTGCTCCTCGCCACCGGCGCGCGCGAGCTTTTCCTGCCCTTTCCCGGTTGGATGCTGCCCGGAATCCATGGTGCCGGCGGACTCCAGGCACTGGTCAAGGGCGGATGGCCCGTGGCCGGCCGGCGGGTGGTCCTCGCGGGTTCGGGCCCTCTCCTCCTGGCTTCGGCCGCCACACTTCTCCGCCATGGCGCACGGATCGAGGCCATCATCGAGCAGGCACCGACCGCGGACCTCCTCCGATTCCTGGCCCTCCTCCCGCGCTGGCCCCGCCAGACCACAACCGCCCTCGCCCTCCTGCGACGGCTTTTCCGCGTGCCCTACTGGCGTGGATCCTGGGTCACCGAGGCGCGGGGACGGGATGGGCTTCAGGAAATCGTGATCACGGACGGACGGCGGGAACGTGTCCTCGGCTGCGAGCTTTTGGGAACGGGCTACGGACTTGTACCGAACATCGAGGCCGCGAATCTGCTCGGCTGCGAACTCACCCCGAGCCGTCATCCCGCGGTCCGGGTCGGGTCCCGGGGTGAAACGAGCCGCCCCGGTCTCTACGCCGCCGGCGAAATCACCGGGATCGGCGGTGCCGGACGGGCCCGTCTCCAGGGTGCTCTCGCCGGGGCTACTGCGGTGGGGGATCACCGTCAGTCCGACCGCCTGCTCGGCCGCAGCCGGGAGGCCGAAGCCTACGCCCGGCACTTCGCCCGGCATTTTCATCTGGGCGAGCCGGTCCGCCGGCTGGCCCGACCCGAAACCGTGATCTGCCGCTGCGAAGAGGTCCCACTCGACCGGATTCCCGAAATCCCGCAGGCGGATTCGCGCGGTCTCCGGCTCCTCACGCGGATCGGCATGGGCCCCTGCCAGGGCCGGATCTGTCTGCATGCCCTGGCCGAGACCCGGCCGGAACCCTTTCTCCGGGACTGGCTCGCCCGGCCCCGCCCCCCACTTTTCCCTGCCCGTCTCGAGACTCTTGCCGGTCCCGAGGTGGCCCATGGCCCTGAGACCTGATGTGAGATCCCCATGAACCCATCGCCCGCCTTCGCCGGCATCTGGCCGGCCATCACCACCCCCTTTGACGGATCCGGCCATGTCGACCACGAGGCTTTGGCCGAGCATGCCGACCGTCTGATGGCGGCCGGGATCCACGGACTCGTGGCCCTGGGCTCGCTCGGCGAGGGAGGAACCCTCTCGCTCCCGGAAAAACGCGCGGTCGTGAAAACCCTGGTCGGGCGCCGGATCGCGGTGGCTGCGGCGGTCTCGGCCGTGGCCACCGATCAGGCGGTGGCCTTTGCCCGCACCGCCTCCGATCTCGGCGTGAGCGGTCTCATGGTCCTGCCTCCCTACGCCTATGTCGGCACGGCCGCTGAGATGGAGTCGCACATGTCGGAGATCTTTTCCGCGACTCCCCTCCCCTGCATGCTCTACAACAATCCCATCGCCTATGGCACGGACTTTGCGCCGGAGGCGATCCTGAGGCTGGCCCAGGCCCACCCCAACCTCGTTGCGGTCAAGGAATCCTCGGGCGATGTCCGTCGCATCACGGCCCTGCGGGCGCTCGCGGAGGAGCGACTCCTGCTTTCGGTCGGCGTGGACGACCTCGTGGTCGAAGGCATCGCCGCGGGTGCCCGCGGCTGGATCGCGGGACTCGCGAACGCCTTTCCGGAAGAATCCATGGCCCTCTACCGGCTGGCCCTCACCGGATCCGGGGCGGAATGCGAGACGCTCTACCGCTGGTTTCTGCCCCTCTTGCGCCTGGATACCGGTCCGCGATTCGTCCAGTGCATCAAGCTCGCCGAAGCGCGCGTCGGGCTCGGCAGCGAACGGGTGCGCCCGCCGCGCCGGCCACTCACCGGAGCCGAGCGCGAAGGGGTCCTGGCCGTGATCGAGAAGGCTTTGGCGACGCGGCCCTCATGAGCACGGCGCAGCTCTGGATCCGGGGATCCTTTCAACCGTCCGTGGATGGGGGGGACGCATTCCAGGCCTGGAATCCGGCGACCGGACGGCCGATTCTGGGCGAATACCCGATCTCCGGGGGGGGCGACCTCGAGGCCCTTCTCACGGCCGCGACCCAGGCCGCCCCCCTCCTGGCCGAAGCCGCCCCCGAAACGATTGCCCGCTTTCTCGAGGGCTACGCCCTGCGCATCGAATCCCATGCCGTGGCCCTGTCCGGGCTCGCCCACGAGGAAACCGCCCTCCCGGTCCGGCCGCGCCTGTTCGAGGTGGAGCTGCCCCGCACCCTGAAGCAGCTGCGGGAAGGTGCCCGGATCGCCCGCAGCCGGAACTGGCGGGAACCGGTGATCGACACGGCCGCCAACCTCCGCACCCAACGCGGACCGCTCGGCAAGCCGGTCGTGATCTTCGGGCCCAACAACTTCCCCTTCGCCTTCAACGCCTTGTCCGGCAGCGACTTCGTGAGCGCCTGGGTGGCCCAGAACCCGGTTCTGGCCAAGAGCCATCCGGGTCACCCCCATGTGACCGAGGCTTTGGCCCACCTGGCCCAGGAAAGTCTCGACGCGGCGGGACTCCCGCCGGGATCCATCCAGCTCTGTTACGGGCTTGACGAGTCATCGGGTTTCGCGCTGGTGAGTGACCCCCGGGTCGGTGCCGTCTGTTTCACGGGAAGCCGCCCGGCCGGGCTTGCCCTCAAGGCCCATGCCGACACAGCCGGCATCCTGTTCTTCGGCGAGATGTCCTCGACCAACCCCCTCTTCATCCTGCCCGGGGCACTGGCCGAGCGCGGAGAGGCTCTGGCCTCCGAAATCGCCGCCTCCTGTCTTTTGGGATCCGGCCAGTTCTGCACCAAGCCCGGACTCCTCTTCCTGCCTTCCGGCAGAATCGCGGAGACCTGGATCGGGACCCTGACCGGTCATTTCGCCGCTGCCCCGACCGCCGTTCTGCTCGCGGACGGTGTCCGCAGACGTTTCGAGGCGGCGCTTGTGGCCTGGGAGCAGGCCGGAGCCCGGCGTCTCACCGCCCTCCGGCCGGTCACCGAGGCCGGCTTCCGGGCCCGGCCCGCACTTTTCTCGGTCGACATCCAGACCTTCCTCGCCCACCGGGGTGAACTCGAGACGGAGGCCTTCGGCCCGGCCGCCCTCGTCGTCCACGGGATCGATCCCGGCGAGATGCCCGGGGTCGCTCACAGACTCGAAGGCCAGCTCACGGCGACCCTCCTCACCGCTCACGACGGCGCGGACGAGGATTTCTACACCCCCCTGGCCGCCGTGCTCCGGAGCCGGGCCGGCAGGCTGCTCAACGACAAGATGCCGACGGGCGTCCTGGTCTCCCCGGCCATGAACCATGGAGGGCCGTTCCCGGCCACGAACCAGCCCGGTTTCACGTCGGTGGGACTGCCCGGCGCGATCCGGCGTCTCACCGCGCTTCACTGCTACGACGGCATCCGGCCCGGACGTCTTCCGGCCGAGCTCGGCAACCCCAACCCCGTTCCGGGACTCTGGCGGCTGGTCGACGGCACCTGGACCGACCGGGATATCGACTGAGGCATCCGCCGGGGAGCCGACCTTGCTATGATGGGCCGGACTGCCCCAGAACAAGAGAGCAAGCCATGGCGATCTGGCAGAACCTGACCCGCCACAAGTCGGTCGAGGAGATTCAGCGGGAGGCCGGCGAAAGCCGGGCGTTCCAGCGCGTGCTCGGATTGGGACACCTCACCGCCATCGGACTCGGCGGGATCATCGGCGTCGGCATCTTCGTGCTGACCGGGATCGTGGCCGCCCGGGATTCGGGGCCGGCCATCATCCTCTCCTTCGTGATCGCCGGCACGGCGAGCGCGGCGGCGGCCTTGTGCTACGCCGAGTTCGCGGGCATGCTCCCCGTGACCGGGAGCACCTACGCCTACACCTATGCCGTCCTGGGCGAGTTTGCCGCGTGGCTCATCGGCTGGGATTTCCTGCTCGAGTATCCGCTCATCGTGGCGGTGGTCGCGGCCGGTTGGTCCGGTTACGTCCAGGCCCTCCTGGGATCGGCCGGTCTCACCCTACCCCCGTGGGCACAAGGGGCGATGGGGAGTGCGCCGGGGCATGTGTTTGACGTGATCGCCGCCGGGATTTCCCTCGCAATCGCCATCCTCCTGACCCTCCGCACCGAGTGGGGCGCCCGCTTCAACTCGACCATCGTCACGATCAAGATCGCAGGACTCCTCCTCGTGATCGCGGTCGGCTTGTTCTTCATCCATCCATCCAACTGGCACCCCTTCATGCCCTTCGGCTTCCACGGCGTCCTCGTGGGGGCGGCGGTGGTCTTCTTCGCCGTCTTCGGTTACGACACGCTCACGACCGCAGCCGAGGAATCCAAGAACCCCCAGCACGACCTGCCGTGGGCGGTGGTCCTCTCGCTTGCGATCTCGATGGCGCTCTACCTGGCCGTCTGCCTCGTCTTGACCGGGATCGTCCCCTACACCACGCTCAACAACGCCGCTCCCGTCGCCAATGCCTTCTCGGCGATCGGCCTGCCCTGGGTCATGATCGTGATCTCGCTGGCCGCGATCGCCGGGATCACGAGCGTGCTCTTCGCAAACCTCCTGGCCGGCGCCCGCATCGGCTTCGCCCTGTCGCGGGACGGCCTCCTGCCCGCCTGGTTCGCCCGCGTGCACCCGCGTTTCGGAACTCCCTACCGGACGACCCTCCCCCTCGGCGTCCTGATCGCCCTCGTCGCCGGACTGTTTCCGCTGACCACGGTGGCCCGCCTTGTCAACATTGGTTTTCTCTCGGCCTTCATCGTGATTTCGGGATCGATCCTGGTCCTGCGCTATACCCGCCCCGAGCTGCCGCGCCGCTTCCGCACGCCCTGGGTCCCCGTCGTTCCCCTGATCGGGATGGGATTTTCGGCCTGGTTGATCTCGGGCCTGCCGGCCTCGACCGACTGGGGTTTTGCGATCTGGATCGGGCTCGGCATCCTCGTCTACTTCGGTTACGGCATCCGGCGCAGCCGGCTGGCCGGCCGCACCCATCCGTCCTCCTCGTGATTCCTGAACAACCGGGGTGATGTCCTTGCCACCATCTCCCACCACCCCGCCGCTTCGCTACTCCCAAGTCATCTCCCGTGCCTGGACCCTCACCTGGAAGGGTCCCGCAGGCACGCGGCGCTACGGATTGTGGTCGGTCTTGATCCTTGCCTTGATCGTGCTTCCCCTCTGCGTGCTCGCGGTCGTGACCCTGGTCAGCATGGCCAAAGGGAGCCTCGCAACCCCACCCGTATCCCCACTCGCCCCCTTTGCGGGTTCCTTTCCCGCCTTCTCCCTTCTGGCCCTCTTCGGGATACTCCCCGCAGACGCCCTTTTTCTCCTCTGGCTGATCGGATTCAATGGGGGACTTGCCGAATCCTTCTCCGCACGTCCGCCGCGGATGCGGCGCTTCTTTGAGGATTTGGGCCAGAAACAGAGCTGGCAACTGGTCGGCGTGTTCCTGGTCCTGGTGCTTTGTTTCATGTTCGCCGATCAGGGACTCTTCTGGCTCATGAGCCAGATCTGGGGCCCCCCGTTCCGGGCGATTCCCGGTCGGCCGCCGGCCCCGAACTGGCTCCATTTCTTTCTGGATTTCCTGTGCGTCTGGATCCTGCTCTATACCCTCGGCGTCTGGACGTATTACGTGATCCCGCTCGCTGCCCGCTATCGCCTGGGTGCCCGTCAATCCCTGGCGAAGGCGCTCGGCATCTACCGGAAGGGCAGGCGGCGCTGGTTCTGGTTCCCCCTCATCCTGATTTTGCTCTCCCTGGGCAGTCTGCTCCCGCTTTATCTCCTGCTCGGCCTGCTTGTCCTTCTGGCCTATTGGATCAACCTCCCTCTTCCTTCCGATCTCCACCCGATGATCATCCTGATTGCAGCTGCCCTCATGCTTTGCATCCTCGTTTTTTACTTCCTGGTTTTCTTCCTGTTCTACTCCTTCGCCCTGCTCGAAGCCTCTTCCGCACTCTGAACGCGGGATCAGCAAGCGAGCCAAGGACAGGCCACACGCGGGGCAAGGCGGGTGACCGGCTTTGCTCGCGGGAGGAATCCAGGGAGGGAGAGGGCTTGGCCCCCGGAGAACACCCGGATCCGGGCGTCCGCCTTCCGCCCCGGGGGCCGGATCAGCCGGCTCAAGCCCGCGTAGTCGTCAATGTCCCTTTGCCTTCCTGTCTGCGGAGAAGGGGCAAGGAGTGCCCCCGGGCCGCAGCGGACCCCACTGCGGCCCTTCGGGGTGTACGGATGGCGAGGCCAGCCGATCCTTGCGACCTCGGCGGTCCCCCATAGCTCCCGTGTGGGGTTGCAGAATCCAGGGCGATGTTCCCAAGGAAATGGAGGCGAGCCTGCACAGCTCCAAAGCAGCCAAAATTCCCCCCCACCAACGGAAAAACACGCGGCTTTCGCCGACAGTGACTTGAATGATTCGCGCCGGAGTGCGTTGAGCCACACTGAAGGCGGCCTAGACACCCGCCGCCCCGGGTCATTGCCCTCCCTCGGGACAGGGCTACCGGGGTGGACGGGCGATCGGTCTCAGGCCTTGAGTCCCTCGGCGGCGAAGGCCTGCTGCACGGCCGGACGGCTTGCGATCCGTTTTTGATAGTCAACCAAAGCCGGCCAGCGCGAGAGATCAAAACCGACGGTTTTCGACCAGTTGGTCACGGTGAAGCAGTAGGCGTCGGCCACGGTGAAGGCACTGCCCATGAGAAAGGGTTGCCGGGCGAGCGTCTCGGAGATGAATGCGTAACGACGTTCGAGGTTCCCGGTAAAGATCTTCTTGACCTCCGCGGGAACCTGCGGGTTGAAAAGCGGCGAATACTGTTTATGGAGCTCCGTGCTCACGAAGTTGAGCCATTCCTGGAGACGGCTGCGTTCGAAAGTCCCGGCACGCGGTGCCAGCCCGCTTTCGGGTTTGCGGTCGGCCAGATACTGGACGATGGCCGCCCCCTCCGTCAAGATCGCCCCGTCGTCGAGTTCGAGGGCCGGGACATACCCTTTCGGATTGATCTCGAGAAAGTTCCGGTCGGTCCCGGTCTTCCGGGTCTTGAGGTCGACCCGCTCGAGCGTGACCGGAAGATTCGCCTCATGGCAGACAATGTGCGGCGAGAGCGAACAGGCGCCGGGAGAGTAGTAAAGCTTCATGCCGGACCCACCAAAAAGCCTTAAAGGTAACCAAGTGCGAGCGCGTATTTTAAAGAATCGACCGGTGGCTTTCAAGACTCCTCCTGTCGAGCTTCTTCCGATGATCGCGACCCTCAAGACCCATGGGCTCAAGACAAAGGAGCAGATCCAAGCCTTCCCCGGAGTCACTCTCCCCCTCGGTTTTGAGGCCCCTCCCACAGGGTGCCGCCTATGACTGGGTCCAGGCGCGAGTTGCGCCGTTTCGATTCACGTCCTGGTATCAATCGTTGCAGCCCGGAGACGACAGACCCTGAGCGAGTTCAGCCCAAAACGGTTTTTTGCAAGGTATCGATTGTATGTGTATGCAATATTCAACGCATAATGTGCGTTTAATAGTTGCATCTTGCGATGAATGCCGGTTATAATCAACGCAGAGGATGCGTTGAATGTATATCCATGAACTCAAGGACTGGCCCCACTTCGCCTGGAACGCGGAGCCACTTGTGGAATCACTTGCCTCCGTCCGCCACCGGCAAGGCCGGTGGATCGGCAGCATGCAAGCCCTCGGGTTCAGCCTCCGGCAGGAGGCCGTCCTGGAGACCCTGACTCGGGATGTTCTCAAAAGCAGCGAGATCGAGGGCGAAAAGCTCGATGCCGGACAGGTCCGCTCGTCGATTGCCCGACGCCTGGGCATGGACATCGGTGCGCTCAAGCCAACCGACAGCCACGTTGAAGGCGTCGTCGAGATGATGCTCGACGCGACGCGTCATTACGACCGCCCGCTCACTGCGGGCCGTCTGTCTGCCTGGCACGCCTCATTGTTCCCTACGGGGTACAGCGGCATGACAAAAATCCGGACGGGCGTCTGGCGCGATGACAGCACGGGACCGATGCAAGTTGTCTCCGGCCCCATCGGCCAGGCGCACGTCCATTACGAAGCGCCGAAGGCGGAGCGCGTCGACACCGAAATGCGCGCCTTCCTCGAATGGTTTGAGGCCGGCCCTCCAATGGATCTTGTGTTGAAGTCCGCCGAGGCCCATCTCTGGTTCGTGACCCTTCACCCGTTCGATGACGGGAACGGCCGCATCGCGCGCGCCCTAGCCGACATGGCTTTAGCGCGGTCGGAACGCAGCCCGCAGCGTTTCTACAGCATGTCGGCACAAATCCGGCAGGAACGGAACGACTATTACGATATTCTGGAGCGTACGCAAAAAGGAACCCTGGACATCACACCGTGGATGGAGTGGTTCCTCGGCTGTCTCGGGCGTGCCATTGACGGCGCGCAGGCGACCTTGGCCGCGATCCTCGCCAAAGCACGTTTCCGGGACCGCATCAAAAGCATTCCGCTGAACGAACGCCAGCGCCTTGTCCTGAACCGGCTTCTCGACGGCTTCGAAGGCAAGCTCACGAATTCGAAATACGCAGCACTGGCCAAATGCTCGCATGACACGGCGCTCCGCGATATTCTCCAGCTCGTCGAGCGTGGCATTCTCGTGCGCAACGCCGAAGGCGGCCGCAGTACGAGTTATTCACTGGCGGGCGAGATGCCCAGATGATTCTTGCTGGTGTGTATAGGGGGCCAAGCAGCGAAGCGCCCTATCGGGCCCGATGATGGCGACGATGGATTAACGCAAGAGTCGGCTCCGTCCACGCCAGCAAAGCACACTGATCGCGCACGTTGTGGCGGGCCCCACGGCCCGTGCGGCGGGCGGGATTGTCGGCGTTCAACCCAACACGGCGATCCGCTTCTTGATGCGCCTACGCCAGCTTACCGTTATTGCAAAGTCCTGCGAAAATCGTTTCAAGGCGCTCACACGTCCCAATCACCCTCGATCTCAACTGTTGCATTTTTTGCAACAGTTGCTTTTCGAGAAAGCTTCTCGAACCCGAACACATTGCGCAACTGACTGGAAATCAAGGACTTATCGCGCCCCATACGGTGGACCCAGTTGTCAAGGCAGATTTCAAGACTTCTATCCCTCACCTGTGGTCTCGTGGAGGACCTCCCATGGGAGATTCATACGCATGGAGGTAGACCTCCCACCCATGGGCGGCCTTGAGCTCGTGAATTTTCTGGTCCAAGAAGACCCCGGAAAGGCCTTCTCAAGACTGGCTTCTCCACCGGACCAGAAGGGAGTGATGATTTCCGTGCCCGGATGCCAACCGAGACAGGGTCTTTCCTTCTCGTAGAAGTTCAAAAACGACCTTCGATTTGAACCCGGGTAGTGTTTGCGATCGGTTTTCATTGTGCTTAAGGATCCCTCTCTTTCTTGTCCAGATTTCCGGGTCCATCATAATTCGCGTGACCCTGGCGGCGATTTCTCCGAAAGAGTGACGAGTCTGCGCAAGAGCGCAGACTCCATACTCTCGCTGTTGAAGTAGAAGGGGTCTGAGTGGCGAAGCCCAAGAAACCAAAGAAGCGCAGTCCATTCGCTGAAGCAGGAAGAATTCCGGCCGGAGAGGCGAAAGCCGCCGGCCGCGGCACAAGCGTGAACCGAAATCCAAAGCTGGCCGCCCGTGTCGGGCGCGCGCTGCTGCGAGCGGCTGTGGTGACTCGGTGCACGGCGCGGATGCACGGGACGCTACTTTACGTCTGGGAGAACGGAAAGGTCGTCGCCAAACGCCCGTAATGGGCTTCGCGACGGCGATGCCGGTAACTCTGGACGCCCCGATCTCCGGTAGGTCGACAAGCACCAGGGCCACCGGCGCTCAGGTCTACCCGCGGATGAAAGTGCATACCGATTCTCAATGTCTGTATGCACTTTCTTCCATGTCCGCCGACCTCAGGAGGTCATTCTGTGAAGCGGCCAACCAAAGAGACCATGGCGGCGGGCCGAAAAAATAGGTAAAATCAATCACTAATACCCTCACGCACTGCGAGCCAACCCGGGTAAAATTAGGCAATGGAACGTGACGATGCCCTTCGCCGTCTCCGCGAACGCCGCGAGCAACTGAATGCCCTAGGCGTCGGGCAGCTATTCCTTTACGGATCGGTGGCGCGCAACGAGGCTCGCGTGGACAGTGACGTCGACCTTCTCGTCGAGCCTTCAAACCAGCGATTTTCAATCTTCGATTTGGTGCGCGTGCGAGATGTCTGCCGCACAATCTTGGGCGTCAACGCTGACATTCACGATTACGACGGCCTGCGCCGCCTGCCAGAATTCCGGCGACGCGTCGGCGGCGATCTCATCCGTGTCTTCTGACACGCCCCGCGGTGGACGTGCGGCGACGCCTCGCGGCGCCGCAGTGGCCGCAGTGCATGCCGGCCGCAAAGCACAGAAACTCGTCGCGCACGACACTGAAGTCAGTTACTTGGCAAACAGCGAACGCCAGCTTGCCATTGAACGCCTCCTGATCCGGTTCGGCGAAGCCCTGAAGAGTATTCCCAACCAGACGTTGGCGCAGATTGCCCCTGACATCGCCTGGGCAGGTCCCAAAGGCTTCCGAGACATAGCCTCGCACTGGTACGAGGAAGGGCTGGATCACCGCTTGATCTGGCACGCGCTCGTGAACGACTTGCCTCATATGCTCGACGCCATGCAGCGGTGGATTGACACGTGCAGCCCGAAGTCAGCCCCGTGATTATCACCACTGCATCCGTCCGAGTCGGGTGAGCAAGGTGGGGAGGTGTGACGCGGCTATCGTGGCTTGAGAACGACAATGTGGACCCTGCTCCCCTTGCGCAACTCTTTGGCAAATCGGTTCTCCACACGATTACCGGGGCCAAATGCGGCTGAGTACCGAGCACCCGAGGAATAGTCAAAGAGAACAAGTATGACAACCTTGTAGTAGTGCGAATACAGTAGGGACTGGCTCAGCCCCTCTTTCCAGCGGGCCTTTGCAAATTGATCATTGAGTTTCTTGCACTCAATAGCGCAGAGCGGGTATTTGCCCGAGCCTCGCAGAAGACACTCAGGTCGAAACTTTTCCCCTACAAATTTGGCGGGTGTGATATTTCTGTTCTCGATACTGAGATTGCGTTGCAGGAGGTAGTTAATGAGAAAAGCATTGAGCCTTGTCTCCCCAAGTTTTTTTTGCTGCGGGAGGATTCTGAATCCCTTTATCTCTTTTAGAACGGCACCAAACTGGCCCGCTTCCAATTTTCCCATGCGCCTTTGAGCGGCTCTTTTTCTTGCCACTGTGACTCCCTTATCAGTTGACTCGCCGAACTGATGGACACAGACAGTCAATTTACCCCAAAGAATGTCCGGAACGCGGCTCTAGAACTATCGTCCTGACGCCTATCTTGTGTCGCTTTCGGCACATCTCGTCAATGGGTTCGACGATGCTAAAGGAAATTTGGTTCTGTTGAAAACGGAGTTGGTAACACCGCCACGTCACGGTTGATCCGTGGGAAGACGAGCTGGCCTGCGATGAGGATGATGAGCATGCGGACGGTGGGGAAGCAACCATACCCAGGTGTGTTTTATCCACATCTTCATCGCACGGGTGGGGTTCGATGGGAGTGCGAGAACGATTTGAGCGGTATCTGGGACATCTGGCGACAGCGCTGGGACACACCGACCGGGTCGCCGGGCTCGGAGCGTGGTCACCTCCCACTCATGGGCGGCCTTGAGCTCGTGAATTTTCTGGTTCGAAAAGACCCCGGAAAGGCCTTCGTGCTTAAAGCCCCCTCTCGTTTTTGTCTAGATTTCTGGGTCCATCATACAAAGCGCTCGGCCATCGGATTCAGTGTCAACCACCCCGGCTCGCCGGCGAGCCGCACGTCCCGGGCGATGCCGCCGTCCCCGGCCCGGGACAAAACTACCTCACCGCGATCATCGAGTTTTATCCTTCGGCCGGTTGATGATGCTGGCGCCGATAGCGCCGAATGCCGGAGATCCGGCTTGTCGGGCGAGGCAGATCAGCCTTTCCTGAAGCGGGCGGCTTCTTCCGAGCCCGCGGTGGCGTTGCCGGCGCTGTAGGAGTGCGCTCCCGCGCCGGCAAGCCGGCCTCCGTCCACAATCAGGTACTCATTCCGGATCGGCCGGTTCTCGAAGAAGCATTCCAGGATTTCCCGGGTTCCGGCCGCATATCGGGCTTGAGCCGACAAGGAGGTGCCGGAGGTGTGGGGCGTCATGCCGTGGTGCGGCATGGTCCGCCAGGGGTGATCCCCCGGTGCGGGCTGCGGGAACCAGACATCGCCGGCGTAGCCGGCCAGTTGGCCCGATTCCAGCGCGCGCACGACCGCCTCGCGGTCACAGAGCTTGCCGCGCGCGGTATTCACCAGATAGGCGCCGCGCTTGAACCGCTTGAGCGTCTCGTCGTTGATCATGTGCTCGGTTTCGGGATATAGCGGGCAATTCAAGGTGACCACATCGCAGGCCCCATACAGGTCTTCCCGGGAGGCATGCCAAGTCAAGCCCAGTTCCTTTTCAACCGACTTCGGGAGGCGATGGCGATCGGTGTAGTGGAGGTGCACATCGAAGGGCTTGAGGCGCCTGAGCACGGCAAGTCCGATGCGGCCGGCAGCGACTGTTCCCACATGCATGCCCTCCACGTCATAGGAGCGGGCAACGCAATCGGCAATATTCCACCCTCCTTTCACGACCCATTGATAGGACGGGATGTAGTTGCGCACAAGGCCCAGGATCATCATGACCACATGCTCGGATACCGAGATCGAATTGGAGAACGTCACCTCGGCCACGGTGATGCCACGATCAATCGCAGCCTGCAGGTCGACATGGTCCGAGCCGATACCCGCGGTGATCGCGAGCTTGAGCTTCGGGGCCTTGGCAATCCGCCCGGCCGTCAGGTAAGCCGGCCAGAACGGCTGCGAGATGACGACATCCGCATCCCCCAACTCGCGTTCGAATACGGAATCCGGCCCATCCTTGTCGGAGGTCACAACCAGAGTGTGACCCTTGGATTCCAGATATTTGCGCAGCCCGAGTTCACCCGAGACACTGCCGAGCAGGACACCCGGCTGGAAGTCGATGGCCTTGGGCGTGGGCAGCGTCTGGCCGTCGGGGTAGCGGGTCAGTCTCGGCACACCCTCGCGCGCATAGGATTTCGGGTAGCCATCGACCGGATCGTCATAGAGAACACACACAACTTTGGCCATTTCATTTCCTCCTCATGGCGAAGAACTCTTCATCAGGCACCGCCCCGACAGGTCAATGCGCAAAAAGCGCATAAACGGGGGCCGATCGGTTACCTCAGGGTCCAGCGCCCCGTCCGAGAACCCATACCCGTTCCGCAAGACAGACACCTGGACATCAGCCGATTGAATGTCCATGTTTTCATTGTAACAAAACCTTCCCGAGCACATCCCTGTGGGCCGATTTTTTCGTATGGTCTTCCTTTTGCTCCAGCCTCCTCCAATGCATGAGCCTGACCGGGGATCGTGATTCCAAGGAGACGGTGCCCCCGATGCCCCCGCGACAGGGCCTGGCCGGCTGCGCCGAAAGACACGCCTCGATATCCCTCAGGCTTTTCCGACAGGTCAGCTGCGCGAAGACAGGCTTGCCGGCGTACATGGCGATCTCCCGAATAAGTCGGGAAAGTCTGCCGGAGGGGGACGGTTTTATTCCAAAGCTAGCCACCAAGGCTTTCACGTCCTGGCATCAATCGTTGCAGCCCGGACAGGCCGATCCATCGTTTCAATATTCGTGAAACGATATCTTGACGATAGGAGAAAACATATATATCTTAATAAGATAATCGTTTCAGTCTTTGGAAAATCGTTTCATGGCATTCACCGACCAAGCCCTTCTTGATTATGTCGCCGCCCATCCCGGCGCGGGCCGGGAGGACATCAGGCGCCACATCGCACCCGATGTGAGCGCGCCGACGATCTGGCGCGCGCTCAAGCGCCTGGCCGATGAAGGCAAGCTGGAAGTCTCGGGAAGGGGCCGCGCCACGGGCTACAGCCTGGCGGGCGCCGCCGTGGTGCGCGCCCACCTACAAACGCCCTACAACCGCCGGCGGCCCACGACCCATAACAGAGAGTTTCTCGACCGCTACATTCCGAACAGGAGCTTCTATCTCGGCGCTGCCGAGCGGGCGCGGCTGCATGAGACCGGCCGCCCTGAGCCACAGCGGCTGCCCGCCGGCCCCTATGCGCGCCGCATCCTTGAGCGGCTCCTTGTGGATCTGTCCTGGGCGTCATCGCGTATGGAGGGCAATACCTATGACATCCTCGAAACAGAGCGGCTGATCCGTTTCGGCCAGGAGGCCGCCGGCAAGGATCGCCGGGAAGCGGTCATGATCCTCAATCACAAGGAAGCGATCCAGTACGTCGTCGAGCATCTCGCCGACATCACCATCAGCCGCCCTGACCTGTTCAGCATTCATGCCTTGCTCGCCGACGGCTTGCTTGCCGATCCCGCAATGGGAGGACGGCTGCGGTGGATGCCGGTCGGCATTTCCTATTCGAGCTACAGGCCGCAGGCTGATCATTTCGCGATCGAGGAAGAATTCGACATACTGGTGCAGAAGGCGGCGGCGATCACTGATCCGTTCGAGCAATCCTTCTTCCTGCTGGTCCACATCCCGTATCTACAGCCGTTCGAGGATGTCAACAAACGGACTTCGCGCATTGCCGCCAACATCCCGTTGCTCAAGGCCGGCCACGCCCCTATGTCGTTTTTGACCCTGAACGACGCTGATTATCTTGACGGGCTGATCGGCGTGTACGAGTTGAACAACGTCTCGCTGTTGCGCGGCGTGTATATCGACGCCTACCTGGCCTCCGCCGAAAACTACCAGGTGCTGCGCGCCGAGCTTGAGAGCCCGGAGAAAGCGTCGCTTGCCTACCGTGATTTTGTACGCGCGGCTGTACGCCGCAGCGTACTCGAATGGAAGGCGTTTCGGCCGGACTCGGTGATGGCCATGGCCACCGATGCCGGCATTCCGGAGGCCGACCGCGAGCAGGTCGTCAACTATATCGGCCAGGAGTTCCGGGGCCTTCACGATGGCAATGTCATCCGCTACCGACTGCGCCCCGAGGACCTTGCCGAGATGGCGCGCGAGCAGGCGGGACAACGATGAGGTTTCCCGAGCTTCAATGAGGCCGCAGCAAATCACTGCGGAATATTTGATGACGAAATACAACAAATGTGCGGCCTTGGCCTCGATGCTCGGATACGCCGGCTCGCCGAACGCGCTCTGGTCAAGATTCCCCAGGATGGATTCAAGCCCTGCCTTGTGCTCCTGCCCGAACAATCCGCTGGCTTCGCGGCGCGCGATCAGGTCCCGCTTGAGCACCTCAATGCCGGCATGGGCCTCGGCAATGCCGGGCAACACACCGCCGGCGGTTCCTTTCGGCTCGGTCAGCAGCCCTTCGTCGTAGCGCTGCAAAAGCAAAAAGGTCCGGGTATAGCAGGCGATGACATCGACCAGGCCGCGGTCCTGGTCGCCGGTGAGCGCCTCGCGTCCGGCGGTCTTGCGGATGAGCACGAGCGCTGCCTCCAGTTCCCGCGCCTTCTGCTCGAAACGCCGACGATGGACAGTGTAACCCTGCGTGAGATGCTCTTTGAGGATCTGGGTGGCCCAGATGCGGAACTGGGTACCGCGTTTCGACTTGACGCGGTAGCCGACGGAGATGATCACATCCAGGCTGTAAAAGGCGACAGGCTTGTCGGAATTTGCAATGTGCATTTTTTGCACATTGCCATTTTCCTTGAGTTCACTTTCCGCAAAGATGTTCCGAATATGTTTGGTGAGGACAGATCGCCCCCGGCCAGCCGCACGTCCAAGGCGGTCCGGCCGTCCTCGGTCCGGTACAGGAGCACTTCGCCATGATCTTCGGGTTTTGCCCGGGTCATGGTTTTGCCTTCCTGATCGGGCTTGGGCCCATGGTGGACATCGCTTGATCCAGCCGCTGCATGAAATTCCGCTTGGCCCTGTGTCTGGCCCGCACGACGTCGGGCCACGCTGCGAACCCCCTTTCCTGTTTTGTGCGACGCGTCAAGTTGCGGACCCTAACTATGAGGGCGACGGCTTCATCATAGGCGGGGTTATTCTTTTGCTCAACGATGCCATTGAGGCGGTTACGGTAGATTTCCGCGGCGTCGGCGGGGTGATTCCTTTCGCGCGCCCGGGCGAGAGCAAACCACAGGTCTTGCGTGCAACCACCGGGCAGGTGCAGGAGTAGCCGAGTCGTTTGCCCTCCGCCCAGAGTTGCACGGCGTATTCGTCGCCGCCCCCGACGCGCGCGTTGATCGTCTCATCCGTCACCACAAGATCGATCACGGCGCCCGGCTCGAAATAGGCGTGACCACGCGCGTAGGCGAGGTCGCCCGCTCCGGTCCGCAGGACGTTTTCGGTGATCACACCGTTACGCATCCCTCAGTTTCCTGTTGTTCCAGTATCGGCTGGGGAGCCTTGTCCCATGATAACGCCGAAAGGGGACAAGCCCCTGTCCCTGGAAATCTCAGAGCCGGATCCTCCACCCGGCGGTGCCGGCCGTGCAGAATCCGGGCCGGGCTCATCCGGGCCCGGCGGACATCCACCCGGGACCGGACGGTTCCCGGTCCGGACCCCGCAGGCGATCTGCGGCCGGCAGCCGGGCGAGTTCCCGTTCGGGGAGCCTTTGCCAGCTGCGCGAGACGAGAAAGGTGTCGCGCACCTCGTCCCGGAGCCAGTGGACCTCGGTGCCGCACCGCCGGAGATGATCGAGCCCCCGCAGGCGGAGCAGTCCGTATTCGCGCCGCGGCCACTCGACGAGCACCAGGGTGAGATCCCGTTCCCGGGCCCATTCCCGGGCCGCCTCGAGTGCGGAAATCCCCATCCGGCGCGGCAGGTAGAACAAAAGACAGCGGGATTCCGGCCGGAGGGGGTTCTCCGGCCCCTCGCCAAGGAGGAGGCAGGGGAGCCGGAGCCGTCCCGGGCGCAGCGGAGCCGCCCCGGTGGGATCGCAGGATCCCAGACGGGACAGCAGGTCGCGCCCGTTTCCCCAGCACAGGTAGAACGCCGGAGCCGCCGGACCGCCCGGGGATGGCCGGTCCGGACATTCGTGCCAGTCGCTGCCAAAACAGAGGCTCCGACCCCACCGGCCCTCGGATGGAACCGTCCTCTCCTCAAGGAGCGGTGGGAGCGCGGCCCTGAAGGTGGCCGCATCCATCCGGCCCACGGCTCTGGAAAAGAGCCGCCCGTAGACCTCGATCCGGCGGAACGACCCGTATTCGGCACCGAGTTCGCGCACAGTCTCCCCGACGAGCCCGGCCAGATCGAAGGGCTGAGACACCCCAGGTTCCCCCGGGGCCCGCCAGGGCGCCGCGGGCACCCGATCCGGCTGGATGCGACCGTACTCCTCACGCCAGCGACCGGCGATCTCGACCCACGAGGAAGCGGTCTTGGGCGGACGGGTGTGCAGGGTCAGGTACTGTTTTTCGCCCAGGGTCGCGAAATCCCGGGAGGACCCGGTGTGGGCGAGCGCCTGCTCGACCGCGTGGCTCCGTTTGGACCAGAGCGCAAGCAGGCGTCCGGGAATCTCCCCGATCTCGAAGGCGTGGGGGGTCGGCCGGATCGTATAGCCGAGCCCGGCAACGCGTGCCGCCAGATCGAGCCGGTAGTAGCCACCGAGGAGTTTCGCGGCATTGAAGAGAAAAATGCGGTCGAGCGCGCGGAAGGGCCCCTCCGGGGTTGCCGTGAAATTGAGGATGACGCTGTGGGTATGGAGCTGCGGATCGGCCAGGCGCGACAGTCCATGCCGGAAGGTTGCGATCAGAAGTCCCGCCCCCGCCACGGCCACCGTGTTCCGGCCGATGTGCTTCTGGAAATAACAGTGTTCCGCCTCAATCCAGGACAAAGCCTCGCGGACGGACTGGTCGTGCGCATCGACCAGGCGGCGATCCCCCCAGACCAAGGCGGCAATCGAGACCGACTTCGGTGCACTGAAGGTGGCATCCACGCCGCGCACGGTGGTCCCGGCGGGCCCCCGGGTTCCGCCGGGCAGGCGGCCTTCCAGCACCTCCCTGAAAACCGTGGGATCGACCGGCGGGACCAGTCTCCAGGCACGCGCCCATTGCCCGTCCCAGCCACTCGAGAGACGGGACTCGACCGTGAGATCGTCAATCGCAAAGTAATGCTGCACATGGGCCGCATCGCGGATGATGCGGAAGCTCAGCACACGAGCCTCCGTCCCGACTTCACCAAGGCACTCCGACGTCCACAACCGGAAACTCCACCGCTTGCAGCCGGGGTCGTGGCTGGAAGGCCTGGGTGACCTCCGGTCGCTCGCGGGGCTTGAGCCGGATGGGCCGGATGGGATGGTCCCCGGCCAGGGCCAGATATCCCCTGCAGTCGCGGAGTGCCTGGATTTCACCGGGCAGGATCAGGCGCTCGAACTGCCGCCGGTCGGTATGCGACGCGCCGCCCCGTCCGTGGGACCACTCGCGCACCACGATCTCACGTTCGCCGAGTTCACGGCTCAGGGTCTCGGCGGTACCGGCCTCCTGCGTGCGGAGGACCAGAAGCGATCCGAAGCAGGATCGGAGAATACGCGCACCCGTGCGACCGTAAGCCTCGTCCAGCTGGCTCACCGACTGGACACCCGCAAGACAGGAAAGCCCGTATTTGCGTCCCCGGGTCAGCGCATCGGTGAGGACCGGGATCGTACCCAGGGCCCCGAGTTCGTCCAGAACGATCCAGAAGCGCCGCCCCCGCTCCGGCCGCTGGGAGAGGATCCCGCCCACGGCCAGGTCGATCCAGGCCGCAAGGAGCGGTCTCATCAGGGCCAGCTGGTCGTCCCGGTAGGGCAAAAACAGCCATCCCCCATCGGTCCCGGTTGCCCAGCGTCGCACCGAAAAACTGCCGGCATCCGCCATGGGGTTGAGAAAACGGTAGGGCGCGAGGTAGGTCCCGACGATGGCCCGGACCGAGCCCAGCATGCGTTCGGCCCCCTCTTCGAAGAGGGCGTGGGCCGGATGGCCGGTGACCTGGGCGGCCAGATCCGCGTTGGAAGAGCGCGTGAGCGTCTCGACCAGCGTGCCGGTCGCAGTCTGGCCCGTCTCCCACAAGCGTCCCATCACGGCCGCGACGAGCGATTGCGCGTAGTGGTGCCATTCGGCCTCAGCCGCGCCGCGGGTCGGGACAAGGCTCCGGGCAAGACGTTCGACATCCCAGGCTGCGGTCATCTCCGCAAGCGGCGCCCAATCGACCGAGCGTTCATCCACGGGATTGAGGATCCGGTCTCCCTTCCGGTGGAAGCGGGACAGGAAATCGCCTCCGCAATCGGCCACGAGGACACGGTCACCCCGCCGCCGCAGGATCTCGAGGCAATCGGCCAAGGCCACACTCTTGCCGGAGCCGGGGCTGCCTGCGCAGAGGAGGTGGTAGGGCTCGAGCCGGTGCGGGATCCGGATGCCACCCACGCGCAGCCGGCTCATCCGGGCTGTGGCTTGGGTGAGGCGGTGCCCCAAGACCCGGAGCCAGGCGACCCGGCCGCGCCCTGCGATCTGCCGGCCACGCGAATGGCGACGTCCCGGGCGTGAGCGGCCGAATGGGAAAAAACCGCCTCCCGGCAGGCTGCGCCGGATCAGGATCAGGCCCAAGAAAAAACCGCCCAGTGCGGCTGTGCCGATTCCGATTTCCCCCATCCTTTCGCTCCCACGGACCGCACCCTGCAGGGTAGGGCCTCAACCACAACGCCCGGGGGGACTCCCCGGGTACCGGACGCCCGGCCGACTACGGCTTCAAGGCGAGATGGATGCGGCCATTTCGCCCAGGATCGGACCGATGACCGCGGCAAACTCAATCTTGTTGACGAAACCATCGACCCCGATTTCCTGTGCCCGCTCGCGGTACTCGGGATCGTCGTACAGCGTGATCAGAACCACCTTCGGGGAATCCGCCTTCTGCTTGAGTGCCTCAGCCGCACCCAGCCCGCCGATACCCGGCATGGCCACATCGAGTAGCACGACATCAGGCCGCAGGGATTCGCACAGGCTCAAGGCCTCCTCACCGGATCGGGCCAGTCCCACGACCTGGACCCCCGGCTGGGCGGCAAGAAGGCTCGCCACCGATTCGACGAAGAGCGGGTGGTCATCCGCAACCAGGACTTTAAGTCGACTCATCCAAGCCTGCTCCTTCTTCCAGCCTGTTGATCGTATACGATTTTCACGGATTAGTCAGCCTCGCGTCAGGCTTGAGTCTGGCCATCGGCCACGACTTGAGCGCTAACTCCAGAGATTTCCTTTGGATTTTCGATCTGGGAAGATTTTTCAGACCCCACGGGTCCTCCCGAATCCTCACCGGAGGCCTGGGTGAGCGCAAAGACCATGGCAATGGTCGTCCCCCGTCCGGGGGCACTCACCAGGTCGAAATGCCCTCCCGCGAGCTGAACCCGCTCCTCCATGCCCAAAAGCCCGAGACTCGAGCCTCCCTGGACCTTGCGGCGCATTGTCTCCACATCAAAGCCGCGACCATCGTCCCGGATCGTGACGCGGAGTTCGTCTCCCTCGACCCGGAATGCGAGTTCGACCTTGATGGCCCCGGCATGACGGGCGATGTTGTTGAGCGCTTCCTGGACCACGCGGTAACAGGTAATTTCGACAAGCGGGGGGAAACGCGGATCGGCGGGGGGCAGATCGAGTGTCAGCTTGATGCCCGACAACGTGGCCATCCGGCTGCCCAGACCGCGGATGGCGGCCACGAGGCCCAGATCATCGAGCAGTGAGGGATGCAGGTTGAGCGACAGGCTGCGGACCTGGGTGAGCACCCGGTCCAGATTGGCCACGAGTTCCTCGTAGAGCTTTTCACGCCGGCTCAGCTGGAACAGATCGGACATGGCATGGAGTCCGAGCTTGGTCGCCGTGAGTGTCTGGCCCACCTCGTCGTGGAGCTCGCGGGCCAGGTGACGGCGCTCGTTTTCCTGGGTCTCCAGGAGTTTGCGCGACAGAAGCCTGAGGCGTTCGGCGTATTCGATCACGGCTTTCTGCACGGTCCGGAGCGCCGTCACATCCCGGGCGATGCCCACGCTGTAATCACGTCCTTCCCATTGGATGAGGTAACGGTAACCCTGGACCCAGCGCCACCCGCCATCGGCCATGGCCACACGAAACTCGCTCAAGGGGTAACGGTGCCAGTCCCCGATCCGCTCGAGGTCGACCGGGTGGATGAGGGATCCCGGATGGCGGTTGCGCAGGGCCTCGGGTTCGAAGCCAAGCAGCGTCTGGTGCGAAGGACTCAGGTACTCCATCTGGCCATCGAGACTCGCCATGCTGATCAGGTCCACGGAGTTCTCGGCGATCAGCCGGAACTTGAGAGCCTGCTCCTGCTGGACGCGGCGGATCCGTTCCCGCCGCCGAAGGTCGCCCTGGAAGCGCTTTTCCTCCTGTACGACGATCAGGGTCGAGAGCAGGATGAAAAGGGCCATGAAGCCGGCCAGGGTTTCGACCGCCGGATCGTAGGCGTGGGGGCCGAACAGGGTATGGACGATGATCCCGGCCAGAACCAGCCAGACGAGCCCAAGACCCAGATAGCCCAGGGCAATCCGCCAGACCGCCTTTGACCCGATACGGGGTTCGCGGGGATTGGTCTTCATCGACCCGTCCCTCCTTCCGTCTCCAGCATACTCCCACCGCCCCGCCGGATGGAAAAGAATTCCTGGAGAAGCCGGCGGGAGGGTTCGGCGCGGATCCCGCCCGTGACCGTGAGATGATGGTTGAAGACCCAGCCGAGCTGCCCGGAGGAAAGCCGTTCGACGGCGCCGAAGCGGGGATCGGATGCGCCGTAGACGAGACGCCCGATGCGGGCCAGCATGAGCGCACCCAGACACATGACGCAGGGCTCGAGGGTGACGTAGAGCGTGGTTCCACCAAGCCGGTAGTTGCCGATCCGGCGCGCCGCCTCCCGGAGCACGCCGATCTCGGCATGCGCGGTGGGATCCGCCTGGCTGATCGGGGCGTTGCCGGCCGCAGCAAGGCACTCCCCTTCGCGGACGAGGACGGCGCCGACCGGTACCTCGCCCGCCTGGCGCGCGCGTTCTGCCCACTCGAGGGCCCTATCCATCCACGCCTCATCCTGGATCGGATCCACCGCCTTGACCTGTTCAATGGTCAACGCGGTCTCCACGGACTGACGAGAGGACTCGTCTTGAGACTGTACCGGAAACCATCAAAGACCTCATGCCCCGTGATGCGATGCACGCGGGAAACCCCTGACCAGACCGGTCCATCCGACCAGGATCAAGACCGTAGCGAAACAGTGTTCTCACGATGCTGACCGGAATCATACGCCCAACGCTCTGGTCGAGTGAGCCCCCCCTTTGGTTGAGGACAGCCTGAGGTGCGTGGCGAGTGGGCACCGGGTGATGATCATCACAGGTTGGGCCCGGGGTGTTGGAAGCATTCGGCGGAAACCGCAGGGACAGCGACGCGCCGCTGGGCATTGGCTGTCCGAAAGCGGGCGAGCGCACCACTCGGCATCACACGCCCCGCGCAAGACTCCGGAGGCGCGCAATGACGGACCGGCTGACGGAGACATGTAAGCATCCTCCCGTAGCGGCAACGAAAGGGAGACAGGGATGGCTTTTTCCCAGCCGAGCCAACTCTCGTCATATCGAAAGCGAATCGTGCCGCCCGGCTCCTTAAGCAGCTGGCCAACCAGGCGATTGTTGAGAGAGACATGCAGGGGCACATGCTTCCGACGGCGCGGCATCAGAAAAAATCCTCGAGGGTGGCCGCTTGGTCCTTGGGTCGGGGGGTCAAGCGCAGAACCCCCACCACTCAACACGACCCGCCGTGCGCTTGGTTTCGGGTGGGCAACCGTTTACCGGCATTGATCAGGGCTTCCCGGATCAAGAAATCGGGGGCTGCCGCTCCCCTGACTATCGCCAGCATCTGCACGATGAGCAGCACGAAGTAAATGAAACGATCGTTCAGGATCATATGCTCGCAAGCTTGAGCAAAACCACATCAAATGGAATAATGGGTGGCGACCCGTAAACTGGGGAATTTGATTCATGGGCGAAGCACTTGTTCAGACGCTTTCCATGCTTGAGACCGAACTCCAGAAACCCCGGATCCGCAGTGAGAATGATCCTGCAGCCGCGCTTCTCCACCCTGATTTCGAAGAGGTCGGGCGATCCGGGCGACGCTACACCCGCGAGGCTGTCGTTTCCGCCCTGTCGGGCAAACGCCACTCCGATGCGGTAATCGCAGACTCGTATGCCGCAACTGAGTTAGGCCCGGGCGTTGCACTCCTGACCTACCATTCGGCACACAAGGGGAAAAACGGGGCTCTCACGCGGCACACGCTGCGTTCCTCGATCTGGATCCTGATCGGTGACAACTGGCAACTGCGCTATCACCAGGGGACAGCTGCTGCTGAACACGGGTAATGGATCAGCGTGTGCTACGCTGGCCTCGTCTCCATGCTGCCTGCCCAGGTGACGCTTTCAATCATGAACACAAACGCTTTCGCGCCCACCACCCGCGCACACACCTCGGAAACCTTTCAGTTCCACGTTCCCGCGCCAATGGCCGTCGCCTTTCCACTGTTCGGTGCTCACTGCGAACGGCAGTGGGCACCGGACTGGGAACCCGAGTTCATCTGGCCGTCACAGCCAACTGACCGCAGTGGCATGGTGTTCACTGTCGCGCACGGTGCGCGACAGGCGATCTGGGTGAACACCGACTTCGATCCCGTTGCCGGCCATGTTCGGTACATCTCTGTGCTGCCAGAGGTCATGACGACAGTCATCACGCTGCAACTGCGCGAACATGAGGCGGGGACCCACGTAGAGGTACGCTATGAGCGCACGTCTTTGAACGCGGCCGCCGACGAACGAGTCCGGGAGTTGGCGCGGGAAGACGCACAGGCCGGCCCGGAATGGGCCAGCCAGATCGCAAAGCACCTGGCCGATCGACCCGTCCGCTGAGCCCCACGCCTCGAGCGGGCGGCCACGGGGCCTCTGGTGTCAGCCGAACAGTTCGCTGTGCGAGCCTATCCGGGCCCGCCGCTGGGTGTTGGAATCGGATTTTCGGTAGATCACGAGCAGGCCGGTCGTTACATGATGACTAGCCCGCCCAGTCGCCCGAAAGGTCACAATCGCGGTAGCGCGTATTGAGGCACTGATATAAAGATACGCACTCTGGGGTGGCCGGCCCAGTCCATTGCCTCAGGAAACGGCGCATAACGGGCTCATCTGTCTCCAGTGCCTGTGGGCCCCGCCATGGCCAAACGTCGGATCATCCCCGATTGTCAACGATGAATATATCTATTTGAAATAGAGATGGTTTTTCAGATCCCGACGCAGCGATACCATGCTCAATACCATGAGCCCAGGACCACTTGGACTGCTCGTCAGAGATGGATGACTCTCGCTCGCCACGGGAGTTTGCATTCGCCCTGCAATGGAGATACACTGAAACTTGTACTATTAAATGTACAAGTTCAGCCGTTCACTGACTGCTGACTACCAGGCGAATTGAATGAACGGAGTAAAAAATGAGAATCGTCAACTTTTCTGAAGCTCGCAACAGCTTACGGGCTGTTATCGACCAAGTGGTTGAGGATGCTGACGTAACAGTCATCTCGCGCAGAGACGCACCTGACGCCGTGGTCATGTCCCTCAATCATTACAACAGCCTGATGGAAACCGTGCATTTGTTGAGTTCACCTGCAAATGCGGCGCATCTTGCCAAATCCATTTCGCAGGCTCGTGCAGGTCAAGCGAAGCATCGGGAATTAGTCAACATTTCCGGCGCCGAGGACCCGCAAAATGCGCAACCTGAAGTTCACGGATGAGGCTTGGGAAACCTACCTCTTCTGGCAAACACAGGATAGAAAGACGCTTAAACGCATCAATGATCTGATCCAAGCCGCCCTAAGAGATCCTTTCGGCGGCATGGGGAAACCCGAAGCACTCAAACACAGCCTGAGCGGATGCTGGTCACGGCGAATAGATGAAACCAACCGGCTCGTCTACGAAGTCCAAAATGATGAGTTGGTCATCATTTCGTGCCGGTATCGCTATTGAAATTAGAAGGGTAGAAGGGGAACTGGCCGCTCCCCCTTTTCCCCCGCACGGAATGCTTCAAGCAACTTTAAATTCTCACTCCCACTCGATCATCAACGGCGACGATATGCCACTGAATCGCAAGGAAAATCTCTAGCCCCTGGCGGGTTTACCCTGAACCTCCCCACGGCTAACGCCCATTGATCCGGCCAGGGCTCGAGATCGTCATCGAGAAATACACTGTTGCCTTGGTCACGCGGCACTTTTTGCAGCGGCAAGGCGATGAGGTTTCCGAACCCGCCTTGCGGCAGGAAGTCCTGGTTCGGGAAGAGGCGGTCGTAGGAATCCAGTCCGACGTCCGGCCTGCGTTCCATGGTCTCTGTCAGCAGAGAGGAACCGAGCCGTCTGGCCATTGCCGCTGGTCTCGCCCCCTCGAAAAACAGCCAGACATGTCCGCCCCGCCCGGAGCGCGACCGCTCGAACGCAGCCGGCAGGTGCATGCGGCAGCAGGTTTCGAGAAAGGCTTTCGCGTCTTCGCTCCACTCGACCTTGTCAAAGTCGACCGCCCGAAAGGCGCAGGTTTCGTCCTGGAACAGCGGGTAGCCCCCGGCGACGAAGGGTTCGCCATCAGGGTCGCAACCGGACAGGTGCCAACGGATGACGTCGTCGGTCAGCGGAAGAAATCGGCGGTGGGGACAGTCCGCGCATTTGACACGCGGCTTTTCGCAGACCCCGCGTACCCATTCGTTGGCACAAACGGGGGCGTAGCCCGACTTGCCGGTCCTCCTGCTTTCAAATCGCCTCGCGTACACGTCGGCGCGGACGCGGAACAACGGACGAAAGAGCGCGATCTTGGCCGCCGGCAATGAAGTTCGGTCGACCATGCTGGACTTCATTGTTCACTAACTTCCCGGCACCGGCGGTTCGCCAGCGCCAGACGCCGGGGTGGCAAACCTCGCGGCCAGCGCATCGGTCTGCTCCGCGAACCTCTTCGCATCGGTCTTCTGCAACTGCGCCAGATTGTGCAACTTCCAGCGGATGCCCGGCAGTTGTTCAAGGTGCGCGATGTCCAGCAGCGACCAGTCCGGCGTGCCGGCTGCCAGCGACAGCAGGAAACGCCGCTCCTTGTCGTCCAGTCCCAGTTCGATTTCGCGCACCACTCGCTCTCGCGCTGCGAGCAGTGCATCGAGCGGCACCGGCTCGGCCGTCATGCCCTGGAAATTGTTCTCGTAGTCGTGCCGAATATCCCGCAGGGGCGGGAACAGCAACTCGTGGATTGGCCGGTTGCTGCAGGCCAAATAGACCACGAAAGCGCGGCGGATTCCGGGCGTGATGCCCTCGTTCGCAAAGAGCTGCATCACGTCGAACAAGTCGCGTGGGTGTTGCCGATCCAGCGCCGCCACCAGCTTGCCGCCGTACGCGTCTTCCAGTGACACGACCGGGATTTCCATATCGGCCATCAACACATCGCGGGCGGCGGGCGTAAGCGAAGCGCGCCGCACCGGTTGCACCGTTCCGCGCATGACGAAGTTGACTCCGGTCTTGATCTGGATCGAGCCACGGCGCACCAGCAACTTCGTCTCCCCCTTCTGCCGCCGCCGGAACATGCGTCTGGAATCCTCGCTTCCGCAACCGGACAGCGGCTTGCCGGATGGCATCGCCGATGATTGCGAGAGCCTCGTTACGCGGCCGCCGGTGGTCGGAAAAGACCAGATCGAGATCGACCGACAGGCGCGGCATGTCGCGCACGAACAGATTGATCGCCGTACCACCCTTCAATGCGAAGGTGCCGTCCACGAACACCAGCGGCGCCACCTGCGTCAGCAGACGCGCGGTATCAAGATAAGTCTGGTTCATGGCTTGAGCACGAGCAGACCGTCGGCCGACCGGGACACCCAGGGTCGGTTGCTGCCCTTCGGCAGCGTGCCTGGATCGAGCTTGGCCGCCCATGGCGACGAGGCCTCCCGGCCAAGTTGCAGGCACAGCCGCACGGTCTTGACGCTTGAGCAGTGCTGCAACAGCTCGCGCAGCACATCGGCGCGGAGGTTGTAGGTGCTTTCGATGATTTCGCGAGCTTCCTGCAAGGGCTGGCGCACGCCGACTTCGCTCAACAGTTCCAGCAATGCACGCTCCGGCGCCGACACCTGCGGCGCCCCGCTGCGCTTCTCGAAAGGGCCGACGTGCAGCAGGGCGTCCGGCTGCTCGTCAAACAGGCGCTTGCGGTGGTATTCGGCCGGAAAGCGTTGGGTGAACCATTCCGGCAGGCGGGCCGCCTTCCAGCCGTACAGTTGCAGCACGGGATGCTGCGACACGTACTGGCGCACGCCGTACCAGTCGAGGGCCGACTTGCCGCCGACGTGCATCCCTTGGATTCCGCGCTGCAACTGCAGCAGGCTGGGATGCAGGGCCGGGGCGTCATTCGGGCGGCCATACACCCCCCGGGACAGGCGCATGAGCCAACCCGCCCGGACGTAGTGGACGGCCAAGTCTGCGGAGATGCCGAGCGCCGCCAGGTCCTCTGAGGTCAGCGGTGTTCCCGGCGCCAGCCGAGTGTAGAGCGCATTTAGCTTACTTGTAGAAGTCGTAGCCATGTTACGACTTCTACAACATTTTCAAGAGAAAGTCAATTTAATATAGTTGCATCAATCGTAGCATCACTACGCTAGCTGAAACCGTTCTAAATACTCTCCCGCTCGATGATCAATGGTCTCTGGAACGCATTGATATACAGAGTACGGGCCAGGGGAGAACATCCATTTCTCGTGATCAAGCGGATCTTCGGCTTCACGAAGACCCGCTATCGGGGGCTTGACAAGAATGCCCACCGGCTGTTTGTGGCCTGTGCGCTGGCCCATCTCTTCAGGGTGAGGAGAAGGTTGTTGCGGCTGCAAGGGGCGTAGTCTGCCCACGGTCTGCCCCATCCGCCCGACAAGGGGGATGCGGCGGAGGAAAACCGGCAAGCAACCGGCCCCTTCGGGCAATCCGTGCGTATGAATCCGGTTCGACGTCATCTCATCACGATTGATCAGGCTTTCCTTGGCGGATAAAATATCCGGGCGCCCCTTGCAATCAACGCGTGGGACCCGATTTCCGATAGATCGCGATGCGCTGCGATAGACCTCGAAACCTACTCCCACTCGATCGTGGCCGGTGGCTTGCCGGTGATGTCGTAGACGACGCGCGAGAGCCCCGGCACCTCGTTCGTGAGACGCAGTGAAATCCGGGCCAGAAGCTCGTGGGGCAACTCGGCCCAGTGCGCCGTCATGAAGTCATCCGTGACGACGGCGCGCAGCGCAACCACGGGTTCATAGGCCCGGCCATCCCCCTTGACCGCCACGGAACGGACCGGCAGAAGCACGGCAAAGGCCTGGCTGGTCCGCTCAAGCCAGCCTGAACGGGTGAGTTCGTCCAGAAACAGGTGATCGGCCCGGCGCAGGAGATCGACCCCTGCCGCCGTGACGGGCCCCAGGATCCGGACGGCGAGTCCGGGTCCGGGAAAGGGCTGCCGGGTAATCAGGGCAGGGGGCAGACCGAGCCTGTGTCCCAGGGCCCGGACCTCGTCCTTGAAGAGCCAGCGCAGGGGTTCCACGATCTCGAAGGGCAGAGACTCGGGAAGTCCGCCCACGTTGTGGTGGGACTTGATGACCTGGGCGGGACCCGCTCCACCGGCCGATTCGATGACATCGGGGTAGATCGTGCCCTGGGCGAGGGCGCGGATGTCGGCCAGGGCGCGGGCCTCCTCGGCAAAGACCTCGATGAAGAGCCGACCGATGATGTGGCGCTTGTCCTCGGGATCCCTAACGCCGTCCAGGGCTTCGAGGAAACGCCGCGAGGCGTCCACGACCCTCAGATCGATCGGCATCGACCGGAACGCCTCCCGGATCCCCCCCAGTTCGCCCTCGCGCAAAAGCCCGGTATCGACCACGACGGCCACGACGCGTCCCGGCAGGGCGCGCGCCAGGAGTGCCGCGGTGACGGCCGAGTCGACCCCTCCCGACAGGGCGAGCAGTACCCGTCCCTCGGGCAGGCGTTCACCAAGCGCACGGAGGATCTCGGTCTCGAAATCCTCGATCCGCCAATCTCCCCGGAACCCGGCGATGTCGTGAAGGAAGGACGCAAGCAGGCGCGACCCTTCCGGCGTATGCCGCACCTCGGGGTGGAACTGGAGCCCGTAGAGGCCGCGGGCCTCGTCGGCCATGGCGGCGACCGGGGTCGCCCGGTTGCCGGCCAGCACCCGGAATCCGGGCGGGAGTCCGGTGATCCGCACACCATGCGACATCCAGACCTGGAGGGCGCGACCCTCGGAGGCCTCCAGCCGGGCAAACAGCCGGGACGGTGTCTTTTCCAGGCGGAGCTCGGCCGCGCCGTACTCGTGCGGCCAGCTGTCCTCGAGTTTTCCGCCCAAGGCCTGGGCCATGGCCTGCATGCCGTAGCAGATGCCCAGCACGGGAACCCCGGCCGACCAGACCGCTTCCGGAACGGTCGGGGCACCCGGCTCGAGAACCGAGGCGGGCCCCCCCGACAGAATGATCGCGCGTGGCGCGAAATCCCGGATCCCGGACCCCCCATCCGTGCCCGGACGGATCTCGGCATAGACCCCGAGCTCCCGGGCTCGCCGGGCGATCAACTGCGTGTACTGCGAGCCGTAGTCGAGAATGAGCAGTCGTTCGTGTGAGGCCGCCGGTCCAGGCCCCCCGAGCCGGACAGGGGGGCTCATCCGTCGAGCCGGTAGTTCGGCGCTTCCTTCGTGATCGTCACGTCATGGACGTGACTCTCGCGCTGGCCGGCCGCGGTGATCCGGACGAAGCGCGGGCGGGAGCGCATGTCCTCGATCGACTCGGAGCCGGTATAGCCCATGGCGGCCCGGAGACCGCCCACGAGCTGCTGGACCACGACGCTGAGCGGTCCCTTGTAGGGCACACGACCCTCGATACCCTCGGGGACCAGTTTCTCGACCGCCTGGGCGCTGTCCTGGAAATAGCGATCGGCCGATCCGTGACGGCCCGCCATGGCCCCGAGCGATCCCATGCCCCGGTAACTCTTGTAGGTCCGCCCCTGGAACAGTTCCACCTCGCCGGGCGCCTCCTCGGTCCCGGCAAACAGGCTGCCGATCATGACGCCATGGGCACCGGCCGCGATGGCCTTGGCCACGTCCCCCGAGTAACGGATCCCGCCATCGGCGATGATCGGGATCGGCCGTCCGCGCAGGGCCTCGGCCACCTCGAGGATGGCGCTCACCTGGGGGACCCCGACCCCGGCCACGATACGGGTCGTACAGATCGAACCGGGCCCGATCCCCACCTTGACCGCGTCCGCCCCGGCCTCCGCGAGATCGCGGGCCGCCTGCCCGGTCACGAGGTTGCCGGCCATGACGGGGGTTGCCGGATGGTTTTTCTTGAGGAGCCGGAGCTGGGCCAAAACCGAGTCCGTGTGGGCATGGGCCGTGTCGAGCACGAGGAGATCGACCCCGGCTTCGACCAGGAGGCGGGCGCGCTCCAGTTCCTCGGATCCCGCCCCGACGGCCGCTGCCACGTAGAGCCGTCCCTGGTTGTCCTTGGCCGCGAGCGGGTAGTCACGGGCCTTCTGGATATCCTTCACGGTCACGAGTCCCTTGAGTTCGAAGTCCCCGTTCACGACCAGGATCTTCTCGATGCGGTGGCGATGCAGGAGATCGACGATCTCCTCGCGGGTGGCTCCCTCGCGGGCCGTGACCAGGCGTTCGCGCGGAGTCATGATGGTCGAGACCGGCTCGTCGAAACGGCTCTCGAACCGGAGATCCCGGCTGGTCACGATGCCCACGAGCTTGCGGCCCCGGACCACCGGAACCCCCGAGATGGCATGCGCACGCGTCAGTTCGACGACCTCGCCGATGCTCCGGTCGGGCCCGACGGTGATCGGGTCGACGACGAGGCCGCCTTCGAATTTCTTGACCCGCCGGACCTCGCGGGCCTGCTGTTCGGGCGGAAGATTCTTGTGGATCACCCCCATGCCGCCCTCCTGCGCCAGGGCGATGGCCAGGCGGGCCTCGGTGACCGTATCCATCGCCGAGGAGAGAAAGGGGATGTTGAGCCGGATGCCGGTCGTGACCTGGGTTTCGAGGCGGACGGATCGGGGCAGCACGGTGGACCGGGCAGGCACGAGCAACACGTCGTCGAAGGTGAGGGCGACTTCGGGAGAAAGACGCATGGGGACCTCGGAGACGGGTCGGTGGGCCATTTTACCCGATGACCCCGCTCGGGGCCGGATGGGCACCGGCCCGGCCAGCCGCTATCATGGGCCCATGCAGCAATCCATCCCGGGACCTCCCGCCGGAGCCCGCCGGGAGGGCGAGCCCCTCACGGTCTCCGAACTCTTGAAGCGCGTCCAGCACCTTTTGGCCGAGGAGCTGCCCGCCGTTCTGGTCACGGGCGAGATCTCCGACCTGCGCCCTTCGGCGGCCGGCCACCTCTACTTCAACCTCAAGGATTCCCGGGCCTCACTGCACGCCGTCCTCTTCGAGCGGGAGGCCCGCCGGCTGACCTTCCCACCCGCCAATGGACAGGCCGTTCTCGCCTTCGGCCGCATCGGACTGTACGCCGCGCGCGGCGATTTCCAGATCATCGTGGAAAGCCTGGAGGAGGCCGGGGAAGGCAGCCTGCGCCGCGACTATGAACGGCTCAAGACCCGCCTCGCCGCCGAGGGACTCTTCGACCCGAGCCGGAAACGGCCCCTCCCCGCCCTTCCGCGACGCATCGGCATCGTGACCTCCCCAAACGGAGCCGCCCTGCGCGACGTCCTCAAGGTCCTGGCGCGTCGCATGCCGCTCATCCCCCTCCGCATCGCCGCGGCACAGGTCCAGGGAGAGGGCGCGGAGGTGACCCTGGTCCAGGCGCTCGAGGCGATCACGCAAAGCGGCGGGGTCGACGTCGTGATCGTGACCCGGGGTGGCGGTTCCCTGAAAGACCTCGCGCCGTTCAACACCGAAGCCCTGGCCCGGGCCATCCGCGCCGCGCCGGTTCCGGTCGTGACCGGCATCGGTCACGAAACCGATCTCACCCTCTCCGATCTCGCCGCCGACCTGAACGGCATCACACCGAGCGGCGCTGCCGAACGGGTGAGCCCCGATGCGGCGGAGCTCGCCCAAAGGCTTTCCGATCTCGGCCGAAGGCTCGGACACCACCATCCGGGATACACGGTGGCCGAGCTGGCCCAGCGCCTCGATGAAACGGCATCCCGGCTCGATCGCGCGCTCGGGGGACTCTGGAGACGGTCCCGGGAACGCCTCGCGGTCCTGCGCGCCGAGCTCAGGACGACCGATCCCGGGATCCGCCTGGACGGCATCGGCCGCGAACTCCTCCACTGGCGGGCGCGACTCGCGGCAACCCACCCGCTCGGCCCGGCCGAAAGCGCCCTCGACACGCTCGCCCGGCGTCTCACCTCCCCGCTCGTCGCGTCCCTCGACAAAGCCCGTCACCGACTCGAACTGGATCAACGGAGCCTCACGGCCCTGGATCCGCGCGGAGCCCTCCGGCGGGGGTTTGCCCTGGTCGAAAACACCCGGGGCGGGCTCGTGACGGGCCCGGCGGGCCTTTCGCCCGGAGACCGGCTCGCGATCATCTGGCAGGAGGGCTCAGCCTGGACGCGGATCGAGGCCCTCGACCACACGGACCCCACCCGTGACCCCGACTAGACGCGGGATCCTGGCCCTTCTCCTCCTGGCCTGGGTGGTCCCCACCGCCTGGGCGGAAAAACCCGCCGGGCCTGCCGCGACCGCCATCCTCCGTGCGCTTTCCGCCCGCGGACTGGCCGTGAGTGCGGAGGTCGTGACGCTCGGTCGCCGAAAGCGGATCCTCGCCCGTTTCCAGGCGGACCGCCCGCTCATCCCGGCCTCGCTCTCCAAGCTCTTTGTCGCCGCCCGCGCGCTCCGCCTCTGGGGCGGCCGGCACCGTTTCACCCTCCGCGTCGAAACGACCGGTCCCCTCGTTGGCGGTCGGCTCGAGGGCCCGCTCATTCTCGTCGATGACGGGGATCCCGGGCTTGTTCACGGCTTCATGGGGGCCACCGCCTGGGAGGCACGGGCGCTCGGGCTGACGGACGTCCGGGGAGGGCTCGTCCTCGTGGCAGCCGGCGACATCCGTCCCCCCTGCCGGCTCATCGACCGCTGCCGGGCCAGACGGGAGAGTCGCCATGCCTACGCAGCCCAACCCACCGCGCTCGCGGCCGACTATGGCACCCTCGACCTCATCGTCGCCCCCGGCCCCACCCCGGGCGCACCGGCCCGGGTCGCCTTCCTGCCCTTTCCGCCTGGCGGGATCCGGCTCGAGAATGGGGTGACCACCACGCCCCGGGGCGCGGGGCGCGGGCTCGCGGTCCGCCAGCGCCTGCGCAACGGCCGCGAATTCGTCCGTGTGGAAGGCAGTCTCGCGATCGGTCACCGCCCCATCCGGCTCTATGTGGCCGCCGCCCATCCCGACGAGCTCGCGGGATCGCTCTGGGCCGGGGCCTTCAGCCGTGCCGGGATCCGGATCCGGGGCCCCGTCCGCATCCAGCATCACCCTCCCCCGGGATCGAGGACCTGGTTCGTCAAACGAAGCGTGACGCTCGCGACCCTGATCAGCCGCATGCTGGCCTACAGCAACAACTTCATCGCCGACGATCTCACTTTCGATCTCGCCCGCTCCAATGGGGCCGGCCGTGAGGGGCGGACCCTGCCCGCGGCTGCTCGCGCGCTGGCGCTCTCCCTGCACCCCTGGCTGACTCGCTGGGGCGCCCGGGGAACCCTGCGTCTCGAAAGCGGCAGCGGGCTCAGCCGGCGCAACCGGAGTTCCGCTGCCGATCTCGTGGCTGTCCTGGCCGGCATGGCGGCCGACGACCGGGATTTTCCGGCCTTCTGGGCCGGGCTGCCGCCCGCCGGGGAATCCCCCCTGGCCTTCCTCACGGTGGGCAATCGGCGCTGGCGCCGGTGTTTCTTCGTGAAAAGCGGGACCCTCGACGATCCGGTGGGCGCACTCGGTCTGGCCGGTTACTTCCGGCGGGCGGACGGCGGGATCGGGGCCTTTGCCGTGCTCGTGAACGGAACCTCCGCCCATCCCGGGCTGTCCGTGGCACCGACCCTGGCCGCGCTCCGCCGCTTCCTCACCCCGTTCTCGGGAGCCGGCCTCAGCGCAAGAACAGGCTGTAGGTGAGCACGGCCCCGACAAAGGCAGTGAAGGCCGTGTATTTCCAATTGCGTTCTTCCACCGCAAAAAACACCATGGAGCTCACGACCCGGATGTAGGGCGTAAAGAGCAGGCTCGCGATCCCGAGATCGATGAAGACCCGGGGATCCCACCCGGCCGGGTGGAACAGTGATCCCAGATCGTGGATCAGGAAGTCGAAGTAGTTCATCCCGGCGATGAGATAGTTGAGATGGAGCGAACCCGTCAACGCGTACTGCCAGATGAGCCCGATGACGAGGAACGCGATACTGACCAGGACGCCGGCCAGGAGGATGTAGCCCACGAGGAGCTCCATGTCGTGCTCGAGCCGGGCCTCCCGCCGGGCGGCATCGGTGGCATCGGGGTTGGACGGGATGCGGTTCATGCGGGTCTCCCTAGATGCCGTGGCCAAAAACACCGAGCCCGCGCAGGATCATCTCGACCCCAAGCAGGAGGAGGACCACGAGGAAAAACTGGCGGATGGAATGGTTGCTCAACCGCTTGAGCAGGCGGGTGCCGATGAACGCCCCGGCCACGACGCCGATGATGACCGGTGCCGCGAGTCCCGGATCGACGTAGCCGGCCGCGATGTAGATGCTGGTGCCGGCCAATGCGGTGACGCCGATGATGAGGTTGCTGGTCGTGGTCGAGACCTTGGGGGGCAACCCCATGGCGAGGTCGAGGATGAGCACCTTGAGCGCCCCGGCCCCGATCCCGAGCAGACCGGCGATGAAACCCGCGCCGAACATGCAGGGGCCACCCAGCCAGCCCCGCCGACCCTCGTAATCGATCTGCCGCCCTTCCGCATGGTCGTAGTAACCGCCCCGGAGCTCCAGCCAATGCGTGATCGGATCGGCGGGCCGGAGGTAGTCCTCATGCTTCACCTTGCGCACAAAGAGCGTCCCCCATGACAGGAGCAGGACGGCGCCGAAGGCGATGAAGAGGGGCTGGTCGGACGAGGCCAGGGTCACGGTCGCCCCGACGATGGCACCCAGGATGGTGAACATCTCGAGGAACATGCCGATCTTGAGGTTGGTGACACCGTCACGGACGTAGGCGGAAGCCGCCCCGCTCGAGGTGGCGATCACGGAGACGATGCTGATGGCGATCGCATGCTTGATGCCCACCCCGAACAGCGTGAGCGCCGGAATCAGGACGATGCCCCCGCCCATGCCGCTCATGGCCCCGATGAACCCGGCCACGATCGAGACCACAAACAGGATGCCGGGTGAGGTGATACTCATTCAGAACTCCAGGAATTTTCGCAATGGTTCTTCAAAGCGGATCCAGTCGACCAGAAATGCATCATGGCCCGAAGGCGAATCGATGATCCGGAGATCGACCGGCACGCCCGCCCGCTCGAACCCCCGGGCCAAAGACTCCTGCTGGTGGCTCGGATAGAGCAAATCCGTCGTCACGCCGGCCACGAGAACGGCCTCCAGACCGGCTCCCGCCAGTGCCCGTTCGAGGTCACCGCCGCCGTAGTCGGCCGCATCGAACTCGTCCATCGCGCAAGACAGGCGGAGGTAGGACACGGGATCAAAACGTTCGGCGAAATCGCGGGCACGCGACTCCAGGTACCATTCTACCGCAAACGGCGGCCGTGATCCGTCCGGAAGACCGGCCTTCGCGGCCGGATCCGTCTCGCGGCGCCGGCCAAAGCGCGTGCGCCATTCCACCGGCGAGCGGTAGGAGACGAGTCCGAGCTTGCGCGCGAGACGCATGCCGGTCCGGACCCCTCCCGCACCCTGGGCGAGATGGCTCGCGAGGATCTCGCGCTGAAGCGAGCGGATGGCCACGGCAAACGGTTCCGCCGCCGCGGCCGCCGAGATCACGGCCAGGCGGCCGACCGCCCGGTGCCCGCGCAGGGCCAGGGCCAGGGCCACAAGTCCGCCCAAGGACGGCCCGACCACGGCGTCGATCCGCCCGATGCCGAGTCCCCCGAGCGCCCGGTGGATGGCGAGGGCGATATCCTCGATCGCAATCCCGGGAAAACGGGAGCCGTAAGCGTCACCGGTCAGGGGATCGATCGAGGCGGGCCCGGTCGAACCGAAGCATCCGCCCAGGGGGTTGAAACAGAAGATCCGGAACCGGTCCGTGTCCAGGGCCCGACCCGGGCCGATGAGCGGCTCCCACCAGCCCGGGCGGGGATCCGCCGGACCCGAGGCGGCATGCGCCGATGGGGAGAGTCCCGTGCAGAGCACAAGCACCGGTCGGGACGGAGGCCCCCAGGTCTCGTAGGCCAGGGTCACCGCCGGCAGATCAAAGCCGCCCTTGAGCGGGAAAGGTCCCGGCAGGGCCAGGCTGCGCCGCGCCGGATCCACTCCGGTCACGACATCCGGCCGCGGGAGAGGGAAGAGGCACCCGACCGCCACCGGTGATGATCCGGGCTGTCCCGGAACTCGAGGCGGAGCGGGATCCCGCCCAGACCGAAGTGATCGGAAAGCTGGCGGGTCAAGTAGCGCCGGTAATCGGCGCTCAGGAGCTCGAGACGGCTCCCATGGATGATGAGCAGGGGAGGATTGCGTCCGCCCTGGTGACCGTAGCGGAGCTTGGGCCGGATCCGTTCGACGAGCGCGGGCGGATGGGCGCGAACGGCGGCCGTGAGTACCCGGTTGACCCGCGGGGTGGCCAGATCGGCCTGGGCCCGTTCGAGCCGGTCGTTCCAGGCGGCCACGAGTTCTCCCAGTCCCGATCCGTGAAGGGCCGAGACCGGCACGGGCTCGGCTTGGGGAAGGAAGGACAGGAGATGGGCCAGCTGGCTCCGCGCCCGGGTCTTCTGGTGACGCTCGAGCCCATCCCACTTGTTCAGGGCGATGACGAGGGGCCGGCCCGCCTCGTGGACCGCCGCCGCCAGACGGGCGTCATCCTCCGTGGGACCGGCTGCGGCATCGATCAAGAGCGTGACCAGGCTCGCCCGGCTGATCGTGGCCAGGCTGCGGGCGATCGCGAGCTGGTCACGCGGGTCGAGCCGGCGGGTCCGGCTGCGGATGCCGGCCGTATCGATGAGGATCCAGGTTCGTCCCATCCGTTCGATCGCAACCTCGATGGCATCGCGCGTCGTACCGGGTGTGGGGGAGGTCAAAACCCGGGCCTCACCGACCAGCTGGTTCAGGAGCGTGGACTTGCCGGCATTGGGGCGGCCGATCAGGGCCACGCGGGGCAGCGGCCCGGGCCCGGGGGAGGTGGTGATGGCCGGGAAGCGTTCCCGGAGCCCTGAGGCCAGTCCGGCCAGTCCATCCCCGTACAGGGCCGAAATCCACGACGGGAGTCCCCAACCCAGCCGGGTCAGGTCGAAATCACGCTCGGCCAGGGTCCGTCCCTCGGCCTTGTTGGCCACGAGAAGAACCGGTTTGCCGAAACTCCTGAGCCACTCCGACAGATTGAGATCCTCGGCCAGGAGGCCTTCCACGGCCGAGACCAGCCAGAGCACGCCGTCGGATTCGCGGACGGCGGTCTCCGCCTGCTGGCGGAGCGCCCCGTCAAACGGGGTCGGTGTGCCGACGGCAATACCGGCCGTATCGATGAAGACATGACCGGCAAAGGCTCCGCGTCCGCTTCCGACCAGACGGTCACGCGTACAGTGCGGCTCTTCCGAAACCAGAGCCTGACGGGACCGCACCAGTCGGTTGAAGAGTGTGGACTTCCCCACATTGGTGCGGCCAACCAAGGCAAGCAGGGCCATCCGGTGCTCCGCTCACCGGGGAGCGAGTCGGTAGGCCACGAGACGGCCGCCCGAGGTCAGGACGAACAGGCGTCCCCGCGCGGTCACGGGGGCTTGCTCGATCGCCGAATCTCCGGCACGCACACGATCCAGGAGATGGCCCGTCTGGCGGGACAGAAACTCGACCCAGCCCTTGAGATCACCCGTGACGACCGCAGGACCGAAGGGAGTCGGTGCCGTGAGCCGGCGACCCAGGAAATCCGGATTGGTCCAGATCGGCAACCCGGTCGTCCGGTCGAAGACCCGGATCACGCCCCTCTGACCGGTGACATAGACGTTTTCCTGTCCCACGCTGAGTCCCGCCAGGCTCGAGACGTGACGCGACCAGACCCGCTTGCCCGTCTGGCTGGACAGGCACACGAGCCGGCCATGGTCATTCACGGCAAAGAGCTGGTGGTGGTTGAGACCCATCCGCCAGGCGACATCGACCATCCGCTGGACCTGATTGTGCCCGGGTGCATAGGCCAGGGCCGTGTGCCAGCGCTCGTGTCCGGTCGCCGTCACGATGGCCACGACGTGCCCGTCGCTGAAACCGGCGTAGACGCCGTGGCGGGTCACGATCGGGGGCGCATTGCCACGCAGGAGCAGATGGGGCTCGCGCTCATGGATCTTCCAGAGCAGCGTTCCCCGTCTGGCCGAGAAGTTCCACACGCGGCTGTCCCCGGTCAGGACGACCACCCGCCCGAAAGCGATGACCGGTGGGGCCAGGGCAAAGCTCAGAAGGTGCGACCGCCAGAGCGTCCGGCCATTTTTGGCGCTGAGCACGACGAGCCAGCCCCGCCGGGTCACGACCGCCAGCCGCCCCTCTCCGACACCCGGACCGGCGGTGATGGCCTGCCCGATCCGGATACTCCAGAGGAGCCGTCCGGTCCGGGCCTGCCAGGCCGCCACCCGTCCGCCCCGGCTCGCGGCAAAAACCACCCCCCCTCCGGCATCCACGGCCGGGAGGAGCCCATAGCGCTGTCCCCCGGCCCCTGATCCCACCTCATGCGACCAGAGCCGGATGACCCCGATCCGGGGATGGAACGGTTTGAGCGGCGTGGGTGGCAGAACCGTGCTGCGGTTGCCGCAGCCCGCGAGGAGGGTGGCCAGCGCGAGCGGAACCAGAAGAAGGACGGTCAGACGGCGCCGGCTCATGACTGCGCTCCGGCCGGACGGGGACCGGGCGGGGTGGAAACCGTCCCTGCCGCCTTGGCCTTGACGGGAGCCGTCTTGGCCGGAGGAGTCGGCAAGGTCGACATCTCGACACGGACAATCCGCCTGAGCGCCCCTTCCCCGGTACCGAGGTTGTCCAGTGCCAGCGTCCAGTCGTTCCGCGCCCGGTGGAAGTGGTGAAGCGCACGGTCCGCCCGGCCCTTGAGCCAGGCCGTGAGCCCGACATAAGCACCCGGGTTCTGGCCGTGGAACAGGGCCAGCACGGCTTTGGGATCGTGCTGCTCGAGATCCACCCGGGCCAGCCGGACGCGGATCAAGGGCGCGAGAGCCGGATCGGGATCATGGGCGAGCGCCCACTCGAGGTCATGGGCCACACGGGACCATTTTTCGTGGCGGGCCTGGAGCTTGGCCAGCGTGAGGGCGGCGAAGGTGGCCTCGATGGTTCCCCGGTCGTGCTGCATGATGAGACGGGCTTCGGCCGTGGCCTGAGCCCAGCGGGCATGGGCCAGATCATGCCCCAGCCGGCTGTAGGCCACCCCGGCCCTTTCCTGGGCTGCCCGTTGCTCGTAGCGCCAGACCCGCCATCCGGAAAATCCGAGCAGAACCGCGACCAGGCTCACGGCCATGAAGCGCCCGTTCTGTTTCCAGAAGTTGACGAAAAGCTCGATTTCCCGTTCCTGCCACTGTTCTTCCACCGTACCTCCGGTCTTATGCTGACGGGTCGGCGGGAGGTTCCCCGCCGACGAGATATTCCGCGAGTCCTGCCCGCGGGACGAAATCGGTGCGCCGCTCGCCCACGAGCGTCTTGACCTGGACCACTCCCCGCATCAGTTCATCCTCGCCCACGATCACGGCCCGCAGGGCCCCCGTGCGGTCCGCCTGCTTGAGTCGGGCCTTGAGCGAACCGGCCCCGAGACTGAACTCGATCTGCCGGCCGGGCAACAGGCGGTGCAGGTCCCGGATCAGTGCGAGACACTCGGCCTCGGCCCGGGCACCCACGGGGATCACGACGGCATCCGGCCCTTCGGACCGGCGGACGGGAACCAGGCTGGCCAGCCGTTCGACCCCGAGCGCCCAGCCCACGGCCGGGAGCGGGGGACCGCCCAGTTGCTCGACCAGACTATCATAGCGTCCCCCCGAGCAAACCGCCGATTGGGCACCCAAAGCCGGGCTGGTCCATTCAAAGACGGTCTGGGTGTAGTAGTCGAGGCCGCGCACGAGTGTCGGATTGATGCGGAACGCCACACCGGCCGCCGTGACGAGTTCGAGGACCCGTTCCCAGTGGGCGCGGGAATCGGGGCCGAGCGAGTCGATCAGCCGCGGTGCTTTTTCGAGGAGCACCCGGGCCCGTTCGGATTTGCTATCCAGCAAACGCAGGGGATTGCGGTCGAGGCGCCGTGCGTCATCCGGCTCGAGTTCCGCCCGGTGGGGCGTGAAGTAGTCGAGCAGCGTCTTCCGGTAGCGCTCGCGCTCGCCGGAGGTGCCGAGCGTGTTGAGTTCGAGTGTGAGCCCGGTCAAACCCAGCGCGGCCCAGAGTTCGTCGGTGAGGAGCAGGAGCTCGGCCTCGAGATCCGGGGTGGGGATCCCGAACACTTCGACCCCGATCTGGTGGAACTGGCGCTGGCGTCCCTTCTGTGGCCGTTCGTGCCGGAACATGGGGCCGGCGTACCAGAGCCGCTGGACGCCCTCCCGTCCCAGGTGGTGCTCGATCACGGCCCGCACGCACCCGGCCGTGGCCTCGGGTCGCAGCGCCAGGCGATCGCCATTGCGGTCGTCGAAGAGGTACATCTCCTTTTCAACGATATCCGTGACCTCGCCGATGCTTCTGACGAAGAGCGCCGCCTCCTCCACCAGAGGCAGCCGGATCTCCCGGTAACCGGCCCGGTGAAACACCCCACGAGCCACGCTTTCGATCCGCTGCCAGTGGGCGGTCTCGTGGGGCAAAAGATCGTTCATGCCGCGGACGTGAGCCGGAGTCTCGCGCTTCATGGCCGGGACTTCCCGCCCGGACCGGAAAGCCGGATGACGGCCACCCGGTGGGATCCGGTCCAGGGCGCAAGCCGGAAGGGTGTCCCATCGACCGTGAGACGGACGGCCGGCGCGTTGCCGATATGGACCCGGACCGGCGGGGTCACCTGCAGGGTCAGGGTTTTGCCACCGGTGAGGAGGGCGGCATAGACGGTGTGACCGGCATGCCCGATTTCGATCCACGACCGGTGCCGCAAGGTGAAGTCGAGCACAAGCCGCCCGGCACCGGGCCGCGAGGGCTTGGCCCGGACCGGCCGGAGCGGGCGCCGGGTCGCCCGGGAGGCCTTCGCGGACCGTGGAACCGCCGGGGCTTTCGGATGCGCGGACCCCAGCATGGCGGGGAGCCGGCCGGCCGGCAGTCTCGAAAAATAGCCGATGAGGATCCCGGCGGCAGCAAACAGGAAAATTCCGCTCAAGACGGCCGGCAACCAGCGGGTGCGTGCACTCCCCCACGGGGTTTCCTCGGCCTCCCGGGATCTCGCCGCAAGCAACGGAGAATCCCAGGCGGGGAGCGGTGCCAGCCGATCGATCAGGGCATCGGGCGGAAATCCGAGCCAGTCGGCGTAACGACGCAGATGGCCCAGGTAGTAGATCCGCGCGTCGAAGGCGTCAAGGCGGCCCGCCTCGAGCTGCTCCAGGATCTGGCGGGGCAGGTGGAGGGCCTGGGCCGCCTGTTCGAGGCTGACCTGCCGTTCGGCGCGGCGGTGGGCGAGGAGCGTTCCGGTCTCCACGCTGGTCAGGCGGGATTCGGGACTGGTCACGATCCGGGATGGCGAAGGAAGGCAAGCGCCTCGGGCGAACCCGGATAGTCCCGGAGCAGGATGGCGCCGTAGCGGTCGGCCATCAGGCTGTCACCGAGCGCCCACTCGGTCCGGATGAGCAGCCAGAGCACGGGGGGGGCGGGACGGGGACCGAGATCGGCCAGGCGGAGCAGGTCACGGGCCGCCCGATGGAGATGGTGGGCCCGCCGTTCCACCCGGGCCAGCTGCCAGAGGGCCGGGGGATAGTTGCGGTCGAAGGACAGTGCCCTCTCAAAATCATGACGGGCGGGCGCGGCCTCGTGAATCCGGAGCTCGCAGATCCCGGCATTGGTGTAGGCCACCTCCGGGGTCAGGTAGGACGGGGTTCTCCCGGCCCGGTGCAGGTAGGCCAACCCCCGCCGGATCCGGTTGGTATGACAGAGGAAGACCCCGTACGCATTGAGGGTCACCGCATCGTGTGGACGGAGCGACAGGGCTCGCCGGTAGAGCCGGTCGGCGGTCTGGTTGCGTCCGAGTTCCACGTTGAGGAGGGCGAGCCCGTCATGGGCGCTCACGGAATGGGGATTGAGCTTGAGGGCCCGCTCGAAGCTGTGCATGGCGAGCGTGCGCTCCCGCCGGCGCAGATAGATCATGCCCATGGTGACGTTGTCCCGGGCTGCCGCCCGGAGGTTGACAGTCGGGCGGGGCGCCGTGGATTCGGTGACACAACCGGTCATGGCGCACGCCAGGCCGGCCAGAACCACCCCCTTGAGGATCCTCACGCCGAAGCTCCCGCGAGCGCGAAGCGCTGCCGCTCCGGCAGACGGTTGGCCACCCGGCCGGCCAGCTGCCCGCAGGCCGCGGCAATGCTCTCGCCCCGGGGACGGCGGATCAGGGTCCGGATCCCGGAGTCGATCAGGCGACGCTGGAAATCCTCGATCACCGCGACGGGCGAGCGGGCAAACCCGCTTGCGGGAAAGGGGTTGAAGGGGATCAGATTGACCTTGACCGGGATGCCGGCCAGACAGCGGATCAACGCGCGGGCATCGGCCGGGGTGTCGTTCACCCCATCCAGCATCACGTACTCGACCAGGATCTCCCGGTCCGGGTGGCGGTCGGCATAGCGGCGCATGGCCCCCAGAAGATCCGTGAGGGGATGCACACGGTTGATCGGGACGAGCCGGTCACGCAGTTCGTCCCGGGCAGCATGAAGGGAAATCGCGAGTGCGACGTCGTGCTCGGAAGCGAGCCGGTCGATCACGGGAACGAGGCCGGCCGTGCTCACGGTCACGCGCCACTTGGAAAACCCGTACGCACAGTCGTCGGTCAGGAGGTGCAGGACGGATGACAGCGCCGCGTAGTTCGCAAGCGGTTCGCCCATCCCCATGAACACCACGTTGTGGACCGGCCGCTGGGGAGCGCTCACGGATCCGGCGTGCCAGACCTGCCATAACTGGGCCACGATCTCGGCACTCGTGAGATTGCGGCTGAACCCCTGGGCCCCGGTGGCACAAAAGGCGCAGTGCAGGACGCAGCCCGCCTGGGTCGACAGGCAGAGCGTACGCCGGTCCTCGTCCGGGATGACCACCGCCTCGACCGCGTTCTGGGCATCCACTTGAAACAGCCATTTTTCGGTGCCGTCGGCATCGCGTGCGCGCGACAGGACCGGCAGCCGCCTCACCTCCGCGGTGTCGCCGAGACGGGCCCGGAGCGCCCGGCTGAGATCCGTCATCCGGTCGCAGTCGACGATCCCGCGCTGGTGGACCCAGGCCAAAACCTGGCGCGCATGAAAGGCCGCCTCCCCGGCCTGGACCATCCAGGCCGCGAGTGCCGCCCGGTCAGACCCGAGGAGGGAGAGCGGTGCGGTCGGGTGCGGTTCAGGGATCCGTTCGGTCGCAGACATCGATCGCGCCGAAAAAGAAGTGGATTTCCTCGCGCGCCGTCTCCGGGCTATCCGAACCGTGAACGAGATTGCGTTCAATGCTCTCGCCCCACTCGCGCCGGATTGTTCCGGGAGCCGCCCGTGCCGGATCGGTCGCACCCATGAGTTCGCGGTTCTTCCGGACGGCCTCCTCCCCTTCGAGCACCTGCACGAGAACCGGACCCGACGTCATGTAGTCGACCAGCGAGGCGAAAAACGGACGGGTGCGATGCACCGCGTAGAAACGCTCGGCCTCGTCCCGGCCCAGGCGGCGCATGCGGGCTGCCACGACCCTAAGGCCGGCCCGTTCGAAATGGCCAACCACCGCCCCGATGAGATTGCGGGACACACCGTCCGGCTTGATGATGGAAAGGGTCCGTTCGAGCGTCATGAACTGTTCTCCGCAGACCGGTCCGGCCGGCCAGAAAGTAGAATGGAAACGCTTCAGTTTAGCGCGCGGGCGGCTGCTCCCGCAAATCGTGGTGCCCCCCGGGCCGCGGATCAGGTTAGGGCAGATCGTCGATGGCCCGCTCCGCGTGCTCCCGCATGCCTTCCTTGATTCCGTGCGCAAGGGTGATCAGGAACAGCTGGGCTCCTTCCCGCCTTGCGAATTTCATCGCCGGGATAAAATCGCTGTCCGCAGTAACCCGAACGATGACCTGCGCCTGACACTTGAGCGTCAAGCTCGCGATGTCGAGCCCGATCCTCCTATCGCCACCCTTCTGCCGAATGCTGGGCCTCACGTCAGAGGACGTCACTTCGACTGGGGATTCCGGCTTTGCCAAGATCTTGTGGTCAAGATTCCAGCCTTCATGACAGAGCTCGCCGAAGCGTAGCGCGAAGAACGGCCTTTTCATAAGATCCGCGTGGATGCGCTTGTTCCGCTTGGCCACTTCGGTTGCGCCAAAGTTGAGAGCACCGCCCCCGAGTGGTGCCGTGGTGATACCTTCCAGTGGTTGCGCATCGTAATAGTAGATGCGGTGGAGACACATCTCGCCGAGACAAAAGAAAATCAAGGAACTATCCAATCCCCCGTGGCCGTAGTCACGGGGAACTTCGGGTTGGACTGGATAAATTAATCAGAGGTTCCGTTACCTTATTTCGGGACGGCTCGCTTCTCCGTCGGTTGTTTTTGAGATACAATGTATCGCACTACGGAGGTACCCCGATGTCCAGCACCACCATGATCCATGTGCGCGTGAACGAGAAGATCAAGACCCGGGCCACCAAAGCGCTCGGCGCCATGGGGCTTTCCATTTCCGACGCCGTGCGTATCCTGCTGACGCGGGTCGCGGCCGAAAAGCGCCTGCCGTTCGAGATCCGGATTCCGAACGCCGAGACCCGCGCCGCCATGACCGAGACCGAGGAGCTTCTGCGAGACCGGCGCGCTCACTTCCGCTCGGTCGACGAGATCTTCGATGACCTTGAGCAGAACCCCGGGAAGTAAGCGCGCGCCACCGCCGCGCGCCGCGGATTTCGCCAAGCCGTTCCACAAAGATGGGGGGCGGCTTTCACACGCCGGTCGCTTTGACATGCGGCGTCTGAAGGAGGTGATGCTGCTCCTCATCGCCAACAACGGACCGCTCGGCCCCGAGTGGCAGGACCACACGTTGACTGGTGACTGGGATACCTATCGAGAATGCCACGTCGGTGGCGATTTCCTGCTGATCTATCGACTCGATGGCAAGGCGCCGCACGAGGTCGTGGTGTTCGTGCGTGCAGGTACGCACGCAGACCTGTTCGAGTGAGGAGCTGGCGAGGCCCTGGCCAGCCGTTATTCTATAACCCACTCTTTGCAGCACATAAGTGCCATTGTCATCGGCCGGGTCCCCGCCCTCGGCTGGATTTCCCTTGATTCGGCGCCCCGCTCGCGGGTTTCACAGGCCTAGCTCCTCTGCCCAAGGGATCCGCCGCCCCCCGGCTAGACCGTGAAGCTCTCGCCGCAGCCGCAGACCTCGCGCGCGCGCGGGTTTTCGAAACGGAACATGCGGTTCAGTCCCTGGCGTACGTAATCGACGGTGGTCCCCCGGACCAGGGGGAGATCGGCGGAGGCCACGAAGAGCGCAACCCCCCCACATTCAATCCTTTGGTCCTCGGGACCCGTGGTCTCCGCATAGCCGATCCGCCAGCGGTAGCCGGCGCATCCCGACCGTTCGACGGAAATGCGGAGTCCCGGCATCTCCGGCCGCTTCGCCAGCAGGCTCCGGGCCTGGTTCACGGCCTCGGGTGTCAGGGTCAGCTCAGTCATCGGAAACCTCCCGCAGGGGGGCCAGTGCGGCCATCAGGGCATCCTCCACAATCAACGCCTCATCATAACGGGTGCGGGGATAACCCAGTTGACGGGCGACCGCGGCCCCGGTGGGCCAAAGACAGGTGGGCGGCTGCCCCTCGAGTGCATGGGCATAAAAGGCACACGCGGCGTTGGTCCAGGGACTGCCCCGGAAGCGGTAGCGGACCCGGGCAATCCGGCCGGCCTCGAGACAGAGCGAAAACTCGACCTCGGCCCCCGCCCCGGGGCTGCCCGCCCGGCCCTCATGGACTCCCGGGGTGCCGGGTTCAAAAGCACCGGCGCGTTCGAGGTTGTGTGCCCAGAAATCGAAGGGAGAGGATCCGGCCACCCCCCATGCCGGGGACCGAGCCTCACTCATCCGGCCTGCCGCCGGGTCGTCTCCGGTGCGATGGCGGACAGTCGGGCATAGGCCTGGGAGATGCAGAAGGCTGCCCGTTCGACCTCCTCCGCGGTCGTGAAGCGACCGAGCGTGATCCGCAGCGTGGACTCGGCCTCGGTGGCGGTGAGTCCCATCGCCTGAAGCACGTGCGAGGGCCCCCCGCGGGCACTGGAACAGGCCGAACCCTGGGCCACCGCGAGATCCCCCAGGAAGTAGATCAGACTTTCGCCATTGACCCCGCCGAAACTCACGCTGAGATGTCCGCAGGCCCGTGGCGCACCTCCTCCATTCAGTCGGACCCGGTCCAGGCGGGAGAGCTCGGCCCACAGGGCATCGCGCAGCCGCCCGATACGGGCGGCATCGGCCGCCCCCTCCTCCCGGGCGATGCGAAAAGCGGTGCCCAGTCCCACGATCTGGTGGGTCGCGAGTGTCCCGGCCCGAAGCCCGCGTTCCTGCCCGCCGCCGCGGATCATGGGTTCGAGGACGAGCGTGGGATCGTGGCGGACGTACAGGGCGCCGATCCCCTTGGGACCATAGACCTTGTGCGCCGAGAAGGACATGAGGTCGACCGGCAGGACCGAGAGGTCGATCGGGAGCTTGCCCGCGCTCTGGACCGCATCCACGTGAAAGGGCACGCCGCGCGCGCGGCACCGCTGACCGATGGCCGCAATGTCCTGGATCACGCCGGTTTCATTGTTGACGTGCATGACCGAGCAGAGCACGGTCTCAGGTGTGAGCGCCTGGCCGACCCGTTCCGGATCCACCCGGCCCTCCCGGTCACAGGGCAGGTAGCTGACCCGGAATCCCTCGGCCTCAAGTGCACGGGCCGTATCAAGCACGGAGGCGTGTTCGATGCGTGAGGTGACCAGATGGCGCCCCTGCCCCCGGCGCTGGGCGGCCAGTCCGCGCCAGGCCAGGTTGTTGGATTCGGTGGCTCCGGAGGTGAAGTAGATCTCGCGTTCCCGGGCACCGACCAGGGCCGCCACTTCCGCCCGGGCGTCCTCGACCGCCGCGCGGGCGGCACGACCCGGCACGTGCGTCACCGACGAGGGGTTCGCGAACAGCCCATCGGGACCCAGGAATCGGGCCATCTCCTTGATCACCCGCGGATCGGCCGGCGTCGTGGCGGCGTAGTCGAGGTAGATCGGACGCGGGGCAGAGGCCATGCGGCATTATAACGCCGGGAGCAGCGGAGACCGGGCTCTGCTATGATCCCCCCGTCCGTCCCGCGCCACGACCATGCAGCCCATCGTCCAAATCGCCATCCGGGCCGCCCGCCGGGCCGGCGAGGTCATCCGCCGCCAAGCCGACCGGCTCGACCGTATCCGGGTTGAAGAAAAGGCACCCCACGATTTCGTGAGCGAGGTCGACCGGGCGGCCGAAGCCGCCATCGTCGAGGTGATCCGCTTCGCCCACCCCGATCACGCCATCCTGGCGGAGGAAGGCGGCCTGCTGGACCCGGGAGAGGGACGGGGCGGGGAACGCTGGATCGTGGATCCCCTGGATGGGACGACCAACTTTCTCCACGGGTTCCCGGTCTATGCCGTCTCCCTCGCTTTCGAACGTCGCGGGGTTCTCGAAGCCGGGGTGGTCTATGATCCCACCCGGGACGAATTGTTCGTCGCGAGCCGGGGCGAGGGGGCCCTCCTCAACGATCACCGGATCCGGGTCGCGAAGCGATTCCGGCTGGAAGACGCCCTCATCGGGACCGGCTTCCCGTTCCGGGACTTCGGCCGGCTGGGGGCCTATCTGGAACAGTTCCGCGCCCTCCTGCCCAAGGTCGCCGGCGTCCGGCGGGCGGGATCGGCGGCCCTCGATCTGGCCGCGGTCGCGGCAGGCCGGCTGGATGGCTTCTTCGAGCTCGGGCTCAAGCCCTGGGATATGGCCGCGGGGCTCCTGCTCGTCCAGGAGGCCGGTGGCGTGGCACAGGGTTTCGGGACCGCGGACCTCCCGCCACTGGAAAGCGGGGACGTGATCGCCGCAAACCCCCGCCTCCTCGAGGCTCTCCGAGCCCTCCTGAACCCGTTTTACGAGCCCTCAGGGTCCCTCGGCCAGGGCCGCCGGACGCTTGGGGAGGAGATCGGAGCGATCCACACCCAGCATGAGGGCGATCGCGCTCGCGATGAAGATCGACGAGTAGGTCCCGATCAGGATGCCCACAAAAAGGGCAATCGAAAATCCGCGCAGCACCGGGCCACCCACCACCAAAAGGGCAATCACGACCAGAAGGGTCATGAATGAGGTCATGAGGGTCCTCGACAGGGTCTCATTGATCGCGATGTTCATGAGCTCGAACGGCGTGCCCTTCTTGAACTTGCGGAAATCCTCACGGATCCGGTCGAAGACCACCACCGTATCATTCAGTGAATAACCCATGATGGCCAGGATGGCGGCCAGCACATTGAGGTTGAAATCGATCCGGGTAAAGGAGAAAAAGCCGACCACAAAGATCACGTCGTGAACCGTGGCCGCGATGGCCCCCAGCGCGAAGCGCCACTCGAAACGGAACATGACATAGACGAAAATCAGGATCAGGGTGGCCAGCATGGCCGTCAAGCCCTTCTCCCGGAGTGCATGTCCCACCTGGGGACCGATCACCTCCTTGTCGACCAGCCGGGCCCCCGGAAAGTGGGCCGCCACGGTGCGGGCGATGGTCGAGGCGGCGAGGCTGGCCATGCCGGGTTTCTGCGGCTTGAGCCGGATCAGGACCTCGGGATGGTGGCCGAAGGGGCTCACATGGGCACTCGGATAGCCGGCCGCCGTCACCACCGAGCGCACCTGACCCAGGGACGGCATCGTGGGGAAGCCCATTTCGACCACGACCCCACCCGTGAAATCGAGCCCGAGGTTGAGACCCTGGATGGCCAGGGATCCCAGGGCCGCCACGAAAACCAGGGTGGAGGCCACGAGCGCGACCCGGCGCGCCGACAGGAAGTTGATGTGGGGAACGCGGTGAAAGAACTCCATGGACGACGATCCTCAGACGGGCAGACGGGTGAGACGGCGGCCGCCGTAGAGGGCATTCGTGATGGCCCGGCTGTTCATGACGGCCGTGTAGAGGGAAGTCAGGATGCCGAGACAGAGCGTGATGGCAAATCCCTTGACGGGCCCGCTGCCCAGCAAAAACAGGAGGACTCCGGCGATGAGCGCCGTGACATGCGAGTCGACGATGGTTCCCCAGGCGCGTTCATAACCGGCATGGATGGCCGCCTGCGGGCTCGCCCCGTTGCGCACCTCCTCGCGGATCCGCTCGTAGATGAGGACGTTGGCGTCGATGGCCATACCGACGGTGAGCACCATGCCGGCGATGCCCGGCAGGGTGAGCGTGGCCTGGAGAATCGACAACAGGGCCACAATCAGGACCAGGTTCACGAGCAAGGCGAGGTCGGCGATCACGCCGAACCACTTGTAGTAGAAGGCCATGAAAAGCACGACCAGGGCAAAACCCAGCACCACGGCCGCCACCCCATCGCGGATGTTCTGCCGTCCGAGGCTCGGGCCGATGGTCCGCTCGGCGACGACGGTCATCGGGGCCGCGAGCGGGGTGCGCAAGAGCAGGGCGAGCTTCTCGGCCTGCCGGTTGGTGAGTCCCGTGATCTGGAAGTTGTTCGAGAAAACGCCCTCGATGGTCGCGATGTTGATGACCCGTTCGATCTTGTGCGTGATGAGCACGGAGTGGCCATCGACCGTCCGGTGCTCGCTCCGGTTCTGGATATAGAGCACGGCCATCGGTTTGCCCAGGTGGTGGCTCGTGGTCCGGAGCATGCGCCGCCCGCCGGCCGAATTCAGGGTGACATTGACGGCGGGAGAGCCATTCACATAGCTGGAGATGGCATTCACGATGTCGCGCCCCCCCACGATGCTCCCCGCATCCAGGAGGACGGGCGTACCGGCCGTCGTGGTGAAGCGACGAGCCCCGCGCGGAGTCTGGCCGGTCTCGAGGGCGTTTTCGGCCGCCGGCGAGTCGTCGACCAGCCGGAACTGGACGGTGGCCGTATCCCCGAGCCGGCGTTCGGCACGGGCGGCATCCTCGATCCCGGGCAGTTCGACCACCACATGCCGGGCTCCCTGCTGTTCGACCACCGAGGCGGTGACCCCGAGCTCGTTGACCCGGCGCCTCAAGGCCGCGACATCATCGACGATGGCCCCCTGGTCCAGGTGGGTCCGCATGGCGGAACCGTAGCGGGCCCGGATCACGGGGAAGCCGTGCGCGACGCCGGTCGTGAGGAGCAGGTTGGGATGATCGGTCCTGAGAAGCTTCAAGGTCGGCTTGAGGTTCTGGGGCGAGACGAGCTCGATATGGAGCGCGTGGGCGGCCTCGCGGATCCCGAGGTAGTGGATCCGGTGGTGACGGAGCAGGGACTCGATCCCGCTGCGGTCCCGGCTCAGCGCATCGTGCTGGGCCGCCCGCGTGTCCACCTCGAGCAGGAAATAGATCCCCCCGCGCAGATCCAACCCCTCCGGCATGGGTTTGAGCCCGAGCGAACGGAGCCAGGCCGGGGTTTCCGGGACGAGATTGGGCGCAACCGAATAGTTCCTGCCCAGCCAGTCTTTGAGCCGGACCAGGGCCAGACGCTGGGTCGCCCGATGAGGGAAAACCAGAAGGACGTGATCGGCTTCGACCGAAGCCCTGAGCGGAGTCAGGGCATGGTGACGGAGCTGACGCTCGATGCGCGGCAGGAGGTCGGGGGCGACCACCGAGGCCCCGATCCGCGTGACATTGAGGGCGGGGGCCTCCGGATAGAGATTGGGCAGGGCCAGGAGGATCGCCACGAGGGTGACGAGCACAACCAGGACGTTCTTCCAGAGCGGATAGCGGTTCATCGGTTCATGGCAGGGTTGGGGCCCGAACCCGGAGATCCGGGGTCTAGACGGGTTTCAGGGTTCCTTTGGGATAGACCGCAATTACGGCCTGGCGCTGGAGGGTGACTTCGACACCCGGTGCCGTCTCCAGGGCAATGGCTTGTTCATTGAGCCGGACAACCCGTCCCACGAGCCCCCCCTGGGTCAACACCTCGTCTCCCGTGGCCAGCCCCTCGATCAACTTCCGGTGCTCTTTCTGGCGCTTGCTCTGGGGCCGGATGGCCACGAAATAGAAAAACAGGATGAAGATGACGAAAATCACGACGAGCTGCCAGAGCCCGCCCGTCGGTTGGGCCGCCGGGCTGGTGCCCTGGGCCCAGGCATTGGTGATCAGGTTCATGAGAATCCCCGCCAGTCCGGATGGTCCGGCGGGCATTATCGCATAGCTGATCCACTCTGTTGCTGGCGCTCGAACGCGGCCACGGACTCGGCCAGGCAGCCGGCCTGGATGGCCTCCCGCAGCCTGGCCAGGAGTCCCTGGTAATAGGTCAGGTTATGGAGGGTGAGGAGCCGGAGCGCCAGGGGATCTCCGATGCGGTCGAGATGGTGGAGGTAGGCCCGGCTGTGGTGCCGGCAGGCCCGGCACGGACAGTCCGGCTCGATCGGGGACTCGTCCAGGCGGTAGCGGCTGTTGCGCAGTCTCAGGATTCCGGCCCGGGTGAACAGGTGGGCATTGCGCCCATTGCGGGTCGGGAGCACGCAATCGAAAAGGTCGATGCCGCGGCAGACGGCGGCCACGAGATCGGCCGGCTTGCCCACCCCCATGAGATAGCGGGGCCGGTCCGCCGGCAGGAGGGCCGAGAGCGCATCCAGCACCGCCTCCCGCGCCGTGGCGGGTTCGCCGACGGCCAGCCCGCCCACGGCATAGCCGTCGAATCCGAGGGGGGTGAGACCCTCGAAGGACCGCCTTCGCAAGTCCGGGTCGATGCCGCCCTGGATGATGCCGAAGAGGGCGCCCGCCCCGTCCGCCGACGCGCTCCGGCACCGTGCGGCCCAGAGGAGCGACCGCCGGAGGGCGGATTCAACCTCCTCCCGGGGTGCCGGGTAGGACGGACACTGGTCCAGGACCATCCGGATGTCGCTGCCGAGCTGTTTCTGAATCTCGATGGCCCCCTCGGGGGTCAGGCGGAAACGCCGTCCGTCCACGGGTGCCTGAAACGTGACCCCCTCGTCGTCGAGCGTCCGCCGGTGGGCGAGACTCATGACCTGGAATCCGCCCGAGTCGGTGAGAATCGGTCCCTCCCAGCCCATGAAGGCATGGAGTCCGCCCATCCGTCCGATCACCTCGAGCCCGGGACGCAGCGCGAGATGCAGGGTGTTGCCGAGGATCATCTGGGCGCCGGTCGCCCGAAGGTCCTCCGGATCGAGCGCCTTGACCGCCCCGTAGGTCCCGACGGGCATGAAGGCCGGGGTGTCGACCGTGCCGTGATCGAGCGTGAGCCGTCCCCGGCGGGCCCGACCCTCGGTTGCCAGACACTCAAAGCGCATGGCGGGACGGAAGCCACATGGCATCCCCGTAGCTCAGAAACCGGTATCCCGCCCCGAGTGCGTGGGCATAGGCCGTGCGGATCCGCTCAAGGCCGGCGAAGGCGGAGACGAGACACAGGAGCGTCGAGCCCGGCTGGTGAAAATTCGTGAGCAGGGCATCGGTCAGTCGAAACTCGAAACCCGGGCGGATGAAAAGCCGGGTCTGTCCGGAACCTGCGGTGAGCGGATGGTCGGGGTAGCCCGATCGGCGCGCCAATGTCTCCAAGACCCGCACGACCGTGGTGCCGACGGCGATGACGCGTCCGCCCCGGCTTTTGGCCGCAACCAGTGCCGAGACAGTCGCCTCGCTCACCTGATAGCGCTCCTCGTGCATTTCATGATCCTCGATCCGCTCGGTGCGCACGGGCTCGAAGGTTCCCGGCCCGACATGGAGGGTCACGGCCGTCCGGGCCACGCCACGGGCCGCAAGCGCACCGAGCAGCCCCTCGTCGAAATGGAGCCCTGCGGTGGGCGCCGCAACCGATCCCGGCTCACGGGCAAAAACCGTCTGGTAACGCTCCTGATCGAGCGCTTCCGCCGCCCGTCCGAGATAAGGCGGCAGCGGGACCTCGCCTGCCGTGGAGAGGACATCCGCCCAGCCCCCCTCCTCGAGCACGAGCTGCCACCGATCCCCGTCGCGGCTCACAACCCGGATACGGAAACCGGGTTCGAGGCGGAGCAAAGCGCCGGGGGCCAGGCGGTGCCGGGTCCGGAGCCAGGCCCAGGCCAGAGCGCCTGCGGGCGCCTCGATGAGGAGGATCTCGATCCGGCCCCCGGTCTCCTTCCGGGCCCGGAGCCGGGCCGGGATCACGCGGGAGTCATTGACGACGACGAGATCGCCGGGCGCAAGGCAAGCCGGCCAGTCCCGCATGAAACCGTCCCGGAGCCCCCGGGGTCCGACCGTGAGCAGGCGGCTTGCGCTGCGCTGCGAGAGGGGATAACGGGCAATCCGGTCCGCCGGAAGCACATAGTCGAAATCCGCCCGGTTCATGACATTGCCCGCCGAAACCCCACCCCGGACATTTTATGAGGTTTGACCATGGGACAGAGCTTGGTAGACTAGACTTCCGTTTCCAAGTCCCGTGCATGTCCCCGTCGACCCCACCCTCAAGGACCCGCCCCACGGAGTGGCTGGACGGTCTGACTGCCGCTCCTGCGTGGCAGCGGGGGGTCTTTTTGTGCCTCTTCGTCCTGATCGCGCTCTGGGGCAGCATCCGGCCGGTCAGGGCCGACTACAACTGGAACGAGATCGAGGCCGACAAATCTCTCCTCACCCAAACCACCGAGTCATCCGGCCTTCAGGGTTCCGTCAACTTGGGCTATCTCGCCACCACGGGCAACAGCGTGTCGAGAAGCCTCAATGCCAAGGTTCTCATGGGCTACCGCGTGGGCCCGTGGCGGACCGATCTCAACCTGAACTGGATCCAGGCCAGTGCTGCCGGGGTTCTCTCCGACCAGAGCCGGGAAGCCAGTTCCCAGACCGACTACGACTTCAACAGTCATAACTACACCTTTCTCTATCTCGATTACCTGAATGCGCCCTTCAGCGGTTACCTCCGCCGCTACACCGAAGTTGTGGGTTACGGTCGCCGGCTCATCGCGATCCCGGGCCAGTCCCTGGATGCGGAGCTCGGTGTGGGCGCCCGCCAGACCCTGCCCACGACCGGTCCCTCGCGCAGTTCGGCCATCGAACGGTTGGCCCTGAACTACCGCTGGAGAATCAGCCGGACGAGTTCCCTGGTCGAAGGGGTGAGCCTCGCCCGCGGTACGACCAGCACCTACTCGGAATCCAGTACCTCGCTCATCCTCCACGTCGCGGGCAACCTGGCCCTCTCGGCGTCCTATACCATCTCCCATGATTCCACCGTCCCGGTGGGCTTTCTCAAGACGAACACGGAGACTTCCGTGTCGCTGATCTACAGCTTCAACTGAACGGGTTGCCGGGGATCCCCACGGGATCCCGGAAACATCCGTGTTCGGGACGCGGTGGGACAGTTCGCTCGACCCGCTCCCCATTCCCGTTCCATGAGGCAAGGGTCCAGATCCGGGCAGGCTCCTCCTGGTTTGCCGGGGCGAGCCGGTTCGGCGATAATTCGGGGCTTGGATGTTCTCCAGGATGGTGGCCTGCCGGGGTGGCGGAACTGGTAGACGCGCCGGACTCAAAATCCGGTTGGGGAAACCCAGTGAGGGTTCGATTCCCTCCCCCGGCACCAAGAGGCTTTCTCACTCACTCCCGCTCTGTCTAATACCATATAAGAATCATAGCGTTATGTTTATACAAGATGGAATAGAATCCTTCCAGACCTTGCGGGAGCATTCCAGTTGGAGGCATCCTCTGATGCGCGTGATTCAAAATCTAAAATATAGAAATCAAAAGCAATAGTAAATCCTTCCTCTACAAATAGTTATTTACAGAATCTCGATTTGTGATATCCATACACAACTCTTTCACAGTTTCACACTTTTGAGAGAGTTTGGGAGGATATTCCCGTGGCCGAACACCACACCATTCTCGGCGGCAAAGTCCACGTGTACATGCGGCCCAACAGCAGCCACTGGCAGTGCTCCACCTACCTCGCGGGCAAGAACCGGCGTCTCAGCACGAAAGACGACAGCCTCGCGAGGGCCAAGGAGATTGCCGAGGACTGGTATCTGCAACTGCGCGGCAAGCTCCGGAGCGGCGAAATCAAATCCGAAAAGACCTTCGGCGAAGCGGCGGAGCAGTTCCTCCGCGAATATGAAATCATCTGCGCATGAGCGCGCACCTCGTCCCCTTCTTCGGGAAGATGGGCCTCTCCGAGATCACCTCCGGAACGGTGCAGGAATACAGAATCCACCGGCTGCAGCAGGCGATGAAGAAGTTCAACAAGCCGCCCGCCCGCAGCACCATTCACCAGGAAATCGTTTGCTTGCGGCAGGCCCTCAAAACAGCTATCCGCCACGGATGGCTGGACCGCCTGCCGGACCTCTCGGAACCCTATAGGGCTTCCGGCAAAATCTCGCACCGGACATGGTTTTCGCCGGAGGAATACAAGAAGCTCTACGAGGCCACGCGCGAGCGCGCGCACCATCCGCTCAATCCCCGCTATCAGTGGGAATCAGAACAGATGCATGATTATGTTCTGTTCATGGCGAATACGGGTCTGGGCCCCGACGAGGCCCGGCGTCTCCAGTTCCGCGATGTCACCATCGCAAAGGATGACGGCCTCAAGAAAGAAATCCTGGAAATCGAGGTTCGGGGCAAGCGCGGCGTCGGCTATTGCAAGAGTATGCCGGGCGCCGTGGTTCCCTTCGAGCGCCTCAAGGCGCGCAATGTTGAAAAGCGCAAGCAGGAAGCGGAGAAGGCGGCACGGAAAGCCGGGGCCGCTCCGCAGGCGAACGGCCAGACGGGAGCGAGCAAGGAACCTGATCCCACCGACCTGCTTTTTCCGAAGTCCCATCGGGAGCTGTTCAATGCCATTCTGGATGAACAGGCACTCAAGACCGACCGGGAGGGCCAGCCGCGCACGGCCTACAGCCTGCGCCACACCTACATCTGCCTGCGACTGATGGAAGGGGCCGACATCTACCAGATCGCCAAGAACTGCCGCACCAGTGTCGAGATGATCGAAAAATACTACGCCTCCCACATCAAGAACAGCCTCGACGCAGCGGCGATCAACGTGATGAAACCGAAACGGCCCAAAGAGAAGCAAAATAAAAACGACGAGAAATAAACGCGCAGCCCGAAGTCACCGTGCCTTCTTTGCGCGACTGGGTTATTATTTGAATGGTGTGCCGGCGTGGCGGAATGGCAGACGCGGCGGACTCAAGCCAGAATTGAGTGCTCGCCGGGAAACCGGCGATGCAGAACTGCTCAAAGTCGGGGAAGCCTGAAATGGTAATCCCGAGCCAAGCCTGAACGGACAGTTCAGGAAGGTGTAGAGACTAGACGGGCAGCACCTAACCTCCGAATTCTCCGGAGCACGGTGAAGGGATAGTCCAGACCACAAACTTCCGTGAAGGCTCCTGCCTGACGGAAGGCGGCGAAAGCCGTAGAGGCAAGAAAATCCGCTGGGCGCAAGCCCGTGTGGGTTCGACTCCCTCCGCCGGCACCAACTTTCCTTTGCCGTCGCTTCGGAGCCGAAAAGACCGCGGGTCACCATGAATCCGCTTCGGCGTAGGGGATGGCACCGTCCTGCGCAGGGCAATTTCCTTAAGTTTCCGTACGCCGGGGAAAAAGCGGGACAGTTGCTCCCGCCCCGGCAGCATAGGATGGAACCATCCGGTGTTTCTCTGTTCAGAAACCACGCTGCTTGCTGCAACATTCGCACTGGCTATCCGTTGGATATCTCCTGCAGAGAACGTGCGGTCGTCAGAGACCGAGTACGCCCTCACGTGCGAAAGATTTACCAGCCGACCAGGAACTACTTCTTGCCGCAGGTCTGGCTCACATTAGCAGACACGAGTGTATAAGAGTCGATCTCTAGAGATTTGCCCGTCTTCCCATTGTGTTTCTTGCAAAGCGGAACAATGTACCAGCTCTTGTCAGTGGCACTGTCCTTCTGGACGTGGGCGCCCACCAGGTCTATTTCAAAGCATTTTTCTACAGGGCAGTATGTGGGAACGGTCCCGCCGCCGAATTTCTTCCAATGATCGAGCCAGCTACCGCACTTGCATGTATTGTCGCTCGTACCGTTAACGTTGATTACCTTCATGATGTTCTCCTTATGAGTCGATGTCTCCCGCGATCAGGCGGGCAGCCTTAGCCGCCCTCTTTCACGTTGCAGCCGTTTGGCGTATAGGCATCCGTATAGTGCGCCAGAAGGTCAGCCTCCTCGGCGATCCGATCTTTCTCTTTTGTGTTGAGGTGGACATGGACGTGGGTTGCGCCTTTTCTCTTGATACACGCCGCTTGATGATGGTCGTCGCTGACCCTGTCTGCCAAGTCACCCTCACCAATGTAGATGGGAACCCATAGGCCTTTGTCGTTCTTCTTTGAAAAGATGTAATTGCCGTCTTGATTGGCGTTGAAGTCGGCAGGCAGCTCCCAAATGAAGTACGTATATTTTGTGCTGCTCGCGCCGGTCCAACTACATTTCTTATGCTCAGCCATGTCGATTCTCCCGTTCCTGATTCTCCAGCCTTTGCGAACGATCGCGGTAGCGGGCTGCAATCAACCCGAGCACATTTTACCATGAATTGCCACTTCTGATATGGGCAAGCAGCATGCACGAGCTGCAAACACGTTGGCAACTATTGCAATTGGGAATTGTTCATCGTATGCTGGCTATGTAATCGTTCCATGGACAAGAATTTCTACCTCCGTTTCGGCCAGATGCTCCGGGAAGCGCGCAAGGCTTCCGGGTTGTCGCAAGAGGACCTGGGCAAGTCTGTCGGCCTCAACAGAACATCGGTCAGTAATATCGAAAAGGGCCGTCAGAAAATTCTGCTCCACACGTTCTGTGAGTTATTGAGGGTATTGAACGTAGGGCCACGCGACCTGATTCCCTTGCCGGTTGAGAAAAAGCCGCCCGCCAATCCTGATCTGAGCGGATACCGGCCGGCTGTGCGTGCCTTCATCGCAAGGGGCATCGGCCTGCAATCGAGAGAGGAGTCGAAGAGTAAATCCAATGTCAATTCGCCGCTTCAAGATTCAGAAGCTCGTAAGCGAGTTGCTCGATGAGTTCGAAATAGCGGAACCACCCGTCCCGGTGCGGAAGCTTGCACGCGGCCGCGGCGCCCGGATATTCCTGGAAGGCCAGGAAGGCGATCTGTCTGGGTTCCTGTTCAGGCGCGAAAAAGAGATCATCATTGGCGTCAATACGAATCAGGCCCCCATTCGCCAGCGGTTCACCATAGCGCATGAATTGGGGCACTTGCTGCTTCATGATTTGGATGATCTGCATGTGGACCACGGGTTCGTGGTACGGTTGCGCAGCGATGTATCGAGTCTCGGCCTTGACGAGGCAGAAATGGAGGCCAACCGGTTCGCGGCGGAACTCTTGATGCCGACGCGGCTCCTGAAGGAAGATCTGGAAGGTACGGAGCTGGACTTGACGAATGACCAGACGTTTCGGTCTCTGGCCAAGCGTTACGGCGTCAGCGCGCAGGCTTTGGCCATTCGGCTTACTGGCTTGGGATATCTGCCAACCGTAGAGACTGCCTGACTATAATCGAACGGTCACCCAAGCAACGGCAGTTAGCCTATGCCCAGCATCGCCGGAATCAGCAAAGCCACAGTGTGTGACCAAGTGCGAGCGGAACGCTCCAATTCATTCGCAGCGTTAACGGGCTCCAGACTTCGCCCCCAATCCCAGCCGGTCTCCACGATCCCTTGCGCGTGACAAGTTGCGTTATCACTGCTGGACGAGTGAATAGCTCGTGCTGCGTCCGCCTTCGGAACTCTGAATGAGGACGCCGTGCCCGACGAGCGCGAGAATGTCCCGGTACGCCGTGTCCTGCGAGCATTTCGCGAGTCTGGCGTATTTGGAACTCGTGAGCTTGCCTTCGAAACCGTCGAGCAGGCGGTTGATCACCAGCCGCTGACGGTCGTTGAGATGGACGTCCTTGATGCGTTCCCAGAACCGCGCTTTAGCAAGCATGCTGCTCAAAGTTTCCTGAGCCCCGTCGATGTCCCGGCCCAGACAGCCGAGGAACCATTCCATCCAGGGCGTCACGTCCATTTTTCCTTTCTGCGTCTGTTCCAGGATGTCGTAATACGCATTCCGCTCCTGCTGGATCTGCGCGGACATGCTGTAGAAGCGCTGGGCGCTATGCTCCGACCGCGCCAGCGCCATGTCGGCGATGGCGCGCGCAATGCGGCCGTTGCCGTCGTCGAACGGGTGAATCGTGACGAACCACAGGTGAGCGAGGCCGGCTTTCAGGATCGGGTCCTTGCCCCCGAACCAGTCGAGGAAGGATTTCATCTCTCCCGGCACGCGTTCCGCCTTCGGCGCTTCGAAATGGACGCGTTCCTTTCCCATGGGGCCTGAGACGACCTGCATCGGCCCCGTCCTGTCGTCGCGCCAGGCACCTGTACTGATTTTCGTCATGCCGCTGCGCCCCATGGGGAACAGCGCGGCATGCCACGCGAAGAGACGCTCCACCGTGAGCGACTGGAACCATCCTCTTGGTGTTATTTAGGCGCATCCGACTCCGTCGGACCGGGCTCTAGGCTTCGCCCCGAGCCCCATTGCAAGGGTCTCGGTCCATGCGGGTGACGATCCCTCGCGCGGGTCAAAAAGCAGCCACAGAGGTCTGCCTGCTAGATTTGGCCGACCAGAGTGCGCCAAGAGCCAGTCGGCCCACCGGTATTTATGGCAATACGCCAAGCAGAACTGATGCATATTCTTCATACGATCATCGACAATAGCCGCGGAGATTCTGGCCGGCATATGCTGGCGATGGTAGGATGGCGGTCTAGCGTTGTCTGTGAGCCAGTCCACATCGAACACATCGACAAAGGGATCGGCGCCGCCGCCAAGCTGTTCGTACAACCGAAAAAGGGTGGTTTCAGGATGAAGACAACGATATTCAACGACACTGAAGTCAAACGCGATAACATTCTTGTGAAGAATATCTCCTCCCTCAGCGCAATCGCCGTGAATTAGGTGGGGTTCCTTTGTCTAGAATTCCTGATAGCCCGACCAGAAAACAAGTACTTCAGTTCATTGCCAAGTCCGCAAGCTATGGAAACTTAGGGCTGTTTGTCGGAGCCGGCTTTCCCAAAGCCGTGTTGAATGAAACCCCTGATGATCATATAGCTCTATCCTGGGGTGAGCCGCGCCAGCTTGTCGTCAAATTCCTTGATCGCGGCTTCCTTCCGCTTCAGCAAATCCGCGATGAGGGACTGCTTACGGTCTTCAATCGCCTTTTCGTCTGCAAGGAGCTTTTCGACGTCATTATTACGTGTTTCGTCAGCCATGACAGTTCTCTCATTCTGCGGGCAAACCTTCGCGCCTTATCGAGGGACGCCGGTTATGCGAACAACCGCAACGTAAAACGCTCGTCTTCCTCGATAAGCTCAGGCTCCGTGCCGTTATGCGCCCGCATTCCTCCTATGATTTTGCGCGGGATACCCATACCCATGTGCTCTACGTAGCCGTAGTCCCGCATGATATCTTTCAGTAGCTGATTTCTGGACGCCCTCGTTCCCGCCCGCATTCGTTCAGGTGTAATCCCGTTGGGAAGCCTCCCCGGCGAGATGATTTCCAGCCGGTCGCTATACACGGCCAACTCGATATCCGTGCTAGACAGCAGGTAATCCCGGTGAATCAGCGCGTTCACGATGCCCTCGCGCAAGACCTCCGCAGGGTAGGCGGGGCGATCGATCCGCCGGCCATTTTCGATTTCCGCCGTTACACGAGTGTTCCGCCGGACGAACTCCAGGGCCTGCTCCACCAAGCCATTCTCCACGAGCTGTTCCGCTTCACCGAACAAAGGCGTCATCGCTCCTCGCAGCGGAGTCCGTTCCCGCGCGTCATAGTCTTTTGCCGTTCCTTGAAAGGCTGCGGCGTCGATTCCGGCTTGCGCAAGAAAACGGTTAGGCGTCTGCCCGAAAAGCAGCATCCCGCCTACCGTGACGCCTTCCTCCGTCATGATTTCGGTATTCACCAGAAGGGTCCGCCACGCTGCCTCATCTTCACCCGGCGGCACTTCTTGCTGGCGAATGCGGCCAAAGTAGTCGCGGAGACGCCGCAAGTCGAGATCGGCGATTGCCGCTCCCGAAACCGGCCTCAGCTCCGCGCGGATCGTCCCGCGCTGCTGGAAAAGACGCGCCAGCTCTTCCTGCGTCGCTTCCCGGCTCTGAGTTCCAACCCTGATGTAATACCTGCTGCCGTTGTTGTGCCACAGGCAGTGCACGTCATAGCCCCGCGTCACACGCACAATCGCTATGTTTTTCCCGGCCTCCACTTCGCGAACGACTTCAAAAAACGGAATGATGGCCGGCCTGATTTTGTCCCGGCATGTGGTCATCACCCATTCTTCAAGGCGGTCTCTCGTCAGACCGGCTATGCTCCCGTCATCGTCCACCCCGAGAAGCACCATCCCGCCCTGAAAATTCGAGAACGCGACAAGTTCCTTCGCAAGGTCGTGGTTCTGAATCACGTCCTGCTTGAACTCGACCCCCGAATTTTCTCCGTTGCTAATGATGCCCAACAGATCTGTGAGCGTCGTTGTCATTCTTCAAAACCCGTATTTCGAACGCCGCATTTCGAAAGCAGCCTTGCCGCCTTCGAGAATCTCTTCTACCAACTCCCGGACAGGCCGTGAGTCGATGGACCCCATGTGCTCCGGGACAATCTTGGCACGTCCTTCCTTTCCCTCTCCCGAGGCGGCGAGGCCCAGAATCAACTCCGCATCGCCGAGGACCGGAATGTTCGCGTTGTGCGTCGAAAAGACGAACTGCCTCCGCCGCTTTTCCCGCCTCATGATCGGCACTACGCCTTCCGTGATGAAGCGGTTGTCAAGGTCGTCTTCCGGCTGGTCGACGACGAGCGGCGCTTCCGATTCCAGGAGCAAAAGCAGGAGAACGGCCGTCGCCTTTTGTCCGGTCGATAGGGCTTCCAGAGTCTGCCAGGTTGCTGTTTCTCCATCCGCGGCCGTGTTCAGTTCGATCTTCGTGGTCGCGGGCAGCTCCAGCTCCTCAATGCGCATGAACAGGTCCAGGTCCGCCTGAGCAATGCGATCCGCAGAGCCTCCCGGCAGCCCGTAATGCTTCATCAGCGCTTCTCTGCCTTCCCGGCAGCGTTGCGCCAACTCGGGCAGCGAAAGCTGTTCCACCGACCGCAGCCGGTCTAATGCGGCGCTGATGTTGCCGCCGACTTCACGCAACAGCTTCTCCAGCGGGTCGCGGTTGCCCGCCATAGTGACTTCCACCCGGACACGGTTTCCCAGCTTGCTCGACACCTTCTTCGCGGCGCTTTGAAATTCACGATACTCTTTCCCCTTGACGTCCTCCCATTCGGCGAGGAGGTTTCGCCGGTTCGCTTCGTGACTTTCAAGGTCCCGCCGCAAGACCTCTTTTCTGTCCTTCAGTGGCCGTAGCTCCTCAATCTGTTTCCGCAGACGGATGAACTCGGCTCCGTCGATTTTTGACTTTTGAAGTTCACGCAGCAGCTTTTCGTACGTTTCCTCGATCACCTTCCGCTTCTCGTCCCAGCGAGATTTGGTTCCGGCCGCAGCACTGTCCGCGTCCGCCAGCGCCTTCGCGAGCTGGTCGGCAATCGCCTTAAGTTTCGTGCTCAAGCTCCCCAGAATTTCGCCGAGCTCCGCGAGAACAGCGGCGTTCGGAAGCCCTTCCAAGGCCTTCGGGGAAACAAAGGCGGCATCGAGCGGAAGCGCCTCCCCCAGTTCACTCTGCAGAGATCGAATCGGGTCCAGCCGCTCCGCAAAAGTCGCGAAGGCCCGCTCCTCCCGGATAACGAGGCTCTTTTCCTTCAACCGCTCTTCCAGGCCGGCCTCCTGAAAACGTTTCTGCGTTTCCTCCAGACCCGGAAGCGCCGCGAGCCGCTCATCGAGCGCCTTCATTTCGCGGCGCACATCCACGATGCGGCCCCGCGAGCGTTCCAGCTCAAGCTTGAGCTTTGACTTTCGTCCCGACAATCTCGGATCTCGGTCCAAAAAACGCTCCAACAGCAACGTCCGCTTCTCCGGGCTTTTCGCAAGCTCAGATATTTCGTGCTGCCCGAAGACCTCCACGCCTGGCATTACATCCTTTGGCGCGAGCGTGAGTACTTCCCCGGATTCGCTTTTGATAACCGGTGGATTTGGAATTGAACGTTCTACGGTGTAAGACCGTGCAGATGGTTTATGCGAACGCACCAGCAGCGAGATTTTGGTTCCGGCCCCCAGAACGTACCGGACAAAACCTTCATGGGCATGGCTCGCTTCTTCTCCCAGCGGCTCCAGTCCCAGCGTGTAGCGGATGCTCTCGATCATGGTTGATTTGCCCGTGCCACGGCCTCCAACCAAAACGTTCAGGTTGCCGTTGAAGTGCACCGATGTCCCATCTAGGAAGCCGCCTTCCCAAGTCATCGCCAAAAATTCGGCGTGCGGCTCCGGCGCCGGGTCGCTGTTCAGCCGGATGCGGGACTCCGGGTCAAGAAAGGCCTGCCGCAGTGCCTCTACCGACACCTGCGACATCTTGATGAAGCAGGAGGCACCGTCCTTCTTCAGGTCTTCCGGATCATTTATATCGCAAGCGTTGATGACAGCTACTGGCCGCTCCCGGTAATACTCTCCACCCTGATTCTCCAGAATCTGCCGATAGCCTTCCGGGGCACCGCTCACGGGACCGGAAATGGCGCAAACAAGAAGAAACTCCGATTGCCACACCTTAACGCGCGTCTGTCCAGACAGCTTTTTGAGAAGTCCGCCCTGATCGGCCAATACGTGAGCTGCTATACATGCCGCGCCCCAGTCCTTTCCGCATTTGAGAAGCTCTTCAGAATCCAGACTCCCCGTCGGCGAGTGTTCTTCCTTATCGTGAATTCCGCATTCACCAATGAACCGTTCCAGCACTGCATCCTTGTCGGGATCGAACAGACAGAGGAAATGAACGCCATCTTTGGCGACAGCCTCGAAACCGCTGAAGGCAAACAATCCTGCCGCGCGTGCGGCCTGCACCAGCCCCTTCGATTCATCGACGCGGTAGTGATCTGTAACGCCAATGACTTCAACCCCGAGTTCATGGCACGTCGTGATCATCGCGGAATTGTATTCCGCTTCCGTCGCAAACGAGGTCTGCTTGCTGTGCCGGTTTAAGTATGCGAACGGGTTGACCTGAAGCGCGCAGCGATAGAACCTAGCCCCACTCGGAAGCTTTAGAGCCTCGTCTATACGCTCAGACAACATCCCCGAATTTTTTGCCTTGACCTTCATTGGCCCGCCTCCGTCAACATCTTCAGCCCTTTGACCCAACCCACAAGGTGTTGCTGGGCCTCCTTCGGGTCGGTAATATCCTTCTCCTGGTGCGCCACCCGCGTATTACGGAACTCGTAGATACGCATCACCGTTGCGAGCAGCTCGCGGCCTCCAGTCACCTTAAACTGCGCCTTCACAGCCTGAAAGACCCCCTCGATTTTCGTATTGTCATTCAGCGCATACTCCAGGCACGAACGCAGAAGCCCGAGCGGCATGATCCCGTTGTTAAAAACGAGTGTTCGCTTTAAGTTTTGCGCCATCTTCTGATAATGCGTTTCCATCCTGCAATCGACGTCACGGAGGTACGGGTCGAACCACGTTTTCTGATCCGGAACCTTCGCCGGCATCAAAGGCTCCAGTCGCCGGACGACTAACCCACGAGCTGCTTCATCGAGCGACCCGAGAAGCGCATTGAACACTGGCGCGTAGTTCATCCCTTCTTTGTTTTCAAAGAAACGAAACAGCATTGTGGCCTGCTCGACCGCCTTGCGGTACCGCGGCGGCAGTGCCTCAAGAGTCGTTTCATCCACGACGCCTTTCAACTCCGGAGCCTTCTCCGCTTCGGCTACGACGGCTTCTGCAGCCGCTGCGAAGAGTGGCATCTGAGCGGAAGTATCCTCGCTCTCGAACAGCGCCTGCAAAGCCGGCTGGCAGGTCCGCGCCAGCTCATCGACCGAATGCCCCGTCAGCCGTTCAAACACCCCTTGCGGAACGTATATGTACTCCCACTTACACTTCGGCGAAGAAGCAGCCTCGCACCATGCTAGAGCCGCTCGCGCTTTCCGGGGAACATCCTTATCTTCCCTGCCTTTCGTCTCAATCAGGTAGTAATGCCCGTCCTTCGCCCGCACAAAGAAGTCCGGCGTATAGAACGACAGCCGCGAACCCGAGGCCAGGTAGTCTATGCGAAGGCACTGCGGCCCCGCGTTCTTCGCAAAAGCAGCCACATCCGTCCCGCGATCAACAAAATTGGCGACCGCCACTTCTAGCTCGCGGTTGCAGGGCACCAGATTGAACAGCGTACGGCCCGCCTGTAATACTGGGTGGCGTTCGCTGTGGGTCACCTGGAACGGCCTCCAGCCTGACAACGCTATCGGTGCTGATTCAGGGACGCGCTTTTCTATGGTCGTTGTGCGGGCGCGTATCAACGGAACAAACACCGCCCGAACATGCTCGCCCACGTCCGAATCCCCCAGCCGGGAGATGAGCGCTTGATCGTACAAGCTCGTTTTCTGTCCGAACAGAATCTCTTCAAGAAAAGCCTGCACCAGCGGCGCAAGCACCTTGTGAATACTACGCAGCTTGCAAACCTGCTCAAGCTGCTTCACAAAATAGGAGACCGCGCCGGCACCCGATTCCAGCAGGGGAAGATTGATCTTCAGCCGTTCGACCACCTCATTCGTGAACAAATGCCGGCCTTCGTATTGAATCTCCGTTTGCCCCTGAGCGCCGCCGAGCGGCAGCGGCTTGTACTTGCGGAATTCGCGGCGCACATCCTCAATCTTCAGTCCCTCCAAAGTCGCCTGAATACGGTGACCGCCGCTTAAGCGTGGCACCTCGATCTCAAGCGCCTTCAGGTCCTTATTGGCCTCGTCCGGGTAAATAGAAACTGTCGTGGCCGGCACGCGGTCGATGTCCACGACTTCAATCGGCAGGCCCTCTTGTGCCAATTCGCTCGCATAGAGGCTCGCGAAGGCCGGGTGCTCGACCACGGTCACGATCTCGTTCGCCTGGCCGGATGGCGTCATCCGGCGCAGACCGCGGCCGAGCGTCTGTTCTGGCAGGATGTTGGCCTTGGAACTGAAGGGGCGCAACGGCACAACAGTCGTGACATTACGCACATCCCAGCCCTCCCGCAGCATCAGCACCGATACAATGCAGTTATAAGGGCTCGTGTTCGAGTCCAGCTCTCGGCTAAGCCTCCGGAGGGCCTTTAGGTCCTCGTCGCTAATCTCCTTTTCATTCTCAACGAAGACATACCGGGCGCTCGCACCTTTTCCCTCCTTTTTGAGCTTGCCCTTCAGATTCGTGTGCAGGTTAATCGTGCTCCCGTTCAGGTCTTTGAACAATTCGTCCGTATTGAGCCGCTGCGTAATTTGGTCGGCTTCGGCCGTGTTGTTACACATGACGAACAACAGCGCCTTCTTGCCGCTTTTCACCCACTCGTTCCGGCTCGACTTCCAGCGTTCATAGCCAAGGAGCAGATGCCGCTCGAAAATATATGCTGCGTTCTCTCCCGGCTGTTCTTCGAGCTTCTTGTCGGCGCGACCGATAATAGGTGTCTTGACGATGCCTGCATCCACAGCCTCGCCCAGAGGGGTGTCGCAGACCACATGCTTGAAGACCTGCCCTTTATTGTCCTTCGGAGTCGCGCTGAAATCGAGCTGCGCAGCAAGCCCATTCCCCCCGCGCTGACGATTCGTTTCATGTATGAAGCCTATCGCCTCGTTCCAGGCCGAGTCCGGGTCCCATACGTGGTGAGCCTCATCGTTTATGATCATCACGCGCGAATGCTTGGTGATCCGGTCGCGCAGTGCGGCCGCCGTGTCAAGCGCAGTGGACTTCGACACGGGAGGTCCCATCCAGCTATATGTCTCGGCCTGCCCCTTCGCTCTTTTCCCCGGCTCATACAGACGATGAATGTTCGTCAGGTAAAGTACCCCGCCGCTCGCCGCACCCGAGGCTTCATCCTGCAGCACCACGGAGAGATTCCAGTCGCCGCGCCACTCTGGCGGGATTAGTAGGTCGCTATCGAATATATCCGGGCGGCCGTTCCCCGGCCGAAAGTCGTCCTTCAGTCGCTCGTACACCGTCAGGCCCGGCGCGATGAGTACGAAATGCCGTGCCATATCGGAATCCGACTCCCGCAACGCATGGAAGTAGCTCCACACAATCGCCAGGCTCATCACCTTGGTTTTTCCCGCGCCTGTAGCCAGCTTGAAGGCGTACCGGCTCCAGGCATCCTCTTGCTCCGTTATCCCAAGCGCGGCGATCTCCGCATCCCGTCCCCCAAACTCTGCAAAGACCTGTGAGAGACACTCCAACTTACGCACTTCCTTCAGGTAGATAAGCGTTTCGACCGCCTCGCGCTGGCAGAAGTAGTACTGGAATTCAAAATCCTCGCCCGCAGTTGTCGTCCGCCGATGGCTACGGTTAAACCAGTAGTCTAGTAGATGACGCGTCGTGTCGCTCCCGCCGGCGTAGAAGCCTTCCCGCCACTCCCGGACTGCTCCCCGTATGTTCTGCGCGATCACAATCGGAGAAGGCCGCCGACCTTTCACGATTTTGGCCGGCTCCCCTTCCTTTTCCGCACGGACGCGGTGCGAATCGGGCTCCTCCCAAGGAGCGAACAGCGGCTCCAGCGCCGAAGGGTTAATGAAATCCGGCATCAGACTTTCACCTCGACCGTGATGCTGGTATCGCAGCCAAACACATCCACGACCTTGACGCAGGCTGTGTACGTGCCCGCCTTCGGATATTTGTGCCCCGCCTCGCTCACCGTCTTAAGTGATCGGTCCTTGCGAGTCCTGTAGTCCTGCCAATGGTGATTGAACGGTTGCTCCGGGTGCCACTCAAAATCCACAGCCCAGAAATCGATGAAATCAAAGCCGCTCTTGACTGCCCGTTCCTTCAGAGCCTCCAATTCTTTTGTAGGCACTTCAGCCAGCGACGGCAGGAACTTCGTCAGCTTGATATCCACGCTCCGATCATTCTTCTGGCCACGATAGACAGCCTCAGCCTTCAGTACAGCCATTTCGAGGAACGGCGGTGGGTTCTTTCGGTTCCGCTCCATGATCTCGCGTGGAATCTGAATAAGCTTCAGCTTTACGCCAAGCTCCGACTCTAGGGCCGCGACCGTGAGCCGGAGATCCATTTCGAATTCCCACGCAAGGCAATAGCACTCATGCCCTCCGGTGGCGGCGACTGCTTTAGCCACGGCCGCCGCTTCGCCACGCGAAAAGATCGAATCGATACCGTCAACGTGACAGAAAGCACCGCTCTTGCGGCCGTGGATGAGCGGCGACGGGGTATTCTGCAACACCTCAGCCTGAAAAAACTCCAGAACAACCCGGCGGTGTTCTTCATCGGCGTCCTGCAGCGAAGCCTTTTGCCACCACTGGCGCTCATAGCGCCCGAGATTATAAACGTCGAAAGCACGATAGCTTTCTTCCTCACTATGAAGCTTGCGCTGCGACTCAATAAGGCGCTTCCTGCTCGTATGGATTGCGAAACGCCCCAAGTCAGACATAAGCCAACGCCTCCCCAGCCGTTCTGCAACCGCGCCAGTCGTCCCGGAACCACAGAAGAAGTCCGCAACAAGGTCCCCTTCCTTTGAAGCCGCCAGGAGAATCCTTTCAAGAAGCCGTTCATTCTTCTGCGTTGCAAATCCAGTGTTCTGTGTCTTATCTGCTGGTTGGAGCATCGGTATACGCCAAACGTCATCCACAGTTCGCTCTTCAGCTGTCCGGTAGAGCACGTTTCCCTCTTCATCACGCGCGTTCACCATCCGTCCACCGACCTTCTTTCGGACTAGCTGTTGGGTCGGTTTCTCCCGTTTTTCCTTTTGCTGTTGAAACTTTGTGAACGCGGCAGGCGATTTCACAAAATACAGAATGGTATCGTGAGACCTCGGAAACATTGGTTTTCTAACGTCGTGCATTTTGTTGTAGTAGTACCAGATAATCTCGTTGCGAAACCCTTCTACTCCAAAAGCTTCATTCAGAAGGCACCGAAGGAAATGCCCAACGTGCCAGTCGCAATGGACAAAGATGCTTCCCGTGTCCGAGAGCAGGTCTTTGAACAGGCAAAGCCGTTCGTACATCATCTGAAGATATGAGTCTGTCTCTTTTCCCCAGATATCGCTATACGCAACAGCTTCAAGAACTGACTGGTCCTTTTCCACCGTCTCATTCTCATCGCCAATCGGAACGTCCATTGTGAAATCCGCGCCAACGTCAAACGGCGGATCAATATAGATTAGGTCCACGCTGCCTTTAAAGTCCTTAAGTAGCGATGCCGTCACAAGCTTGTTGTCGCCCCAAATCAGCATGTTCCTAAAGTCGTCTAGGCGTTTAGTACACTTTTCGAACATGGCCAGTTGGCCGGCGGCTGCTGCTTCACTCCTGGGTTGATCAATAGTCTCAATCTTTTGCATCGGCATCGTGCAGCCCGCCACGTCCACTTCGCGACGGTTGCCGTACTCGTCGTACTTTCCTTCCCAAACCAACTCCGTCCGAAGCTGCGAAAGCGGATGCGGGTTTGCCGGTCCGTAAGTGGGCTTGCCGTTGCTATTCATTCCCTGTTCGCGCTCCTGCTCTTTTCATCAACGACGTACCGTTCCGCCGCGTCCCTTACGACCCAAGCCAGTGAGACCTTTTTTTGCCTTGCTAGTCCCTGAAGCGTCCCGTAGAGATCGGGCTGGAAGCTGATCGACGCACGCACCCAATGGGCGTTTGCAGCCCTTCCGCTTCCTTTTTCCGCCTTTTTCTTGTTCATCATCAGGCACCCCAGAATATGTCTTCACCACTGTACACCACCCCGGTGAATATGCAAATCGCCCATTCGCTACCGGCGTTTGCTCGATTCGCCTTTTCCTGCCGCTCCTGACTTCGTGACAGTTGATCATAACGTTCTGCGACTTTAGCTGCGCGCGCGGAGCCGGTCAACGGGCGGCCCGCTCCATTCGCGCAAGAATTGCGCTCCCGTGTTGCCAGTTTCCCCTTCGGCCTTCGGCCTCCGGGTGGCCGGCTCGCTTGTCCGCGCGGCTGTCCTGTCTCCGCAGTGATGAACCCACGAAGGAGACGACAAGGAAACTTCTTACATCTGAACTCAAAGCCCGCCTGCTGGAGAACGGCCGCAGGCAGGAGCCCGTCTGCGGCACGCACGATGAAATCGACTTCTGGCCTGTCGTGAAGCTGTTTACGCCGGACGCCGGCTTGCACCTGGCTTCTGACCGAAATCGACCCCGAGGACCCCGATATCGCCTTTGGCCTCTGCGACCTCGGTATGGGGTTTCCAGAACTTGGCTCCGTGAGCTTGGCCGAACTCGCTTCGTTGCGCGGGCAGCTTGGCCTGCCGGTCGAGCGCGACCTGCACTTCGAGGCCAAGAAGCCGTTCTCGACTTACGCGGCGGAAGCCTCCAGTTCCGGCCACATCAGGGCATGAGGCGCGCCATCACGAATATCACCGCTTCTCATCGCGAAACCTTCGAGGCGTTGCGAGACGCCTCTTTCCAGAACTCCTTTCCTGTGCCCGTACAAGCAAACAATGTCGCCGACCGCTGACATTTCGGAATGTCGTCGAGCGATGACTTTTTGCATTGTCGCCGATCGCCGACTTTGATACAATGTCAACGTACGCTGACATCTGGCGCAGCAGGAGGACAAAATGCGCATTCGAACACCGGCTGACCTTGGGGCTCTTATTCGGGACCACCGCATCAGGCTTGGTCTGGATCAGAAGTCTCTGGCTGGGAAAGTTGGCGTCAGCCGGCAGTGGATCGTCGACGTGGAGATTGCTGGCCGGTGCTGTGCAACGCGCGCCGGCTTTGGCTCCAAAACCTGATACTTTTTCGTCCGCCCTCAACCTGTGCCGGGCTGCCCGAAAAACTGTGATAAGAATTACCCGACCACACGACAGCCAAAATGAACGGAAGCCGACACCTAACTTTCGAGTGATGGGGTAACGCCTTCCGCTTACCTGCCTGAAAGGAACTTGCTAATCAGTAACGCCCGGGCGCTCTCATCGCTCCAGAGAAGTCGTTCGGGGTTGCCCTTCTCGATAGTGTGCCTTTTTCGACGTACCGGCATGTTCTGCGCCAGAGCCGGAACCTTACAGCCAAACTTTTTACTCACTACGGAGCAACAGCGAACCAGAAGATCAAGCCACTCTCCCTCGGCCCGCATCACTTCGGCGATGACCACGCGGTCGCCGATATGCACGGCACGGTCGTTCCGCCTGCGGCTGCGCTTTTCCCACACGGCTTCTTTCCACCGAATGACATCCGCCTCGATGAACCCGCTACCGCAAGGAATCCACTTCGCCGCCACGTTTTCTGCTTTCTTTACGCTCCCCTTTCTCACAAGACCGCATTTACCTCTTTGCCGCAAGGGTTTAGCGCCGGCAGACGGCTTCTGCCATTCTGAATTCACTGTCGCAAAGTAGCGTTATTTGATACTTTGTGCCGGAGACATGTTGCTATGGAAAAGGTTTCAAAACGACATGCCAGAATCTGTTTGAAATTCCCAGATGTCTTACACACTTACTTACACATTTTCATATTTTACGCATGTAAGCGTTCGATATTGACGCAGCGTTTTACAGTTTACAGGTATTCAGGTGGTAAAATACGATTCTTGTGAAATGGGGCATGGACCGAGACACGTATCGGTATTTGCGTACTCTCGTACCGATAGGGAAACACAACGATGCCGCGAACAGTGGACGAAGGTTTCCGGGACTTCCTTACAAAGCTTACCCCAAGCACTACCGAATCTCAGACGGCCAAGAACCATCGGGCGTCCCTCAACGCCTGCCTCACGAACAATTTCCGCCTGAAGCGCTTTGTCCGGATCGGGTCATTTGGCAACGGCACCAGCATTTCCGGGTTCAGTGATGTGGATTTTCTCGCCTCTCTTCCTAGAGACCAGCTCACACAGAATTCAACATCGTCCCTGACGAAAGTTCGCAATGCCCTCGACGTGCGATTTCCCAATACGGGCGTGACCGTGCGCTGCCCCGCTGTTGTCGTGCCCTTCGGAAGCACAAAGGCCGAAACAACGGAGGTCGTCCCTGCGGGTTATGTTCGCGAGGCGAATGGGAACAAAATCTATGACATTGCTGATTGTGCGGGCGGGTGGATGAAAGCGAGTCCGGATGCACATAACAAATACGTGCGGACGGTCGACGGAAAGCTCAATGGCAAGGTGAAGCCTTTGGTGCGTTTCATCAAGGCGTGGAAGTATTATCGTGACGTGCCGATTTCGTCTTTCTACCTCGAACTGCGGGTTGCGAAATATGCGGCCGACGAGCTAACAATCGTCTATGACTTAGATGTGAAGGGAATCCTTTGCCAGCTTCGTGATTCGCAGCTTGCCGCAATGCAAGACCCTGAAGGCATTTCGGGATACATCCCTGCGTGCAAGACTGACGCTGCTCGTGGCGACGCCCTCTCGAAGCTCAACACAGCAGCTATTCGGGCCGAGAAGGCACAAGAGGCAGCCAGCAACGGCGACATCTCGGCTGCATTCGATTCGTGGAGACTTCTTTATAACAACAAGTTCCCGACGTATTACTACTGACAGTGTGTGATTGCGACCGAACAAAACATGGACAAGCAACTCCAGCGCCTTGCCGCACAACGCCAGCTCTATACGACGGCAAAGAAGGTGTTCGCCGCGCAGGCCGTCGTGAGCGGCCCTGTTGCCGTCGCGACGGCTTTTGGGGTAATCATTGATCCTGCGTCCAAGGGCTACGTAGCGCTGTGGGGAATCAGCTGCGCAAATACAAGAAGCCTTCGACTGCGATGTCTTGTCCCTTCCCTGGAATGACCTGAAAGCGGGAAAAAGACCCGACCCGGAGTTGATCAAAGAGCAGGCGGACAAGTATCAGAATTGGGCCGCACGAATGCCACCCCTTAAAAACTGGTACGCGGCAGCCGTCGATGAGCTCCCCCTACACATCGGCCGCGTTGCTTGCCAGCGTTCTAACTGCTGGTGGGACTCCAGACAGCGCCGCCGCTACGCTACTTCGGTCATCACGATGCTCGTCGTCGTGGTCATCGTCATTCTTGTCCCGGCACTACGCAATAGGTTCAGCGTCGAAGACTTTGTCTTGAAGGTCGCAGCACCCCTTGCCCCGGCTTTTCTTCTTGGCATTTGGCAATTCAGGGAGCAAATGGAAGCGGCGTCGCGCCTTGACAAACTAAAGGAGCATTCCGAACGCCTTTGGGACGATACCCTTTCAGGCTTGTCCGTTGCTGAGGCCTCCGCCAAGGCGCGTGTCCTTCAGGATGAAATTTTCGAGAACCGCCGCAAGAGCCCACTCGTCTTTGACTGGATTTACAAGCGGCTTCAGCGCGATTACGAGCTTCAGATGAACCACGGCGTTGCTGAGCTTGTGGCTGATGCGAAGAGCAGGCTTGCACTTGCACAACGCTCTCCCCACCCTCCGCAATAGCGCATTCGGCCTGTTTCCCAGCCGGTTTCTTGTTGTCACCGTTCTCCCGAAGGCTCGTGTGCCCAAACCCCTCTTGGATTTTCTGAGCCCTGCCACGCGCGGTCGCTTCTGGCGTGCAACAGGAAGCCTCGGTTCCCCCTGAAGGTCTCCCCCAATTTTCCTGTACGACGCCGCGCCTTGGCGCATGGCCGACGGGACACATCCCTTCGGGGATTAGTTCAAACACGAAAAAGGAGAAGCAACTATGACAACGCAAACTGAAACCGCCAAGGAAAAACAGGTTCTTCTCTTGCTTCAAGAAGAGCGCATTTGATTGTTTCGGGCAATATGCTGAATGCAACGAATCTTACTAACCTTCTGGAAACGATTACCACCGTATGCGGAGTATTGTTATTTTTTGCCCTTCCAGGGCTCGCCAAGCAGGCGCTCGATGAGGCTTGAGGAAACGATTGGCGCAGCCTTCTCAATGTTCCATTCAAATCCCGTCGCAAGAAGCGGGCCGATATCGGCGGCAAATTCCGCGTCCGCGAGCTTGTCCGCTAGATTTCTCTCAAACAACGCGCGCGTCACGCGATGGCCCTCGTGCTCCATGTATTTTGAGAAAGCCTCGACAATGCGCTCTGGACTGACATTTGAATGCTGGAGCGCCGTCGCCAGGTCAAACAAGTCGCGGCCCCACTTGCGCTGATACAAGGCCCGCATTTTTGTGCCGAGCAGTTCATCCAGCTCATAGCTGTGAATTTCGCATCTTCCGGTGAACCATCTTGAATCGACGGCAAATGGAATTTTCTTGAGGCCATAGACCGCGAAATGTTCCCGCGAGTTGATCTCAACTTTCAATTTCAGAGGGATGGAAGGCGTGTTCCCGGAATTGAATTTATAAACAAACGTGACGCGCCCCTCGGATTGCTTCCATTGCGGTTCACCCAGCCATGGGTTGAGGACGGCACGCAGCGCGTCCATGATCGGCCCGGCTGGCTCTGCGCGCACTTGCACAAGATCAATGTCCTCCGAATAACGCGCGGGTTTCATATGGAGCTTGTAAAGCGCAGTGCCGCCCCGAAATGCCAGGGCGTCTTTCAATGTCGCGTGCGAGAAAACCTCAACCAAGGCCCGGCTGATAACGAGGTCTTGCTCCACCTGCGCGTCCTGAACCCAGGGAGCGTGGGCACGCCATTCTGTGATGTAGTCGCGCGAGATCACAGCTCACTCCGGATATTTGCATTGACGTAGAGTTTCCAACTCTTGTTGTAATGGGCCCGTTTTTGCGGCGCTTTGGGCAGCAGAATCGCCGACTCCCGCGCATGCTTGCGCACGTATTCCTTGAGAGCGTGGGTTTTTGAGCCGAAGCCCATATGCTCCAGAAGATAGCCGAGGCGCTGGACCCATGGAACGGGGGCAGTGTTCGCCACGGCAGCCAGCCTTTGCTCGTCCAGCCGTTCGACAAGTTCGGACAAGACAGTCGCCACCTGAGCGAGTCCGCCCGCCCGGTGCGCGTAGCCGACAAGGTCTAGCGCGGTTGCTTCCGGTGAAGAAACCGCAAGCGGCCCGCGCGGGGTATCAAAGTTTTGCAGAGGCACATCGCCCAGGCGCTTGCGCGCAAAGAAAGCGACGCGCACCGCGCCGCATTTGATCGGCCTGCGGTTCTTTGGCAAGAAGACCTGGAATTCCTGTGGCCGCTGGTGGGCAGCGCCGTAATATTGCGCCGCTGAGAGCAGCCCCACATAATAAGGTTTTTTGGGGCGCTTCATAAGTTCCGGAATGAATTGATCCGCTGGAAGGGAACCGAGCGAGCGGTATTCCGGGGGAACGATAACGTAGAAGCCGCGTGCAGGAGAGGCGATGAGCTTTTGCTTGGCAAGGCGGTTCAAGGCGAGCTTGGCGGCAGCAGCGGAGACACCCATCTCCGCCTGGGCCTCACGGGAAGAGAAGTGATAAACTCCTCTGGCCTGAAGGCCGCCTATATAAGCCCGAATCCACTCATGTTTGAATTCCGATTTCACTCGCATAAAGTATCACTATTCGATACTTTACGCAAGCAATTCCGGTATATTGCGGCGGCAGCACGAATCAATTAGCTGAAAGCCTTTGAAATACATGATTTTTCAGAATGCTTACACATTTACCTACACACTTTCACATTGTACGATAATACTCCAATATAATCATATACTTATAGATTGTCGCTAAGGACTCAAAATCCGGTTGGGGAAACCCGGTGAGGGTTCGATTCCCTCCCCCGGCACCAATAGGCTCTCTCACGCGCTGGACTGGCGGAGCGCGCTGGGAAATGCCGCGGCGTAGAGCGTCTTCTCCTCGTGTCACACAGTTACCAGCCTGAGCGGCTGGCAGTCTGAGCCTCACCGGACCTGTGGCATGAGTCCGTTCGGAGTGCTCCCGCTCCAGGTCAGCGTCCCTGTTTCCCTCGCTGCCGAGCAGGTGTCGCCACGCGATCTGCCATATAGGTCTCATCGATTTTGTGATTTTTCAAGATCTTGGTGACGACGTCGCAGTGCTCGACGGCCGTGCTGTGAATCGTCGTGAGCAGCCATCCGACAATCGCCCGACAAAAGCCGGGAAGGTCCCGGGTTGCGACACCATGCGAAACACCAGGCAAGAACGAGACAGAAGCTCGCGGGGTCTTTCCTGCCAGATCTTCAATCTCCTTGGGCGTGGTCACCACATCGGATTCCCCGCCGAGGTACAAAACCGGAACCCTGATCTGCCCCACCACCAAGGCGGGAGCGGCGGACACGGCGGCGAAGCCGGCCAGTGCGCCTGCCCTCTTCTCCGCGATAGCCCATTTCACCGCGTGAATACCGGGATGCAACCAGCCGCGAGCCTTGGCGTACCGGGGGATGGCTTCCCGCATGCTTGACCAGGGTGCAATGGCGATCACCCCATCGGGCTGGGGATTGTGGGCCGCTGCCATGAGCGCCACGCCCGCACCATAGGACACCCCGAAATACAAAAGTGGCTTCACCAGAAGATGGCGGCTCTTCAGCAGGGCGACCAGACGACGGATATCACCGGCATCCTTCGTGCCCCAGGTCAGGTATCGGGCCTTCGAGCTCCCCTGCCCGCGCAGGTTGACAACAATGGCATTCCATCCCATGCGGGCAAAGAACAGTGCCCATGGGATCAAACTATCCTTATCCAACCCGTATGCAGGCATCATGATGATGGTGCCCTTGGGCGGGATGGGCTTGAGCTTCGAGATCCAGCTCCTCAAAATGGAGTGGGTTCCCGCCAGCCCGGTCGCGAGCCCGATGCTCTCCAGAAAAGAGGGCTCGGGGAGCTTCAGGAGGACGAACGATTCTGTCCCTCCCTTCTGTCCCGCTCGATAGGAAATCCCAAGTTTGAAATCATAACGTCGGGGTGCAATCAGACTGGCGTTCAGGTCATCGATCTTTCGGTTGGGAATATAGAGGTGGCCCTTCCTGACGTAAAGCGGTTTGGCCAAAGCTGCTAATTTATGTCCCGCCGCCTTGTTTCCCGGGGGGCTCACGATTCGTTTGGCCAGAAAGGAGGGACTCATATGCCCCGTGAGGGGCAGGACCATGAGGGCCGCGACAATTACGCGATCACGTCCCGTAAGTCTTTTGGCGGTGGTCGACATTTCGCATCCTCCCGGACCCGCGACATGGACCCGAACACGAGGTCTGGGCACCAGTCCTGCAAGTTGATGTTTTGAGGGCATACTCCATCCTTCCAATTCGTCTTGCTGTGTCATGAACCTAGCCTTCCGGCGGACCTTCCGCAACACGGACACCGGGTCGGCACGTGCGAGGAGGTGCGCCACGAACAAGTGATGCAGACGCCCTCTCGCTGGTGGTTTGTCCAACCGCACCTGGATCACTTGTTCAGTCTTGCGTGAATGGCGACGATCCCAAAGCAGCTCCGCCGGTTCCCAGAATGCGGTCACAAGTGGGACGCACTCGACGTCACCAGGGATTGCCATCCAGTGCTGCGCTTTCGGCACTCGAACCCCAGGATGTCCGCCTCGGGGGACGGATGTGAGGGGTCGATGCCCTCCCCCGGCACCAATAGGTTTTCTCACTCACTCCCGCTCTGTCCATTACTTGATGAACGAGTGTAGCAGACGGCATGGGCCGCAAGGAGCCCGGGCGGGCTGCTTGGGGCGTTGATCTTGGGGGGCACCGATGCAGGGGGGATTGCGATACACTGCAGAGGTGCGCAGCCGGTTGGGCGAATCAGGGAGAAACAAAGATGAAACGGACCCTGTTGTTTCTGGTTCTCGTGGCTTTGCCGACGGCAGGATATGCTGCGCCCCACACTGCGAAGACGGAATATCTGGCGGGGAGGGCTGCCAACCAGCGCGGCGACTACCCACAGGCGATAGGCGACTTCCGTCAATCCGCGAAGCAGGGATACGCCCGTGCGCAGTACAACCTGGGGGTTGCCTACTTCCTCGGCCATGGTGTCCCGCAGAACGACGGGGAGGCCATGAAATGGTTTCGCCTGGCTGCCATGCGGGGAGACGCCAAAGCGGGGTACAGCCTGGGAGGAATGTACCACTACGGCCTGGGCGTTCCGCAGAACTACACCAAGGCCGTGAAGTGGTATCACCTGGCTGCCGCGCAAGGATACGGCCGGGCGCAGTTCAGACTGGGGAACGCCTACCTCCACCAAGGACAGGGTATTCCACAGAACCACGCCAAGGCCATAAAAAAGGCCAGGAAATGGTTTCACCTATGGGGGCTGAGCAGAATAGTGCACAACTGCGGCCATGGCATCCCGCAAAGCTACGCCCAGAATGTGAAGCGGTATCGCCGGGCTGCCGGGCGGGGAGAGGCCTGGGCGCAGTATGGCTTGGGCGTTGCCTACGCCTGCGGCGAAGGCGTCCCCCAGAACTTTGCCAAGGCTGCGAAGTGGTATCGCCGGGCTGCCATGCAGAGATACATCCAAGCAGAGTACAGACTGGGAATTGCATACTTCGGCGTGGGTGTCCGGTCCAACTTCACCAAGGCGGTGAAGTGGTTTCGCATGGCCGCCATGCGGGAAGACGCCAAAGCGGAATACTTCCTTGGGGCAATGTACGCCTCTGGTCAGGGCGTCCCGCAGAACTACCCCAAGGCGGTGAAGTGGTATCACCTGGCTGCCGTGCGAGGATACGCCAAGGCACAGTACAGCCTGGGTCAAATGTACGCCTACGGCTGGGGTGTCCCGAAGAACAACGCCGCGGCCGTGAAGTGGTATCGTCTGGCCGCCATGCAGGGATACGCCAGGGCGCAGAACAGCCTGGGAGCAATGTACGCCCACGGCAGGGGCGTCCCGAAGAACTACGCCAAAGCGGTGCAGTGGTTTCGTCTGGCCATCGTGCAGGGAACCCCGATGGGATACATCCAAGCGCTGAACAACCTGGGGGATGCCTACTACCTCGGCCATGGCGTCCCGAAGAATTACGCCAAGGCGGCGAAGTGGTATCACCTGACTGGATACCCCAAGGCACTGAACAGACTGGGAACCATGTACGCCCACGGCCAGGGCGTCCCACAGAACTTCGCCCAGGCGGTGAAGTTGTTTCGCAAGGATGCCGCGTGGGGATACGAATTTCGGGAGATCAACGTAGTGAGGGTTCCTTCCCCCTCAGGCAAGGGTGCCCCGCAGAACGACCTCAAGATTGGGAAGGGACACGTTTCGGGATATGCCAGGGCGCAGTACAACCTGGGGGATGCCTACTACCTCGGCCAAGGCGTCCCGAAGAATTACACCAAGGCGGTGAAGTGGTATCGCCTGGCCGCCGCGCAGAAAGACGCCAAGGCGCAGTACAGCCTGGGTGCCATGTACGCTCACGGCCAAGGTGTTCCGAAGAACTGCGTCTTGGCGCTCAAGTGGTTCCTCATTGCCAAGGCGAGCGGTGATAAAAACACCACCCAACCAATGCGCCTCATGGAACGGATCGCCACCCCGGCACAGATTGCCCAAGCGCGGATCCTTGCGCTCCGCTGGTTGGCGGCGCATTCAGGCCCGTCTGCACGACCGGGACCTGGAGGAGAACCGATGACTGCTTCCTTCTCGAGGGCGGTGGCTCAGGCTTTGTACCGATGTATGCAAGGGCATCACCCCCTACAGAACTTCGTGGCAGGCTTGGGTGGGACGGCTACTGTCGCATTTGTGTATCAAAACCAGCAGGCCACTTATGTGGAGTTGCGACAGTCGACTGGCCACCCCAGCCTGGATCGGGCCATTATGAGCGCGGTTCGCACCTGTCCGTTGCCAGCAGTACCCCGCGGCGTGATCAAACGTTCATTCCTTGTTCAGATCGAAGTGAGGCCCGGGAACGGCAGGTCGTGCAGTCTTGGAACTGCCCCCCCGGCTGGAGGAAGGGGGCGACCCGGCCGATGCAGCGGGAGTGGGCTAAACTGATGAAAAGCGCAGCCTGCTGCGTGAATCAGGAGAAAGGAGCGATCCAATGATATACAAAGGTAGCTGCCATTGTGGGCAGATCGCGTTCGAAGCCGAAGGAAACCTGGAGAAAATTATGGAGTGCAATTGCTCGATTTGCAGCAAGCGTGGTTCGCTTCACTGGTTTATCGCCCGCGAGAATTTTCGTTTGCTCAGTCCGGAGGACGGCCTGGGCACATACACATTCAACAAGCACACCATCAAACATCGCTACTGCCCCAAGTGCGGGTGTGCGCCATTTAGCGAAGGCATAGCGCCTTCTGGTAGCTACATGGTTGCTATTAACGCCCGTTGCTTGGATGGTGTCGACTGGTCACCGATCAAGGTGGGGCATTTTGATGGGCGCAGCCTTTGAGTACCCGACGCTCCACCAGGCGCTCAAGCGGAACGTGCCGCACACGACCCGCCCCTTAGCTTTCCCCAGAGCCGTAATTGGGAGGATCCCCATGAAGTCATCCCTGCGCTTGGCGATCTTCCCGCTCGTGACCGTTCTTCTCGCGTCGTGCGCCGTGGGCCCACCGGACATGCTGACGCACGCGAAGGCACCCATCCCCCAGGATCAGGTCAGTTTCTGGCTCAAGCCGACCTGGCCGG
>DAHVLZ010000021.1:0-3667 GCA_027320085.1 Pseudomonadota bacterium
TGATCCGCCGGTATCTTCAAGCCGGCATCATGGGAGGTGGAGTGGTGCTGGATCGGTTGGAGGGAACCCCGCAAGGGTCTCCGCTCTCGCCGCTTCTGGCCAACGTGTTGCTGGACGAAGTGGACAAGGAACTGGAGCGAAGGGGACACAAGTTTGCCCGGTACGCTGACGATAGCAACATCTATGTACGGAGTCAGAGGGCAGGCGAGCGCGTTCTACAATCACTGAAACGCCTTTATGCGACGCTTCACCTGAAGGTGAACGAATCAAAAACCGCGGTTGGCCCCGCTTTCGGACGAAAATTTCTCGGCTACTGCTTTCGTCGGTGGTCCAACGATACGGTCAAGACCGCAGTGGCCCCCAAGGCACTGAAAGCCTTCAAAGATCGCATAAGGGAGATGACCCGCCGCTCGGGTGGACGGAGCCTGACAGAGGTGGCTGAACGGATGAGGCGCTATGTGCCGGGATGGAAGTCCTACTTTCGCCTGGCTGAAACGCCAAAGACCTTCAAAGACCTCGACTCATGGATACGCCACCGACTGAGGGCGATCCAACTCAAGCACTGGAGACGCGGATGCACGGTCTATCGGGCCGCCCTGAATTTGGGTGCGTCAGACGAGGTGGCCGCCCATGCGGCAAGTGGAGGCAGTCGCTGGTGGAGTCATAGCCAGTCAATTGCGCTCAATGAGGTTCTCACGGTGTCCTACTTTGATAGTTTAGGCGTGCCCCGGCTCTCATAACCTCAACTTCTTGAACCGCCGGGTGCGGACCCGCATGCCCGGTGGTGTGGGAGGGGATCAGCCCGTGAGGGCTGCCCCCTATCCCGATCTGCCATAATGACTGCACCGGAAAGGAGGTGCAGGATGAAATATCGATATGGGAGTCATACGGTCTTTCAGATCGAATACCATTTTGTCTGGGTGACAAAGTACCGGTACAAAGTGTTGACGGGAGAGGTCGGGGAGAGGGTCCGGAGTAATGGAATGGTCTGGTCAGCCTGGGGTGGGATACCGGCTTCCGATCAGGTATTCTTTTCCGGACAAAAAAAGGGAGAGGCGCCAACAACGCCTCTCCCCCAAAACTCAAACACCCTGTTCCATTCTATGAGGAGAACGCATGAAAGTCGAGCCCCCCAAGAAGACGAAGATCACCCCGGAATCGGCACTGGTCACCGTTTGTGTGGACCTATCCAAGAGCACGTTCCATGTCGTGGGCCTCGATGCTGGAGGAAATAAGATCCTTCGCAAAAAATTCAATCGGGAAGGCTTCAGGAACTGGCTGGCCCGCACGGACCTTCCCCGGGTCGTCGTGGCGATGGAAGCGTGCGGAGGAGCGCAGTGGTGGGGAACGTATTGCCAGTCTCTTGGACATACACTCAAACTGATTCCTCCGCATCATGTAAAGCCATATGCAACATCGCAAAAAAACGATTATAACGATGCGGAGGCGATTGGAGAAGCGTCCCTTCGCCCGAAAACCACATCGGTCCCGGTCAAGACGCCCGAGCAGCAGGATCTTTCAATGCTGATCGCCACCCGGCAGGGGATGATCAAGGAACGGACGGCACTGGCCGCCCGGATCCGGGCGTTTCTTCTGGAAAGGGGCTTCGTCCTTCCCCAGGGGATAGCGGCCCTGGAATCTCGCCTTTCGGAAGTTCTGGACGAGGGGAGCAATACGCTGATCCTTGTCACCCGCACCCTGATCCGGAGGCTCCAGGGCGAGATCCGCCATCTTTCGGAAACGATCATGGAGATCGAGACGATGATGAACACCCTTGTGAAAACCGACGAGACGAGCCGTCGTCTTCAGACGATTCCGGGCATCGGCCCCATGGTGTCAGCCTCCCTGGTGGCGGTCATCGGAAATCCGAAACGCTTCAGGAACGGCCGGGACATGGCGGCCTTTCTGGGGCTCGTTCCCAGCCAGCATACCTCAGGCGACAAGATCCGCCTGGGAAGAATCACGAAGCACGGGGATACGGGGCTTCGGAGCCTTCTGGTGGAGGGCGCGCAGTCGGCGATCCGGGCCGCGGAGATGACCGGATCCGGGAAGATGAAGGACGGCAAGCTCCGGGCCTGGGTTCTGGAACTCAAAAAGCGCAAGGACACCCCGAACAAGGCGGCGGTGGCCCTTGCCAACAAGATGGTTCGCATGGCATGGGCGATCTGGACAAAAGGCACGACCTACACGGCGGCCGCATGACGGGCCCCGAAACGAGACAGCCGGGAACGCTCTTTCACCCAGTTGGGCAGAGGTCCCGATGAAGAAAAACTAAGGGATCCTGTCATATTCAGAAAACGAAAGGGATTTTCCTCCCGCAACACGGTTGCAAAGGTCTGACGATGGCCGGAACGGACACCACCTGCCGAGAGCCCTGACGAGAGGGGCCGCAAGAGAGGCCGCATCTGTATTCTCCTTTTGGTGCACGGCAGGCGCGAATCATCCATCGTGGTCACGGAATGCGTTCCGAGAGGCCGGATATATTGGCGCGACCGATTCCTCCCAAAGGAGAATCGAGTTTATCGCTGGGTCAGTTGTCATGCGCTTTACGACGCGTTCTTTCGGGGAGAAAGCACAAGAATGAAGGAAGCCACAGAATGGGTATCCGGAGGGGAGATTTGTCCCGGTCTCAAAGAACAGGGAACCGGAATCCCGCCCCGGGAGAAAAGTCCGCGTGAGTTCTGTCGCCAAACTGGCTCTCGAAGCCGCCGGAGTTTTTGAACCACAAGGACTTAAAAGAGGACAAAACCTCTTGACTTTCTGCCCAGACCATATATTTGGTGAGGGAGACCTGCGAAGCGTTCGAGATCCGGATCATCAAGGGAGTGGTAAGCCAGGATCATGTGCATATTATGGTGAGCAGCCCTCCGACCCTGGCGCCGAGTGAGATCATGAGGCGGCTCAAAGGGAGGACGTCGAGCAAGCTGTTCGAGGAATTTGCCCACATACGGAAGAGATACTGGGGACAGCATTTTTGGGCAAGAGGGTATTTCTGTGCAACGGTGGGGCAAATGACGGAGGAAATGATCAAGACCTATTTGGAGCATCACTTTGAGCCGCGTTCCAACGATGATTTCCAGATGGAAGGGGAGTAGGACGCGTCGTTCAGGCGACGCGTCTCCGGACTTTCAGTCCGCAATACGAACCCGCCTGCTTTAGCTGGCGGTTGTTCAGAAGTTCGCCAATGACTCTCGCGATGAACGACTTTCGGGAAGTGGGCGTCCTTTCAGACCAGGTCATGGCCCTCTTCCTGAGAAGAGAGCGGACCCTATCCCCATCATTACAATGGGGCGTTGGCTTTCTCCCGAATCCTTTACCCCCTCGCGCATGGGCGTCCCTTGCGGGTTGCTGTCCCTGTGATAACGCGCTGCTCCACGTTCGGGACGCGATGGGGCTTACCAGGTTGCCTGTCAGAAACACGAGTGGGGAGGAATCGACCTTTGGACCGGAAGTCTGATGCCTCTGTGCGCCTACATTAAAGAAACGCAACCGACTTCGTTCCCGTTTTGGGTCAGGCGCTCGCCTTAGGGCGTCAACCTCATTTCGCCTGTTCTGGTTAACGATCCTTACGGTCGTTCACATCTGTTATTCCTTCCACTCAGCCTAACCCGGCATTCGGACGAGGTTTCCGAATGCGCTCCGTTCCTCGCGGTTCGGAGGCTCTTGA
>DAHVLZ010000044.1:0-2284 GCA_027320085.1 Pseudomonadota bacterium
ACTAGACAGGCCGGGAAGCGTTTGAGACCGGATCGGCGATCGGATAGACTTAGCCATCGGATCCGGCAGGGGTTGTATCCTGCAGCCGCCGGGGGATCCGGTTTCAGCGGAGGTTTTGACATGGGCGCTCTTATGAAGAAGTGGTTGCCGGCCACCCGGCTCGGGGCGGGGGTCGTGGGGGGATTGATGCTGCTCGTCGTCTCAACGGCGGGGAGCCCGGCGCGTGCCGCCGCCCATGTGGGCACTCTCGTTCCAGCCCCGGTCATGACCCGGCTTGCCGCCATTTCGCATCGGGGACTCTTGGTCACGCTGCCTCCCAACAACGTGCTCATGAGCACCATCGCGGGGGGACTTGTGCATCCCAACCACCCCGAGATCGTCTATGTCGGGGCGGACTACTGCCCCTACTGTGCCGCCTTGCGCTGGCCCTTGATCCTGACCCTCCTCCGTTTCGGGTCCCTGCGCGGACTCGAGTACATGCGTTCGAGCACGACCGATGTCTTCGCGGACACTGCAACCTTCAGCTTTTATCATGCCCGCTACCAGAGTGCCCGGATCGACTTCAGCGGCTATGAGACTGCAACCCGGACCGGCAAGCCCCTCATGACCCCGCCGCATGCGGTCCGCTCGCTCTTCAATACCTACGATGCCCCGCCCTTTGCGGTGGATGCGGGAGCCATTCCCTTCCTGTACCTGAATGGGCAGTACATCATCTCCGGCTCCCCCGTCTATCCCGAGATCCTCCACGGCGATAACTGGTCCGGCATCCTGGCGGCGCTCGAGCAGCCCGCCAATCCGATCTTCCAAAAGATTATCCCCGAAGCGAACCTCCTCACGGCGGCGTTCTGCCAAGGGATGGCCCATCCGCCCCGGATGGTGTGTTCGAGCCCGGGCGTCCTGATCGCCCGGCATTTCCTGCCCAAGTCCTAGATCGTCTCAGCGCAGGTAAGACGCCCCGTTCAGGTCGATCACAGCCCCCGTGGCGTACTCGGACTCCTCGCCTGCGAGGTAGAGGGCCAGGGCGGCCACTTCCTCGGGGCGGGCTACGCGGCCGAGCGGGCTCTGGGCGCGGATGGCGGGTCCTCGGGGACCTTCGAGATGGGGTTTGGCCATGTCCGTTCCGACCCAACCGGGCGCGATCGCCATGACGGCAATGTGGTGGGGGCCGAGAGCCCATGCGAGCGACTGGGTGAACGCGTGCAGACCGGCCTTGGCCGCACCGTAACCGGGGGCTTCGGGTTCACCCCGGTAGGCGCCGCGTGAACCGATGTTGATGATCCGTCCGTGGATCCCGCGTTCGGCCATGGCCCGGGCACACAGGCAGGCCAGGTGGGCGGGGGCGACGAGATTGACGTTCACGAGATCCTCGAAGTCACGGAGCCAGTCCGTCTCCGGGCTCTCCAGCAAGGGCGTGAGCCGGTAGAGACCGGCATTGTTGACGAGGATGTGGGGTCCCTCCATGTCGGAGAGGACCTGGCGGACGAGCCGTCGTCGCTCCTCCGCCCGGCCCAGGTCGGCCGGAAAGAGGCCGTGCCCCGATCCCGCGAGCGCCGCCACGGTCGCGCGGGCTTCCTCGGCCCTCGTGTGATAATGGACCGCGATCCGGGCCCCCGCGCGGGCCAGTTGCCCGGCAATCGCCCGGCCGATCCCCCGCGAGGCGCCCGTCACGAGGGCGGTTTTGCCGGCGAGGGGTCCGGCCGAGGGTTCCGGTTTTTGGGTCATGGGCATCGGGCTCTGGAGGAAATCCATGGGGCAGTGTAGCGGATCGGTCCGGGCGGGGACGGATTTTGGGCGATCGTCCGGATGAGTCTCGTCATTCCATCCCGGGGTCCGGCGCGGGCCAGCATCATTTTCCTCCACGGGTTGGGGGCCGATGGGCAGGATCTTGCCCCCCTGGCCCAAGCGCTGGACCTCCCGGAGTGCCGCTGGATCCTGCCCGATGCACCCATCCGGCCGGTCCGCCTGAACGGGTTGAGGCCCACGCGGGCCTGGTTCGATCTGGCCGCGGTCGCCTCCGACATGGAAATGGATCAGGCGGGGCTCGAAATGAGCTGCCGATCGCTCGAAACCTGGATTCAAGCCGAAGAGAAAATGGGCATCGGGCGGCAGAACATCCTCGTGGGTGGCTTTTCCCAGGGAGGAGCCGTGGTTCTGGCCTGGAGCCGGACGGCCCGGGAGCGACTCCTGGGACTGGTCGGACTGTCCACATTCCATCCGGCCCCACCGCCCGATCCGCCCGGTGTGTCACAGTCCATTTTTCTCGCGCATGGTTCGGAGGATCCGA